>NZ_JAAQWO010000009.1:0-278000 GCF_012985525.1 Pseudomonas sp. WS 5059 | reverse complement strand
AATGCACTGAAGATCCAATGTAGGAGCTGGCTTGCCAGCGATAGCGGTGGGTCAGCCAACATCAATCCCAGCAATGCCGCCGCCATCGCAGCCTCGCCGAGGCTCGACAGCTCCTACATTGATCTTCAGGGTTTGGAAGATTGCATTTCACTGCCACCGCAGGATGCACACGGTACTCAATGTACTGAAGATCCAATGTAGGAGCTGGCTTGCCAGCGATAGCGGTGGGTCAGCCAACATCAATCCCAGCAATGCCGCCGCCATCGCAGCCTCGCTGGGGCTCGACAGCTCCCACCTTGATCCTCAGGGATTGGAGGATTGCATTTCACTGCCACCGCAGAATGCACACGGTGCTCAATGTACGAAGATCCAAGCCCGCTCCCACATTTTTTACCGAGTCGAGTCTGGGGGTTAGCGGTACACGAGGCCACCGTCGATCAACGGCGCCTGCCCGGTCATGTAGTCCGAATCCGGGCCGGCCAGGTAAGCCACCAGCCCCGCCACATCCTCCGGCGTTTCTGCACGGCCCAGGGCAATCCCATCCACGTACTTCTTGTACGTTGCCCCCACTGGCGCGCCGGTAATCTCGGCCATGCGCTTGTCGATCTCGACCCACATATCGGTGCCCACCACGCCTGGGCAATAGGCATTCACCGTCACCCCGGCGCTTGCCAGTTCCTTGGCCGCCGCCTGGGTCAGGGCGCGCACGGCAAACTTGGTCGCCGAGTACACGCCCAGCAGGGCAAAGCCTTCATGCCCGGCAATCGAGCAGGCGTTGATGATCTTGCCCTTCTGCTTGAGCGCCTTGAACTTATTGCCGGCAGCCTGGATGCCCCACAACACGCCCTGCACGTTGATGCCCAGGGTGCGTTCGACCTGTTCCGGGGTCACGTCCAGCAGCGAATCGATCTGCGCCACCCCGGCGTTGTTGACGATGATGTCAAAGCCACCCAGGGTCTGGTGCGCATGCTCGACCGCCGCGACCACCTGTTCACGCTTGGACACGTCGGCGATGAACACCGAGGCCTTGCGCCCAAGTGCCACCACCTCGGCCGCCACGGCTTCGAGCTTGGCGCCATTGATGTCGACCAGGGAAATATCCGCCCCGTCCCGCGCCAGGCGCAGGGCGATGGCCCGGCCAATGCCTTGCCCGGCACCGGTCACCAGTGCAACTTTTCCAGCGATACCCATGATGATCTCCTGCAACGATAAACGAAGCCTTGTCTATCGCAGGTGCGGGGTCACGCTGTCGAGGCCCGGACGGATTGGCGTGGGGCTTGAGACGCAACGTCTCAAGCAGCCGGGCCAAGGCGAGTACTTGTAAAGACGCGCACTTATGCCTAGCTTATGCGCCCCCGCCCCGCGCTTTAAGGCCTTGCCCCCATGGTTTTGCGTTTTCGCCCCGTCGTCACCTCACATTTGGCCCTCGGCCTGCTGCTCAGCGGCGGCATTGGCAACAGCCTGGCGGCTGAGCTGGAACTGCCGGCGCTGACCATCCAGGGCCAGGATGAGTCCGGTTATCGTGCGCAAAGCGCGTCGGTCGGCGGCTTCGATGAGGCGCCGCTGCTCGACACCCCGGCCTCGATCACCGTGATCAATGCCGCGCTGATCAAGGACCAGCAGGCACGCCTGCTCAGCGAAGTGCTGCGCAACGACGCCTCGGTGGGCGAAAGCTACGCACCGATTGGCTACTACGAAAATTTCGTGGTCCGGGGCTTTTCCCTGAATGCCGCCAGCAGCTACAAGATCAACGGCCGCACCATCACCGGCGAGCAGAACGTGGCCCTGGAAAACAAGCAGCGGGTGGAGTTGCTCAAGGGCCTGTCGGGCCTGCAAAGTGGGATTTCCGAGCCCAGCGGCGTGATCAACTACGTGACCAAGCGCCCGGAAGACGTGCGCTCGGTCACGGTATCCACCGATGATCGCGGCAGCGGCTATATCGCCACCGACGTCGGCGGCTGGTTTGGCAGCGAGCAGCAATTTGGCCTGCGCGCCAACGTCGCCCATGAAGACCTCAATTCCTATGTCGAGCACGCCAATGGCCAGCGGGACTTTGTGTCCCTGGCCTTCGACTGGAACATCAGCCCCGACGCCGTGCTGCAACTGGATGCCGAATACCAGGACAAACAACAGCGCTCGGTGCCCGGCTACCAGTTGCTCGGCGGCACCGAAGTGCCCCACGACGCCTCACCGAAAAAACTGCTCGGCCACCAGAGCGGCGCCAAGCAGGTAGGCATCGAGTCGCTGAACCTCAACGGCAAGTTCGAGTACCGCTTCAGTGACCAGTGGAAAGGCAGCGTCAGCGCGACCCGCAGCAAGGTGGTGATTGATGACTACAGTTCGTTTGCCTGGGGTTGCTACGGCTCCCCCAGCTGCGAAGGCGTCAAAGTGCCGAACTACTTCAGCCCGGAAGGCAACTACGATATCGCTGACTACCGCAGCCCCGACGACACCCGGCGCAATGATGAAGTCCAGGCGGCCATGACCGGCCTGTTCAGCACGGCCGGCCTGAGCCATGAACTGACCTTCGGCACCAGCGCTTTTCGCCGGGTGATCGACAAGCGCAAGTCAGTCAATGAATACGTCGGCAGCGGCAATATCGATCAGGACCCGGAAACTTTCCCGCCCACCGACAAGCCCCTGAACGACAGCCACCGGCGCCTCGACAGCCGCCAGTACGGGTTGTTCGTCACCGACCGCATCAGTTTCAACGAGCAATGGCAAACCGTGCTCGGTGGCCGCGAAGTGCGCCTGGATGAAAAATCTTTCGATCAAAATGGCGTGCAGGAGCGTCACACCCAGCGGTACGAGTTCCTGCCCAACGCTGCGCTGATCTACAAGCCAGTGGAAAACATCTCGTTGTACACCAGCTACAGCAAGGGCCTGTCACTGGGCGGTGAGGCACCGTGGTATGCGAACAACGATGGGGAAATCCTCGCGCCGACCGTCTCGCGGCAGATCGAAGCCGGGGTGAAATACGACTGGCGCCGCATCAGCTTCGCCGCCGCAGTGTTCCAGACGCGCCAGGCCTACCAGTACGCCAAGCCAGACAGCGCCGGGACCTTCACCTACGTGCAGCAGGGCCAGCAGAAAAACACCGGGCTGGAACTGTCCGCCAACGGCTGGGCCACCGAGCGTCTGCAGATCGCCACCAGCGTGGCGGCGATTCGCGCACGGGTGAACGGCAGCGGCACCCCGCAGTACGAAGATCACCAGACAATCAACGTGCCCAAGCTGCGCGCCAGTGTGTACGCCGACTACGCCCTGCCCTGGGTCAACGGCCTGGCAGTGCTCGGCGGCGTGCAATACAGCGCCAGCAAGAACGCCAACCGCACCGGCAATGTGGAAGTGGGGGATTATGCGCTGGTCAACGTCGGCAGCCGCTACACCACCAAAGTCGATGGCTATGAAACGGTGTTGCGCCTGAGCATCGACAACCTGTTCGACAAGCGCTACTGGCGTGATGCGGGCGAATACATGGGCGATGACTACCTGTTCCAGGGCGCACCATTGACGGCGCGCCTGAGTGCTTCCATCAACTTCTAACCCCCGACCCAATGTGAAACCTGACCTGTGTAGGAGCTGGCTTGCCTGCGATGGCATCACCTCGGTATTGCTGGATCACCGAGGCGCCTGCATCGCAGGCAAGCCAGCTCCTACATTGGCCAACGCCTACCCTTGAATGTCGTTACTTGGGCATCTTGCGAAAGCCCACCGCCAGGCGGTTCCAGCTGTTGATGGTGGCGATGGCCACGCTCAGGTCAACCTGCTCGGCGGCGCTGAACTCGGCATTGAGCAACGCATAATCTTCATCCGCCGCGTGGGTCTGGCTGATCAGCGTCAAGCTTTCGGCCCAGGCCAGGGCGGCACGCTCGCGCGGGGTGAAGAACGGCGTTTCGCGCCAGGCCGAGAGGGTGCACAGGCGCCGTTCGGTCTCGCCGCCCTTGCGTGCATCGGCGGTATGCATGTCCAGGCAGAAGGCGCAGCCGTTGATCTGGGAGACGCGCAGGCGTACCAGTTCGAGCAGCGGCAGTTCAATGGACAGTTTGCCGACGGCGGCTTCCAGGGCGAGCATGGCTTTCATGGCGTCAGGGGACGCGGTGTAGAAATCGGTGCGGGCGTGCATTGTGTGACTCCTGGACAGTGGGAATTGGCGCCCAGCTTAATCACCCCACTGCCTCGCACAAATAGCCAATCCTGACGAAGAACAGGTAGCCAATGCCAGGCGCTTCAGGCCCGGCTGCGCAGCCAATGCAAGAAGCCCTTTTTCACCGGCACGATGGGTGCGTCCTGGGTCAGGTGCTGGGCGGCGTGCAGGCGGAAATCCAGGAGGTTCTGCATGGCCTCGCTGATGTCGTGGCGCGCGTCCAGGCACGGCTTGAGGTATTCCTTTTCGATGCGATAGAGGGTGCAGTAGGTCTTGGCCACAAAGTCCGCGGGCACGCTTTGCTCCCCCAGAATCCCCGCTTCGCCAATCACCTCGCCCGGCCCCATGCGCCCGGCTTCGAATTTGTGCCCGGCCTTGACCAGCATCACCGAAACCACCCCGGACTCAATAATAAACAGGTGATCGCTGACCTCCCCGGTCGGCAGGATCATCTCGCCGGCGCGGAAGGTGTGCAGGGTCATGTTCTGGCTGAAGGTTTCCTTCTCTTCCTGGCGCAGGGTCGAGAAGATATTCGAGCTTTCCAGCAGTGCACGTGCGGGCGTGGTGGCCGGCGAGGTCGGGCTTTCGGCGCTGGACAACAGGCTTACGCCGGCCGCCTGCAAATGCCGGTAGGCCAGGTCATAAAGCTGGTTGCGCACCTCGCGCTTGAGGGCCATGGCCGGCACAAAGCCGCTGATTTCATATTCCACGCCACCCCCGGTGGAGGTCTTGAACGCCACACTCGGCGCCGGCTTGGCCAGCAATTGCCGGCAACCTTGCATGGCCCGTTCCAGGGCTTCCAATACCGTTTGCGGGCGCGCGTGAGGGCTGACTTGCAGGCTCACCGCCAGGCCGAACATGTCGGCCGGGCGCGAGAAATTGATGATCTTGGCCTTGGCCGCCAGCGAGTTGGGGATCACCGCCATGCTGCCCTGGGAGGTTTGCAGGCGCGTGGCGCGCCAGTCGATATCCGTCACCCGGCCTTCGGTGCCGTCGATGGAGATCCAGTCATCCAGTTGGTAGGGCTTGGTGGTGTTGAGCACAATCCCGGAGAACACGTCGCTCAAAGTACTTTGCAGCGCCAGGCCGACGATGATCGCCACCGCGCCGGAGGTGGCCAGCACGCCCTTGACCGGCAGGTCGAGCACGTAGGCCATGGCCGCGATGATCGCGATCAGGAAAATCACCGCGCCCATCAGGTCTTGCAGCAAGCGCCCGGTGTGGCCGACCCGCTGCATCATCAAGGCCCCGAGCAACACCGTCAGGGTGCGCGCGGCGAACAACCACCAGCCGATCTGCAAGGCCGTGGCGGCCAGGTGCAGTGGGGTGTTGTCGGCATAGGGCGCCAGTTGCATGGGGTTCATGCCGTCGTTGAACAGCACGGCACTGAACACGGCGAAGATGCCCAGGCGCGCGATCAGTTTCCAGTTGCCGGAACTGGCTGAAAACAGACGCCAGACGACGATATCGATAAGGATCAGCGCCAGGGCGCACAGCATCGGGTGAGCGGAGATGAAAGACAGCATCCAGGCGACTCCAGGGCGAATGCCCTGAAGATCGCATGAAATGGCGTTGGCGGGTATAGGGCCCCCCCAATCAGCGGGAGGCGCCGTGCATTTGGCCGAACTGGCCAGACTGGAAGTCGGCGAAGGCCTGGTGAATCTCTTGCTCGGTGTTCATCACGAACGGGCCGTGACCGACGATGGGCTCGTCGATGGGTTCACCACTGAGCAGCAGCACCATGGCGTCGGCGTTGGACTCCAGGCTGATCTGCGCGCCATCACGCTCGAACAGCACCAATTGCCCTTCGCGTGCCAGTTCCTGACCGTTGACTTGCACGGTGCCTTTGAGCACCACCAGCGCGGTATTGCGCCCGGCGTGCAGGTCCAGGGTCACGGCCTTGCCGCCGTTGAGGCGCAGGTCCCACACGTCAATCGGCGTGAAGGTGCGCGCCGGCCCTGTGCGGCCCGCGAACTCACCGGCGATCAGGCGCAGGCTGCCGGCGCCATTGGCCAGGGGCAACGACGGGATATCGCCGTCGACGATGGTCTGGTAGCCGGCCTCGCTCATTTTGTCCTTGGCCGGCAGGTTGACCCACAGTTGCACCATTTCCAGGGCCCCGCCCCGTTTGGCGAAGGCTTGGGAATGGAACTCCTCGTGCAGGATCCCTTTGGCCGCAGTCATCCACTGCACATCGCCCGGGCCGATGGTGCCGCCGGCGCCGGTGGAATCACGGTGCTCGACTTCGCCTTCGTAGACGATGGTCACGGTTTCAAAGCCGCGATGGGGATGCTGGCCTACGCCTCGCCGCTGGGTGGTGGGGGTGAAATCCGCCGGGCCGGCGTGGTCCAGCAGCAGGAACGGGCTGATGTGCTTGCCCATGGTGTCGTAGGAAAACAGCGTGCGAACCGGGAAACCGTCGCCTACCCAGTGGCTGCGTGGGCTGGTGTAGATACCGATGATGTTTTTCATGAGGGTCCTCCAATGTGCATACACCTTAATTCCAATACCAATAAGGCGGTAGACAGCGGATTTGGCTCGCATCGTTCCATACATGGGACGACTTAATGGCGGCGTGTCATAAAATACGTGAATGATAATGACTCGTAGTAATATCCCCGTTCTCCCGCTCAACTCTCCCGAGGGCCGCCATGCCATTTGCCCCTGCGCCTGTAGCGCCGCGCGTCCTGGTGGTGGACGACCACCGCAAGATCCGCGAGCCGCTGGCCATCTATTTGCGTCGCCACACCTTCGAGGTGCGCACCGCTGAAGATGCAGCGGGCATGTGGCAACTGCTCAAGACCCAGGCCTTCGATGTGATCGTGCTGGATGTGCTGCTACCCGATGGCGACGGTTTTGAGCTGTGCAACCAACTGCATCGGCGCAGCAACACCCCGGTGATCCTGTTGACCGCCCGCGATGCCGCCGCCGACCGCATTCGCGGCCTGGACCTGGGCGCCGACGACTACATCACCAAGCCCTTCGAACCCCGTGAGCTGGTGGCGCGCATCCACAGCGTGCTGCGCCGCCAGGGCCGCAGCCAGGCCCCCATGGCGCCGGCCAGCCGCAGCTACGGCTTCGCCGGCTGGCACTTCAGCGCCATCAGCGCACTGCTGACCCGCGCAGGCTGCCCGCCGATCCAACTGAGCACCGCCGAAAGCCGGCTGCTGCAAGTGTTCCTCGATCATCCCAACACCCTGTTGCCCCGCGAGCGCCTGATCGACCTGACCGCCGCCGCCGACAGTGATGTCAGTGACCGCACCATCGACCGCCAGGTCAGCCGCCTGCGCCGCAAACTGGCCCACGACGGCGCGGCGGCGGACCTGTTGCGCACCATCTGGGGCGGCGGCTACCTGCTGGCGGCCGACGTCACCCCGTGCGCCGCTTGAACCGCTGGCGCCGCCTATGGCCGCGCACCCTGGTGCAGCAACTGAGCCTGTTGTTGCTGCTGGCGCTGCTGGCCTCCAACGCCATCGCCATGCTGTTCCTGCAACGCACCGGCAGCCTGATCCACCCGCTGTCGCGCAGTTTCAGCCTGGAACGCCTGGTGATCGCACACCATGCCGCCGGCCTGGGCGGCGAAGAGCCGGCGCACCTGTTGGCCGCGATGAACACCGAGAACGCACGTTTCTGGATCGCCCCCCGGGCCGAAGTCGAGCCGTTTGAACTGCGCCCCGAAGAACGCCGCCTGGCCAACGAACTGCGCCAACACCTGCAACTGCCGCCAGACGTGCCCATCGGCATGCAGTTGGAACGCATCAGCGGCGCCAACGCCCGCACCCATGTGTTCAGCCCCGCCGGCTGGGCGCCCTTGCGGTTGCGCAGCAGCATCGCCCTGCCGAACGGCCAGTACCTGAATGCGCTGCAGCATCCCGCCGGGGCGTATGAATGGGGCCGCGTATTGGCCTACAGCCTGCCGGTGACCACGGTGCCGGTGCTGCTGATCGTGATGTTTTTCATCGCGCGGGTGGTGCGCCCGGTGAAAACCCTGGCCCAGGCCACCGAACGGGTCAGCCGGGGCGAATGGATCGCACCGCTGCCCTTGAGCGGCCCCCAGGAAGCCCGTGACTTGACCACCGCCTTCAACACCATGCAGGCCAACCTGGCGCGGCATGTCGAAGGGCGCACGCGGATGTTGGCGGCGATCAGTCATGACCTCAACACCCCGCTCACCGAACTGCGCTTGCAGGTTGAGTTGCTGGAGCCAGGCCCTGAGCGGGACGACATGCTCGACAGCCTCGGCGAGCTGAGCGCCATGGTGCGCGAAACCCTGAACTTCGTGCGCGACGACGCCGTGCAGGAAGCCACCCGCCGAACCTCGTTGAGCGCATTACTGGATGACCTGGCCAAGCGTTACCGGCGCCTGCAACAACCAGTGACCTGGCTGGGCGCCCCGCCGCTGCTGCTCGATTGCCGGCCGCTGGCGCTCAAGCGCGCCCTGGCCAACCTGATCGACAACGCGGTCAAACATGGCGGCGATGCCTGTATCAGCCTCAAGCACGAGGACACGGGGGTGCTGTGCGTGGAGATTCTCGACCATGGCAGCGGCCTGCCCCAGGACTGGCTGAACAAGGTGTTCGAACCCTTCGTACAGCTGGGCGCCAGCGGCGGTGGCCTGGGGTTGGGCCTGGCGATTGCACGGTCGTGCATCCAGGCCCATGGCGGCGAACTGCTCTTGGAGAACCGCCCACCGGCAGGTCTCTGCGCGGTGGTGCGGTTGCCTGCAGCGCCTTAGAAGTTGAGCGTGGCCCCCATCCACAAGGTGCGCCCGTAGTTCACGGTGCCGTAGGTCTCGTCGTCCAGGCGCTTGTTGGCCAGGTTGTTGAGGGAGGCATTGAGGGTCAGGGATTCGGTCGCATCAAAGGAGCCGCCCAGGTCGGCGGTGGTGTAGCCCGGCGCCGGTTTTTCACTGGTGATGGTGTTACCGGTTTCCTCACCGTAATAGCTCAACGAAGCCCAGGCCTGGGCGCGGTCGTTGATACTCCATTCGCTACGCACATTGGCCTTTTGCTTGGGGGTCAAGGCCAGGGGCGCGCCAGCGTTGGCACCGGTTTTCTGTTCGGAATCGGTGTAGGTGTAGTTGGCCTTGAGCAGCACGCTGGGGTTGATATCCCATTGGCCGTTGAGCTCCACGCCCTGGATGATCGCCTTGTCGACGTTGACCCGCTCCATGATGGTGTAGCCGTTCCAGCGCTGGTCGGTGGTGACGGTGGACAGTTTGTCCTGGAAGTCGTTGTAGAACAGGGTCGCGCCCGCCGACAGATCGTCACGGTTGCTCCACAGCGCCGAGATTTCGTAGTTGGTGCTGGTTTCCGGCTTGAGGTCGGGGTTGCCGAACATCACGAAACGGTTGCGCCGCAGGTAGGCGTAGTCCGCCACCACCGCGCGGATCTCCGGGGCCTTGAAGCCACGGGCGATGCCGCCCTTGAACGTCCACTGCTCGCTGGCGCGCCACACCCCATACAGCCGTGGGCTGACATGGGCACCGTATTCTTCGTGATGATCCAGGCGCAGGCCGGTGGTCAGGGCGAAGCTATCGGTGACCGACCATTCGTTCTCGGCAAACAGGGCTTTTTGCACCACCGAGAACTCGTAGTCCACACGGTCGCCCAGGCCCTGGTTCCAGTCGGTCAGCTGGCTGTCGTTCCACTGCATGCCCACGGTGCTGACGTTATGGGCCGTGGGCACCACCAACTTGGCGTCGAACACACTGTTCTTGACCTCGGGCTTGCGTCCGAAAATATCGGTTTGGGCCGGCGTGGCGCGGCCTTCGCGGGTGGAAGTTTCCTGGGCAAAGGCAATGTCCGAGGTGGCCCAGCCCCAGCGGCCCTGGTGCGACAGCGACCAGTGATCGCGGTTGTTTTCCTGCTCGCGGGTGGCCCAGTTGGCGCTGATCCCATCGCCGTTTTTCAGGCGCGTGGCGCCGGCTTCAAGAAGAATGTCGTGGTCGATGCCCGGGGTGAAGGCCAGGCGCGCGGTGAGGTCGCGGTGATCGGCTTTACTGAAGCCATTGGTCTGCTCAATATCGTCATCGGCCTGGCGGTCGAGGTAACGGCCCCACACCTGTAAGCCGAGCAGGTCTTCCTTGAGCGGGCCGCTGAGGTAGAACTGGGTCTGGCGCGCATTGCCCTGGTCGCTGTGCTGGCGGGCCGAGTAGTCATAGCCAATGGAGCCGCCCCACTGCGGCGACACCTTGCGCGTGATCACGTTGATCACCCCGCCGATGGCATCGGAACCGTACAGCGACGACATCGGCCCGCGCACCACTTCGATGCGCTCGATGGCGGCCGCCGGCGGCACAAAGCTCTGCTCGTAGCCACTGTTGCCATTGACCCGCGACTCCCGGGCGCTCTGGCGTTTGCCGTCGACCATGATCAGCGTGTAGTCGGCGGGCATGCCACGGATCGAGATGTCGGTTTCATTGGCCCCGCCATTCACCGTGACGCCCTCGACATCCCGCACCGCATCGCCCAGGTCGCGGTACGACTTGCGGCGCAAGGCCTCGCCATCGATCACCGTGACCGAGGCCGGCGCGTCTTCGACATTCTGTGCAAAGCCCGAGGCGGTCACCACCACCTCATTGAGTTGCAGTGACGCAGGCTCATCGGCGTGAGCGTTGAGACTGCCAGCCACCAGCAGGGCCAGCGGCGCAAAACGAAAAGCAGGAAGCATGGGCGTAGACCTTCAGGATTTATCTCAAAAGAGAATCGTAATCATCTACACCCGGATAACTTGGACAAAGTGTGACAACTGCACCCGCATGCGCTTTTGTAGGCGCTGGCTTGCCAGCGATGGCGGCGGGCCCGCCAATGGATTTATCGACTGATACACCGCGATCGCCGGCAAGCCGACTCGTACAAAACCTGATCGAGGGCTGGCTTAAATGATATTTCGGTCGTAATATTCTTCAAATATTACGAACGTAATTTTATTCACTCAGCGCCACCAGGAGCCTGAAATGAGCCCACGCCCTCCCCTTCACCGCCTTTTCCCGCCCCTGGCGCTGTTGATCCTGCTCAGCGGCTGCAACAGCCAGGCCGACCCCAGCGCCAACGCCGCCCCTGCGCGCCCGGTGCTGGCGGCCAAAGTCGAAGCCGCCGCCAGCCAGCAGAATGCCTATACCGGGGTGGTCGCGGCGCGTACCGAAAGTGACCTGGGTTTTCGGGTCAGCGGCAAGGTGATCGAACGCAAGGTCGATCCCGGCCAGCATGTGTCCCGGGGCGACACCCTGCTGGTCCTGGATATCGGCGACTTCGAGCTGGCACTGCGCTCGGCAAAAAACCGCGTCAACGCCGCCCAGGCGCAACTGCGCCAGCGCCGCGATGACGCCAACCGCTATCAACGCCTGGCCAGTACCGGCGCGGTATCACGGCAGATTTTCGACCAGGCCGCGACTAACCTGCAGGTCGCTCAAGCGCAGCTCGCCGCCGCCCAGTCGGATGCCAGCCAGATCGAAAACCGTCGCACCTACTCGGTGCTGCGGGCCGATGGCGACGGGGTGATCACCGATGTGCGGGTGGAACGCGGGCAGGTGGTGGCCGAAGGGCAGATCGTCGCGCGCCTGGCCCACGACGGCGCACGGGAAGCGATCATCCACCTGCCGGAAAACCTGCGCGACCGCGCCTCGCAAAAAGCCCTGGCCCTGCCGTTCGGCGCGCCGGACCAGGCCGTCAACGCAACCCTGCGCGAACTGTCGGCCAGCGCCGATCCCGTCACCCGCACCTACCGCGCGCGCTATGTGCTGCACGGCAGGGTTGAGCGTTTCGCCCTCGGTTCCACCATCACCCTGCGCCTACAAGGCAACGGCCAGCCGCCACACACCCGCGTGCCGATCGGCGCCCTGCACGATGCGGGTAACGGAACCGGCGTGTGGCTGATTGGCGCGGATGACAAAGTCAGCTTCGCCCCGGTCACGGTGGCCAGCCTGGGCCAGGAAGACGCCCTGCTTTGCGGCGGGGTCAGCCCCGACCAACTGATCGTCGCCCTCGGTGCGCACCTGCTGCACCCAGGGGACAGCGTACGCCTGTTGCCCGCCCAGGCACTGACCCTCAATCGCCGCCAGGAACCTTGAGCATGCATGGCCTCAACCTTTCCGCCCTGGCGGTCAAGCACCGCGCCGTCACGCTGTTCCTGATCCTGGCGATCCTCGCCGCGGGGATTTTTTCCTTCGCCAAGCTGGGGCGCGCCGAAGACCCGCTGTTCACCGTCAAGGTCATGACCATCACCGCCGCCTGGCCCGGTGCCACGGCCCAGGAGATGCAGGAACAAGTGGCCGACCGCCTGGAAAAGCGCCTACAGGAACTGGACTACTACGATCGCGTGGAAACCATCGCCCAACCGGGGTTTGTGTCGATGCGCATGACCTTCCTCGAGTCCACGCGCCCCAATGAAATCCAGGACCTGTTCTACCAGACCCGCAAAAAACTCAGCGACGAGGCTGCCAAACTGCCCAAGGGCGTGATCGGGCCATTCTTCAACGATGAATATTCCGATGTGTACTTCGCCCTGTACGCCCTGGAAGCCCAACACCTGCCCCATCGCCAGCAGGTGCAGATGGCCGAAACAATGCGCCAGGACTTCCTCAGGCTGCCAGGGGTGAAGAAGGTCAATATTCTCGGCGAACAGGCGCAGCGGGTGTTTGTCGAGTTTTCCTATGAGCGCCTGGCGACCCTGGGGATCAAGCCCGAGCAGATCTTCACCGCCCTCGCCGCACAAAACGCCGTGGCGCCGTCGGGGTTTGTCGAAACCGCCGGCCCCCGCGCCTATATCCGTATCGACGGCGCCTTCGACAGCCTGGCGCTGATCGAGAACGTGCCGCTGCCGGTGGACGGCAAAGTGTTGCGCATCGCCGATGTCGCCACCGTCAGCCGTGGCTATGAAGACCCGCCCAGCTACCGTATCCGGCACCAGGGCGACCCGGCCTTGATGCTGGGCATCATCATGGAGAAACACTGGAACGGCCTGGACCTGGACAAGAGCCTCAAGGCCCAGGAGGGCAAAATCCAGGCGGACCTGCCCTTGGGTGTCAACTTCGCAAAAGTCTCCGACCAGGCGAAAAACATCAGCCTGGCGGTCGATGAGTTCATGCTCAAATTCTTCGTCGCCCTGGCCGTGGTGATGGTCATCAGCCTGCTGGCCCTGGGCTTTCGTGTCGGTTTGGTGGTGGCGGCAGCCGTGCCGCTGACCCTGTCCATGGTGTTTGTGATCATGCTGCTGACCGGCCGCGAATTTGACCGCATCACCCTCGGTGCGCTGATCATTTCCCTGGGCCTGCTGGTGGACGACGCGATCATTGCCATTGAGATGATGGTGGTCAAACTCGAAGAAGGTTTCGACCGCATCCATGCTGCCACCTTCGCCTGGAGCTCCACCGCCGCACCGATGCTGACCGGTACCCTGGTGACGATCATCGGCTTTCTGCCGGTGGGTTTTGCCCGTTCGGGCGCGGGTGAGTATGCCGGCAATATCTTCTGGATCGTCGGCTTTGCCCTGATCGCCTCCTGGTTGGTGGCGGTGGTGTTTACCCCGTACCTGGGGGTCAAGCTGCTGCCCAATATCAAGCCGGTGCCCGGCGGCCACGACGCGATTTACGCCGGCCCCTGGTACCAGAAACTGCGCCACCTGGTGCAAACCTGCGTGCGCCGGCGCTGGCTGGTGACCGGGCTGGTGGTGTCGGCCTTTGTACTGTGCGGCTTGGGCCTGGGCGTGGTGAAGAAGCAGTTCTTCCCCAACTCCGACCGCTCCGAGCTGATTCTGGAGGTGTATATGCCGCCGGGCAGTGCCTTCAAAAGCACCGAGGCGGTGGCGGCGCAGTTGGAAAAGGCGCTGCTGCAAGAGCCGCAGACCCGCATGGTCGATACCTATGTGGGCGGCGGTGCACCACGGTTTTTCCTGTCGCTGAACCCCGAGTTACCCGACCCGGCGTTCGCCAAGCTGATCGTACAAACCCCCGACGCCCATGCCCGGGACGCCTTGAAACTGCGTATGCGCGAGCGTATCGCCAGCGGCGAATTCCCCGCCGCGCGGGTGCGGGTCACGCAATTGCTGTTCGGCCCGCCGGTGCCCTTCCCGGTGGTGTTTCGCGTGTCTGGCCCCGACGTGAACGTGTTGCGCAGCCTGTCCGAGGAAGTGCGCCAGGTGGTTGCCGCCAACCGCCTGACCAAGGACGCGTTCCTCGATTGGGGCGAGCGCAGCAGCGGTTATCGCCTGGTGCTGGACCAGGATCGCCTGCGCCTGCTGGGTTTCACCCCCAACGAAGTGAAATCCCAGCTCAACGCCCTGCTCAGCGGCAACCCCATCACTGAAGTGCGCGAAGGCAACCGCACCGTGTCGGTGGTGGCCCGCGCCCAGGGCAGCCAGCGTGAAGACCTCGGCAACCTCGACAACATGACCCTGACCAACAGCGCCGGGGTGTCGGTGCCCCTGGCCCAGGTCGGGCATTTCCAGGCGGTGATGGAAGAGCCGATCCTCAAGCGTCGCAACCGCGCGAGCACCGTCGAAGTGCGCGCCGACATCGTCGACGGCGTGCAACCGCCCGATGTGGAAATGGCTGTCTACAAAGACCTGCAACCCCTGATCGCGCGACTGCCGGCCGGCTATCGCCTGGACATCGGCGGCCCGGTGGAAGAAAGCGCCAAGGCCAACGTGGCCCTGGCGGCACTGTTCCCGATCATGATCCTGCTGACCCTCACGGTGATCATGTTCCAGGTGCGCTCGTTCGGCGTGATGTTGATGGTCTTCGCCACCGCCCCGCTGGGCTTGATCGGCGCGGTGCCGACCTTGCTGCTGTTCAACCAGCCGTTTGGCTTCAATGCGATCCTGGGCCTGATCGGGATTGGCGGGATCCTGATGCGCAACACCCTGATCTTCACCGACCAGATCCGCCAGAACCAGGAACAGGGCATGGCAAGTGGCGAAGCGATCGTCGAAGCCACCGTACGCCGCGCGCGGCCGGTGATCTTGACCGCGCTGGCGGCAGCGTTGGCGTTTATTCCGCTGACCTTGTCGGTGTTCTGGTCGTCCCTGGCGTATGTGCTGATTGGCGGGGTGTTGGTGGGGACGTTATTGACGCTGCTGTTCTTGCCGGCGCTGTGCAGTTTGGTATTGGGGCGCACGACAACCCTGCACACATCATAAAAACCCCTGGGTGCGGGCGGGCCGCCGCTGGCGCGCTGAGCGCGGATTCAAATCCGGCAGTTCAAACCGACCGCACCCACCCGCCCTGCACCGAACGCACCCGATTGCGCCCGCTACTCTTGGCCTCATACAACGCCTGGTCGGCATCATTCAACCAACTGGTCGCATCACCGTGGGACGCTTGATACGGCGCCAGGCCAATGCTCAGGCTGGCGCGCAAGGTCGGATCCTGGGCGTAGCCCAGGGAGCTGAAGCGGTCGCGTAGTGCGTCCATCACTTCGGTGGCGTGGCCCAGGGGCATGTCCGGCAGGATCACGCAGAATTCGTCGCCGCCGTAGCGCCCGGCCAGGTCGGTGGCGCGCAGGTTCTGGCGCAGGATCTTGCTCAGTTGGCGCAGCACGATGTCGCCGGTGACGTGACCGTAGGTGTCGTTGATGATCTTGAAATGGTCGATATCGATCAGGGCAATCGCAGCGCCCTGCTGGCCGCCCCGGCAGCGTTCGAACTCGATTTCCAGGTGGTCTTTCCAGGCGCCATGGTTGAGCAGGCCGGACAGGCTGTCGGTGCGGCTCAGGGCCAGTAGTTCACGCTTGTGCCGGGCCAGCGTGATGGCCTGGCGATAACAGATCCAGCCCAGGGCCAGCGGATAGAGCATCAGGATCGGCAAGCAGGCGTAAAGCTGGGCGGGCGTGGTCAGGGCGATATAGGCCGGGGCGAACAGCAGCAGCGCCACCCCGATGCCCAGTGCCTGGGCCACCCAGCCCATCAACATGAACCGCAGCCCACCGATGGCGACGTTGTTCATGGTCATCATCGACAGCGTGGTGACGCTGGGCAGCGGGTTGAAGTGCATGGCACCGACCCAGAAGCCGCCACAAAACGAGTCCACCAATAGATGACGGCGTTCGGCGCGCAGGGAGTTTTCGGCGCGGCGTGCCAGTTGGTAGGCCAGGTGCGGCCAGGCGAAGGCGTTGAGCAGCATCCAGGCCCAGACCCAGCCTGGCGGATCCAGCGGGTACATGCCGGCCAATACACAGACGAAACCGAGCGTGAGCCCCAGGGTCCGCGATTTGTACAGGCGTCTGGCGAGCGGAAGTCCTTTTCCTCCTGCGGCTGGCATGATCTGGCTGATCCTGGATGAATGCTGGAAGTCTATCAGGGGACCGGCAAATAGCCACTACCGCTCAGAGGGTTATCCCTGGCGCCCATCACCTTGCCAAACCCTTGACGCCAGGCGCCTAGCTGGAGAATCCACGGGCCAGTAACATCGCCACGGCCAGCAGCAACACCGCCGTGACCTTCTGCAACAGCACACGCTTGCGCGGCGACTCGAGCACATGCTTGATGCGCTGGCCGAAGTAGCAATACAGGCAGCCGCTGGCGAACTGCAGGACCAGGAAGGTCAGGCCGAGGATCGCGATGTCGCCGGCGGCGCTGTCCTGCCCCACGGCGGCAAACTGCGGGAACACTGCGCTGAACAGAATGATCGCCTTGGGGTTGGACAGGCCGGTCAGCAAGCCCTTGCCGAACAGGCCACGGGGCGTCTCTGGCCCTTGCCCGCTGGTGTTGATCTGCACGCCGCTGCTGGTCCACTGTTTGTAGGCCAGGTACAGAATGTAAGCCACGCCCACCAGTTGGATGCCCTGGGTAATCAGCGGGTAGCCCTTGATCAGCTCGGAAAAGCCCACGGCAAAGATCAGGATCGAAATCAGGTACGACACACTGGCCCCGAACTGTGCCGGCAAGGAGTGGCGCAGGCCGTCCTTGAGCCCCAGGCTCAGCAGCAGCAGGGTCATGGGGCCGGGGCTGAAGGCCAGGGTGCTGCACAACACCAGGAAATACAGGAACGAAGACAGCGTAAGGGCAGTGACCATGGTGGGTAATTTCACGGCGGCAAGGAATGTTGCGCAGTCTAGGGCGCAGATCCGGCGCCGGGCAGGTAAACTCGGCGGTTATTCATGCAGGCTTTACCGGTAAAGTGACCGGCAAACTTCAGGACATCGCGATGGCCCTTCCGCAGATCCACTTTCATGAGCGCGCCCCCAAGGTCCAGCAGATCGTCGAGGCGTTCGCCCGTGCCATCGAACAAGGCGAATTGGCCGCTGGCAGCAAACTGCCGTCGGTGCGTGAGCTGGGGCAACAGTTGGGTGTCGGAAAATTCACCGTCAATGAGGCCCTGGACCGCCTGCGCGGCCAACACCTGCTGACCTCGCGCCAGGGCCGCGGGCACTTTGTGGCCCAGCGCCAGACGCAGCCATCGTCCAGCAACTGGGTGGACCTGCTGCCCCAGGATTTGCTCAGTGTGCTGCGCCGGCCGATGCTGACCGGCCAGGGCGAACTGCGCCCCGGTGGCGGCCACCTGCCCGAAGACTGGCTCGATTCCGAGACCATGCGCCAGGCCCTGCGCAGTGTGGTACGGGCCCCGTCCCTGCGGGTTGCCGGCATGGGCACGCCGGCGGGTTTCCTGCCGCTGCGCCAGGCCCTGCAACAAAAACTCCTGGGCGATGGCCTGGCGGTGCCGGTGGAACAGATCATCACCACCCCCAGTACCCTGCAAGGCCTGGACATGTTGATGCGCCTGCTGGCCCGCCCCGGTGACACGGTGCTGCTGGATGCGCCGTGCTATTTCAACTTCCACGCCAACCTGGCGTTGCATGGGGTCAAGGTGGTGACACTGCCGCGCGGCCCGGATGGTTTCGACCTGGCGGCCCTGGAGCAGTTGCTCAGCGAGGAACGGCCCAGCCTGTATGTGACCACCAGCATCCTGCACAACCCCACCGGCCATTCCTTCAGCGCGGCCCAGGCCTTTGGGCTGCTGCAACTGATGCGCCAGTATCACTGCCATATCATCGAGGACGACCTCTACGGCGACCTGCACCCCAACCCGCCGCCCCGCCTGGCGGCACTCGCCGGGCTGGAGCAGGTGACCTATCTGTCGGGCTTCTCGAAAACCCTCAGCGCCAATACCCGGGTCAGCTATGTGGTGGCGGCGCCGCAATTGGCGGCCAACCTGACCAACATGAAGTTGATGAGCGGCGGCGTGACCTCGGAGTTGTTCGAGCAACTGGTCTACCGCCTGCTCAGCGAAGGCAGCTATGCGCGGCACCGCAAGCGCATGGTCCAGCGCCTGCTGGAAGCCGGTGCGCGGGTGGAACAGTGGTTGCGCCGCTGTGGCTGTGAGCTGCCCATGGGGTATGAAGCGGGGATGTTTATCTGGGCGCGTCTGCCGGCCGGGGTCAAGGGTGAACAACTGGCCGAGGCCGGGCTCAAGCGCGGCATGGTGTTGGCGCCGGGGGCACTGTTTGGGTATGAGCCGGGGCTGCATGATTTTATGCGCTTCAATGTGGCGCATTGTGATGATCCACGGGTATGCAAAGCCATCGAGCAATTGTTGCGCTGATCCAGTGTGGGAGCGGGCTTGCCGTAATGCCGATCAGTCAAGCGAACGCAATGCTCAACGCAGTGAAGATCAAATGTGGGAGCGGGCTTGCTCGCGAAGACGTCGGCCCAGCAAACATTGATGTTGACTGACCCACCGCTTTCGCGAGCAAGCCCGCTCCCACAGGGGATCTGCGCTTGACTGACTGGTATTAGGGCTTGCCGGCGCCCAGAGTCGTGACAATTGAGTGCACACAAAAACGCAACACTGCACCGCTTCGAATGTGATGGTCGCTGCTGCCCAGGGTTTATATAGTCGGGTCCAACAGCCACCCGCCATGAGCCCCAGGGCCCATCACCAGGAAGCGCTCAATGACCGATCTTCACGACCTCACGGCCACGCAATTGCTGGCGCAGTTCGCCAGCCGCCAGCTCTCCCCCATCGACTACTACGACCACCTGCTGGGCCATATCGACCGCTGGGAGCCGCAGATCCGCGCGCTGTACGCCTTCGATCCACAGCAGGTACGCCGGCAAGCCCAGGCCGCCACCGAGCGCTGGAACAAAGGCCAGCCCAACGGCGTGCTCGATGGTGTGCCCGTGACCATCAAGGAACTGATAGCCACCGAAGGCACGCCGATTCCCCTCGGCAGCGCCGCCACCCGCCTGACCCCGGCCCTCAGGGACGCCCCGCCCGCCGCGCGGATGCGCGAAGCCGGGGCGATTGTGCTGGCCAAGACCACTGTCCCGGATTTCGGCATGCTCTCCTCCGGCTTGTCGAGCTTCCATGGCATCACCCGCAACCCGTGGAACACCGCCAACAACACCGGCGGTTCCAGCTCGGGGGCTGGCGCGGCGGCCGCCGCCGGTTACGGGCCGTTGCATATCGGCACCGATATCGGTGGCTCGGTGCGCCTGCCCGCCGCCTGGTGTGGCCTGGTGGGGTTCAAGCCGACCCTGGGGCGCATCCCGATCGACCCGTACTACACCGGCCGCACCGCCGGGCCCATGACCCGCACGGTGGACGACTGCGTCTTGATGATGCAGCACCTGGCCCGCCCCGACGCCCGCGACGCCACCAGCCTGCCGCCGCTCACCAGCGAGTGGAGCAACCAGCCGCTGTCGGTCAAGGGCCTGCGGGTCGGCCTGATGCTCGAGCCAGGTGCCGGCCTGCAACCGGAAGGTTTCGTGTGTGAGGCGGTGGAGCACGCCGCACGCCTGTTCGAAGCCCATGGCGCCAGGGTCACGCTGATCCCGCCGATCATGGACCGCGCCCAGCTCGACGGCCTCGACCAGTTCTGGCGCGCCCGGCAATGGGGCGACTTGTCGGCCTTGAGCAGCGAGCAGTTCGATAAAGTCTTGCCGTACATCCGCGACTGGGCCGCCCCTGGTGCCGACATCAGCGGCGTACAGGCGGTGCAGGGGTTCAACCAGACCTTCGAGATGCGCCGCCGCGCCGCCCAGGCCTTCAGCGACCTGGACCTGATCCTGTCGCCCACCAACCAGGTCAACGCGTTCCCCGCCCAATGGCCATCGCCGAGCAATGACCCACAACTGCCGTTCGAACACATCGTGTTCACCGTGCCCTGGAACATGGGCGAGCAACCGGCGCTGTCGATCAACTGTGGTTTCGCCGCCGATGGCATGCCCATCGGCCTGCAGATGATCTCCCCCCGCTTTGCCGATATCTGGCTGCTGCAAATCGCAAAAACCTATGAGAGCTGGCGTGGCGCAATCCACCAATGGCCGAACCCGAGCTGACCTTGACGCTGTAACTGAACTGCCCACCCACACGCCCGCTCCCCGGCCACAAGGCCGGGGCCTGGGCGACCTATAACTAAAATCGAGGGGCTGGTATGCACACTGAACAATTGACTCGCGAGGGTCCCGAGCACACACCCGAAACGCCATCGCCGGACGCCGGCCGCAAGAGCATCTTTGCCGTGGTGCTGGGCAATGCCGTGGAGTTTTTCGACTTTGGGGTCTACGCGACCTTCGCGGTGATGATCGGCCACACGTTTTTCCCGTCCGATAGCGCCTTCGTCAGCTTGATGCTCTCGGTCACCGCCTTTGGCATCGGCTTTATCGTGCGGCCCCTGGGCGCGGTGCTGATTGGCGCCTACGCCGACCGCGTCGGGCGCAAGCCGGCGATGTTGCTGACCCTGGTGATGATGGCGGTGGGCACCGGCAGTATTGCGATATTGCCCGGCTACGAGACCATCGGGATTGCCGCGCCGATCCTGCTGGTGGTCACCCGCATGATCCAGGGCCTGGCCTGGGGCGGTGAAGCCGGCCCCGCCACCACCTATATCCTGGAAGCCGCGCCAGCGCACAAACGCGGCACCTACGCCTGTTGGCAAGTGGTGGCCCAGGGTGTCGCCGCCATGGCCGCAGGGCTGGTGGGTTATACCCTGACCAAAGTGATGTCCCCCGAAGACCTCAACAGCTGGGGCTGGCGCGTGCCGTTCGTGTTTGGCCTGCTGGTGTTGCCGATTGGGATCTATATCCGCCGTAACCTGGCCGAGACCTTCCACGGCCAGGGCGAAACCACCAGCACCGGCGATCTGGTGCGCGAAGTCTGCGGCAAGCATCGGCGCGCGCTGGTCCTGGGTTTGCTGATCCTCTCGGGCAGCACCATCACCCAGTACTTCCTCAACTACATGACCACCTTTGCCCTGACAGAGCTGAAGTTGCCCACCAGTATTTCCATGCTCTCGACCCTGGTGGCCGGCGCGGCCATGGCAGTGTGCGCGGTGGCCGGCGGCATGTTGTGCGACCGTTTCGGGCGCCGGGTGATCCTGATGACGCCCCGGGTGGTGCTGTTGCTGATCCTGTTCCCGGCCTTGCAATTGATGACCGAACACCCCAGCCCGTCGACCTTCCTCCTGACCCTGGCAGTGCTCTCGGGCCTGCATGGCATGAGCGGCGCGGCGTTGATCGTGCTGTTGGTGGAGAGCTTCCCCAAATCCGTGCGCTCCACCGGTTTCTCCATCGTCTACGCGTTTGGTGTGGCGGCGTTTGGCGGCACTGCGCAGATCATCATCACCTGGTTGATCGGCACCACGGGCGACCCGATGTCACCGGTGTGGTACCTGCTGATCGCCAACCTGGTGTGCCTCACCGCTGCCTGGTTCGCCAAGGAAACCCGGCCCGTGCTGCCCGGCACCCCGGCCCGCGAAACCCGGCTCGCAGAAGCCCCGGTTCGCTGAACAGCGCGTATGCACCCTTCATGTAGGAGCGAGCTTGCTCGCGAAGACCGTCAACGATAACGCGCGCATTCTGGATGCACGCGGCGGTCTCCGGCTTTTCGCGAGCAAGCTCGCTCCTACAGTTTCTTCTTTGTGTGGGGATTAACCATGTATCCACGTCTTTTCCTGGCCGCCACCCTGGCGACCGGCACCCAGGCTTATGCGCAAGAAAACGCCCAGGCCAGCGCTCCGGGCTTTATCGAGGGCAGCAGCCTGGACCTGAACCTGCGTCACTACTATTCCAACCAGCACACCCAGCGCAGCACCTACCTGAGCATCAAGAAACCCGGTGGCATCGAACGCACCCGCGTGCGCGAAACCTGGGTGCAGACCGCCATGCTCAAATACAGCTCCGGCTACACCCAGGGTGTGATTGGCGTGGGGGTGGATATCGGCGTATTCAGTGCGGTCAACCTGCAGCGCGGGCATGGCAAGGTGGCCAATGGCGGCGACCGCGTGCTGGTGGACAGCGACGGCGATGCGATCCCGACCTGGAGCCGGCTGGGGGTGGGCGATGTGCGGTTGCGCCTGTCCAATACCGAGCTCAAGGCCGGGCGCCTGATGACCGACAACCCGATCCTGCGCTACAAGGACAACCGCGCCCTGCCCTCCAGCTTCCAGGGCGTGGGCCTGTACAGCAACGAACTGGACTGGCTGTCGATCCAGGGCGGCAGTTTCGACCGGGCCATCCCGCGCACCGGCACCGGCGCCGAGCGCCTGACCACCACCTTCGGCAACCGCGCCTACAGCGGCGCGCGCATCAGTTACCTGGGGGCCACGCTCAAGCCGGGCTACGGCCTGGAAGCCAGCCTCTACGGCTCGCGCTTCGAGGACATGTGGGACCAGTACTACCTGGGGCTGACCCATCGCATCGGCGACAAAAACACGCTCGCCCTCAAGACCGCCCTGCACTACTACCACACCGAGGACTCCGGCCAGCAGCGCCTGGGCTACATCGACAACGACGCCGCCAGCCTGGCCGTGACTGCCAACCACCAGGCCCACAGCCTGACCCTGGCCTGGCAACAGGTGTTCGGCAACGAGTACTTCGACTATGTGTGGGAGTCCACCGGCAACTACATGGCCAACTCGCTGTACTCGGACTACAACGGCCCCAACGAAAAATCCTGGCAACTGCGCTACGACCTTGACCTGGCCGCCTACGGCGTGCCCGGCCTGACCGCCAGCCTGTGGCACGCCAAGGGCTGGGGCATCGACGGCACGCACTACGAGGGTGATCGCAACGGCCACAACACCGGCTACAACGTGCGCGGGCTGGACAACGCCAAGCACAACGAAAACGGCTTGATGCTGGCGTATGTGGTGCAATCGGGGAAGTTGAAAAACTCGGTCCTGCGCACCATCGTCTACAACCACCGCGCCAGTGGCGGGCAGATTGACGGCAGCTATGACGAATTCAGGATCGTCGGCAATTTCCCCATCAACCTGTTCTGACACCCGCCCGTCGGCATCAGCAGTTGCCGACGGGTAAAATTCAGAATTCTTACACCCTACATGCGACTGCTCCGGCATTGGCTCGCCGCCGCCCTTGGTAAAAAGCCTGTTCCCTATGGACGGTTACCCAGGAACGCGGATGAAACCTTTGAAAGCAGCAGCGCTTTGCCTCATCAGTGGATGGATGATGCTCTTGAGTTCTCCCGGCCATGCCGCGGCGCCCGGTATCGAATGGTTGGTGGATTGCCCGCGCCTGCCCGGGCGGGCGCTTGACCAGGAGGTGGTGGCGCGTACCCAGTGCGGCATCGTCACCGTGCCGCTGGACCACCAGGCCCCCGACGCACGCACCTACCGCCTGACCCTCACCCGGGTCGGTGCCCAGCAGCCCCTGGAGCGCCGGGGCGTGATCTTCGCGCGACCGGCCACGGCCCAGGCGAATTTGCATGGGGTGTTCGCGGTGCATCTGGCAACCGTCTGGAAGTACTACAACACCGAGGCATACCGCACGCTGACGCGCCTCTACGACGTCGTTGAACTAAGCCCGCGCAAGGGCGTGGCCAACGAACAATCGGCGTGGGACATGGAGTTTGTGCGCCAGCAACTGGGGGAGCAACGCGTCAGCTTCCTGGGCATTGCCCAGGGCAATCTGTTGGGTGCCGAGTACGCCCAATTGTTTGCCGACCGTGTCGAGCGCATGGTGCTGATCGAGCCCGACGCAAGCACCGCCCAGGCATCCGACACGCTGCCCGCCACCCTGCGGCTCAAGGGCCCCTATCTACAGAGCACCACCACCGATGCCAGCCAGTGCGTGAACCGCTGGGCCGGCATCTACCTGGCCCAGGGCAGACAGCCGCCGTCGTCGACCCGTTGCCTGGCCGATTAGTCCACCAGCGCGCAACGCTGCATGGCGCTGGCCAGCATGTCCTGGCATTTGAGGACCGCCACCGAGCGCGGTCGGTTGCGGTAGCCGCACAGGTCAATGCGAATCCGCCCCAGGTGCTCATCGGCAATTGGCACCGCCACCAGGCCATCACCCAGGTCGCGGGCATCGGCATCCACCTGGGGCAGGATCAAGACCGCCGCCCGTTGCCGGGCCAGGCTTTTCTGCACTTCCAGGGAGCTGGTGGTAAACACCGGCTGGATCGTCACCCCACGCTTTTTCGCCGCCGCCTCCAAGGCCTGGCGCACGCCGTACGCCGAGTCGGGAATGGCCAGGGGCTGGCCTTCAAGCTCGCGCAACTCAATGCTGTCGCGCTGGGCAAACGGGTGTTCGGCGCTGACCAGTACGCGGTGCCACAACTCGCATTGCGCGGTGACTTCCACATCGGCCCGCTCCTGCAGATAGAACGCCAGGCCCAGGTCGGCCTCGCCACTGCACAGTGCATCCAGAGTGGCCGAGGCGCTGGCGATCACGATATTGAACGTGACCTTGGGGTGCGCCCGGTAGAACGCCGCGAGTACCGGCGCCAGTACCGTGGAAACGATACTTTCTGACACATGAATGCTGATGTTACCCGCCACCTGGCTTTGCCGGCTGGCGATCACATCGCGCACCTGATCGAGGCCGCGCAGGGTACTGGTGACCTGCTCGGCCAGGCACTCGCCCTCTACCGTCAGGCGGATACCGCGCGGGCCGCGCTCAATCAGCGCGGCGCCAAAGAAGTGTTCCAGGTGTTCGATCTGCCGGCTGACGGCAGTGGGCGTGACGTACAAACGCTCGGCCGCCTTACGCAACGAGGCGCAGCGCGCCACCTCGTGAAAATACCGCAAGGCTCGTAATTGCATGCTCGGGTGCTCCTGCACAAAGACTGGAGCACCAAGGCACGCAATTACTGCGCCAGGCTCAAGGTTCATGAACGCTGCACATCAACTGTGGGAGCGGGCTTGCTCGCGAAGGCGGTGGGTCAGTGATGGGTATGTCGGCTGATACACCGCATTCGCGAGCAAGCCCGCTCCCACATGGGCCCCTGGACGTGATTTACGACCTGTTTTCACTGAAAACGACCCCCGCCGTTGACGCCCCGTCCCAACCCCTATTAAGTGCTATTTATCCGCATTAATACGATAAATAGAAAACCATGCTCAGCCGCCCCCTGCGACGCAAACGCCAGAAGCTTTCCGATGTGATTGTCGAGTCGGTCAAGCGCTCGATCGTCACCGATGCCTTGAAGCCCGGCGACCGCTTGCCCACCGAGCGCGAGCTGATGGAGAGCTTCCAGTGCTCCAAGGGCTCGGCCCGCGAAGCGCTCAAGGCCCTGGAGGTCGAAGGCCTGGTCAGCACCCGCACCGGCCCAACCGGTGGCGCGTACCTGAACCAGGCCGGCACGGAGCCGGCCAGCCGTGCCTTGCGCAACTACCTGCACTTCCAGCACCTGGATGGCGAGCAGGTGTACCAGTTGCGCAAAGTGATCGAGGTGGAGCTGGCCGTGTCGGTGCTGGGGCGCCTGAGCGAAGACGACTATCGCGCCCTGCAAGACAACGTGGACTTTTGCAGCGCCCCGGAAGACAGCGAAGCCGGCCAGCGTGAGCAACGCCTGGCGGAACTGGAGTTCCACAATTTGCTGGCCAGGGCCTGCCCCAACCCGCTGCTGAGTTTCATGGCGCAGTTCCTCAACGACCTGCTGCGCGACCTGGTGGTGCTGAAAAAGGCCTACAAGCCCAAGCGCAAGCAGTTCGACGCGGCCAACCTGGACTATCACAAGCAACTGTTGAGCGCGTTTCGTGCCAACGATGAAGCGGCCGTGCGCAGCCTGATGCATGAACACATGTGCGACGCCGAACACCACATGACCGCGCTGGAAGGCCAGGTCAGCCCGCATTTTTTGCTGGAGTTCGACCACTCCTGAACACACCACAAATCCCTGTAGGAGCTGGCTTGCCTGCGATAGCGGTCGGTCAGGCAAATTTTCTCAACTGATCAACCGCTATCGCAGGCAAGCCAGCTCCTACAGTTTCAACCGTGTTTGACTTCAATAAAAAAGGCCTGCCCACAGGCCGTGCTCCACCGTATCGCCATTGCCACTCCTGCCAATAACTAAACCAGGGAGTCACCCCATGCAGCGTCGTACGTTGTTGAAAGCCAGCCTCACCGCCGCCGCCGCGCTCAGCCTTCCGCTGAGCGTGCGCGGGGCATTCGCCGCCGAACCGTTTACCTTTTACGGCCTCAAGTCCATGTCTGGCGCCTTTGCCAGCTATGGCAAGTTTGCCGACATGGGTTCACGCCTGGCCGTGGCGCAGTACCCCGAGCTCCTCGGGCGCCCACTGAACTACAAGGTGATCGACACCGAAGGCAACGCCGGCAAGGCGGTGCGCAAGGTCCAGGAGGCGATTGGCCAGGACGGCGCGCGGTTCTTCCAGGGCTGCACCCTGTCGTCCTCGGCGCTGGCGGTGGCCAAGGAAGTCGATAAGGTTGGCGGGGTGTTCATGACCCCGGTAGGCGCCGATGAAGTCACCGGCAAGGACTGCAACGGCGCGACCTTCCGCTGGTCGGTGCCCACCTATGGCGCGATCCGCGAAACCCTGGTGCCGCTGATCAAGCTGCTGCCCGAGGCCAAGCGCTGGTACACCATCACCCCCCAATACGTGTTCGGCGAAGCCTTGCTCGAAGGCGCCAAGAGCGTGCTGGCCGAAAGCGGCCTGGAGCACGTGGGCAACAGCTATCACTCATTGCAGGAACAGGAATTTTCCGGCTACCTGACCAACGCCATCGCCGCCCGCCCCGATGTGCTGGTGTTGCTGAATTTCGGCAGCCAGTCCTCCAACACCCTGCGCCAGGCCGTCAACTTCGGTATCAAGGAGCGCATGAAAGTGCTGCTGGTGTGGTCCGCAGGACTCGATCAGTTCCAGGAACTGGGCAGCGATGTGCTCGAAGGCGTGTACCTCGGCGCGCAGTACTGGCACCAGGTCGACACCCCGCTCAACCGCGAACTGGTCAAGCTGACCCAGGCCAAGTACGGGATCAACCCCACCTACCCGCTGGCCGCCGACTACATCAGCACCAAGGTCATGCTCGACACCATCAAGGCCACCGGCAGCTTCGACGGCCCCACCGTGGCCAAGGCCATGCAGGGCCTGAGCTACGACGGCCCGACCGGCAAGGAAACGATCCGCGCCGGCGACCACCAGGTGATCAAGGATTACTACCTGCTGGTGGGCAAGGCCACGGGCGACATGGCCGACAAGGATGACCTGGCCAAAGTCCTCAGCGCCGGCCAGTCGTTCCCACCGGTAGAAGCCACGGGCTGCAAGCTCGGCTGATCCGCCCACTTTCACCGGTAACACACGACAGGGCCGTTGACCGCGGCCGCCTGTTGGAGGATTCCTGCATGCTCAATCTTTACCTGTTCCAGATTCTCAACGGCCTGGGCCTGGGGATGATCTACTTTCTGATTGCGGTCGGGCTGACGATCATTTTCGGCCTGTTGAACTTCGTCAACTTCGCCCACGGCGCGTTCTTTTTGCTGGGCGCGTACATCTGCTACACCGTCGTCAGCCTCACCGAAAGCTTCTGGCTGGCCCTGCTGATCGCGCCGCTGGTGGTGGCCGCACTGGCGTGGCTGATCGAGCGATTATTGATCCAGCGCATCTACCACCTGCCGCACATGTTCCAGATCCTCGTGACCCTGGGCATTGCGTTGATCATCCAGGAAGCCAGCGTGATGATCTGGGGCCCGGTGGGCAAGAGCGTCGCCGTGCCGGAACTGCTGCGCGGGGTACTGGTGGTCGGCGACTTCGTGTACCCCTACTACCGCCTGTTTTTGATTGTGTTCTCGGGGCTGGTGGGCCTGGGCCTGTGGCTGCTGCTGGAGCGCACGCGCTTTGGCGCCCTGGTGCGGGCCGGCAGTGAAAGCACCGAGACGGTATCCCTGCTTGGCACCAATATTTTCCGCCTGTTCTCCATGACCTTCGCCCTTGGCGTGGCCCTGGCCGGGATCGCCGGGGTGCTGTTTGCCCCGTTGCGCGGTGCCCAGCCCTTTGTCGGCCCGGAGATCCTCGGCATCGCCTTCGTGGTGGTGGTGATCGGCGGCATGGGTTCGTTCGGCGGCGCCCTGGTGGGCGGCCTGCTGGTGGGCGTGGTGCAGAGCCTGATGACCACCCTGTGGCCCCAAGGCGCGAGCCTGATGATCTACGGCGCCATGGCCGTGGTGATTCTGGTACGCCCTTATGGCCTGTTCGGGAGAGCTTGAGATGAGTGAGAAAAACCCCCTGCCGTTCGCCAAGACCCAATCCAGGGCCATGTTGCTGTGGGTGCTGGCGGTGTTGATCGGCCTGCCGTTGATCCTGCCCTCGGCGACCCTGGCCACCGAGATCCTGATCTTTGCCCTCGCCGCCCTGGCCTGCAACCTGTTGCTGGGCTACACCGGGCTGCTGTCGTTCGGCCAAGGCATCTTCTTCGGCGCCGGTGCCTATTGCGCCGCCTTGCTGATGATCCACCTGCAACTGGGCCTGTTCAGCGCGCTGCTCGGCGCGGCCCTGGTCGGCGGGTTCCTGGCCTTCCTGGTGGGCGCCCTGGCGATCCGCCGCACCGGCATCTACTTCGTGATGCTGACCTTGGCCTTCAGCCAGATGGCCTACTTCCTGGCCTACACCCTGAGCGACTGGACCGGCGGCGACAACGGCCTGCTCAGTGTGCCACGCCCGGAAATCCGCATCGGTGACACGGTGCTGCTGTCCCTGGCCGACGCCCGGGTGTTCTATGGCTTTGTCGCGGTGCTGTTCCTGCTGATCTTTATCGGCGCACGCCGGGTCATCGCGTCACCGTTCGGCAGCACGCTGATGGCGATCCGCGAAAACGAAACCCGCGCCTCGGCCATCGGCTACGACACGCGCCACTTCAAGATCCTGGTGTTTGTGCTGTCTGGCGCGGTCACCGGGATTGCCGGGGCGCTGTACGCCATGCTCCTGCACTTTGTGCCGCTGTCCAATATCGACCTGGTGATGTCGGAGAACATCCTGATCATGACCATCGTCGGCGGCACCGGCTCGCTGTTCGGCTCATTGCTGGGCGCCGGCTCCATTGTGCTGCTGGGGGACTTTCTCTCCGACCTGTGGCCACGCTGGCTGATGCTGCTGGGGGTGATCCTGATCCTGGTGGTGATCTTTATGCGCGGAGGCTTGTGGGGCGGCCTGTCGGCGCTGTTCGAACGTGTGCGTGGCAGCCGCAAGGCCGCCGTCGTGACCAAGGAGGAGCTGCTATGAGCATCCTGTTGGAAACCAAAGACCTGGAACTGGCCTACGGCGCCTTCCATGCCGTCAACGGCGTCAATCTCAAGGTCGAGGCCGGTACCATCCACACCATCATCGGCCCCAACGGTGCCGGCAAGACCAGCCTGTTTCACTGCCTGACCGGCGAGCGCCAGGCCACCGCAGGCGCAATCCACTTCGACGGCCAGAACCTGATGCGCAAACCGGCCCACGGCCGTGTGGGCCTGGGCATGGCCCGTTCGTTCCAGCTCACCAGCCTGTTCCAGAACCTCAGCGTGCGCGAAAACCTGCGCCTGGCCGCCCAGGGCCGTGACGGCGCACGGGCCCTGAACTTCTGGCGGCGGGTGGATAGCCAGCGCGAACACCTGGAGATGGCCGACCAGGTCCTGGAGCGCCTGCAACTCACCGCCCGCGCCGAGACCCTGGCCGGTGAACTGTCCCACGGCCAGCAACGGGTGCTGGAGGTGGGCATGTCGATCTGCTCCAAGCCCAAGCTGTTGATGCTCGACGAGCCCACTTCGGGCATGGGCATCGACGACATCCCGATCATGACCCAACTGATCAGCGACCTGGGCCGTGACCATACGGTGCTGCTGATCGAGCACAACATGAGCATCGTCATGTCCATCAGCCAACGCATCACCGTGATGAGCCACGGGCAGATCCTGGTCGAAGGCACACCGGAGTTCGTGCGCGCCGACGAACGCGTACGCACTGCTTACCTGGGAGAGGCCGCCTGATGCTGACCGTCGACAATATCCATTCCTACTACGACAAGAGCCACGTCCTGGAGGGCGTGTCCCTGACCGTCAACCCCGGCGAACTGGTGACCCTGCTCGGCCGTAACGGCGCCGGCAAGACCACCACCCTGCGCAGCATCCTGGGGATTATCTGCCCGCGCCAGGGGCAGATTCACTTCAACGGCAAACCGCTGGTGGGGCAGAAAATCTTTGAAATTGCCCGCCAGGGATTAGCGCTGGTGCCGGAGAACCGCGGGATCTTCCGCCTGCTCACGGTGGAAGAAAACCTGCGCATCGCCGTGCGCAAGACCAGCCGTTGGCAGATGGAGGACGTGTACGCGATGTTCCCGCGCCTCAAGGAGCGGCGCAAAAACGCCGGCCATGCGTTGTCCGGGGGCGAACAACAGATGCTGGCCATCGCCCGCGCCCTGCTCAACGATCCCAAGCTGCTGATCCTCGACGAACCCACCGAAGGCCTGGCCCCGGTGATCGTCGACGAACTGGTGAAGATCCTGCGCAAGATCAAGGAGGACGGCCTGCCGGTGTTGCTGGTGGAGCAGAACCTGTTGGTCTGCGACAAGCTTGCCGACCGCCACTACGTGCTCGAACAGGGCCGCGTGGTCTACGAAGGCAGCGCCGAGGCCTTTCGCGCCGACCCGACGATCAAGAACCGCTACCTGGCCCTGAGTGCCTGACCGGAGACTGCTGATGAATAGTTTTGCGCAACCGCTCAAGAGCAACGCCCCGCTGATCAACCGCGACCGCCTGTGGCAGTCGCTGATGGACCTGGCCCAACTCGGCGCCACGGCCAAGGGCGGCGTGTGCCGCCTGGCCCTGACCGACCTCGACCGCCAGGCCCGCGACCTGTTTGTGCAGTGGTGTACGGCGGCCGGGTGCAGCGTCACTGTGGATGCGATCGGCAATATTTTTGCCCGCCGCGCCGGACTTAACCCGTACCTGCCACCGGTGATGACCGGCAGCCATATCGACACCCAGCCCACCGGCGGCAAGTTCGACGGCTGCTATGGGGTGATGGCCGGCCTGGAAGTGATCCGCACCCTGAATGACTTGCAGATCCAGACCCAAGCGCCGATTGAAGTGGTGGTGTGGACCAACGAAGAAGGCTCGCGCTTCCCGCCGTGCATGATGGGTTCGGGAGTGTTTGCCGGCAAATTCGACCTGCAGGAGACCCTCGACAAGCAGGACGAGCAAGGCCTGTCGGTGGGCGCCGAGTTGCAGCGCATTGGCTACGCCGGCCCGCGCGCGGTACTCGGGCACCCGGTGGGCGCCTATTTCGAGGCGCATATCGAGCAGGGCCCGGTGCTGGAAGATCAGGCCATCACCCTTGGCGTGGTCATGGGCTGCCTGGGCCAGAAGTGGTTCGACCTGACGTTCACCGGCGTCGAGGCCCACGCCGGCCCCACGCCCATGCGCCTGCGCAAGGATGCTTTGGTGGGTGCCGCGCAGGTGGTCAGCGCGGTCAACCGCATTGCCCATCAACAGCAACCTCACGCCTGCGGCACGGTCGGCTGCCTGACCCTGCATCCGGGCTCGCGCAACGTGATCCCAGGCCAAGTGCAGATGACCATCGACCTGCGCCACCTGCATGCCGACAAGCTGCAGGCCATGGTCGATGAAGTGCGCCAGGTGATCGAGGCCACAGCCCAGCAGCATGGCTTGAGCTATGAACTGACGCCCACCGCCGACTTCCCACCGCTGGACTTTCATCCCACCTGCGTCAACGCCGTGCGCGATGCCGCCCAGGTGCTGGGCCTGAGCCACATGGACATTGTCAGCGGCGCCGGGCACGACGCAATTTTTGTCGCTGAACTGGGCCCGGCCGGGATGATTTTTGTGCCGTGCGAAGGCGGCATCAGCCACAACGAAATCGAAAATGCCGCGCCGGATGATTTGGCCGCCGGCTGCGCGGTGTTACTGCGGGCCATGGTCAACGCAGCCCAGGGAGGTCCCGCGGCATGACTGATATCGCCAACCTGACGGCCGTGCAACTGCTGGCACGCTACCGCGATAAAAGCCTGTCGCCGGTGGAAGTGACCGAAGACACGTTGCTGCGTATCGAGCGCTACAACCCGGTGGTCAACGCGTACTGCCACGTCGACCCCGAGGGCGCCTTGAACGCCGCACGGGCCTCGGAACAGCGCTGGTTCAAGGGCCAACCCTGCGGTGCGCTGGACGGAGTGCCGGCGTCGATCAAGGATTTGACCCTGACGGCCGGCATGCCCACGCGCAAGGGCTCACGCACCTCATCCGCCACCGGGCCGTGGGACGTCGATGCGCCTTTTTCGGCGTTTATGCGCAAGGCCGGTGCAGTGTTGCTGGGCAAGACCACCACCCCGGAATTCGGCTGGAAAGGCGTGACCGACAACCCGCTGTACGGCATCACCCGCAACCCCTGGGACACGCGCACCACGGCCGGTGGTTCGTCCGGCGGCGCGGGCGCGGCGGCGGCGCTGAACCTTGGCGTGTTGCACCAGGGCAGCGATGCCGGCGGCTCGATCCGCATTCCCTGCGCCTTTACCGGCACCTTCGGCATCAAGCCGACCTTTGGCTACGTGCCGCAATGGCCGGCCAGCTCGATGACGATCCTCTCGCACCTGGGACCGATGACCCGCACCGTGGAAGATGCAGTGCTGATGCTGCAAACCGTGGCCCAACCGGACGCCCGTGACGGCCTGATCGGCGCGCCGCGCAACACGCCATGGCTCACGCCGGGCACGGACCTCAAGGGCCTGCGCATCGCCTACAGCCCTGATTTTGGCTACGTGGACGTCGACCCGCAGGTGGCCAAGGTGGTCGCGCAGGCAGTCGCGGGCCTGGTGCAACTGGGGGCGCATGTGGAACAGATCGACCCGGGGTTCAGCGACCCGCTGGAGGTGTTCAACACCCTGTGGTTCGCCGGCGCGGCGCGCCTGACCGGGCAGTTGAGCGGCGCCCAGTGCGACCTGCTCGACCCCGGCCTGCTGCGCATTGCGCAACAGGGCGAACGCCTCAGCCTGGGCGACTTCAACGCGGCCCTGGAAGCCCGGGCGGCATTGGTGGCGCGCATGGCGGCGTTTCATGAGCACTACGACCTACTGGTCTCGCCGATGCTGCCGATCACCGCCTTTGATGCCGGGCATAACGTGCCACCGGGCTCTGGGCTGGGCGAATGGATGGAGTGGACGCCGTTCAGCTATCCGTTCAACCTCACCCAGCAGCCGGCGGCCTCGGTGCCGTGCGGGTTGGCGGCCAATGGATTGCCGGTGGGCTTGCATGTGGTGGGTGCGCGGTTTGCCGATGAGCAGGTGTTGCGGGTGTGCCAGGTATACGCCCAGGCATTCCCGACCCAGCACTTGCAGGCGCCGAAAGACTTGGGCTGACTCCCAAGCAAATGGGGGGGCTGGCTTGGCTGCGATGCGCATGGGTATCTACACAATTTTTTGATGGTTCTTGGGGTTGTGTACATATCCGTTGCTGCGGTCACGGCCACTTAGGGTTCCGCTCTTACAGCGGCTCACTTTTGAAGAGCGCAAAAGTAAGCAAAACGCTCTTGCCCCACCACTCGGTGCCTCGCCTAGGCTCGGCATGCCCGCAGTCAGGCATTGCTCCGTGGGCCCGCCGCGATCGGCCATCCATGGCCGTGTCGCGGCTACCCCGGCATCCTGCCGGGGTGCCCACTGCGCAATACCTGCCTGCGGCCATCGTGGTTTGACGGGGCGCCTGAGATCAAAAGCCAGATCAAAAGCAGGGCAACAGCAAAGCCAGAGCGCGAAGCTGCATTCCCCTGTAGGAGCTGGCTTGCCTGCGATGGCGGCAGGTCTGCCAACAGATTCATCGACTGATACACCGCTATCGCAGGCAAGCCAGCTCCTACAGGGTACGCGTACGCCTCGATGATCAGGTCGGCTGTCAGGCCGCCTCGCGTTGCTTGTGATTTTGATCTTAGGCGCCCCGTCAAACCACGCTGGCCGTCATCCGATATTGATTTGGGGGGTAACCCGGCAGGACGCCGGTTTAGCCGCGCTGGGCCATGGATGGCCCATCGCGGCGGCCCCCCAAATCAATGTCGGATGACGGGCACACCGAGCCTAGGCGAGGTGCCGAGTGGTGGGGCAAGAGCCCTTTGCTTACTTTGGGGCTTTTCCAAAGTGAGCCGCCGTAAGGGCGGAACCCTAAGTGGCCATGACCGCAGCAACGGATATGTACACACACCCAAAAGTGCGAGCGGCGTAGAGACTCATGCCCATCGCAGCCAAGCCAAACCAGCTCCCACATTGAAGCGCATTTCACAGACCGATATGCGATTGTCACACTACAATGCCCCTCCACCCCCTCCGGAGCCGACATGGACATCGAACTGGCACGCACTTTCCTCGAAATCACCCGCTGCGGCAGCCTGGCCGCAGCCGCCGAGAAGCTGCACGTCACCCAGACCGCCATCACCGCTCGCGTGCAAAAGCTCGAAAGCCAGCTCGACAGCACCCTGTTTGTGCGCAACCGCGCCGGGGCGCGGTTGACGGCCGATGGCGAGGCGTTTGTGGTGTATGCCAATCAACTGGTGCAAACCTGGGAAGCGGCGCGCCGTGACCTGCCGTTGCCCGAGGGTTATCGCAATGTGCTGCATATCGGCGGCGAAGTCAGCCTGTGCAACCCGTTGATGCTCGGTTGGGCCAAGGCCCTGCGCGAACACATCCCCAGCCATGCGCTGCGCACCGAAGTGCGTGACGGTGAATACCTGTTGCGCCAGCTGGAGTTGGGCGTGCTGGACGCCGCGCTGGTGTTCCAGCCGCAGTACTGGCCGGGGTTGCAGGTGGAGCAGGTGCTGGAGGAAAAACTGATCCTGGTGCGCCTGGCCAGCCGTACAGATCCCTATGTGTATATCGACTGGGGCCCGGGCTTTCGCCAGCAACACGACGCCGCCCTACCGGACAAGGCCCGCGCCGCCGTGAGTTTCAACCTCGGGCCGCTGGCCTTGCAGTACATCCTGGAGAATGGCGGCAGCGGTTATTTCCGCACGCGGGTGGTGCAGAGTTACCTTGAAAGCGGGGTGATGGAACGCGTGCCCAAGGCCCCGGAGTTCAGTTTCCCGACTTACCTTGTGTACTCGCGCGAGCGTGATTCGGCGATCCTGCAACAGGCCCTGGTGCTGCTGCGCGGGGTGGTCAAGGCCGAGAGCGATTGGTCACAGCGTTGGGATCCGGTGCTTTGAACCGGTGCCCATGTTAGCCTCCTGATGTTTTCTCCTGGTCCCACCTGCCGATGAACAAGAAAAAATCCGTCACCATCAGCGACATCGCCAAACGGGTCAACATGACCACCATCACGGTGTCGCGGGCGTTGAGCAAACCCGACCTGGTCAAGCCCGCCACCCTGGCGCGGATCCTTGAGGTGGCGCGCGAGCTGGACTACGTGCCCAACGCCTTCGCCCGCGGTCTCAAGCGCAGTGAAAGCCTGATCATCGGGGTGATCACCGCGTCAGTGGACAACCCGTTCTACAGCGAAATGATCAAGGCAATTTCCCGCGAGGCGAAAAAGCACGGCTACACCATCATGCTGGTGGACACCGACGAGCTGGAGGAATTGGAAAGCAAGGCCGTGGACACCCTGCTAGGTTATCGCGTGGCGGGGATCATCCTCTCGCCGGTCTCCGACGAGCCCGACTACCAGCCCGATTACCTGGAGCGCCTGGGCAACGGCAAGACCCCGGTGGTGCTGCTCGACCGCACGATCCACGACAGCCCGTTCAGCCGCGTGGTGCTGGACAACTACCACAGCGGGATCGAGGCCGCGCAGTACCTGTTGCGCCACAACCCTGCGCTCAAGCGCCTGCTGGTGCTGACCGGGCCCGAGCATTCGCGCATCACCGTAGAGCGCCTCAAGGGCCTGCGCGAAGTGCTCGCCGAGCATCCCCAGGTGCAGGTCCAAGTGTGCGCCGGCGACTACACCTTGATGCCCTCCTACCTGCACACCCTCGACTACCTGGCCGCCCACTGCGCGCCGGATGCGATCATGGGCTTCAACCAGTTGATCACCCTGGGCGCCCTGCGCGCCTTGCGCATGCACAATATCCCCCACGACAGCCTGACCATCTGCGGCATCGACCGCCTGCCGTTTGCCGATATCTTCGGCGTGCCGATTGCCTGCGTGGCCCACGATGCGTCGCTGGCCGGCAGCAGTGCGGTGCGCCTGTTGCTCGACCGCCTGCAAGACCCGTACAAACCCCGGGACAAGGTGGTGATCGCCGGCAAGCTGGAGAACGGCTAGCGGCTGGTGTAGCCGCCATCGATCGGCAGGCTGACCCCGCTGATCATGCTCGCCGCGTCACTCAACAAAAACAGCACCGGCAACGCCACTTCCCGGGGTTGGGCAAAGCGCCCCAGGGGAATCGCCGCCAGGGCCGGGTCGCGCTTGGCCGGGTCGGCCCAGGCCTGTTGCGCCATGGGCGTGAGGGTCACGGTGGGGTTGACGCTGTTGACCCGGATCCCGAAACGTCCCCATTCGGCACATTGCACACGGGTGATCGCATCCAGGGCGGCCTTGGACGCGCAATAGCCCAGATGATCGTCCAGCGCCACCAGCGAGGCCTGGCTGGAGACGTTGACGATACTGCCGGCGATACCTGCCGCAATCATCGCCGCCGCCACCCGGCTGGCGACTTGCGCGGCGGCGCGGGCGTTGACGTTCATCACGTGGTCGAAGGCGGCGCTGCTGATCGCCGCTGCCGGTTCCAGGCGCGAGATCCCGGCGCAATTGACCAGGCCGTGCATCGGCGGCAGGTCCTTCAGGGCCAGGTCCAGGGCGGCGCTGTTGGCGATGTCCAGGCACAGGGTTTCACAGCCCAATAGGGACAGGGCCTGGGCGTCACGGCCGATGGCGCAGACCTGGGCGCCGCTGGCGATCAGTTGCAGGGCGATTTCCCGGCCAATGCCGCTGGTGGCGCCGGTGACGAGGATGCGTTGGTGGGTGAAATCGAAGGTGGTGGTCATCAATGAATATCCCAAAGCAATAGAGAGCTCATGTGGGAGCTGGCTTGCCGGCGATGGCGGCGTGTGCGCCAACACATTGGTGACCGATACACCGCTATCGCAGGCAAGCCAGCTCTCACATTTTGGTCCGTGTTCACTTAACTCGTTTGCAGGCTGTGCATCACCGGCTTGAGTGCCGGATACAGCTTCAGGTAGTCCGCAAACGCCCGGTCATACGCCTGTACATTCTCAGCCCCAGGCTCAGCCCGCAGCTCCAACTGCACCCACCCCTGCGCCATCTGCCCCTCGTCCACCAACCCCACCGCATGCGCCGCCAACAACGCCGCGCCCAGCGCCGCCTCCACTTCCTGGACGATGGTGTACACCGGGTAACAGGTGACATCCGCGATAATCTGCATCCACAAATCCGAATGGCTCGCGCCACCCACCACGATCAGCCGAGGGTCCAGTGAATGGGCGCCGCGCATGCCCGCCTCGATGTTGTGCCGCAGGGCAAAACTCACGCCTTCGAGCACCGCGCGGTACAGGTGGATGCGGCTGTGATACAGGTTCAGGCCGACAAAACTGCCGCTGGCCTGGTCATCCCACACCGGGCTGCGCTCACCCATCAGGTACGGCAAAAACAACAGCCCTTCACTGCCCGCCGGGATCTGGCGCGCGCTCTGTTCCAGCAGCCACAGGCTGTCCTGGCCGGTGTCCCGCGCCTGTTGCTCCTCGGCCTGGCAGAACTGCTCGCGAAACCAGCTCACCGAGGCCCCGGCGGTAATCGCGCCGCCAAAGATGTACAGGTCCTGCTGGCCGTTGTAGACATGGGGCATGCTCACCAGGCCATGCCGGGCATCCACCTGCTGGTTGAGGTAGCCCCAGCACATGCTGGTGCCGATCATCGCCACGTGGTTGCCCGGCTGGGTGACACCGGCCGCCAGGGTCGCCATGGCCGCATCGACGCCCCCGGCCAGCACCGGCATGCCCGCCGCCAGGCCCAGGCGTTGTGCCCATTCCGGCAGCAGGCCGCCCACCACTTCGCCCGAATACAGCAGGCGCTCGGGCATCATCGCCAACGGGATATCCAGCGCCGCCAGCATCTCGGCCGACCAGCCGCGCGCCACCACGTCGTAGACCCCGCCGATATTGCCGGCGCTGCTGTGATCCACCGCCACCTCACCGGTCAGGCAGTAATTGATGTAGCTGTTGGGCGGCAACAGGTAGCGGGTGTTGGCCCAGACCTCGGGCTGGTGCTGCTTGAGCCAGAGCATTTTGGTGAAACCGTAGTAGCTGTCCAGCGAGTTGCCGGTGACCGCGAACAGGCGCTCCAGGTCGACCTGCTCGCGCACCCAGGCCACCTGTTCGCCGGCGCGGCGGTCCATCCAGATCAGGCAGGGGTGCAACGGTTTCATGGCGCCATCCACGGCTATCCCCGAGCCGCCGTACAGGCTGCTGATGCACAGCGCCTTGACCTGTTCTTTGGCGACCCCGGCCTTGCCCATGCACTCGGCCACACAGGCCTGCACCGCGTCCAGCCAGACCTGTGGCCATTGCTCGGCCCAGCGCACTTTTGGCGTGTCCACGCGATAGCCCTGGCTGTGCTGGGCGATGATCCGCCCCTCGCCATCCACTAACAGCGCCTTGGTGCTCTGGGTGCCAATGTCCACGCCAATCACGTATTTCATACTCATTGCCCCGGCTTGAGCAGCACCTTGATCGACTTCACCGAGTTGGCCAGGTCGAACGCTTCGGCCCAGTTATCCAGCGGAAAGTCATGAGTGACGATGCCCTTGGACGTCACCAGGCCACGCTCGAACAGGTCGATGGCCACCGGGTAGCAATACGGCCCCAGGTGCGCGCCGCGTACGTCCAGTTCCTTGCGGTCGCCAATGATTGACCAGTCGGCACTGGTCTCGGCGCCGAACACACTGAACTCGACAAAACGCCCCAGCTTGCGGATCAACTCCAGGCCCTGGGTCACGCCGGCCGGCACGCCGGTGGTCTCGATATACACGTCGCAGCCGTAGTTGTCGGTCAGGCCATTGATGATCGCGCGGGCGTCGTCCCGGGCGGGGTTGATCACTACATCGGCGCCGTATTTCTTCGCCAACTCCAGGCGTTCGTCGACCATGTCGATCACTACCAGTTTTTTCGGGGTCTTCAGCGCAGCCACCTGCACCATGCACAGGCCCAGGGTACCGGCGCCGGCAATCACCACCACGTCATCGAGTTGCAGGTCGCCACGGTTGACCGTATGGATCGCGCAGGCCATGGGCTCGATCAACGCCGAATCCTCCAGGGACACCGCCTCGGGAATCTTGTGCACGATGGCGGTCTTGGGGATGCGCATGTACTGGGCCATGCCGCCTTCGGCCACTTCGCGCTGGAAGCCGAAGATGTTGTGCACCTCGCACATCCAGTACTTGCCGGACTTGCAGAAGCGGCACTTGCCACAGGGCACGATCTGCTCGGCGATCACCTTGTCGCCGACCTTGACCTCGAAGTGTTCCTCGGCGCCCTCGCCCACTTGCTCCACATAGCCGAAAAACTCATGCCCCGGCACCACCGGCGCCTTGACCCACGGGTTATCGCCGCCCCAGAACATCGCCGCGCCCGAGTGGCATTTGCAGTCACTGGCGCAGATCCCGCAGGCGGCAATGCGGATCACCAGTTCATTGGGCCGCGCCTGGGGTTTGCTGATGCGCTCCAGGCGGTAGTCTTTGGGGCCGTGGCAGACGACGGCTTGCATTTGGGTGTGCTTATCCATGAGGTACTGACCTTTATTGAAGATGAGAGAGCCCGTCGCGGCCACGGCGGCCGCGTTGAGGTACTGCGTTTTTTTACTTGTGGCGCTGACGGCTGATAAAGATCGCCAGCAAAATAATTGCGCCCTTGATCACGCTCTGCACATAGGGCGAGACCCCGAGCATGTTCAGGCCATTGTTCAACACGCCCAGCAGCATGGCGCCAAGCAAGGTGCCGACAATCACCCCGCGCCCACCGGCAATCGAGGCACCGCCCAGGACCACCGCGGCAATCGCATCCAGCTCAAAACCGATGCCGGCGTTGGGCTGGCCGCTCATCAGGCGTGAGGTCAGCACCAGCCCGGCAATCGCTGCGGTCAAGCCGCTGATGCCATACACCAGCAATTTGAAACGCGCCGCGCGCACCCCGGACAGGCGCACCGCTTCTTCGTTGCCGCCAATGGCGTAGATGTAGCGACCGATGCGCGTGTGTTGCAGCAGCACATAGGCCACCAGGTAGGTGACCAGCATGATCAGGATCGGCACCTGGATCCCCAGCAGGCTGGCGCGACCAAAGAAGCCGAACCACTCCGGCAGCCCGGAAATCGGGTAGCCATCGGTGTACATCAGGCCAAAGCCACGGGCGATGCCCATGGTCGCCAGGGTGACGATGATCGGCGGCATATGCAGGTACGCCACGAACAACCCGTTGCCGATACCAAACGCCACGCCAATCAGCAGCCCGGCGCCAATCGCCAGGCCCGGCGGCAGGCCCGCGACCATCAGCCCGGCGGTCAAGGTGCCGGACAAGGCCATCACCGGCCCCACCGACAAGTCGATGCCACCGGTGAGGATCACGCAGGTCATGCCCACCGCGATGATCGCGTTGATCGACACCTGACGGGCGATGTTGGACAGGTTGCTGGCGGTGAGGAAGTTATCGCTGGCCACGATCATCACCGCCGTGACCAACAACAGCCCGATAAACGGATAAAACGCCGGCGAGCGCACCAGCCGCGCCAGGTTCGGGCGTAGCCCCTGGGTGCCTGCGCGGTTAATGGACGTATTCACTTGAGCCCCCTGTTGCATGGCGCATGACCTCTTGTGGGTTGACGGCAGACGCTTCCAGTACCTTGACGATGGCGCCCTTGTGGAACACGGCGACGCGGTCGCACATGCCGATGATTTCCGGCAGTTCGGAGGAAATCATGATGATTGCGTAGCCTTGCTCGGTGAGTTTGCGCATCAGCGCGTAGATCTGCGCCTTGGCGCCGACGTCGATGCCACGGGTGGGTTCGTCGAATACCAGCACGTCGCAGTGATGGTTGATCCAGCGCGCGATCACCACTTTTTGCTGGTTGCCGCCACTGAGGTTGAATACCCGGCTTTCGCCGCTCGGCGCCTTGATCGACAGCTGCTGCATCAGCTCATCGACACTGGCGCACTCCTTGCCCTTGTCGATCAGGCCGCTGGCGCCCTGGTACTTGTGCAGGTTGTTGATAGAGATGTTTTCACGAATGCTGAAATCGGTGATCAGGCCCTCGCTCTTGCGGCTTTCCGGCAACAGGCCGATCCCATGGGCCAGGGCCTGGGCCGGGTCGTCGAGGCTGACCTTTACCCCGCGCAGCCATACGTCCTTGGTCACCGACGCCAGCGCGCCCATCATGCCCAGGGCCAGCTCGGTGCGGCCCGAGCCGACCAGCCCGGCAAAACCGAGGATCTCGCCCTGGTGCAGTTGGAAGCTATTGTGCGGGCCATTGCGCTTGAGCTGGATGTCCTTGACCTCCAGCAGCAACGGCCCGCGCTCGGTGCTGGGTTTGGCTGGGAAACTGCACTCCAAGCGCCGGCCGACCATCATTTCCACCAGGCGGTCGATGTCGCTGTCGGCCACGTCGGTGACGCCGGCATTGCCGCCGTCGCGCAACACGCTGATGCGGTCGCACACCTGGAAAATTTCTTCCAGGTGATGGGAGATGAAAATCACCGCCACACCCTGGCGCTTGAGTTCGCGCATGATCTCGAACAGCAGTTCGGCCTCGCTTGGCGTGAGGGTCGCGGTGGGTTCATCGAGCACCAGCAGCCGCGCATCCAGGGCCAGGGCCTTGGCGATCTCGACAAACTGCTGCTCGGCCACGCTCAGGTGCTTGACCGGGCATTGCAGGTCGATGCTCACCCCAAGCCGTTGGAACAGTGCCTGGGCGGCTTGCTGCATATCGCGCTTGCGCAGCAGGCCGAAGCGGTTGTTCAGTTCATGGCCGAGGAAGATGTTTTCTACCGCCGTGAGGTAGGGAATCAGGCTGAACTCCTGGAACACAATGCCGATGCCGGCGGCAATCGCATCACGATAGGTCGCGAACTGCTGCGCCTGGCCATCGATCAGGATGCGCCCTTCGTCCTGGTGCTCGACCCCGCCGAGGATTTTCATCAGGGTCGATTTACCCGCGCCATTTTCCCCGAGCAAGGCATGAATCTCGCCACGCTCCACTTGCAGGTTGATGGACTTGAGGGCCTGCACCCCGGGGTAGCGTTTACAGATGTTTTCCAGTTGCAAAAGACTGCTCATGCCGCCGACCTCTCGTTCAGAAGGGAGCCCCGCGCCCCACGATTGACGCGGGGCGTGGACGGTTTACCAGCTGAAGTCCTTGGCCTTGGCCTGGTCGATCAGGGCGATATCCACCGGGATACTGGCGGGCACGTGTGAGCCCCACTTCTTGGCCAGGGCAATGCCCAGGGCCAGGCGGATCTGGTCGCGCGGGTACTGCGCCGAGGTGGCGATGAACTTGCTGCCCGGCTTGAGGATGGCCTTGATCGCTTCCGGCGCACCATCGACGCTGACCAGCTTGACGTCCATGCCGCTGGCCTCGATGGCCGACAGTGCGCCGAGGGAGCCGTTGTCATTGACGCTGAAAATCCCCTTGAGGGTGGGCTGGGCCTGGAGCATGTTTTCGGTGACGGTCAGCGCCTGGTCACGCTCTTGCTTGCCGTTCTGGATGCTGACGATCTTGATATCCGGATGCTTGGCCACGGCCTCCTTGCAGCCGCGGACCCGCTCCAGGATCGGCACTACGGCAATGCCGTCGAGGATCGCGATATTGCCTTTGTCACCGATGTTCTTGGCCAGGTATTCACAGGCCTGGAAACCGGCGTCGAAGTTCTTTGAGCCGACGAAGGAATCCAGCGGGCCATCGGCCTGGGCATCCACCGCCACCACCACGACACCTGCTGCGTGGGCCGACTTGACGGCGGACTGCACGCCAACCGAATCCGTGGGGTTGATCAGCAGGATATCGATGCCCTTTTGCAGCATGTCTTCGACGTCACTGACTTGCTTGGACACATCGTGGCGGGCATCGGTGATGATCAATTGCGCACCGATGGTCGCCGCCGCTTCTTGCAGGGCGTCTTTCATGGTGACGAAGTACGGGTTGTTGATTTCCTGGAAGGATGCGCCGATGCGCATGGGGGCAGGTTTGGTGTCGGCCAGGGCGACGGTGGAGATGCTTAAAGCCAACAAACACAGGGTTTTGCGAAGCATTTTCATGGCGTGGGTCTCTGTTTTGTTTTTATTTTTAGAGCAAATGTTATCGTTAACATTTTGCCAGAAGCTAACAAGGAAATGAGGCTGGCGCAAGCCCCTTGCGCTTTCCCTGTAGGAGCCGGCTTGCTGGCGATGGTCTTTCACGATGACGGGGCATTATTTGACGTTGTGGGTGTTCTGGCTGGCGCCATCGCCGGCAAGCCGGCTCCTACAGGGGCAAGCTCAGTTCGCAAAATCGGCAGGCCGGGCTAAGCTCACTCACCAATAAAAAATACAACAGGCTGCGCCATGACCCATCCCACCGAGGCCTTTCGCCACCGCTACCGTGCCGCGGTCCATCCGCGCTACAACCCGTGGCTGCATGCCGGTTTTGTGCTGATCTACGGTTTGTTCTGCATCCTCCTGGCCTGGGGCAGCACCCAGCACATCCAGGCCTGGGAATGGCTGACCATTCCCCTGACACTGGTGTTTTTCAATCTGTGCATCTACCTCGTCCACCGTCACCTCGGCCATCATAAACACGGCCTCGCCAAGCTGTTCTATGCGCGCCATACCGGCGACCACCACAGCTTTTTCACCCCCGGCCATATGACCTATGACAGCCCCAGGGATTGGCGGGTGATCCTGTTTCCGGCCTGGTTGATCGTCCTCCACAGCCTGGCCATCACCCTCCCCGCCTGGTGGCTGCTCAAGCAGTTCAACCCCAACGTCGCCGGGTTGTTCGCCGGGTGCATGATCCTCGGTTACCTGCTCTACGAAACCTTCCACGCCTGCGAGCACCTGCCTGCCGCGCATCCCCTGGCCCGCTTGCCGTGGATCCGGCACATGCACCAGCTGCACGCACTGCATCACCGCCGTGAGTTGATGCAAGGGCGCAACTTCAACATCGTGCTGCCGCTGATGGACTATCTGTTCGGCACGTTGCACTGGGAGCCCGCCACACCCTCCTCCAAAGACCCGCGGGAAGCACCATGAGCCAAACAATCCGTCATCTGCTGTTGCTGGTGTTGATCCTTGTCGCCGCCTTTTTGCTGCTGATGCCCACCGAGGTGCAGCCAGTCAATTGGGCTGCGCCCAAGGCGCCATCCATGCAGGATGGGCCCTACAGCGAAAACCAGCGCCTGAAGGATGTCCAGCGGGTTGGTGCCCAGGGCATCGCCGGGCCCGAGGCGTTGCTGGTGGATGCCCAGGGTTTACTGGTTACCGGCCTGCATGACGGGCGAATCATCCGCACCGCGCCAGACAGCAACACCCTGGACGTGCTGGTCAACACCGGCGGCCGCCCGCTGGGCCTGGCGCAGCATCCGGACGGGCGCCTGATCATTGCCGATGGGGTCAAGGGCCTGCTGGCATTGGACGGCCAGCGCCAACTGAGCACCCTGAGCACCAGTGCCAATGGCCTGCCCTTCGGCTTTACCGATGATGTAACGGTGGATGCTGCCGGGCGCTACGCCTACTTCAGCGACGCGTCGAGCCGCTGGGGCTATGGCCAGGATGGTGAAGCGGTGATCGAGCACGGGGGCGATGGCCGGTTGTTGCGTTATGACTTCAGCAACGGCCAGACCGAGGTGCTGCTGGACCACCTGCAATTTGCCAACGGCGTGGCGCTGGGGCCGGATGAAAGCTATGTGCTGGTCAATGAAACCGGGGCCTATCGCATCAGCCGCTTTTGGCTCAAGGGCGACAAGGCTGGCACCCACGATCTGTTTATCGACAACCTGCCGGGGCTGCCGGACAACCTCACCTTCAACGGCCGGGATCGGTTCTGGGTGGCGCTGTATTCGCCGCGTAACCCCCTGCTCGATGGCTTGGCCGGTTACCCCGCGATACGCAAGATGATGGTGCGGGCGCTGATGGTGGTGCCCAAGCCCATCGAGCGCAAAGCCTTTGTGCTGGGGTTGGATGTGCATGGCCAGGTGGTCGCCAACCTGCAGGATGGTAGCGCGGGCAACTACTCACCCATTACCAGCGCCCGCGAACACGGTGAATGGCTGTACCTGGGCTCGCTGAAGAACACCAGCATGGCCCGCTTGCCGCTGAAACTGGCCCTGTAGAAGCTGGCTTGCCGGCGGGCGCCGGCAAGCCGCTTTCTGGTTAGCGCACGATGGTCTGGCTGCAGATATGCCCCAGGCTTACGTACTGCGTGATATTGCCGCCTACACCAACACCCGGGAACTCCTTGAGCTCGATGCGCCAGCCGCCCATGTTGAACCAGGTCCGCCAGTTGTACGTCTGGCCGGACGAGCTGTCCGGGTAGACCACATTCAGATCGCCGGAGCAGGTGCCCAGGTCGACGTTGCCGGAGGCTGCGCCGGTGATACCGGTCTTGGCCTCGTAGTCGACCCAGTGGTAGTTGATGGTGTTATCGAAGCGTTTGTCGACCCGCAGCACCGGGGTCACGCCGCGCAGCGGCTCACCGGTGCTGTCCGACCATTGGGTGCTCCAGCTCAGGCTACGGGAGGCCTGGGTGGCCAGTTGCATGATCGAACTGGGAATGCGCACCACGTTGTCGCCATTCACATTGTTCTGGTTCAGTCGTGGTGCCGAGCCAAAGGACAAGATGTATCGCGCCTGCGGGTTGAGCGCCACTGCCGGGTTGGCCCGTACCCGCACCTTGACGGTGTAGCCAGGCGTGAGGTTGGGGTACGTGGAGGTGTTGTTTGGCTGGATCACCACCCAGTTATTGCCATCGAAGCGCTCGAAAATCCACTGGTTGCGGGTGCCCGCACCGTCATCGCCAAGGAACATGCCCACGCCCTGGCCGCGCAGCGCGGTGAAGTCGAAGTAATCGACATCGTTGACGCTGTCGAGGTTGCCGGCCACCTGGTTCAGCGCGTCTGGCAAGGCGAACGCGGTTTGCGCGGTGTCGTTGGGCTCGAAGGCGTCGATGTTGCTGTCCACCGCCACGCCAAAACTGAACTGCGAATTGCTCGCGGTGTTGGCCACCATGTACCAGTAGTAATCGCCGGCAGGCATCACGCCGTTGAGGTATTCATCGGCGCTGCCGGCGTTATCAGAGGTGCCCGCCAGCGTCAGGTTACCCTGGCCGTCGTCATGGAACAGGCTCAACGACATATCGGTACCGGCGCTCTGGTTCAGCAGCTGAACCTGGATGCGCGCGCTTTGCGCGAGGTTGAAGTGGTGGGCCACTTGCGCCCCGGTTTCCACACCGCTGACGGTGTACAGGGTGTTGATATCCAGGGTTGGGAACAAGGGAGTGAAAGCGGCAATCGCTGCACCTTGCAACTGCTTCTCGCCAGGTTTTTTCAGCTCATCAACCCGCGTGTCCACCGGCACGCTGCTGGCTGCGGCCTTGCTTGCCAGCGCCTTGGCCTTACCCGCCTTGGCCGCCTTGAGTTTTTGCGTAAGTTCGGCCGAAAGCTTCGAGGACTCAACCTTGCCCCCCACTTTAAGCGCCTGGTCCACCGCTTGCTTGACCGCCTGGGCGGACAGTTTGGCGGGGGCTTGCGAAGGGTACTGCTCGGCCAGGGCAAAGGCCGAAACGAAGCAGGAGGCCGCCATGGCCGCGCCCAGCATAAAGGCTTTTTTCGATTTCATTTTTTATCCATCCATAGTTAAAAAATTGTGGCGTCGGTGCGCGGTGAAATCCGTTCACCTGGGATGGACTGTAGGATGTGACTGTATATATGTACAGTATTTTTTAAGATGAATGTGCGAAAGACCGTCACCGCCAAGGCAATTTTTTCACATCGATTTCACTGGCCGACCACGCCCCTGCCCCTACATTGCCCGGCAACACAAACAGCTGTACCTCAGGTGCCAGGGTGAAGAGCGTGGTTGAAATGAATTGCCCGGATGAACGCCGGGCGAAAACCCTCAAGCAGTCAGGGCTGCGTTTCGGTGCGCTGATCGCCCTGAGCCTTGTAGTGATGGGCGCCATGCTCTGGCCCACCACGCCGCAGAACCTGGGCGTCGACAATCGCCTGGTCACTTCCGGGGCCCTGGCAGCCTGGCGCAGTGGCAACCTGATCGTGCTGGTGCGCCATGAAGAACGCTGCGACCGCTCCAGCAATCCGTGCCTGGGCCCTGTCGATGGCTTGACCCGCCCCGGCAGTGTCTCGGCAGTGGCGGTGGGTAGCGCATTCCATACCCTGGGCATGTCCCACAGCGATGTGTTGAGCAGCCCCACCACGCGTACCGTGCAAACTTCGCAGTTCATGTTCGGCGACGTCCACGTGTTACCCGACCGCTTGACCTTGTGTGGCACCGCCCTCGCGCATGACCTGCCGGCACGCAAGATTGCCGGGCGCAACCTGTTGCTGGTCACCCATAGCGAATGCATCGGCGACCTGGAGCGGGTGCTGGGCTACCCCCACGCCGACGGTGCCGAATACGGCAGCTCGCTGTTTGTCCGGGTCGGCACCAACGGCAAGCTCAAGGTACTGGGCGTCTTGAACAGCCAGGACTGGGCCGCCGCCCTTGGCCACTTCTAGCGGTCAGCTCACAATATCGCTGCGCCGCAACTCTCCCTGCACCTGCAGCATGAAGGGCGGCTCGGTAGGCTTTCCAGCAATCTGCAACGTGCTCATGTTCGACTGGCGGTCATAACTGACGATGGCTTCGCCGCTCGCCCCAGAAAACCTGCTGACAAACTGCAACGGTCTGCCGCCCAACTGCGCGGTGATCCCTGACACATCGACTTTGTCCTGGCCACTGACAAAGTCCTGGACCCGGTCCGGTGCCGCAGCATTGGACTCGTTGATTTTTCCATAGACGAAGGTGTCGTTGCCCTTGCCGCCCCACAGCGTGTCGGCACCTTCAGCGCCGTAGAGCACATCGTTCCCGTCACCACCGCGCAACTGGTTATTCGCTACGTTGCCCACCAGCCAATCGTTGCCTTTGCCACCCGTGGCATGCTCGATCGTGACGCCATAAGCAATGCAAACGTTGCCTTTAAGGCCACCCACATCGGAAAACGTCCCCGCCTTGAGGCTGATTTTCTGGTCCTGCTCATAACCCGAAAAGTCCAGCGTGTCGGTCCCGCCGCCATCCCAAATAGCAGCGACCATCTTGTCGTTCTTGCGGTGGATACTCAGGAAGTCACGATGGGTATTGGAGTTGAAACCGTAGGTGGTGTCGTCATTGCGCGTCTTGAGATTGGCGCCATATCGGGACTGGTAAGCCGTTATGTCGTCCAATTGTGGCGCCGATGAACGAAAGCCGTCATGCCGCATGTAGGCGGTGCGCTCGCCCCTGTAGCTCATGCCGGTGTGGCTTTGCGAATCTTCTTGAGAGTCGAGTTGGTTGCGCGTGAAGCTGCCGTCATAGCGCCCAGGATGCTGTAACCCCATCGCATGCCCCAGTTCATGGACAATCGTGTGCCGGCCGGCATCGCCAAGGGCTGCGTTGGCAACGCTGTGCTCCTCAGGCGTGTTTACAAACCACACCTCCCCCCCACGGCCACTGCCCGGCAGCACCGCATGGGGGTTGCCGCTCTGGGAACGGCCGTTGCGGTCGACCTTTTGCCCATAGTTGCCAATGCTGATATGCCCTTCGCTTTTTGCCGTCCTGGGCCCTTCGCTGAACTTCACGTTCGCCACATCTGCAATCGACTCAAGGCTGCGCCGGGTCTGCTGCCTCTGGTTCTCGAGGATATGGCTGAACCCGGTCTTGTTCTGCCAAACCTGCTTGGGGTCGGCGGGCGGGGCGCGGAACTCGTAGGAAACCAAGCGCGTGCCATCAGCGTTCGTGTCCGGCCAGCCCGAACTGGAACGCCACAGCGACTTGGCCGCATCCCCCGTGGTCTTGGACGCCAGCCCATTGTGCTGGATGCCATTGCCACGATCATCGCGATGGCGAAACTGATCAATCGTCTGGAACAGTGGACTGCCTTGCATTGCGGGGGTCGACATGGCTCTGGCTCCTGGGTCGTTTCAGATCCGAGAGGCACCGTTGCGTGCGCTCTACCGGCCGAACCTTGAAGGAGCCTGGCTGGCTGCGGTATCACGAAAAGTCTGCATTTATTATGGGAAACAGCGACGCGCAGGCTGGTTGTTTCAAACAAAGACCGTCGTCACCCCGGCAACGGAATCACCCGCAACGGCCTGACCGACTTGTAGGAAAAGCTCGAATAGATTTCCTTCACACACGGCAATGTCTGCAACACCTCCCGGGCAAATTCGCCGAAGGACTCCAGGTCCTTGGCCACCACTTCCAGCAAAAAATCATAGCGCCCGGACACGTTATGGCAGGCGACGATTTCCGGGATGTCCAGCAACCGCTGTTCAAACGCCCGGGCGATTTCCTTGGAGTGGGTGTCCATCATGATGCTGACAAACGCCGTGACCCCATAGCCCAGGGCCTTGGGCGAGAGAATCGCCTGGTAGCCGCCGATCACGCCGCTGTCTTCCAGGTTCTTGATCCGGCGCCAGCACGGCGAGGTGGTCAGGGAAACGCGCTCGGCCAGTTCGGCAACGGTCAGGCGCGCGTTGCCTTGCAGGGCGTTTAACAGGGCTTTGTCGGTACGGTCCAGGCTGCTGGGCATGTCTTGCCTCAAATTGTTATTTTTATGGGACTTCATCCTTCGCCAGCGGTTTTTCTCGGCAAAGTAGGCAACGTTCGGCCTCGGTTATGAGCATAGCATTGTAGGAAATAAGGAGCGTCCGACATGCACAATAAACACAATACATTCGGCTTTTCTACCCGCGCCATTCACTACGGCTACGATGCGCAAGACCATCACGGGGCCCTGGTGCCGCCGATCTACCTGTCGGCGACCTTTGCCTTCCCGACCGCCGAATACGGCGCGGGGTGTTTTGCCGGTGAAGAAAGCGGGCACTTCTACACGCGCATTTCCAACCCGACCCTGGCGCTGCTGGAGTCACGCATGGCCACCCTGGAGGGCGGCGAGGCAGCAGTGGCATTCAGTTCCGGCATGGGCGCAATTGCCGCGACCTTCTGGACCCTGCTGCGCCCCGGCGATGAGGTGATCGTCAGCCAGACCTTATACGGCTGCACTTTCTCCCTGCTGCACCATGGCATCGGCCAGTTCGGCGTCAAGGTGCGCCATGTCGACCTGTCGGACCTCGACGCCCTGCGCGCCGCACTCTCCCCCGCGACCCGCATGATCTACTGCGAAACCCCGGCCAACCCCAACCTGCAATTGATCGACATTGCCGCCGTGGCCAAGATCGCTCACCAGCAACCCAACATTACTGTGGTCATCGATAACACCTACTGCACCCCGTACCTGCAACGCCCGCTGGAAATGGGCGCCGATGTGGTGGTGCATTCGGCCACCAAGTACCTCAGCGGGCATGGAGATATCACCGCCGGGATTGCCGTCAGCCGCCATGACCTGGCACAACGCATCCGCCTGCAAGGCTTGAAGGACCTGACCGGTGCCGTCCTGTCGCCCCAGGACGCCTTTTTATTGATGCGCGGCCTCAAGACCCTGGCCCTGCGCATGGATCGCCATTGCAGCAATGCCCAGGCCGTGGCCGAAGCCTTGCAGGCGCACCCGGCGGTCGCGTCGGTAACCTACCCCGGCCTGCGCTCCTTCCCACAATACGAGTTGGCGGCGCGGCAGATGAAACTCTCGGGTGGCATGATTGCCTTTGAACTCAAGGGCGGCATCGCCACCGGCAAGCGCTTCATGAACGCGCTCAAGCTGTTCAGCCGCGCGGTCAGCCTGGGCGACGCCGAATCCCTGGCCCAGCACCCGGCGAGCATGACCCATTCCACCTACACCCCAGAGGAACGTGCCCAACACGGAATTGCCGAAAGGCTGGTGCGTTTGTCGGTAGGGCTGGAGGATATTGCAGACCTGCTGGCCGATATCCAGCAGGCGCTGGCGCATTGCGTCAAGCGTGCGCCGGCGAGCAAACCGGCGACCCATTCTGTGTAGGAATGGGGGTCACTTCACCAGCCGGGTTTCCTTCGAAGGCCGGTAGCCGAAGTAGGCGCTGTAGCATTTGCTGAAGTGGCTGGGCGACACGAACCCGCAGGCCACCAGCACATCGACCTGGGACAGTTCGGTGTGCTGCAGCAGGCGCCGGGCCTCGGTGATGCGCAACTCCATGTAATAGCGCTGCGGTGTGGTGCCCAACTGCTCGCGAAACAGGCGCTCCAGCTGGCGCCGCGAACGCCCGGCATACACCGCCAGTTGCTCCAGGGCCAGGGGTTCTTCGAGGTTGGCATCCATCAGGCGCACCACCTCGCGCAGCGGCGCACTGACGCAGATATTTTCAGCGGGCTTGATCCGCCGGTAACGCGACTCCTCGAACGCCAGGATATCTTCGATACCTTCCACCAGCGCCTTGTCGTGCAGGCTCTTGATCCAGTCCAGGGCCATATGGAACGCACCGGATGGGCTGGATGCGCTAAGACGGTCACGATCGATCACATAGGGCTCGCTGCTGACTTCGGTGGCCTTGGCGATTTCCGTCAGGGCCGGGCGATGCTCCGGATGAATGGCACAGCGATAGCCATCCAGCACCCCGGCCTTGCCCAGGAACCACGCCCCGTTCCATAGCCCGGCGAGGATCACGCCCTGCTGCGCGGCGGCCTTGAGCAGTTCGATAAAGCTTTCACCGGCCTTGAGCTGGGTCCGATAGCCACCGCAGATCACCAGCAGGTCGAGCTCAGCCAGCGCGCTGTGCTCAAGGCGCGCGTCCGGGCGAATCACCAGGCCCAGGTCGCTGATCACCTCCTGCTCGTCCAGGCCGAAGGTGCGCGAGGTGAACAGCCCAGGACGCAGCAGGTTGGCGGTGATCAGAGTGTCCAGCGCCTGGGTGAAGGCCGGCAGGGAAAAATGTTCCAGCAACACAAACCCCGCGCGAACCAGGCGTGGGGCCTGGCCCGGGGCTTCGTTCAGGTAGCGCAGGTTCTTACCTTTCATCCCGCCGCTAAATTGCCGTCTTTCCATGAGTGTTCAACCTGTCTGCGGCGCTGTATGAGGCGCCATCGCCGGCAACAGCTTAGGGCTTGATGTTTTTCAACTGGTTGAGCAATTCGAGCAGTTGCTGCAATTGCTCTTCGCCGAACTGTTCCTGGATCTTCTGGTAGTTGCTTTCCATCCCCGCGCTCATCTCGACGAAGCACTGTTGCCCCTGCTCGGTGAGGTTCACGAACACGCGGCGCTGGTCTTCGCTGGACTTGCGCCGGCGCACGATGCCGTCGCGTTCCAGGCGCGTCAGCACCCCCGTCATGCTCGGCTTGAGGATGCAGGCCAGGTGCGCCAGTTGATGGCTCTCCAGTTCGCCTTGCTGGCGCAGGATCCGAATCACCCGCCACTGCTGTTCGGTCAATTGATGTTCATTGAGCAACGGGCGGAAAAACGCCATGGCGGCTTCACGGGCCTGCAGCAGGGTCAGCGTCAGGGAAGGTCTGGGAGTGGACATGGCTCACGCGCATAAGAGATCGAAGCGTCGAAGCTTAGGGTCGGCTCCACGGGCATGCAAGCCGGCCGCCGCACAAACTCGTTAATCTCGACACGAATTATTTTATGACGATGCAAATTGTCTACCCAGAATAAATATAACATGTTAACAATATGCCACTCCCTTCAGTGATCCGAAGGGCGATACCTACAAAAACAACAAAAGGAATCTGTCATGCATTTGCGCCTCCTTCCCCTGGCGGCCAGCGCGGGCCTGTGCGCTACGTTCAGCCCCCTGAGCGCCTACGCCGAGTTTATCCAGGACAGCAAGGCCAGCCTCGACCTGCGCAACTTCTATATGAACCGTGACTTTCGCCAGACAAACGCGCCGCAGAACAAGGCCGATGAGTGGGCCCAGGGCTTTGTGCTGCGCCTGGAGTCGGGCTACACCGAAGGCCGGGTGGGCTTTGGCGTGGATGCCCTGGGTGAACTGGGGGTCAAGCTCGATTCCAGCCGTGACCGTCGTGGTACCGGCCTGCTGCCGTATGGCGCCAGCCAGCAGCCCGTCGACAACTACAGTGAACTGGGCCTGACGGCCAAGGTGCGAGTGTCGAAAACCGTGCTCAAGGCCGGCACCCTGCAGCCGCAGCTGCCGGTGGCCGCCTACAACGACACCCGGCTCCTGCCCTCGACCTATACCGGCGAGTTGCTCACCTCCCAGGACATCGCCGGCCTGACCCTGAACCTGGGCCGCCTGGAAAAACAAAACCTGCGCGATTCTTCCAGCAACGACCAGATGAGCTACGCCGGCGTCGACAGCAGCCACCTGGACCTGGCCGGCGGCACCTATGCAATCACCCCGCAGTTGGCGACGACTTACTACTACGCACAGATGCAGGACATCTACCGCCAGCACTTCATCGGCCTGGTGCACGACCTGCCGCTGGGCAACGGCATGAGCCTGCGCAGCGACCTGCGTTACTTCGATACCCGCGAGCAAGGCAGCCATGATTTGCGTGGCGCATCGCGAGTGGACGGCGGGCGCATCGACAACCGGTTCTTCAACGGCATGCTGAGCCTGTCGACGGGGGCCCACAAGTTTGGCCTGGGCTATCAGAACCTCTCGGGCGACGGCGATTTCGCCTACCCCGGCATGGACCCCTATTCGGTCAACCTGGTAACCATCAACGTCTTCACCAAGGCCCAGACCGATGCCTGGCAGGCGCGTTACGACTACAACTTCGCCGCCCTCGGCCTGCCGGGGCTGACCTTCATGACCCGCTATGTGGATGGCAGCCACGTGCAGACCGCCAGCGTGCGTAATGGCCGCGAATGGGAGCGCGATACCGACCTGACCTACACCGTGCAGAGCGGGCCACTGAAAAACGTCAACGTCAGGCTGCGTAACGCGACCCTGCGTTCGAGCAACGGCCTGACCAGCGATATCGACGAAAGCCGCATCATCGTCGGCTACAGCCTGGCGCTGTGGTGATCAACGCAGGCCTGCCTGGCGCAGGCGGTACTCCCCCGGTGTCATGTGCGCATAGCGCTGGAAGAACCGGCTGAAATAAGCCGGGTCCTTGAACCCCAGCTGATAGCAGATTTCATTGGCTGAACCACCGGTAAACAGCAGCAGGCGCTTGGCTTCCTGCATCAGCCGTTCAAGCACCAGGCGCTTGGACGGCAGGTCGGCAATGCGCCGGCATACGTCGTTGAGCCGCGCCTCGGTCACGCCGATTTGTTCGGCGTACGCCGACAGCGGCCAATGCCGCAAATAGTGGTCTTCGATCAGCTCATTGAAGCGGTGGAAGATGCGCAGGTCTTCATGGCGCGCCGGGCGTGCTTGCAGGGAGTTGGCGCACAGGCGCAGCAGGCTGATCATGATCAACCGCGTCAGGCTTTCCAGGGCCGCCGCCCGCCCCGCGCCGGTGCTGTTGATCTCGCCGCTCAACTCGTCGAACAGCCAGTCCAGCCGCTTGATCTCGGGCTCGAACTCAGGTGCCAGGCGGGCCAACGCCACGCAGGCGGGCGGGATCTGTGGGCCGGGCGCCAGGCTCGGGTCGGCATCGACCAGCGCCCGCACCCACTGCTGGCGCACGGTCAGTACGTGGCCATCGGCGTCGGCTTCAGTGACAAAGGCATGGGCCACCGTGGGCGGCGTGAGGAAAAACATCGGCCCCGATTCCAGGTACTGCTGATCGTCGAGGTAGACCCGCACGGCGCCGCTCTTGACGTAATGCACCTGGAAGAACCGGTCATGCCGATGCACGGGCATGTTGCGCCCGAAAAAACCCGCCAGGTTGCCGAGCCGATCGTAATGCACGTCGGCATCGCTGTAGCGCTGGTCGTAGACCTGGCCGATGTTGATGTTGGGGATCGGTTTCACAGGCTTCTCTTTAGTGTTTTTTGCACCCGATGATTTTGCCACGCTTGACGGTAGTTAACATATTAATTATAACGTTAACACATTAACGAACTGCCTTTAGAGCAGTCGCCATCGCCAGGAGAAATCCATGAGCCGTACCCTGCATGATGTTGCCAGCGGCACCCTGTTCGGCGTCGCGCTGAACTACCAGGGCTTGCTGAACCAGCGTCTCGCCGAATTCGAGCAGCCGCCGTACCAGAAGCCCCCGGTCAAGCCGGTGCTGTTTATCAAGACCCCCAACACCCGCAACAGCCATGACGGCATCGTGCACCAGCCCCACGGCGAGCGCCTGCAACCGGGCCCGGCCCTGGGCGTGGTGATCGGCAAAAGCGCCAGCCGCGTCAGCGTGGAAAATGCCCTGGAGCATGTGGCGGGCTATGTCATCGTCAATGAGTTCAGCCTGCCGGAAGACAGCTACTACCGCCCCGCCGTCAAAGCCAAGTGCCGCGACGGGTTCTGCGCCCTGGGCCCTGAACTGGTGGCCCGCGAACAGATCGCCAACCCCCATCAGTTGAGCCTCAAGCTGTTGGTCAACGGCGAGTTGCGCCAGCAGAACACCACGGCCAATTTTGTCCGTGACATTCCCCGGCTGATCGCCGAGATCAGCGAATTCATGACCCTGCATGCAGGCGATGTGCTGATCACCGGCACGCCCGAAGGCCGGGTGGATGTGCAGCCCGGCGACACCGTCGAAGTCCAGATCAGCGGCCTGGGCCGCCTGGTCAACCACATCCAGGCCGAGGAACAGCCATGAAGCACGCGCGTATCCGTTTTGAAGGCCAGGTCCATCAGGTCCACGTCGAAGATTTCAATGCTGTGCGCCTGGCCGATGGTCGGTTGCTGGCCGAAGACCAGGTGCAGTGGCTGCCACCGGCCACCGGCAATATGTTCGCCCTGGGCCTGAACTACGCCGACCATGCCGCCGAACTTGCCTTCGCCCCGCCGACCGAGCCGCTGGCATTCATCAAGTCGCCGGGCACCTACACCGGGCACAACCAGATCACCTGGCGCCCGGACAACATCGCCTACATGCACTACGAGTGCGAGTTGGTAGCGGTGATCGGCAAGCCGGCGCGCAACGTCAAGCGCGAGGACGCCCTGGAGTACCTGGCCGGCTACACCGTGTGCAACGACTACGCGATCCGCGACTACCTGGAAAACTACTACCGCCCCAACCTGCGCGTGAAAAACCGCGACGCCACGACCCCGGTCGGCCCGTGGATGGTCGACGTGGCCGATGTGCCGGACCCAGGCAACCTGACCCTGCGCACCTGGATCAACGGTGAGTTGCGCCAGGAAGGCAGCACCCGCGACATGATTTTCGATATCCCCTACCTGATCGAATACCTGTCCAGCTTCATGACCCTGCAACCCGGCGACATGATCGCCACCGGCACCCCCGAAGGCCTGGCCGACGTGGTGCCAGGGGATGAAGTGGTGGTGGAAGTGCAAGGCGTCGGCCGCCTGGTCAACCGAATTGTCAGCGAGGCGGACTTTTTCGCCGCCCGGAAAGAGGCTTGAACCCCATGATCAAACACTGGATCAACGGCCGTGAGGTCGAAAGCAAAGACACCTTCATCAACTACAACCCCGCCACCGGCGAGGCGATTGGCGAAGTGGCCAGCGGTGGCGCCGAAGAAGTCGCCCAGGCCGTGGCTGCGGCCAAGGAAGCCTTCCCCAAGTGGGCCAACACCCCGGCCAAGGAGCGCGCGCGCCTGATGCGCAAGCTCGGTGAGCTGATCGAGCAGAACGTGCCGCACCTGGCCGAACTGGAAACCCTGGACACCGGCCTGCCGATCCACCAGACCAAGAACGTGCTGATCCCACGGGCTTCGCACAACTTCGATTTCTTCGCTGAAGTCTGCACGCGCATGGACGGCCACAGCTACCCGGTGGACGACCAGATGCTCAACTACACCCTGTACCAACCGGTGGGTGTGTGCGCGCTGGTATCGCCGTGGAACGTGCCGTTCATGACCGCCACCTGGAAGACCGCACCGTGCCTGGCCCTGGGCAACACGGCGGTACTGAAGATGTCCGAGCTGTCGCCTTTGACTGCCAACGAACTGGGGCGCCTGGCCCTGGAAGCGGGGATTCCCAAGGGCGTGCTCAACGTGATCCAGGGCTACGGCGCCACCGCCGGCGATGCCCTGGTGCGTCACCCGGATGTGCGGGCGATTTCCTTTACCGGCGGCACCGCCACCGGCAAGAAAATCATGCAGACCGCCGGCCTGAAAAAGTACTCCATGGAGTTGGGCGGCAAGTCACCGGTGCTGATTTTTGAAGACGCCGACCTCGAACGGGCCCTGGATGCCGCGCTGTTCACCATCTTCTCGCTGAACGGCGAGCGCTGCACCGCCGGCAGCCGCGTGTTCATCCAGCAGAGCGTGTACCCGCAGTTCGTCGCCGAGTTCGCCGCCCGCGCCAAACGCCTGATTGTCGGTGACCCGCAAGACCCGAACACCCAGGTGGGCTCGATGATCACACAAGCCCACTATGACAAAGTCACCGGTTACATCAAGATTGGCCTCGAAGAAGGCGCCAACCTGGTGGCAGGCGGCCTGGAGCGGCCGGCGAACCTGCCGGCGCACCTGGCACGCGGGCAGTTTATCCAGCCGACCGTGTTCGCCGACGTCAACAACAACATGCGCATCGCCCAGGAAGAAATTTTCGGCCCGGTGGTGTGCCTGATTCCCTTCAAGGACGAAGCCGAGGCCCTGCAACTGGCCAACGATACCGAATATGGCCTGGCGTCCTACATCTGGACCCAGGACATCGGCAAGGCTCATCGCCTGGCCCGTGGCATCGAGGCCGGCATGGTGTTTATCAACAGCCAGAACGTGCGCGACCTGCGTCAGCCGTTCGGCGGGGTAAAGGGCTCGGGGACCGGTCGTGAAGGCGGCCAGTACAGCTTCGAAGTGTTCGCAGAAATCAAGAACGTGTGCATCTCCATGGGCAGCCATCACATCCCGCGCTGGGGCGTGTAACTGTGGAAGCGGGCTTGCCCGCGATGCTCGTCAACGATAACGCTGGCTTTCAGGATTAACGCGCTGACCTTGGGTTTTTCGCGAGCAAGCTCGCTCCTACACAGTCCGTAGCGCACCAACAAGAATAATGAAATCAGGAGAATGATCATGGGTGAAGTAGTCCTGGCGGCGAAAATCTGCCACGTGCCTTCCATGTACCTGTCGGAACTGCCGGGCAAGCACCACGGTTGCCGCGCCGCAGCGATTGCCGGGCACAAGGAAATCGGGCGCCGCGCCCGTGAACTGGGGGCCGACACCGCCGTGGTATTCGACGTGCACTGGCTGGTCAACAGCGGTTACCACGTCAACAGTGGCGAGCGATTCCAGGGCACCTACACCAGCAACGAACTGCCGCACTTCATCAAGAACATGGAGTACGCCTACCCCGGCTGCCCGCAGCTGGGCGAGCTGATTGCCGCCGAAGCCAACCTGGCCGGGGTGCGCACCATGGCCCACAACATCCCGAGCCTGGAGCTGGAATACGGCACCCTGGTGCCCATGCGCTATATGCACATGGACGTGCCCCAGGAGCAGAAATTCAAGGTGATCTCCATCGCCGCCTGGTGCGCCTGGCATCGCCTGGAAGACAGCTTCGCCTTCGGTGCCGCCGTGCGCCGGGCCATCGAGAAGAGTGATCGCAAGGTGCTGGTGCTGGCCTCCGGCTCCCTGTCGCACCGCTTCTCCGACGACCGCGAAGCCGAAGCCAACATCCACAACTGGACCCGCGAGTTCGACAAGCAAGTGGACATGCACGTGGTGCAGATGTGGCGCGAAGGCCGCTTCAAGGAGTTCTGCGCGATGCTCCCGGACTACGCCGAACACTGCTTTGGCGAGGGCAAGATGCACGACACCGCGATGCTCCTGGGCTTGCTCGGCGGGCCTGAGTACAACCGCCCGGCAGAGATCATCACCGAGCCGTTCGGCAGCTCCGGCACTGGCCAGATCAACGCCATTTTCCCGATTTAACACGGTAGGAGCCGGCTTGCCGGCGATCGCGGTGTGCCTGGCACCCACGCGCCTGCAGTCCGGCCGCCATCGCCGGCAAGCCGGCTCCTACAAGGAGAGCAAAATGCCGCATTTCATCGCCGAATACACCGACAACCTCGAACACCAGGCCGACCTGCCGGGGCTGTTTGCAAAGGTCCACCAGGTGCTGGGAGACAGTGGCGTGTTCCCTCTCGGCGGCATCCGCAGCCGCGCGGTGCGCCTGGACACCTGGCGCATGGCCGATGGCAAGCACGACTACGCCTTCGTCCACATGACCCTCAAGGTCGGCCACGGTCGCGACCTGCCTACCCGTCAGGCGGTGGCTGAAACCCTGTTCAGGGTGATCACCGAGCACTTCGCCACCCTGCAGGCACAACGGCTGCTGGCCCTGTCCTTCGAGATGGTCGAGCTGCACCCGCAGTTGAATTTCAAACAGAACAACGTCCACGCGTTTTTAAGCAACCAGGCGGGTTGACCCCGCCTCCCCCAACGGCCTCTCAGACAAAAAGTACAACATCATGAGCACTGCCAATACCGCCCACAGCGTTACCCTTGCCGAGCATGATCGCACCCACAGCACCGTCACCTGGCGCCTGATGCCGTTGCTGCTGATCTGTTACCTGTTTGCCCACCTGGACCGGATCAACATCGGGTTCGCCAAGATGCAGATGAGCAGCGACCTGCACTTCAGCGACACGGTGTATGGCTTCGGTGCCGGCCTGTTCTTTATCGCCTACGCGCTGTTCGGCGTGCCCAGCAATATCGCCCTGGACCGCGTCGGGCCACGGCGCTGGATCGCCTGCCTGATGGTGGTGTGGGGCATCCTGTCCACCAGCATGCTGTGGATCGAAAGTTCCACCGGCTTTTATGTCCTGCGTTTTTTGCTGGGCGTGGCCGAGGCGGGTTTCTTCCCGGGGATCCTGGTGTTTCTCAACCGCTGGTACCCGGCGCGCCGACGCGCGCAGATCACCGCCCTGTTCGCCATCGCCGTGCCCATGGCCGGGGTGATTGGCGGGCCGCTCTCGGGGGCGATCCTGGAAAACTTCCACGACTTTGGCGGCATGCGCGGCTGGCAGTGGATGTTCCTCATCGAAGGCGCCCCCGTGGTGGTGCTGGGCCTGGTGGTGCTCAAGTACCTGCCGGACAGTTTTGAAACGGTGAAGTGGCTGGAGCCTGCGCAAAAGCAACAATTGCGCGAGCAACTGAGCACCGAGGAAAAGCGCAAGTCCATCACCTCCTTCGGCGGCATCCTGCGCGACCCGCAAGTGTGGCTGCTGGTGGCGATTTACTTTGCGGTGATGCTGGCGGTCAACACCCTGGCGTTCTGGATGCCCACCCTGATCCATGGCGCCGGCATCGGCCGCGACAGCCAGGTCGGCCTGCTGAGCGCCGTGCCGTATCTGGCCGGCTGCTTCTTCATGATCGGCTGCGGGCGCTCTTCGGACCGCAACCGCGAACGCCGCTGGCACTTGTGCGTGCCGCTGCTGATGGCCGCCGCCGGGATTGCCGTGGCCGGCCTGGCACCGGGCAACTCGCTGGTGGTGATGGGCGGCCTGATCGTCGCCGGCATGGGCGCCAGCGCCGCGCTGCCGATGTTCTGGCAACTGCCGCCGGCCTTCCTGTCCAACTGCACCCAGGCGGCCGGGATCGCCATGATCAGCTCGTTTGGCAGCATCGCCTCGTTCCTTGCGCCCTACCTGATCGGCTGGATGCGCGACACCACCCAAAGCGCCAGCCTCGCCCTGTACGTGCTGGCGCTGTTTATCGCCCTTGGCGGCCTGCTGGTGTTGCGCACCAACGCCGCCATCGTCAACCCTCAGTAAGAGACCCTTGTCATGCTCGATCCACAGCTCATCCTGCAAGCCGCTGCCCAACTGGACCATGCCGAACGCAGCCGCGAACAGGTACGCCAGTTTTCCCTCGATCATCCGGCGATCACGATCGAGGACGCCTACGCCATCCAGCGCGCCTGGGTCGCCCAGAAGATCAAGGGCGGGCGCAAGCTGGTCGGGCACAAGATCGGCCTGACCTCGCGGGCGATGCAGGTGTCGTCGAACATCACCGAACCGGACTACGGTGCGCTGCTCGATGACATGCTGTTTGAGGAAGGCACCGACATTCCGTTCGAGCGCTTTATCGTGCCGCGGGTCGAGGTCGAACTGGCCTTCATCCTCGGCAAGCCGCTCAAGGGCCCCAACTGCACGATTTTCGATGTGCTCGACGCCACCGAGTGGGTGATCCCGGCCCTGGAGATCATCGACGCGCGCATCCAGCAGGTCGACCCGCACACCAAGGCCACGCGCAAGGTGTTCGACACCATCTCCGACAACGCCGCGAATGCCGGCGTGGTCATGGGCGGCCGCGCGGTGCGGCCAACCGAGATCGACCTGCGCAAAGTGCCGGCGGTGCTGTACCGCAACGGCGTGATCGAAGAGTCCGGGGTCTCGGCCGCCGTGCTCAACCACCCGGCCAAGGGCGTGGCGTGGCTGGCGAACAAGCTGGCGCCCTACGACGTCACCTTGCTGCCAGGGCAGATCATCCTCGGCGGCTCGTTTACCCGGCCGGTGGCCGCCAGCCCGGGCGATACCTTCCATGTCGACTACGACATGCTCGGCTCGATTTCCTGCCGCTTCGTCTGACACCTGGAGAACTGATTCATGGACATGCCTGTCAACCGCTTCAAACAGCGGCTCACCTGCGGGGAGCCGCAGATCGGCCTGTGGCTGGGCCTGGCGCACGCGTACTGCGCGGAACTGGCGGCCAATGCCGGTTTCGATTGGCTGCTGATCGACGGTGAACACGCCCCCAACGACTTGCGCGGCATGCTCGGCCAATTGCAGGCCGTGGCGCCCTACGCCAGCGAGGCGGTGATTCGTCCGGTCATTGGCGACACCGCATTGATCAAGCAGGTGCTGGATATCGGCGCGCAAACCTTGTTGGTGCCGATGGTCGAAAGCGCCGCCCAGGCCCGGGAACTGGTGCGCGCCATGCGCTATCCACCCCAGGGCATCCGCGGCGTGGGCAGCGCCCTGGCGCGGGCTTCACGCTGGAACAGCATCGACGGCTACCTGGACCAGGCCGACGCACAGATGTGCCTGCTGGTGCAGATCGAAAGCTTGCAAGGGCTGGCCAACCTCGACGCGATAGCGGCTGTCGAAGGCGTGGATGGCGTGTTTATCGGCCCGGCGGACTTGAGTGCATCCATGGGCCACCGGGGCAATCCGGGGCACCCTGACGTGCAAGCGGCAATCGAAGATGCCATTGCGCGGATCCGCCAGGCGGGCAAGGCGGCGGGGATTCTCAGTGCCGATGAGAAACTCGCCCGGCGGTACATCGAGCTGGGCGCGGGGTTTGTCGCAGTGGGGGTGGATGCCACGGTGCTGATGCGTGGGTTGCAGGGGTTGGTGGGCAAGTTCAAAGACAAACCCGCGCCAGCGAGCACTGGCGGCGTGTACTAATCACCTTCAAGCGCCGCAGGACCCAATGTGGGAGCGGGCTTGCTCGCGAAAGCGGTGTGTCAGTCAATATATTCGGTGACTGAACCACTGCTTTCGCGAGCAAGCCCGCTCCCACATTTTGGATGTGTGGTGTTTGAGAGATCGTGTTTCAGCGCTTGATGTTTTTCAGCTCATCGAGCAACCCCAGCAAGGTCTGCAACTTCTCCTCCCCAAACTGCTCCTGCAAACGCTGGTAGTTGGCCTCCATGCACTGGCTCATGGACGCAAAACTCGCCCGGCCCTTGTCCGCCAGGGTCACCAGTACCCGTCGCTGATCCTGCTCGGCCTTGCGCCGATGGATCATCCCCGCCGCTTCCATGCGTACCAGCACGCCAGTCATGCTCGGCTTGAGGATGCAGGCCAGTTCCGCCAGTTGGTAAATCTCCAGTTCGTCGTGTTGATTGAGGATGCGGATCACCCGCCATTGCTGCTCGGTCAGGCCGTGTTCGTTCAGCGAGGGGCGGAAAAAACTCATGGCCGCTTCGCGGGCCTGTAACAGGGTGAGGGTCAGGGACTGCCGGGGTTTGAGCATAGAGTCAGGGTCACGTGATATTTAGTTAATGTTTTAACGAAACTCTAACATCCCCGCTCCACGCTCGCGCTATAACTTAAGGGTCGCGCACGTCCATGGCGCGCTGAATCAAAAGCCCCGGCAGGCAGGATCAAGACATTGATCGCGCCAAGGCCCCTAATGAAGACATCTGCTTTAGAGCCTTCCTTCACTTTTCAGGCTGCGCCATGATCACTATTGAAACCCCCACGTATTACACCGCTACCAAGAAGTACAACCTGAGCTTTCCCACCCTGGAACAGGACATCGAGGCCGACGTCGTGGTAATTGGCGGCGGCTTTTCCGGGATCAACACGGCTCTGGAACTGGCAGAAAAGGGCATCACCAATATCGTCGTGCTGGAGGCGCGCTACCTGGGTTTTGGCGGCACCGGGCGCAATGGCGGGCAGATCATGGCCGGCATTGGCCACGACCTCGAGAAGATCAAGCAAGACGTCGGCGAGGACGGCCTGCGCCAGGTGTTCGAGATCAGCGACCTGGGCGCCGACATCATCAAAGACCGGATCGCCAAGTACAACATCGATGCCGACTTTTGCCACGGCTACGGCTATATGGGCTTCAACGCCCGCCAGGAAAAAACCCTGCGGGCCTGGGAAAAAGACTTCAAGTCGATCAACAGCAAGCACGAAATCCGCTTCCTCGGCGGCTCCGACGTGAAGCAGATCATCGGCTCCGACGCCTACGGCAGCGCCCTGTTGCACATGGGCGGCGGGCATGTGCATTCGCTGAACCTGCTGCTGGGCGAAGCCACCGCCCTGGCCGGCCATGGCGTGCGGATCTTCGAGAACAGCCCGGCGCTGGAAGTCCGCTATGGCGAGCGCATCACCGTGCGCACCGGGCGCGGCTCGGTCAAGGCCAGCAAGCTGTTGTGGGCGTGTGACAGTTTTCTCAACAAGCTGGAGCCGGAGCTGCATCGCTCGACCATCAACACCTACGCGTTCCAGATGATGACCGAGCCGTTGAGCGAAGAGTTGATCCAGCGGATAAGCCCGATTCGCGGGGCCTACAGCGATATCCGCCCGGTAATCGACTACTACCGCGTGACCAATGAAAACCGCCTGCTGTTCGGCGCCGCCACGCCATTGGTCGAGCACATTCCCGGCGATTTGAAAGCCTGGAACCGCAAGCTGATGCTGAAGATTTTCCCCTACCTCAAGGACGTGAAGATCGACCTCGCCTGGGGCGGCCCGATGGCCTGCAGCCCCAACCTGTTCCCACAGATCGGCACCTTGCCGGGGCGCAGCAATGCGTTCTTTGTCCAGGGTTACTCGGGCTTTGGCGTCACCCCCAGCCACATCATCTGCAAGGTCCTGGCCGAAGGCATGAGCGAAGGCTCGGCGCGCTATGACCTGGTCAGTTCGATCCACCGCCCGACGATCATCGGCAAGGACGCGATCCGCCCCTTGCTGCTGACCGCCGGCAAATCCTGGCACCAACTGTCCGGTTACTGGAATGGTCGCCGCTAACCCCGTTTTTATCCCTATGGAGCAACTGCCATGACCCTCGTCACCCTCAAGAAAGATATCCAACTGTCTGAACTCGATGCCTGGGGCACCGTTGCCGATCTCGGCAGCGAAATCCTCGCCGGCGAACTCAAGGCCTTCGGCAAAATGACCTTCGGCGCGCCGACCGACCCGGTCAGCAGCGCCTACTTCGGCACCACCCAGGGCAAGTTCCGCATGGTCTACCCCTTTAACGAACAGGCCACCGTGGTCACCGGCGAGGTGCGCCTGACCGACGAGTCCAGCGGCCAAACCACCACCTATAAGGCGGGCGACAGCTGGTTCGTGACCAAGGGCACGCCAGTGCTGTGGGAAGTGCTCAGCGCAAGTTTCGTCAAACACTACTTCGCGGTCGTATGAACGGAGGCCGGTGATGACTCACCCATCTGACTGGATCACCGTCGGCGCCCTCGCCGACGGCTTTGCCCCCCAGGCCTTTATCCTGCCCAACCTGGCAGACCTGGACGGCAAGACGTTCACCCTGCACTTCGCCAATGGCTGGCAGATAGCGCATCATTTCGCTCAGCAGAGCCTGTCCTGGAGCGCCCTGGACGGGCACTCCAGCGGCACGGCGCCCTACCGTGCCACGTCGATCCGCCCCGGCCTGTACCTGGTGGACTTCATCAAGCATGAAGGCGGGCAGGACTGGTCCATCAGCCTGGTGCTCGACACCCACAGTGCCTCGTTCACCGCCGTCATCGGCCGCCTGCCCTCCCCGGCAGACACCGCCGAGGGCCTGTACAGCCGCGCCCTGGCGGGCAAGCCGTTAACCGCGGTGGCCGTGGACTTCCTGCATGGCAGCCTCGACCGCCCGTGGCAGGAAGGGTTGTGCCCACACACGCCGACACGCGAGTTGGTGGGCCTGCGCAACCAATACCGCTACAGCCCGAGCGAGGTCTACGAGCACCTCTACCTCAACGACCAGTTCTATGCCTGGCAGTGCCTCAAGGGTGTCGAGCAAGGCCTGTGCGACACCGATCGCTGCCATTACTACAAGATTGCCGATGAGCTGTACCTATTTGTCTGGCGCGAAAAAATCATTCCCACCCTGGGCCTGGTGCTGATTGACCTGCAACAGCACCGCAGCGACGGCAAGATCTTCGGCTACGCCGGTTCCTCGTTCGATGCGCTGTCGAACTTCCCCATCAGTTCCTATTGCCAGGTGCTCAACCGCACGGAGTATGCCGATGACTGAGCCACGCACGGTGCTGATCACCGGGGCCGGCACCGGTATCGGCGCCGCGTGTGCCCGGCTGTATGCGGGCGAAGAGACACAACTGGTACTGATCGGCCGGCGCCGCGAACCGCTGGAGCAGGTGGCCGCAGACACCGGCGGGCTGATCCTGGTGGGCGACGCGGCCTGCCCCGTGACCTGGGAAGGGTTCATCACGCAGATCCGCCAGCGCTATGGGCGTCTCGATGTGCTGCTGGCCTGCGCCGGCGGCCATGGCGTGGGCAGTGCCACGCAAACCCCACCGGCCACCTGGGAAGCAGCGTTGCGCAGCAATCTCGACAGCGCTTTCTACAGCGCGCGGGCCTGCCTGCCGCTGTTGCTGGAAAGCGCCGGCAATATTGTGCTGATCGGCTCCATCGCCTCACTAGCGGCAGGCCCCGAGGTGTGCGGCTACACCACCGCCAAACATGCGCTGCTGGGGCTCAACCGCTCGTTGGCCCGGGATTACGGGCCGCGCGGGGTGCGGGTCAATGCGGTGTGTCCGGGCTGGGTGCGCACGCCCATGGCGGATCAGGAAATGCAGCCGTTGATGCAGGCCTATGACGAGAGCCTGCAGCAAGCCTATGCCCGAGTGTGCGCCGATGTACCGCTGCGCCGCCCGGCCAGTGCCGACGAGATCGCCAAGGTCTGTCGCTTCCTGGCATCGGCTGACGCGTCAATCATCACCGGCGCAGCCCTGGTGGCCGACGGCGGTTCAAGCATTGTCGATGTGCCGACACTGGCCTTCGCCCATCTGGAGCCCACTCATGCCCCATGACCTGGACTTCAGCGGCCAAGTGGTTCTGGTCACTGGCGGCGCCCAGGGCATCGGTCGTGGGATTGTCGAAGGGTTTGCCAGGCGCGGCGCCCAGGTGCTGATTGCCGACCGTCAAGTCGCCACGGCCCAGGCCCTGGCTGACGAACTTATAGCCCATGGTTGCCAAGTCGCGGCCGTTGGTATCGACCTGGCGGATGCCAGCGCGGTGTTCGCGCTGATGCAACGCCAGGAACGACTCGACGTACTGGTCCACAACGCCGGGTACTTCCCGCTGACCTGCTTTGAGGACATCACCCCGGCCATTCTCGAACGCACCCTGGCGGTGAATCTCTCGGCCCTGTTCTGGCTGACCCAAGGCGCCCTGCCGATGTTCCGCCGCCAGGGCCACGGCTGTGTACTGGTAACTTCATCAGTGACCGGCCCCAGGGTGGCGTACCCCGGGCTGAGCCACTATGCGGCGTCCAAGGCCGGGGTCAACGGCTTCATTCGCAATGCTGCGCTGGAACTGGCGGGGTTGAATGTACGGGTCAACGGGGTTGAACCGGGCATGATCGCGACACCGGCAATGAGCAACCTGGGAGATGGCCAACTCAACGCCAGTATTGCCAGCCGCGTGCCGTTGGGACGCTTGGGCAGCGCCGCCGATATCGCCGGGGCCATGCTGTTTCTGGCTTCGGGGCTGGCCACCTATATCACCGGGCAAACGCTGGTGGTAGATGGCGGCTCAACCCTGCCGGAAGTCTGAAACCCAACCTGTAGGAGCCGGCTTGCCGGTGATGGCAGTCTGTCAACCGGCTCCTACGTTCAATCTACTGGGCGGGTCAGATCCTGTTCAGGCCATTCGGCTGGAACGAAACGCCTTGGGTGACTGCTCGAACTGCTTCTTGAACGAGCGGCTGAAATGCGCCGAATCGGTAAAACCCCACTTATAGGCAATCGAGGTAATCGATTCGCTACGCAGGAACGGGTTGGTCAAGTCATCGGCGCTGCGCTTGAGCCTTGCGCGCTGGATGTAGCGGCAGACGCTGTCGTCCTGTTCTTCGAACAGCCGATACAAATGGCGTACCGAGATGTTCAAGCGGCTGGCCAGGCCGACGGGGCTCAGGCCAGGCTGGCTGAGGGACTCATCAATGACCTTCTGCACGTAGCTGCGCAGGTTGTTACCTTGCAACGCGCCGGTGTCATCGCGCGCGTCCTCGTCCTGCTCCAGGGCTGAGCCCAGCAGCGACACAAAGGCACACTGCAACGCCTCGACCTCATCCTCGGCACCTTCGCCGCCCTTGCACAATTGGTCCATCAACACATGCAGCATTCGCCCACAGGCTTTGCTGGAGGAAACCTTGCCAAAGGTTTTTGCTTGGCTGCCCATCTGCTTGCACACCTGGGCGCGCGGCAACGACAGCGAGATATGTTCGATCAAGCCGAACGGGGTGATTTCAATGGAGCCCACCGAGTCCATCAGCAGCAGTTCGCCAGGGGCCAGTTGCACGCGCTGGCCGTTCTGCACGACCTGCGAATAGCCGCTGCGCTGGCTGACCAAAAAGCAATCCTGGTCATTGTCATGGTCGGGGTTGCTGACCTGGCGCTTGATCAGGCCGGCGTTGGTACGCAGGCTGGCCAGGGGCAACCCGCCGTTTGAAAGCATGGAAAACTCGCCGATAAACAGCGAACGGTTAAAGGCCAGTTCGGTGTCGAAGTGGCCGCACATCGCACGCAAGTCGCGGTTCCAGGTGTCGAGCCCCTGTTGTGCACTCTGTTGGATACCCATGGGTGTCTCCACAATGGCTTATTGTTTTTGTCGGGCAATAGTTAACATGTTATCTATATGCGCGCAACAAGTACCTGTCCACCCTTGTGTTTGCACTAATGATGCCAATCAGAGCGTGCGCAATACGCGCTGCAAGCCGAGCAGCGCTGCCAGCAGCACGTCCCGCTGTTCGCGGCTCAGGGCGATGTAGCGGCGAAAGGCAGGCATGCGGTTGACCACCTCGCTGCCGCCCATGTGTTCCAGGCGCACGTGCCAGTGCCGGGCGTGCAATTCAATGTGCAGGCGCTTGAAATCCAGGGGCATCAATGCCTGGTGCAAGGCACTGTCCTGTTGCAAGCGCACCTGCAGCTGCCCCAGCAATGCACCCTCGCCCGAACGTTGCCGGCAGCGGATCCCGGTACGTCGAACGGCCCCGCCATGGTGCAATTCAAAGCGTGCCGCGCCCTCTGTCGAGGCGGGCAGGCATAAGCTGAACTCGGTCATGACCAGGTGCATCAACAGCTGCGATTCGGTGCGCTCGCGAATTTCCAGGTGCAGGCTGCCGTCGTCCAGTGCCGCCCGCGCCAAGGTCGGCGACACCTGCTCGAAACGCGCCAGCCCCAAATTGCGCCGCAGTTGCCCCAGGGTGCGCCCCGGCTGATAGCCCGCTGGCGCCCGTTGTGCGCTGAACAGCTCAGACAGCTTTTGCCGCAGTGCTGACATAGCCGTTGTGAGAGTGACCCGGTTCATTGGCAAACTCCTTGGCCAGCACGTCTTCCACCGACGCCGGCGTGAATGGATTGACCTTCTGCACCACCAGGGTCCAGAACAGCGCATACACCGCAGTGCCGCCCAGCATCACGCCGAACGGGACATAAATATCCGCCGGGTCCATCCCCGGCGGTGTGATAAACCACATCCCCAGCAGGATGCCGGCGCTGGACAGCAGCTGCGGCAGCGGGAACCACGGCGAGCGGTAGGCCCGTGGCAAGTCGGGACGGCGAATGCGCAGGATCACCACCGACACCGTGACCAACAGGTAAGCGAAACTCCACGCACACACCGCCGCCAGCACCAGGTGCATGATGTTGTCGGTGTTGCCGCCCAGGTACAGCGCGTGCAGGCAGGGAATCAGCATCGCCACCAGGATGCACAGCACCGGGGTCTTGAAGCGCGGGTGCAGGTAGGTGAACACCTTGGGCAACGCGCCATCCACCGCCATGCCGTAGAGAATCCTTGGCACGCCGGCCATCAAGGTATTGATGGTGGCGGCGCCGGCAAACAGAAAGCCGATCCCCAGCCACAGCGGCCCGACCTGCCCCATCACCTGCTCGGCAAAGCGTGGAATGGCCATGGGCGTATCCAGCAAATGCACGCCGCTGGCCGCGTCCAGCACTACGTTTTGCACCTGGCGCTTCATGGCCGCGCCGTAGATGAACATGCACGTCGCCACCCCCATCAGGCCGAGCATCATCGCCCGCGGCATGACCTTGGCCGACTGGCGCAGGTCCGGCGCCAGCGGGGTGACGAATTCGCAGCCGACAAACATGAACATCGCCATGCCCACCAGGGACAACACCGTCACCAGGTCGCTGCCCACCATGGACTGGCCAAACCAGCCGTCCAGTTGTACCGCTGGCGCGGCGATCAGGCCGAGCACGCCAAACACCATCAAGGTGGTCCACATGCCGAAAGTGAGGATGATCTCGGCGCGGCCAAAGGCACTGACGCCAAACACATTGAGCAGGCCGAACACCAGCACGAAGCCCACCCCCAGCAACCAGGAGCCACCGGCGGATTCGGCCAGGGTATTGAGGTGTTCAAAGTTCACCAGGGCCATGACCCCGGCCAGGATGGTTTCAGCGGTGCCGGCAAACACGTGCACGATCAAATAGGCCGACAAGGTGCCGGTGATCGCAAAAAAACGCCCCATGCCGCAATTGATGTAGTCGTACACCGAGCCGGTGGTGGGCAGTATCGAGGCGGCCTCGGCGAAGGTCGTGGCCTGGGCCAGCATCATCACCACGGCAATCAGCATGGCCAGCGCAAACGCGCTGCCGCCGATGCCAAAGCCCATGGTCGCGGTAAGGATCACCGGGCTTGCCATGATCAGGCCAATGGTGCTGGCCAATGCGGTGGGGAAACCCACCGTACCCCGGTTCAGGTGCGCGGTGAGTCTGTCATTGATCGACATGGTGCAGATCCTCGAAAGGGATTTTTTAGAAGTGTTTGCACTGTGCGCCCCGCCCAACCTGATCGTCTTGCCCCTGGCTGCCGCCGGTTTTGTTGCTCCCTGCCAGGGCCTGCGGCCTGGCGGCCAGGATCAATTGCCTGGCACGCAGGTGAAAGACTTGCGCCGCCGACGCTCGCCCTAATGTGCCCTCAACTTAACCCTTGGGGACTATAACAATGGAGCACACACTAAAAACCCGCCACCTGCGCCCGGCTGTCGGCCTGGGTCTTGCGCTGTTGATCGGCCAACCGGCGGCCCAGGCGATTGAACTGTATGCCGACGACGACACCACCGTCACCGGCAACTTCCTGGCCGTTTACGGCATGTTCAATAGCCGCAAGAACTACGAAGGCAGCCAGGGCGGTTCGACCTGGCGTGAAGGCTTCATCAAGTACGGCTTGAGCATCGACCAGACCCTGGCTGGCCTGGGCAGTGTGTACGGCACCGCCAACCTGGTGAGCTCCGGCACCTGGGGCGATGGCGATGCCTCCCGCGTGACCGACGGCAGCGAGCGCACCACCAAGTTCGAGGAAGCCTTTGCCGGCTGGCGCTCCGGGGACCTGTTGCCAGCACTGGGCAAGGATGGCCTGGACCTGTCGTACGGGCGCCAGATCATTACCGTGGGCGACGGCTTTATCATCAACGACGACGGCCCGAACCTGGGCAATGGCGTGGCCGACGGTCAGTTCGACCGTGGCGGTGCCTATTACATCGCGGCCCGGCATGCCTTCGACAAGGCAGCCGTGGTACGCCTGGGCGGCAAGGACGGCCTGCATGGCAGCCTGATGTGGATCGAGTCCGACAACCGCGCCCAGGCCCTGACCGAAATGGCCATCGGCACCCTGGAGTACAGCGCTGCGCCAGGCACCCTGGGCCTGACCTACCTGCATGGCATCGATGTGGATGAGCGCTTTGCCAACGACCTGCAAAAGCAACGCAAGGGCATGAATCTCTACAGCCTGCGCGGCACCGGCAACGCCGGGATCGACAACGCGCACTTCTCGTTCGAGTACGCCTGGCAAGACAAGGACCCGGGCCCGGAAAAAGCCTGGTACGCCGAGGCCGGCTACACCTTCGCCGACCTGCCATGGTCGCCGGACCTGACCTACCGTTATGCGCGCTACTCGAAAAACTGGGACGCGCTGTTCGCTGGCTTCAATCGAGGGTTTGGCACCTGGGTCCAGGGCGAAGTGGCGGGCAACTACTCCGGGCCCTACAACAGCAACACCTCGGTGCAGCACGTGGCGCTCAAGGTCAAGCCGCTGGACAACCTGACCCTCGGCGCGCTGTTCTTCGACTACCAGACCGTCAGCAAGCGCAACATGCTCGACCTCGATGGCCGCGAGCTGGACCTGTATGCCGAATGGGCGGTGAACGAGCACCTGATCATCACGCCATTGATTGGCCTGTACCAACCGGACAAGGACCAGGACACCGGCGGCAACCAGGTCGGTGGCAACGGCACCAACGTCTATAGCCAGTTGGTGGTGGCGGTGCCGTTCTAAGACCTGGGTTGCCCCTGAACCACCGCACTTCCCCTGTAGGAGCGGGCTTGCCCGCGATAGCGGTAGTTCATCCGCCGAATGTATCGACTGACACTCAGCCATCGCGGGCAAGCCCGCTCCTACAGGGGATCCGCGCTTAACTGAATGGCATAAGGCCGGCCCGCTCCTACAGGGGCATGGCAGCCACAGACATACGCCCCGGCAGGCACAGTCAAGCTCTAGCTACCCGCGTTGGTTAGCCTCGGGTTTTCCTTTCTGATCAGGAACACCCCCATGAGCGATATCGCGCTGCTGCCCACCGTCGAAGCCTTCTTGCGTCGAGACCACGGCCTGTTTATCGACGGTGGCTACGTCCCCAGCCAGTCCAGCCAGACCCTGGAGGTGATCAACCCAGCCACCGGCCAGGCCATCGCCACGGTCGCCGATGCGCAAGCCAGTGATATCGAGCGGGCCGTGGCCTCGGCGCGGCGCGGCTTCAAACAGTGGTCGCAGACCGCTCCGGCGGTCCGTGGCAATGTGCTGCTCAAACTCGCCGACCTGCTGGAGCGCAACCGCGAGGAACTGGCGCAGATCGAGACCTGCCAGTCAGGCAAGATCATCCAGATTTCCCGCACCTTTGAAGTGGACCAGGCCGCGCATTTTTTGCGTTATTACGCGGGCTGGGCAACCAAGATCAGCGGCCAGACCCTCACCCCGTCACTGCCCTCGTTTGCCGGCGAGCGCTACAGCGCCTTCACCCTGCGCGAACCGGTGGGCGTGGTGGTGGGCATCGTGCCGTGGAATTTCTCGACCATGATCGCCATCTGGAAACTCGCCTCGGCCCTGGTGACCGGTTGCAGCATCATCATCAAGCCCAGCGAATTCACGCCGCTGACCCTGCTGCGCATTGCCGAACTGGCGGTGCAAGCCGGCCTGCCCGCTGGGGTACTGAACGTGCTGACCGGCGGCGGCCAGGTGGGCAAGGGGCTGATCGAACACCCAGGCACTGACAAGGTGTCGTTCACCGGCTCGGTGCCCACCGGCATTGCGGTCGGCCGCGCGGCCATGGGCGCCGGCCTGACGCGCGCGACCCTGGAGTTGGGTGGCAAGAACGCGGCGGCGTTCCTGCGCGATGTGAAGCTGGAAACCGCCGTCAACGGCATTATCGAAGCGGGTTTCCTGCACTCGGGGCAAATCTGCGCGGCGGCCGAGCGGTTTTTCGTCCACCGCTCGCAGATCAACCCGGTCATGGAAGCCCTGGCCCAGCGTTTGAGCCGCCTGAATATCGGCTCGCCACTGGATGAGCGCACCGAGTTTGGCCCGGTTACCCATCGCCAGCACCAATTGAAGCTGGAAGGTTTTTTTGCCACCGCCCGCGCCGAAAACAACACGATCATCCACGGCGGCCAACCGATGGAGCGGCCCGGTTGCTATGTGCAACCCACGATCATTCTCGCCAACAGCATCAACGACACGCTGCTCACCGAAGAAACCTTCGGCCCCATCGCCACGTTCCTGCCCTACGACGACGAGGACGAGTTGCTGGCGCTGATGAACCATACCGCCAGCGGCCTCAGCGCCAGCCTGTGGACCAACGACCTGGGCAAGGCCCTGCGCATGGTCCCGGCGATCAACGCCGGCACGGTGTGGGTGAACATGCACACCCTGCTCGACCCCGCCGTGCCGTTCGGTGGCAACAAGTCCTCGGGGATTGGCCGGGAGTTCGGCAGCGCCTTTATCGAGGACTACACCGAGCTCAAGTCGGTGATGATGCGTTACTGATCACTGCGGGATCAGCGCCTCCGCCTCGATCTCGATCAACCATTCAGGCAGTGACAAGCCGCTGACGATGATCCACGACGAGGGCGGCGGGTTTTCGGGAAACCGCTCGCGCAATGCGGCAGCGATAGGCTCCTGCTGATCGCGGGCGGACTCGACGATATACAGGCGCAGCATGATCACATGGGACAGATCGCCCTCGGCCGCCGCCAGGACTTTTTCGATATTGTCCAGGGCGGTCGCGGTCTGTTCGGCGATGCCAGGGCCGACGGTACGCTCGTCAGCGTCCACGCCCACCTGGCCGGACAGCAGAATCCGCCGACCATCGCGCACTTCCATGGCCTGGCTGAAACCGTATTGCAGGGAGTTGAAGACGGTCGGAGGGTTGAGGGTTTTTCGCTGCATGACGACTCCTTGTTATCTGTAGGAAACAAGGCTACCCCAAGGGTTTTGCCAACTCCTGGAGAAACTGCACATTTCAACATCCAGAAACAGAACGCCTTGCAATCAACCGTGCAAGGGCCGCGCCCAGGACATGCCTGCAGACCTCATCACCACGACTCCCAACCTTAAAGCGCGCAAGGTTTGTGCAAGCAGATCGTGCCCGGCCACTTGCTGACGCGGGCGTGCCAACCTGGCGAGGCTAACGCCTCTGGCTGAGCATCTGCAGGGTATAGCGCAAGGACGCCGGCAACATCGGCCCATGCCCCAACCCGGCAAAGGTCAGGTGGCGCACCTGTAGCCCATCCACCTGATGCAGTGTGCCCAGCAGCGCCTTGAATGCCGTGTCACTGGCCTCTTTGGCCGGCGCCGCAGCGGCCGGGCTGGCCGGTTCCTGATCGCCACGCATCAGCAGCAAGCGGGGCTGGCTGCCCCGCAGGCGTTGCGCCAGGCCGTGGGCCTCTGCCGTCACCACCCCTCGGTTCCACCACAACGAAGGGCTCGCCGCCGCGTAGTCATCAAAGGCATGCGGGCGTGTCATTAACGCATGCAGCACCAGCAAACCGCCGTAGGAGTGGCCCCACAGCAATTGCCGCTGCGGGGTGATGCCCAGGCGCTGATTGACCAGCGGGCGAATGTTCTGCGTGAGCAAGTCAAGAAACACATCCGCACCGCCACTGGGCACCGCAGTCAACGGGTCCCGTTGTTCCACGGCGCTGCCGACGCTTGGCGTGTAGTCAAAGGTGCGCGCCGTGCGCTCGATCCGCAGTGGCGTGGCATAACCCACGGCAACCAGCACCGGCGGCGCCACACTGTGCGCCAGTTGCTCCAGGCCCTGGTGGTCCAGCGCGGCCATCGCGGCGTTGCCATCGAGCAAGTACGCCACCGGGGTGGCCGCACTCACGGCAGGCGGCTGCCCCAGCCAGATCCGGTAATGGCGCGCGCCATCGGCCGAATCCAGCTCCAGGGTGCTGAAGCTATAGGCGCTGGCTTCGCGCAACACCTTCGCATCCATCAACTGGTCCGGCGCAGGCCGGGCAACGGCGGCCTGGGCGATCAACAGCAGCGCCAGGCTGATTAAGCGCCCCATCAGAAGGATGCCGTCAGGCTGGTGTACAAGGTACGGCCGGACTGGTTATAGGTCGCGGCCCCCGCCCCTTCGATATTGGCCACGCCCTGGGCGTTGCCTTCACGCCACAGGCGTTTGTCGAACAGGTTATCGACGCCGGCCGTCAGGCTCAGGTTCTTGCTCAAAGCGTACGTTCCGCTGACGCCGGCGATGGCATAGGGCGACAGCTGGTTATTGCCCGAACCCGTCACGCGGTTGCCGTGGTAATCGTATTTTTTCGGGGTTTGCTTGCCGTACCAGGCCACGCTCATTTGCAAGGACAGGTCATCTGTGGCCTGCCAGTCGAGCATCGAGTTCAGGGTGTACTTGGGCGCGACGGACAGCACATCGCCGGTCTGCTTGTTTTTCGATTGCAGCATGTAGGTGAAGTTGTTGGTCCAGTTCAACTGTTCGGTCAGTGGCAGGGCCAGGGTGCCTTCCAGCCCTTCGACCAGAGCCTTGGGCACGTTCTCCCAGCGGAAGATGCTGGCGTTGGCCGTGCTGCCGGTGCCGCCGCTGGCGTTGCCGACCGGGGTCAGGCCCGACTCGATTTTGTTTTTGTAGTCATTACGAAAGTACGTCAGGCCGGCCACGACCCCGTCATTGCGGTACTCGATTCCCAGCTCCTTGTTGACGCTGGTTTCGGCGTCCAGCTCGGCATTGCCTTGCAGGTAGCAACTGGTGGTCTGCCCGTAGCAACCCTGGCCGTTGCTGTACAGCAGGTAGTTGGGGTTGAGCTGGTAGAGGTTGGGCGCCTTGTAGGAGCGGGCGATCCCGGCTTTCAGGGTCAGGGTGTCGGTGAGCACCTGGGACAGGTTCAGCGACGGGCTCCAGTTGTCGCCCACGATGTCGTGGTGATCCAGGCGCAGGCCGGGGGTCAGGCGTGTGCCGGGGCGCAGTTCGATATTGTCCTCGACAAATACCGAGAAGATCCGCGCCGAGGACGAGCTGCTGCGGTTGGTCCCGGCAAGCCCGGCGACGTTGCCGCCGGCAGTGGTGGTTTGCCCGTTGGAGCTTGGGTCATCGAGTTGCTGCTCGACCCACTCGGTGCCCACGGTCAGCACCTGGTCCACCCCGGCATGCAACGGCAGGCTGACTTCGCCATGGGCGGTCAGGTCGCGCAACACCGTGGTGTTGAAATTGCTGCTGGAGAAGATCCCTTCGGTACCGCCCGCCAGGCCCTCGCTGATCCGGCTGTTGCGGGTCTTTTCGTATTGCAGGTAGGCCAGGCTGGTGCCCAGCTCCCAGTCGCCGCGATGGGTCACGGCGTAGGTCTCGCGGTACAGCACATTGGTCTCGTGGCCGAGCAGTTTTTTCACGTTGGCGTTGCTGTTGGTGTTCTGCGTATCGCCGGTATAAATGTTGCCCTGGCGGCTGAAACCGGCTTCCAGGTCGAGGGTTTGTTCGGGCGTGATCTTCCAGCTCAACAGGCCGTTGATGTCCTTGTTGCGCACCCCTTCGCGCCCCGCAGGCAAGGTGCCGATCTGGTTCCCGGTGCGTCTGGATTCATGGCCGCTGTTGATATCGGCGTCGTCGGCATTGGTTTTCGCCACATTGCCGTACACCCGGTAGCTGAGGGTGTCGGTGAGCGGGCCGTTCAGGCCGAAGTTCATGCGCTCGGTCTCGCCTTCGGCGCTGTGCTGGGCGAAGTTGTGATAGATCGTCGCCGAGCCGTGGGTCTCGGTGCCGGGTTGCTGGGTGATGATGTTCACCACGCCACCGGCGGCGCCGTTACCGTAACGGGCGGCAGCCGGGCCACGGATGACCTCGATACGCTCGACCTGGTCGGCGGGCACCCAGTTGCTGTCGCCACGGCTGTCACGCTCGCCGCGCCAGCCATAGCGCACGGAATTGCGGCTGCCCACCGGCTTGCCATCGATCAGGATCAGGGTGTTTTCCGGGCCCATGCCACGGATATCGATCTGCCGGTTGTTGCCTCGCTGGCCGCTGCTGGAATTGCCCGTGAGGTTGACGCCGGGCATGGTGCGGATGATGTCCGACAGGTCGTTGGCCGGTGGGCGCTTCTTGATGTCTTCGGCGGTGATGATCGACACACCGGGCGCCTGCTTGATCTCTTCCTGCGCCGTGCCCAGGACGGTCTGGGTTTGCAGTTCAAGACGCGCAGGGGTCTCGGGCTCGGCAGCAAAGCCGCTGGCGGGCAGCAGGCTGCAAATACTCAGGGCAAGCAGGGACAGGGGCGGCAGGCGGTGCATGAGGTATCTCCGAAACGTCAAGCCCACCGATAGCGGTAGGCCAGCAAAGATCGCAGATGATAATCAGATGCAATTGCGAGTAAAGAACATTAACTTTCTAAACATTTGCCGCCGCCACCCGCAGGTTCATGCGCAAACCCTGCGTGCCGTGGCTGGCCCATAACTGCCCGCCCTGCAACTGGAGGGCGCGGCGGGCAATGCTCAAGCCCAGGCCAAAACCAGTGCCGGGTGCGCCGTCCAGGCGCAGGTAGGGTTCAAAAATCCGCTCCAGATCGGCTTCATCGACGCCCGGGCCCTGGTCCTCGACGGTCAACAGCCACGTATCCCCTTCACGCTCGCCGCTCAAGCGAATGACCCCCCCTGGAGGTGAATGGCGGATGGCGTTGCGCAAGATGTTTTCCAGGGCCTGGGCGAAACTGTTGAGATGGACCCTGATTTCACAATCACCGTCGACTTCGCACACCAGCGCCTGCAATGGCCAGTCCGTTTCGAAATGCGCGTCCTGCACCAGCGCTTCCCACACCGAGGCCACCCGCACGTCCTCAGACTGCAACCGGGGCTTTTCGGTATCCAGCCAGGCCAGGTTGAGGGAGTCATCCACCAGGCGCCGCATCTCCTCGACTTCCCGCGCCAGCCGTTGCTCCAACTGCTGGCGCGCCAGGCCGCTTTCGCTGGCGATTTTCAAACGGGCCAAGGGCGTGCGGATTTCATGGGACAGGGTGCGCAGCAGTTGGCGTTGCTGCTGCAGGCTCTGGCGCAGGCGTTCGGCCATGTGCTCGTAGGCTCGCGCCAACTCACCCAGCTCATCGCCGCGTCGGGTCACCGAACTGCTGGCCAGCGGCGCCAGGTCACCGGCACTCAGGGCGTTCGCGCGCTCGCGCAATTCGTTCAATGGCAACACCAGGTGGCGATACAGCAACAGCCCCAGGCCCAAGGCCAACACCACCGGCACCACGCCGTGGGTAAACAGGTGCGTCCAAGGCGTGAGCCCCGGTGGCAGCAAGCGCTCGGGCAACTGCATGACCAAACGGCCGCGCTCCGGGTACTGGGGGAAGGCGATGCTGACATAGGGCAGTTCATCCTCCAGACGCTTGCTCATGGGCCAACTGGGCTTGCGCATAAAGGTCAGGTGACTGACTTCGGCCGCCGTCAGCGGTTGGGTGCCGAGGCTTTGCAGGAACGGATCGAGCACGCCGACCCAGGTCTGCTCGCGCTGTTGCAGGGCGAGTCGCCATTGCTCCACGGCCTGGGCATCGCCGGCGGCGGCCACCTCTTCGGCCTGGGCGGCATAGGCGCTCAGGGCATCGCGGTCGGGTTGTTCAAGAAAGTAAGTACTGCGCTCGACCTGCAAGCCCCAGCCCCACACCAACCACACCAGCAGCAGGCAGAAACACACTTGCAGCAGTGCCATTTTCCACAGCAGTGGGTGCCGGCGCTGCATCAGCTCAAGCCTTCGCACAGCAACACATACCCCTGATGCCGCACCGCTTCGATGCGCACCCCTTGCAGGTTGATCGCCGCGAGCTTGCGCCGCACATTGCACACATGCACATCCAGGCCGCGATCCAGCCGGGTATAGGCGCGGTGCAACACATGCTGGTACAGGAACGCCTTGGACAAGGGTTCGCCGGCGTGTTCATGCAAGGTGCACAGCAAGCGGAACTCCGAACCGGTCAGGCCTGCCGGGCAGCCGTTGAACATGAGATCCCGGGCGCCTGCATCCAGGTCCAGCAATGGCGGCCTGCTGGCGGGTGCGCCGCGATCAAGTGCCACACGCCGCAGCAACGCGTCGATACGCACATCCAGTTCGGCGAGGCTGAAAGGCTTGGGCAGGTAGTCGTCCGCGCCCTGGCTGAAACCGGTGATGCGATCCTGCTCGGCGCCCAGTGCCGACATCAGAATCACCGGCGTACCCCGCTCGCTGCGCAAGCGCGCCAGTACTTTCAGGCCGTTTTCGTTGGGCAGCATGATATCCAGCAGGACCAGCTCGACCGCTGGATCCAGGGCCATGCTCAAGCCTTCATCGCCACGATGAGCACTGCTCAAAATGAAGCCGCGCCGGCTCAGATGGCTACAAAGGTGGGCGCACAGTTCGACGTCATCCTCGATGACCAGGATGCGTGCGGAAGAAGATGGTTTAGGTAGTGGATGATAACTGTTCACAATTAGGCCAGTTTCTCATCCGGAGAAACATTGCGCAACGAACGTTGCGTGTTGAGCTGTTTGGGCGCGGATTATCAATATTTTGAAGAAACTGAATCCGTGGAACCTGGGCTTTTTCAGTTAAACACCAACAATCAAGCTATCTCCTCGTTAGGTCACTTCACCGGATGCAGGAGAATCATCATGTCCAAAGCCACCGTCAGCCAGTTCATGCACACCCTCCATCAACGTCTCACCGAGTTGTGGGATACCTGTGCCCGCGCAGGGGGCGCTCGCTCATGACCCGCTTGCTGCTGGGCGCCGCCATGCTGGCACTGCTTGCCGGGTGCGCCACCGTCAAACAGCCCGAGCTGGACGTTGCGGTCCAAAGCTCCGGGCAGATCTGGAACGCCGTAGCGCACTACAGCGGCCGCACGTTTCTCTCTGGGCCACGCTGGACCGGGACCCAGGGGCCACAACTGACGGCAATCGACCAAAATGGCTAGCGCGCTGCCTATCCAAGCGGTGCCTGGAACAGCTGGGCACCAGAGCGGGATGCTGCCAACGTCTTCGTGAACATCAATGCCCTGCGCCTGGAGGGCGACAAACTATGGGTAGTCGACACCGGCGCGCCCGAATTCGGCGGCAACCCTGTCAGCCAAGGCGCAAAGCTGGTGTGTATCGACCTGCGTACCAACCAGGTGGTTCGCACCTACTTCTTCGGGCCGGATATTGCCATGGCCGGCAGCTACGTGGATGACGTCCGCTTCAGCGCCGGTAAGGCCTTCCTCACCGATGCGGGCAATGCCGGCATTATTGTCGTCGACCTGGAGACCGGCGCGGCCCGGCGCGTGCTGGACCAACACGCCTCAGTGGTCGCCCGGCCTGACCGGGACTTGATCCTCAGCAACCAGGTGGTCAAGGCCCCCGACGGCCAACCCCTGCGCGTCAACGCCGACCCGCTGGAAGTCAGCTTTGACGGCGTCTGGCTGTATTACGGCGCGCTGCAAGGCCCGTGGTTCAAGGTGCGGATCAACGACCTTGCAAACCCGGCCCTGCCCCCGGAACAACTGGCTGCACGGGTGGAGTTCTTTGCCGACATCCCGGCAACCGGCGGGTCGGTCATGGATGCACAGGGCAACCTGTACTTTTCCGACCTGGCCCACGACGCCATCCGCGTGCGCCGCACTGACGGACAGATCGAAACCCTGATCGTGGACAAGCGCCTGCATTGGGTTGATGCGCCCTTCCTGGACCAGGACGGCACGCTGTGGCTACCCACCCCACAGATGGACCGCGTAGCGCTGTTCAACAAGGGTAAATCCCTGGTGCAGTGGCCGGTCGGGGTTTATCGCTTATCGACACATCGCTGATTGGAGCGCCTATAGATCGTTTTGCGCTTTCACATCCCTTTCACAGTCGGGCGCCTAGGGTGGTCCCAGCTCCTAGTGAAACCCTTTAAGCCCGCACTCCCCATCGCGGGCTTTTCTTTGTCTGGGGTTTGACCCCGACACCTCTGCGGCCTCCCCCTTCGCACAGCCTCGACAGACCTTTTCCAGAAAAGTTCCTGAATTTTACGCCAGACGGAACAAATACCGGCCCAAATCAACGTATTCACGCTGACACAGACCGCCATTCACTTGTAGAATCCTGAGAGATGTCAATTTGATACTATCCCGGCCGAACTCGGCCGCAACCCACTACCCCCTAGGGAACGCAATGCTTAAAATCAAACATATTCCAATATTTTTTAGGCATTTGGATCTGCGCCTATCTATTATTGTGTGCATGTTACTTTCCGTAGTGATGACGCTTTCAATTTACCCATTTATTGCTACAGCTGATGCACTAGCACGAATTAACTTTGCGAGCGGATCGGGCGGCTTTACAGTTCTCCCTCCCTTGCAATCGTATCTTATGCACTTATCAATTAAGATCGTGGGTGGAATAGGACTGTATACCTTTTTTCAAATATTTTTATTTTACACCGCAATCGCAATCACTTATAGAAATCTTCTAAATGATTTTCCATCTCCCTTGGTGTTCTTTGTTTCACTACTTACAATCACGCTACCAATATTTTTGGTTTTTCCCGCAATTTTAACTGACTCATCATTAGTTTTTTCATGCATAGCCTTTATTAGTGCCATGATAAGCTCTATCGAACCACTAAAGCTTAACAAAAACACTTGTTTTTTTGCATTCACAATCCTCCTGTGCATTTTATTTGGCATGAGGCTCAATTCAATAATATTAGCCCCAGCCATAATCGTCTTAGTATTTCTTTACGCCAAGACATTCAAATGGCATGCACTGCTCGGAATTGTGATTTCCACTGCTTTTGTTTTCACTATCAATAACGACTTAAGAAACAATTCCAAACCAGAAGCATTGGGAATGGCATGGGAAATAGTTGCCATCGCCAAAAAAGAAAAAACTGATGACTGGCTAAATCACTCCCTTGACTTTTGTGGAAGCACGCAAACTGCAATAGAAAGATATAGTGACCGATACTTGAACTCTGTTTTTTGGGACGCCGGTCCTCCCTTACCAGTGTGGTGTATCACCTCAATCGAAGGCAGCGCCAAGGTTAAAGAAGCTTACTTTTCAATAATCAAAAGTCGCCCTTTGGACTGGGCAGTGATGAAATTATCCTTTTGGGCCAGAGTTTATGGACTAACCGCACCTTTAGAAAATATTAGGAGGGGCGTGCACGATGTTGACGAAAAAACCATGGAATGGGGCGGACGTGTACATTCGCAACAAACAACAATGCGAGAAAACTTCTTTAATTCAGCAGACCAACTCGGAGGAATTGTTTACAAACCTTACTTAAGCGTAACACTCTCCCTAATACTACTAATTCTTATTTCAGACAAAAAAATATTCTCACGCTTTTTTTGTTTGTGGGCCCTCTCCAACGCATATTATGCAGGCTTTTTGATTTCGGCCCAATCGATGGAATTCAGATACTTCGCCCCAACCTTTTACATCAACCTTATGATCATAGTTTCACTACTAATCTTTGCTATCGCTAAGACCTTGCACTTCATGCAAAGAAAACTAGAACCATCGGTATAGAACGAAAAATATAGTCGTGAACAACGCACCAATCACTGGTGCGTTCAGCTCAATTGGGGGCACGACAGGAACTCACACCCATGATCACTTCCTAAAAACCAACACAACTAATCGGACATCTGCACCCGTGATTTAGCTCAAGCTTAGATCATGGAGCGTCACGCTTAATGTATTCGCTAAAAAGCTAGCACAATCTGCCCCACCTCTACCCAGTATCTGAACCCAAAATTTTCATTCGTAACTTCAACGCTGACGCTCTTGCGTTAATAATGGTCAGGCAACTAACCCCCTCAGCCGACCTCAGAACTTGAACACATAAGTCGTAATCAACCGAGTTTCCGTATAGTCCGGCCCCGCCGTGTTGCCGTTGCCGTAGCGGGTCTTGACGTCGTAACGGCGCCACTCCACACCAAGGTTTTTGAAAGTGCCGTCCTGCACCACATAGCCAAGGCCCAGCCAGCGTTCGCTTTCAACGCTCTGGTCCAGGGCATTGTTGCCACGGTCGATGCCTGTTCCACGGAAGTAGCGGGTCTTGAACTTCAACCCGGGGATGCCCATCGCCGCGAAGTTGTAGTCATAACTCACCGACCAGGAACTTTCATTGGGCTTGACGTAAGACACCACGGACCAGTTCACCAGGTACGGCTGGGGGGCGTAGCCGTTGATGGTGGGGAAGCCGCTTTCACCGAGCATGCGCTGGTAGGCGACGCCAAAGGTATGGCCGCCTTTTTTCAAGGCGGTCATCAGGCCATAGGAGCGGTTGTCGATTTTTCCGTACAGCGCCTTGCCGTCTTCCTGGTTATCGAAATAACGCAGGTCACTTTTCAACGCATAGCCACCCCCCAGGTCGAGGTCATGGCTCAGGCCGAAGTATTGCTGCTGGTAGATATCTTCCAACTGGCCGTAGAAATACGTCGCGGATAACTGCGGGGTCAGCGCATAAGTGGCACCGGCAAAACTCAGGCCGTCGCTGCGGCGTTTTATATCCGGGCCATTAAACAGGTACATCTTTTCACGGTCGGAAGACTCCCGCGAACTGATCTGGTTGAAACACCCGGCGGTCAGTGTCCACTTATCAATGTCCTTGGACTCGATACTGACCCCATTAAAGGTGGTCACCAATTGCCGGGTATCGTCGTAATACGCCACCGGCAACGTCGGACGGTGTTCGCCCAACTTCAACTCGGTCTTCGAATAGCGGACTTTTGCCGCGAATGCCGCCCGCCCGTAATCCTGCACCGGTTCGCCACGGCTGTCGTCATAGGGGATCACCGAGTCCGGCCCACGCCCGCCGCCGCCGTCCAGGCGGTACGCGTACTGCCCGTAGAGATCGAGAGCAAACTGTACGGGGCCTTCGGTGTAGCCAGAGGCGGCCTTGAAGTCGAAACCCTGGGTCCAACTGCCGACCCGGGATTTGGGGGCGTCAGTCTGGTGAAAGTCCCGGTCCAGGTAAAAGTTACGCAGGCCCAGGCTGATTTGCCGATCGTTGATAAAGTCTGCCTGGGCAAACAGCGGCGTCAGGCAGCCCAGCAGGCCGACGAACACGCAGTCGCGGCCCATTCTATTTTCAAGAGGCATCGGTGGTTCCTTTATATGCGCGCAAAACATTTGAGTGGGGCAGATCACTAATGGGCAGTTAATCCGCAGTCTTATTTTTATAACCACTTGCTGCAAAAAGACGCACGCGTGCGGGGCACGCTTATTGTTGTTTTAGAGAACCGGACAAGTTGCCTGGCAACTATCAGGAGGCGGCCTTCGATGCGTCCCCTAGGCGATGATAGGCACGATTGAAATACACCAGGCCTTCCTGGCTTTCGCCATTGCAGATACCCAGCACCTCACAGTAGAAAATCGTATGCGAACCCACCTCGTGGGCCTGGGCGATGCGGCAATCGAAACTCACCAGCGACTCCTGCAGAATCGGCGCGCCACTTTCAAGGGTCAGCCACTGGGCACAGGCAAAACGCTGCTCGGTATTCATGTCGCGGTTGGCGAACACCCCGCAAATCGCCTGGTGATCGGCCGTCAGCACGTTGACGCTCAACACGCCGTTGCTCTTGAAACTGATATTGGATGTCGACGCCCGGTTCATGCACACCAGCAGTGTCGGCGGCTGGTCCGTGACGCTGCACACCGCAGAAGCCGTAAAGCCGAAGCGCCCGGCCGCACCATCGGTGGCGATCACCGATACGGCGCCGCCGAGCAATGCCATTGCATTGCGAAAACCTGTTGTATCTACCATGGTCTTGCCCTCCGCCGATTCAGATGTCCAGCACCAGTTTTTTCGATTTAGCCCGCGAGCAACACACCAGGATCTGGTCGTTGGCGGCCTTTTCGTCGTCGGTGAGGTAGACATCCCGATGGTCGGGCTCACCTTCCAGCACATCGCACAGGCACGTCCCGCACACCCCCTGCTCGCAGGAAATTTCAATCTTGATGCCGACACTGGCCAGGGCATCGAGGATGCTCTGCCCTTCCAGCACCTGCACCTGCTTGCCGCTGCGCGCGGCGACCACTTCAAAGCCCTGGCCGCTGCTATCGACTTCGACCTGGAAGTACTCTCGATGGATATGGTCCTGGGCATGTCCGGCCTTGACCGCCTCACTGATCACCCAGTCCATGAAGCCGGCCGGCCCGCAGACATAGACGTGCACCCCCGCACCGGGCACCCCGAGCACCGCTTGCAAATCAAGGCGCTGCCCCTGGTCCTCGTCATCGAAATGGGTGTGGACCCGCGACGCGAATGCCGCGTGCTGCAGCTCGTCGATAAAGCCGCAGAGGCTGCGCGAACGCGCGCAATAGTGCAGCTGGAACTCACGCCCCTGGGCCTGCAAGGCATACGCCATGGCCACCATGGGCGTGATGCCGATGCCGCCGCCGATCAGGATCGAGCGTTGCGCATCGGCCGCCAGGGGAAACAGGTTGCGCGGCGCGCTGATCTGCACCACCTGGCCTTCCAGCAGTTGCTCGTGCACCGCCAGGGAGCCGCCGCGCGAACCCGGGTCTTTCAGTACGCCCAAGCGGTAGACCTGGGGGTTGGCCGGGTCGCCGCACAGCGAGTACTGGCGGATCAGGCCCGGTTGCAGGTGAATATCCACATGGGCCCCGGCCTCGAAGGCCGGCAAGGCCTGGCCATCCGGGTCGGCCAGGTCGAGGACCACCACCCCCTGCCCCTGTTCCTGGCGCTTTTGCACCACCACTTTCAATAATGTTTGCACGCTCATATCGGCTCGTTCCGCTGGTTATTATTGGCCAAGGCCGATCACGGTCGGCCCGTTGTCGCGTCAGCGCATAAACAGCCCACCGTTGACGTCCCAGGTCGCGCCTGTGACGAAATAGGCATCTTGTTCTGCCAGTTGCACCACCAGGCGGCCGATGTAATCGGCGCTGCCCAGGCGCTTTACCGGGATTGCCTCAAGCAATTGCTCCATGCGCTCGGGCGCGACCACCGCATGCACCGCTGGCGAGTCGATCGGCCCCGGGGCGATGGCATTGACCGTCACCCCACGCGCCGCCAGCTCCTTGGCGAAGATCTTGGTCAAGGTGATGATCGCGCCCTTGGACGCCGCGTAATGCCCACCGGTAGCGGTCCCGCCGTTCTGCCCGGCCAGGGACGCCATATTGATGATCCGCCCATAGCCCCGGTCGGCCAGGTACGCCCCCAGCACCTGGCATCCGAGAAAGGTGCCGCGCTGGTTGATGTTGGTGACCCGCTCGAACTCCTCGGGGCTGATCTGCATCAACGGCGTGGCCAGGGTCATGGCCGCATTGTTGACCACCACATGCAGGGCGCCGAAACGCTGGACAGTCGCCGCCAGCGCCTGCTCGAAGTCGGCCTTGCAGCCCACGTCCAGACGCAGCGCCAGGACGCGCTCGCCGCTCGGATCCAGGCGTCGGGCAGCGGCATTTGCCGCCACCAGGGACAGGTCGCTGAGCACCATCGCGTACCCCGCTGCGTACAACTGGGCAGCGATGGCATACCCCAGGCCCTGGGCGGCACCCGTCACTAAGGCTATCTGTGTCATGCCGGCGCCCTCACAGGATGTAACCGATACCGGCGAGGGTGTCGGTGGAGTTGATCAGGTGAATCAGCTTGCGCTGGATCTTGAAACTGTCGCCGTCACGCAGCAGCTCGAACGTGATATCGGCGGTGTAGTGCTTGAGCACATCCTTGCGGCATTCACGCAGGTTCTGCGCACAGCGCACAGTGACGGTGGCGCCGTCATCGGCAAGCAGGCGAAACCGCGACAGCGTGCGCACGGTACGCGCCCGTGGCGTGGTGGAAATCGACTCGCCGCTGGTCAGGCGCGTGACCCGCAACTGGCGCATGTGATGGTCGTCATAGGCATAGTTGAGGGTGTTTTCAAAGTCGGTTTCCAAGGGGTCGATGGGGATGATGTAGGTTGCACCCTCGGTCCACAGCGCCAGCCATGCCTGGAACTCACCGTGATCGAGCATGTCCGCTTCTTGCCAGATAAAGGCGCTGGCCTGGTTGAGCAGTTGTACGTTGATCATCACTGGGTCTCCTGGGCCGACATCATTTTTTTCCACTGCTGATAGCCGGCGCGCATGCCGGTTTCGGCGCTGACATCACTGACCAGGCCATCGGCGCTGGCCTGCTCGCCAGCCAGGCCGCGATTGAGCATGACCCACAGGTCGGTACCCGCGCTGGCGCCCTTCTGCACCCGCTCCCACGCCTCGGAATCGTCCGGCGTGCCAAACCCCATCGGGCCCTGGAAGTGCTCATGCAGGCGCAAGCGGTAACGGTTGGCGACCGCCGGGCCGCCGTCCATGGTGATCACCGCGTGGTGGATCTCGGTCTCGTCCACGGCAATCGGTTGCAGCACCCGGAAGAACGCCATCGAGCACGCAATGTTGGGGAACAGATTGAGGTTGAACCCCGAGCCGCCCACCGCGCGGACAATGCGGCGCACCGCCTGCTCGTCATGCCCTTCTTCGCGCAATTGCCCGGCGAGTTCCTCGAAACGCGCCGGGATCGGCAACTCAAGGTTGGCTTCCAGATCGATCAAGTCCGGGATCATCACCATCACGCTATGGCCGTTGCCCAGGTCTTCGACGTAGCCGCTGCCGCCGACGAAATTGAGCATCTCTTCAGTCTGCTTATCCACCGACGACAGGAACGACTTGTGTACCAACGGGAAGTGGTAGGCGTCGGTGGTGTTTTCCAGCTGGATTTTCCAGTTGCCGGGGAAACGGAATCGGTGTTCGCCAGCGACCTTGATCGGGTAGCCACCGCCCTGCTTCATAAACAGGTCGATCCATTTCCTGGCCGCGCCGAGAAACTCCTCCAGCGGCTCGATGGCATCGTTGAAGGTGGCGAAAATCATCCCGGCGTATTGCTCGACCCGCAGGCTCACCAGCGGGTGTTCACCCTTGTCCAGCATGTCGGCGTAGCTCTCCGGGTGGGGCACGCCGCGCAGCGAACCATCGAGGGCGTAGCTCCAGCCGTGGTAGGGGCAGACGAAGCTGTTGGTCTTGCCCTTTTTGTGCTCGCACACCGTCGCGGCGCGATGACGGCAGCGGTTGAGCAGCACATGGATCGCCTGCTTGCGGTCACGTACCACAATCACCGGCTGCTTGCCGACGTAGGTGGTCTTGTAGCTGCCGGCGTCGGGAATTTCGCTGACGTGCCCGACCCAGATCCAGGTCTTGTAGAAAATCTTCTCCAGCTCCTGGTCGAAGACTTGGGCATCGGTGTACAGCGACGTGTGCACACGGTCCGACAGGACGCGTTCGGAGGGGTAACTCTCAAGGTTCACGGCTTGAATCAGGTTATTCACGATGTCTCCTCGTCGACCCGCCGGGCCGACTTACTTGAATGCGGGTTTCACTCACCCGGCTTATGGGGCACCGGCAACCGGGCGCTGTGGTTCCACAGGCTCACGGGGCGGCTGAACAGGTTCTCGGTCTGGAAACGGGCGATGCGCCACTGGCCGTCGTTACGCTCGAAGGTCACGCTCAGGCGCGCACTGTTCAAATGGGACGCGCCACTGGCAAAGGTCGAGGCCTGCAACATCACCCAGGAACCACTGGCCCGCTGGCCCTGCACGTCAATCTGTTCGCCGGTCAGGAAGTGCACGTTGAGGGCAAAGTGCGCGGGCTCGACCATGTAGGTGGCAAACATCCCGCGAATGGCAGCACGCCCGTGGTAGCCGCCAAAGGCCTCCTGGTACTTGCTGCCCTTGCCTTCCCAGATCGCCTTGGGGGTGAACAGCCCCGCCAGTTCATCCAGCGGCGAGTGGGCGCCCAGGTCATCGCACAGCTGCATATAGCGGTTCATGCAGGCACGGATGGCGTTGGCGCTTTCCAGGGCTTCCAGGCGTTGCGCCAGGGCTTCGAGGTGTTCGTTCATGGCCGGGCCTCAGCGCTGGATAATCAGTTCGCGGCCGGTGCGGGCCTCGACCTTGCAGTACTTCCACAGCTTGTAGGTGCCATCACCCACCGGGGTGCTGCGAAACAGGTTGCAGGCCGCATGCACGCTGGCAATGTCCGGCACGTCGGCCAACAGGTAGGTGGTCCAGGGGTAGCCGGTGGACGGGCCGACCATGCTCTGGTCATCGTCCATGTTGCCGAACACCTTGACGCCCGGCAGGTCATGGATGCCATTCCACATCTGGCTGAATGCAGCCCACACCTGCAGTTGCTCGTCCCGTGGGGCGTCGAAGAAATTCTGGTTGATGCCCATGCAAAACAGCACGCGCAAGGCTTTGGTATCGCTCATTGCAGTCACCTTTTTGTTGAAAATTGAACGTCACAGATAGCCGGGCAACGGCTTGTTGCCGAAGAAAATCGCGCCGGCGCTTTGGTAAGTCATGTCGCCCATAAAGGCGTGCTGGGTGATGACCTGGGCATCGTTGACGAAGCGCGACAGCGGGCTGCTGCGGTACACCCCGCTCATCCCCGAGAGCATCTGCGCGGTGCGCGCAACATCTGCGGCCACCCGAGTCGCATGGGTCGACGACAGGCGCAGCAGGTTGGTTTGCGCCACCGACACCGGGTCGCCGGCCAGGATGCTGCTCCAGGCGTCATCGATGGCCTGGTAGAACCAGGCCCGGGCCGAGAGCAAGGCCGCCTCGGCCTTGGCCACTTCTACCTGGGCCAGGGGCCGGTCAGACAAGGACGGCGCGCCGGTCACCGAAATGCGCCCGTTGGCCATGCCGCTGAGTTCATCCAGCGCAGCCCGCGCCACACCCAGCCCGACCACCGACAACACCTGGGTGGCGAACGACAGCGACGGGTAGCGAAACAGCGGTTCGGTCAGGCTCGACGGCCCGCCGCGCACAAAAGTCCACTCCTCGGGCACCACCACGCCCTCGACCACCAGGTCGTGGCTGCCGGTGCCGATCAAGCCGGTAACGTCCCAGGTCTGCTCGATGCGCACCTTGTCCCGGGGCATCACCGCCATGCGTGGCAGGCCGAGCATGTCGCCGTTTTTCGGCGCGATGCCGACCCCGATCAACGAGGCACCCATGCACCCGCTGGAGAACTTCCAGCGCCCGTTGACCTCAAGGCCCCCGTCGACAAACGCGGCCGGTTGCGGCGGGAAGATCCCCCCGGCGAACACCACGTCCGGGCCGTTGGCGTAGACCTGCTCGATACTCGCCAGGGGCAACGCCGAGAGGTACACCAGGCTCATGCCGAAACTCGCCACCCAGCCGGCGGAGCCGTCAGCGTGGGCGATATCCTCGACCATCTGGCAGAACTGCGCCGGCGAACACTCCTCCCCGCCAAAACGCTTGGGCACCAGGGCGCGGTACACCCCAAGTGTGCGAAAGCGCTCGATGATGTCCTGGCTGATGTGTTTTTGCTGGTCGAACTCACCGCTGCGCGCGCGCCGACGGATGTCGTCCAGCAGTTGCTGGAAGTCATCACCGCCGACGATCGACAGGTCGGACCTCGGACTTTGTGCACGGAGTGCAGTCATGGAATACCTCCAAAAATAATCAGGCTGATTGTTGTTCTAGGCGTTGCGAAATCATCAGGGCCACCGCGCACAGCAAGGCGTCCTGACCTTTGCCAGCGATCAGTTGCAGGCCCACCGGCAAGCCATTCGGGCCTTGCAGCGGCAGGCTCAGGGCCGGGTGGCCAGAGAGGTTGAATGGGCGCACTAGGCTGGTCATGCCGATGGCAGCGCGGGTGTCCGCCGCTTGCGCCACCGCCAGGGGGTAATCGGGCAGGGTAGGCAAGGCCAGGATCGGGTGCTGCGCCAGGACCGCATCCACCTCACGGGTAAATGCCTGGCGTACCTGTTCGGCCTGCTGCAGTTCGTCGTCGCCGGTGAAGCCCGCAGCTTGCACGCGCGCGGCGATATCCGCGCCCAGCAGGCCGCCGGGCAACAGGTGCCCGCAGGCGTTCCAGGTCTCACGGTTGATCACCGCCAGGCCTGCGTCGTAGGCCGCCTGCATGCCGGGCAGCGGCGTTGGGTGCAGGGCAAAACCGCTGCGGGCCAATGCTTGGTCGAGGGTTTGCAGGATCTGCGGATGCGCCGCGACCGGCACTACGCCAATGCTGAGGTCGGCTGGACAGGCCTGGGCAACGAACCCCGGGTCGATGACCTGCATGGCCGCAATCAACAGCGCCATGCTGGCGGCAAACGGGCCAACGCAATCGAGGCTGGAAACGCTGGGCATCACCCCCGCGCGGCTGATCCGTCCATAGGTCGGCTTGAGGCCAAACACCCCGCAACAGGCGGCGGGCACACGCACCGACCCACCGGTGTCGGTCCCCAGGGCGAAGTCCACCAGCCCCGCCGCGACCGCCGCCGCCGAACCACTGGAGGAGCCGCCAGGAATGTAGCCGGGGTACAGCGGGTTGTCGGCGGTGCCGCTCCAGTGATTGATCCCGGTGGTGCCAAAGGCCAGTTCATGCAGGCTGGTCTTGCCGAGAATCCGGCAGTCGCCCGCGAGCAGGGCCTTGACCACTGCAGCATGCTCCTGCGCCGGCGCAGCATGCTCCAGGGCCCGGCTGCCAGCACGGGTTGCATAGCCTGCGATGTCGATCGTGTCCTTGACCATCACCGACAGACCATTACCTCCCAAAGCCAAATGCTCGACGACGATGGTCATGTTCCCCTCCCGCTCAATATGGCGACGCCGGTGCGTCGCTTGCCAGTGGACTGGGCAGGTAAACCCTGCCCAACGCTTAAATCTAAAATCATAATATTTACGTGAAATGTCAATTGATTTGTCTATTTAAAGTTATGGGTATTTTCGGTGCACGTTTTTTACGGAATGCACTGGAGCCGTGCATTTCGGTAACACTCTGAAAATCTGGAAATTCAATCTGAAAAAATAAATAAACCGTTATATTTCATATAGTTATTTAAAAATAAAGACAACAATCACGATTTCCCTCTGTTTACCTGAGGTGCAGAAAATCTAGAAAATTACGCAGAAACGAAAAGTTACCGATTGTTTTATCTATGGAAAAACCAGCAAAAAATGGCTGATTTATTTTGTGTTTTTTCTATAAAAAACGCAGCAAAAAATGGCGAAAGAACCGCGAGCTAGCGCCTTCGCCCAACACCCGCTTGTGCCCCCCTTCAGGCCACAAACTCTTCGGCCACCGGCCGCGGCAAATCCTGCTTCACACAGCCACCGCAGATTTTTCTGGCATGCAACCTGCTATCGCCCTACTCGCCCATCAACAGCGGCTCACGCCGTTGCGGCAACCGCCAAGGGCTCCCCTCCATCGCGCATCGCGACCGCTGTTCAAGCGGCGACGAACCGAGGGACGGGCGCTTGCTTAGCCTTGCAATGCTTCGGAGAATTCCATGCTCTTGAAAAAAGCTGTGTCCACCTTGCTACTGAGTGCGGCCTGCGTATCCCTGGCCCAGGCGCAAGTCACGGTCGGCGTGATCACCTCGGCCGCAGGCCCTTTGGCCATGATCGGCGTGCCACAGAAAAACACCGTGGCGCTGCTGCCGACCCAGGTCGGGGACCAAGCCATCCGCTACATCGCGCTGGACGATGGCAGCGACCCGACGGCCACGGTCAAGGCGTTGAAGAAGCTGATCAGCGAAGACAAAGTGGATGCGATCATCGGCCCAAGCGGCTCGCCCAATGCCATCGGGGTGATCTCGTTTGTCGCCGAGGCGCAGGTACCGCTGTTGTCGCCCGTGGGCACCGCGGCGGTGATCCTGCCGATGACGGCAGAGAAGAAATGGGTGTTCAAGACCACGCAAAATGACGAGTTGATCGCCAAGGCGCTGTTCGAGCACATGGCCCGGCACCAGGTGAAAACCCTGGGCCTGATCGGCACCGCCGACCCGTATGGCGAGAACTGGGCCAAGGTCGCCACGGCCCTGGCGACCGAGCATGGGATCAAGATCGTCGCCAACGAACGCTTCCAGCGCCAGGACACCTCCATCACCGGGCAAAGCCTCAAAGTGCTCGCGACCCGCCCCGACGCGGTGCTGGTCGCGGCGCCGGGCAGCCCGCCGGTGATGCCCCAGGCCACGCTGTTCGACCAGGGTTACCGTGGCCAGGTCTACCAGACCCACGGAGCGGCGCTGCCGGACTTCCTCAAGCTGGGCGGCAAGAAGGTCGAAGGGACGATCCTTGCCGCCAGCCTGATGCTGGTCCTCGATGAGATCCCCGACAGCAATCCGTCGAAGAAAATCGCCGCCGACTACACCGCCGCCTACCAGAAGCTCTATGGCAGCAAACCCGCCACCTTTGGCGCCAACACGTTCGATGCCGGCCTGCTGCTGCAAGCCGCAATCCCCCTGGCCGCCGCCAAAGCCGCACCGGGCACCGTGGAGTTTCGCCGAGCGCTGCGTGACGCCCTGGAAACCACCCACGAGCTGGCCGGCACCCAAGGCGTCTACAGCATGACCCCGGATGACCACAGCGGGTTCGATGAACGCGGCCGGGAGCTGATCCAGGTGAAAAATGGCACCTGGACCCTGCTCAAAGAGTGAGACCGCGCCCTCCCTGCCCGCTCGGCCAGCCGTGTCCGGCGGACGCCCAAAGCCTGATGACCCCGTGCAAAGAGTTGCCCTATGAATGCCCAGATAGCCTTACTGCTTGGCCAGGACGGCATCACCAATGGCGCCATTTATGCGTTGTTGGCCTTGTCGATACTCCTGGTGTTTACCGTGACCCGGATCCTGTTGATCCCCCAGGGTGAGTTCGTCACCTATGGCGCCCTGACCATGGCCAGCCTGCAGGCCGGTCACCCGACCGCACTGGTCTGGCTGCTGCTGGGCCTGACGCTGCTCGATGGCGCCCTCGACCTGCTCGCCGCGATCCGCCGCCCCCATGCCTGGCGCCTGCCGCGCATGAGCCTGGTGAAGATCGCCTACGCCGTGGCGATGGTGGGCCTGGTCAACAACCTGCCACTGGCGCAACTGCCCATGGCGTTGCAGGCCCTGTTGACCCTGGCGCTGGTGGTGCCCTTGGGGCCGCTGATCTATCGGCTGGCCTTCCAACCCATCGCATCGGCCAGTTCCCTGGTGCTGCTGATCGTCTCGATTGCGGTGCATGTGAGCCTGGTAGGCATGGGCCTGCTGCTGTTCGGCCCGGAAGGCGCGCGCACCCGGCCGTTCTCCGAACAAGGCCTGGAACTGGGCCCGGTGGCGCTCAACAGCCAGACGCTGTGGATCATCGCCGCGTCCCTGGGCTTGATCATCGGCCTGTTTGTGTTCTTTGAACGCACTCTGTACGGCAAGGCCCTGCGTGCGACGGCGGTGAATCGCATGGGGGCACGCCTGATGGGGATTTCCCCGGAAATGGCCGGCAAGAGCACCTTCGTTCTCGCAGCCCTGATCGGCACCCTGTCCGGGATTCTGATCGCGCCCATCACCACGCTGTACTTCGACTCCGGCTTCATCATCAGCCTCAAGGGCTTTGTCGGCGCCATCATGGGCGGACTGGTCAGCTACCCGGTGGCTGCCCTCGGCGCCCTCGCGGTGGGCCTGATCGAAGCGTTCTCGATGTTCTGGGCCAGCGCCTACAAGGAAGTGATCGTCTTTACCCTGATCATTCCGTTCCTGCTGTGGCGCTCCCTCACCAGCCGTCACGTGGAGGAACACGAATGAAACCCCGCTATCTGATCCTCACGCTGATCACCCTGCTGGGCCTGGCGCCGCTGGTGCTCGCCCCCTACTACGTGACCTTGCTCAACTACATCGGCCTGTATGCCTTGGTAGTGCTTGGCCTGGTGCTGCTGACGGGCGTCGGCGGCATGACCAGCTTTGGCCAGGCCGCGTTTGTCGGCCTTGGGGCCTACACCACCGCCTGGCTGACCACCGCCGGGCAACTGCCGGCCTGGTTGCAATGGGCGAGCGCCTCACCGTGGCTGACCCTACTGGTGGGCGTGGCCCTGACGGTGACGGTGGCGCTGATGCTGGGCGCCTTGACCCTGCGCCTGTCCGGGCACTATCTGCCACTGGGCACCATCGCCTGGGGGCTTTCGCTCTATTACCTGTTCGGCACCCTGGAACCCCTGGGCGGCCATACCGGCGTCGGCGGCCTGCCAGCCATTACCCTCGCGGGGATCTCCCTGGACCAGGGTGAAGATATGTTCTACCTGATCTGGCTGGTGCTGGGCGCCGCGATGCTGATCACCCACAACCTCCTCGACTCCCGCGAAGGCCGGGCGATCCGGGCGCTCAAGGGCGGCCAGTTGATGGCCGAGTCCATGGGGGTCAACACCTTCCGGTCAAAAATGGTGATCTTTGTCATCGCCGCGCTGTTTGCCGCCGTGTCGGGCTGGCTGTACGCCCACACCCAGCGCTTCGTCAACCCGACCCCGTTCGGCCTGGGCATGGGCATCGACTATCTGTTCATGGCGCTGATCGGTGGCGTGGCAAGTATCTGGGGCGCATTACTGGGCGCCGGCATCCTCACCGTGCTCAAGGAGTGGCTGCAAGACTGGCTGCCCCATCTGCTGGCCGACGGCGGCAATTACGAGACCATCGTCTTCGGCATCCTGATCGTGTTGCTGATGCACTGCGCGCCGGGCGGCCTGGCGCCGTGGCTGGGCAGATGGTTCAAGGCCCGTACCCGCACGGCGCCGCTGCCCCAGGCGCAGGCCCTGCCCCGGCGTGACGCCGCCGAACAGGGGACGCGCATCCTGCAAGCCAACCAGGTGACCAAGCGCTACGGCGGGCTGGTGGCCAACAACCAGATGAACCTGCATATCGACGCCGGGGAGATCCTTGCCCTGATCGGGCCTAACGGCGCCGGCAAAAGCACCCTGTTCAACCTGTTGTCCGGGGTCGATACGCCCACCTCAGGGGCCATTCATTTCAAGGGTCAGCCGATCACGGGCAAAACCTCGCGGCATGTCGCCCGCCTGGGAATGAGCCGCACCTTTCAGCACGTCAAGCTGCTACCGGGGATGAGCGTGCTGGAGAACGCCGCCCTCGGCGCCCACTTGCGCGGGCACAAGGGAGTGATCGCCGCCAGCCTGAACCTGGACCGTGCCGAGGAACAGCAACTGCTGGCCGAAGCGCGCTATCAACTGGAACGGGTTGGCCTGGGCGACTACTTGCAGGAAGACGCCGCGAGCCTGGCCTTGGGCCAGCAACGCATCCTGGAAATCGCCCGCGCCCTGTGCACCGACCCGTGCCTGTTGCTGCTGGACGAACCCGCCGCAGGCCTGCGCCTCCAGGAAAAACAGGCGCTGGCGGCCTTGCTCAGGCGCCTGCGCGCCGAAGGCATGGCGATCCTGCTGGTGGAGCACGACATGGACTTCGTCATGGGCCTGGTGGATCGCGTGGTGGTCATGGAGTTCGGCCAGCCCATCGCCCATGGCCTGCCTGAAGAAGTGCAAAACAATCCCGCAGTGCTTGAAGCCTATTTGGGAGGCGCAGACGCATGAATATGCCAATGGAACCCTGCAACGCCGGCACGACCCTGCTGCAAATCGATAACCTGAGCGTGGCCTATGGCAAGGTCGAAGCCTTGAGCAACGCCAGCCTGCGCGTCGGCGAAGGGCAGATCGTTACGGTGATCGGCCCCAATGGCGCGGGCAAGACCACCCTGCTGTCGGCAATCATGGGCGTGCTGGGCTCCCGGGGTCAGGTCAACTTCGACGGCACCCTGGAAACCGTGCCCGAAGTGGAGGTGATGGTCGGCCGGGGTCTGGGCCTGGTGCCGGAAAAGCGTGAACTCTTTACCTCGATGAGCGTGGCCGACAACCTGCTGCTGGGCGCCTTCCAGCGCCACCGCCGGGGCGAGCGCGACCACGGCCACACCCTCAAGCAGGTGTACGACCTGTTCCCGCGCCTGTGGGAGCGGCGTGAACAATTGGCGGCCACCTTGTCCGGCGGTGAGCGCCAGATGCTTGCGGTGGGCCGGGCACTGATGGCCAAGCCACGCCTGCTGATGCTCGATGAGCCGAGCCTTGGCCTGGCGCCGCTGGTCACCCGCGAGATCTTCCGCATCATCAGCAGCCTGCGCGAGCAAGGGGTGTCGATCTTGCTGGTGGAGCAGAATGCACGGGCCGCGCTGCGGGTCGCAGACTACGCCTACGTCCTGGAAACCGGCCAGATCGCCATGCACGGCCCCGCCCGGCAACTGGCCGACGACCCACGGGTGATCGAGGCGTACCTGGGGCTGAGCAGCAAGCATCAGGAAATGCTCGCGACCTGACAGCCCCACGCACACCCACTGTGGGAGCTGTCTCGCTCAGCGCGGCGGCATTGCCAGCCTTGATGTTGGCTGCCCCACCGCTATCGCAGCCTCGCTGAGCGAGACAGCTCCCACATTTGAGTTGTGGTGGGGCCAAAGATGTCTAGCATGCGAAGATCCCCTGTGGGAGCTGGCTTGCCTGCGATAGCGGTGTGTCAGCCACCAGAAATGCTGACTGGAGCACTGCATCGCAGGCAAGCGATGCTGCCACAGGGTGCGACGTCAATCTCGTGAATATGCAACAATTGACCGTTGCCCATTATTCGAAGCCCGAGCATGACCACCGCGAAAAAACGTGTGAATCGTCATAACCCTGCCAGCCAGGATTTCAAGAAAGAAGAGTTCCCCTTCTACTGGCTCGCACGGGTCAACGGGCGCTATTCCATGGCGATGGAAAAGGCCCTGAAAAAAGTCGACATGGATATCCCCCGCTGGCGCATCCTCCTGATCCTCAAGGACAACGGCGCGTCGAGCATCTCGGAAATCTCCACCCACGCCATTGCCAAGCTGCCCACGGTCACCAAGATCGTCTACCGCATGAAAGCCGACGGTCTGGTGCAGACCAATGTCTGCTCCAACGACGGGCGCGTTACCCAGGTTTCGTTGACAGAGGCCGGGTACCAGACCATCGAGCAGAGCCACAAGGTCACGGCAGATATCTTCAAGAACAGCTTTAAGGGCTTGACGGACGCGCAGCTCAACAAGCTCAACAGCTTGCTCGAGACCCTGTTCGACAACCTGCCCGAAGACTGAAGCGCCGGCTTGCTGGCGCCTAGGGGGGCGTGAATCAATAGCGGATCATCACCGACTTGAGCTCGGTGTAGGCCTCGATAAACGCATCACCAAACTCGCGGCCCATACCCGAGGCCTTGACCCCGCCAAACGGCAGCGCCGGATCAAGGAAGGTGTGCATATTGACCCACACCGTGCCGGCCTCGATTTGCGGGATCAGGCGCAGCGCCTTGGACAGGTCGTTGGTCCAGACACTGGCCGTCAGGCCGTAGGGCGAGTCGTTCATCAGGGTCACCAATTCCTCCTCCGTGTCATAGGGCAGTACACAGAGCACCGGGCCAAAGGCTTCTTCGCGCAGCAAAGGGTCATCAGGGCCATTGGCCAGGATCAGCGTCGGCTCGACAAAGTAGCCCGGCCGGTCAACGGCCTTGGCCCCGCAGATCACAGTGTTGTTCTGGTTGGCCCGGGCGAAGAAATCAAGAATCTTCTCCAGGTGCGCCTGGTTGGCCAGCGGGCCGAACTGGGTGCTCTCATCCAGAGGCGAGCCAATCGTCAGGGTGCCCAGGGCCTGCCCGAGTTTTTCAAGGAACTCACTGATCCGCGAGCGATGCACATAGAGCCGCTCTGGCGAGGCGCACACCTGGCCCTGGTGCACATAGGCCATTTGCACCATCCCGGCCACGGCCTGGCCCATATCGACATCGGCCAACAACGCCGCCGGGTTCTTGCCGCCCAGCTCCAGGGTCGCGCGCGTCAGGTCCGCAGCCATCGCCGCCTTGCCCACGGCAATTCCGGTCGGCACCGAGCCGGTGAACGCGACTTTGCTGATCTGGGCATGGGCGATCAATTGCTGCCCCACCTGCCCGGTGCCATTGACTACATTAAATGCGCCGGCCGGCACCCCCGCCTCGCAGGCTAATTCGGCCACCCGCAACAACGTCAGGGGGGTGAACTCACTGGGCTTGACCACGATGGTGCAACCGGTGACCAGCGCCGAAGCAATCTTCCAAATGCCAATCATCACCGAGAAGTTCCACGGCACAATCCCGGCGACCACCCCCACCGGCTCACGCAGGGTGTAGGCCATGTACTGCTCGGCGCCCATGGACGGAATCGAGGGGCTCATGGTCTGGCCGTTGATCTTGCTTGCCCAGCCGGCGAAGTAGCGCAGGAACACCACGCTCTGGGCTATTTCCAGGCCGCGCGACAGGTTGATCGACTTGCCTGAACACAGGGTTTCCAGCTGCGCCAACTCTTCGCCATGGGCTTGCAGCAGATCGGCAAATTTATTCAGGATCACGCCACGGGCATAGGGCGAGGTGCCCGCCCAGGCGCCTTTGAAGGCCTTGCGCGCACTGGCGACGGCACGCTCGACATCGTCGTCGCTGGCATCGACGATGTGGCTGATCACCTGGCCGGTCGCCGGGTTGTGCACGGCAATCTGCTGGGTGGATGTACTGGGCCGGTAGGCCCCATCAATAAAGTTGGCCGGCGCGCGGGCAAGGAACTCGGTGACCGCAGGCAGCAAGGCAATGTCGCTCATAAACAGGATTCCTCAAGGCAATCGTCAGTGCGGCGCCCGATGGGCACCGTTTGCGGGGGATCAGGTATGCGCCAGGCCCACTTGCAGGGCATGGCAGATCAGGTCGGCTTCTTCAATCGTCAGGGTCAGGGGCGGCGAGAGGATGATCTTGGTCCCCACCGGACGCACCAGCACCCCTTCCAGGCGTACCCGCTCCGCCAGGCGCGAGGCGTAGCCCTGGGCCGGATCGATGGGCGTGCGCAGGTGCTTGTCGCTTACCAGGTCAAGGGCAATCATCAGGCCTTTGCCCCGTACCTCGCCGACCACGTCGAAGCGCTCGCTCAACGGTTTGAGCCGCTTTAGCAGGTAGGCGCCGACCTTCGCCGCGTTGCCCGGCAGGTCTTCTTGCTCGACGATATCCAGCACCGCCAGGGAGGCCGCACAGGCCGTCGGGTGGCCGCTGTAGGTGTAGCCGTGCATGATCACCTGGCCGAAGTTGTCGGCGGTTTCGATGGCGCGGGCGATGCGCCCATTGAACAGCGTGGCGCCCAACGGGATGTAGCCAGCGGAGATGCCTTTGGCCAGGCACAGAATGTCCGGCGCCACCCCCCAGCCTCGCGACCCCAGCATCGAACCGGTGCGGCCGAAGCCGGTGACCACTTCATCGGCAATCAGCAAAATACCGTAGCGATCACACACCGCACGCACCTGTGGCCAGTAGCCTGCGGGCGGCACGATCACCCCGCCGGCGCCCTGCACTGGCTCGGCGATGAACGCCGCAATGGACTGCGGCCCCAGCGCGCGGATCTGCTCCTCCAATTGGCGAATGCAGTGGGCGGTCAGGGCCTGGGGATCGCTGCAGTCCCAGGGGTTGCGATAAGACCAGGGGCTGTCGAGCAGCGTGCAGCCTTCAAGCAGTGGCCCATGGTTGAAGTGATAGGCACTGATCCCGCCGACCGAGGTGCCCCCCATGTGCACGCCGTGGTAGCCGTTGCGCAAGGACAGGAACCGGGTGCGCTCGGGCTCCCCGGCGGCAATCCAGTACTGGCGGCTCATTTTCAAGGCGGTTTCGATGGCATCGGAGCCACCACTGGAAAACAGCACCCGTTGCATATCTTCCTGGGCAAACATCCCGGTCAAGCGCTCAGCCAGGTCATACACCCGGGGATGGGCAATGCCGTCGAAGGTCTGGTAGTACGCCAGCTCGTCCATTTGCCGATGGATCGCCTGCTTGACGCTTTCGCGGTTATGGCCGACGTTGACGTTCCACAGCCCGGCGATGCCATCGAGCATGCGCCAGCCATGGATGTCGGTGACGTAGTTGCCATTGCCCCTGGCGATGATCAGGGTCTGTTCTCCCGCAGCGGCCGCGGCCGCTCGCATTGGGTGCCAGAATTTTTTTTCGGCGTTCTGATAATGCGCGTACATGATTGCACTCCCTTCCGAAGAGGCGGACCGAGAGGTTTCGGGCCAGCCTGGACTGTAGGGAGCGAGGTGCATGGGCCGTTATCCCAAATCGGCACACTTTGGCAGCGGTTTGCCCATAGGTTGCAGGACCTGGGGCAACCGTGATGTATTGATGCGCGAACCGCCGCTGGACATTTTCAACCACAGGCGCAAACCCGCGCACCGGTGATGACCATGACGCAGATCGAAAGCCTTAGCTTTACCGACGCCAGCCAGCACGCGCGCTCGGTACACGACTGGGACCAGACCTACGACCAACTGTCCCCCGGCCGCTTCGCCAGCCGCTTGCGGCAGCTGTGCAGCGGGCCCTTCCAGGTCTTCCATGAGCAGTTGAACCGGCGCATCGTGCAATACGGCCAGTCGCCCGCCGAGCGCATGTGTTTTTCGATACCACTGTGCACCGACAGCCACGGCACGCAGAACTGCCTGGCGATCCTGAACAACCACGAAGAATTCATGTTCCATGCCCCGGAAAACACCCAGATCTATGCCGCGACCTTTGCCCGCCACAAAGTCCTGGCGCTGGCGGCGCTGAATCTGAGCCCGCGCAGCTACCGGCAATTGACTGCCGCTCCGTCGTTGCAGTCGCCGTGGCAGCGCGCCAGTGCCTTGCACCAGCGTGTCCGCCAGCAACTGGAGCAGGCTCTGGATTGCACGCCGCAGTACTTCAACGACGCCACCGCCAAACTCATGGAACATGGCCTGCTCAGTGGTTTCCTCGACCTGCTGGCGAGCGTCGAGGCCGATGAAAAACGCCGGCGCCCCAGCGCGCCAACCCGCCAGTACCTGGTGAAGATGAGTCAACAGATCGCCCTCGCCAGCCACGACGAGCCCATCACCATTCTCGATCTGTGCCAGCGCCTGCACGTCAGCCGACGTGCCCTGCAATACAGCTTCCAGACCATCGCCGACACCAACCCGGTGGACTACTTGCGCAGCGTGCGCCTGAACGCGGTACGGCGGCGGCTGGCCATGTCATCGCCAGCCGAGTTGAGCATCGGTGATGCGGCGGCCCAATGGGGTTTTTACCACCTGAGCCACTTTGCCAGTCAGTACAAGGCCCTGTTTGGCGAACTACCCTCGCAGACCCTGCGACAACGCTGAGTGCGGCTGCGCAGCCGTCACCCCATGCAGGAACATCTGCTCCATCACCCAGGCGGTTCCCGCTGGCGCCGCACGGCCCAAACGCTCGGCCTCGACCAGGCCACACAGGAGCGATGTAAACAACTCGGTCATCACCGCCGCACCAATATCGATACGGAACACCCCAGCCTGCTGGCCTCGCAGGAAGAAGCGGTCCAAAACGCTCAGGTACGGTTGCCAGCCATGGATGTTCAAGGTGTCTGGCCGGTACTGGAACACCATGAACAGCACCCACTCACGGTGCGCCAGGTGCTTGTCGATCAAGTCCCGCAGGGCCTCGGCCGGGGCTGCGCGCGCAAGGTCCGAGTCGTCGACCACCTGCTGCATGACCTCGCGCGAGTACGCCAACAGCACCTCGACCAGGTTTTCCCGCGTGCCGCAGAAGCGGTGCAAGGTGGCCTTGCTGATGCCGGCCGCGCGCGCCAGTTCCTGGAGCGTGGCCCGGGGTTGGTCAACGATGGCAACCGCCAGGGCCTTGAGGAGTTTTTCGTTGGGAGCGGGCGAAGACATGGCAACTGGCTCATTGGTTGGGCGTGAAGATGAAGGCATTGTGCCGAAAATCCCTATGACCTCAAGAAAAATGACACTTTTAAACACAAAAGAATATTTTGAGACATTATTGTCTCAATAGAACCAAATATATATCATGCGCACCTTTCCAGACCTAGCCCCCAGGTGACACATGAACGCTTTGCGCGACCTGCGTATTTTCAGCTTTGCCGCAATGGCCCTTGTCGGCCTCACCGGCTGTGGTGCTCCTGCCCAGCCCGAAGCGGCCCCACAGCCCCGGGAAGTGGAGACTGTGACCGTCGCCCCCGAAGCCTTCTCCCTGTCCACGGAACTGCCGGGGCGCATCGAGCCGGTCCGGGTGGCGCAGGTACGGGCCCGGGTGGCCGGGATCGTGTTGCGGCGCCACTTCGAGGAAGGCGCCGAGATCAAGGCCGGCGACCTGCTCTTCCAGATCGATCCCGCGCCACTCAAGGCCGCCGTGTCACGGGCCCAGGGCGAGCTGGCACGGATCGAAGCGCAGTTGTTCGAGAACCAGGCCAAGGTCAAGCGCTATGAACAACTGGCCGACGTCGAAGCCATCAGTCGCCAGGACCTCGACACCGCCCGCGCCGCCCTGAAAAGCAGCCAGGCCGCCCAGCAATCGGCGCGGGCCGATCTGGAAACCGCGGGTTTGAACCTGGGCTACGCAACCGTGCGCGCGCCGATCTCCGGGCGTATCGGCCGCGCCCTGGTGACCGAGGGCGCGCTGGTCGGCCAAGGCGAAGCGACGTTGATGGCAAGCATCCAGCAACTGGACCCGATCTACGCCGACTTCACCCAGCCTGTGGCCCAGGCGCTGAAACTGCGCCAGGCCCTCAAGCAAGGCAGCCTGTCGGCAGGCGACCCGTCGCAGCTGTCACTGCAAGTCGAAGGCACCGACTATCACAGCCAGGGCACGCTGCTGTTCTCGGATATTGCAGTAGACCGTGGCACCGGCCAGGTGTCGTTGCGTGGGCGCTTCAGCAACCCTGAAGGGGTGTTGTTGCCAGGCATGTATGTGCGCGTGAAAGTGCCCCAGGGCACCGACCAGCAAGCCTTGCTCGTGCCCCAGCGTGCGGTGCAGCGCGGCAGCGACGGCCAGGCCCAGGTGCTGGTGGTGGATGCTGACGACAACGTCAGCCCACGCGCCGTACAAACCGGCGCCATACAGGGCCAGCGCTGGCAGATCACCCAAGGCCTGCAGGCCGGTGACCGGGTGATTATCGGCGGCCAGGCCGGCCTCGTCCCGGGTGACAAAGTGGTGCTCAAAGCCTCCGCTGCCCCCACCGCCCAACAACAAGCAGCACTCCAGTAAGCCCGGCATCACCGCGTTCGAGGTCTCACCATGTCTGTGTTTTTTATCAAGCGCCCCAAGTTTGCCTGGGTCATTGCGTTATTCATCTCCATGGCCGGGCTGCTGATCATCCCGGCCCTGCCGGTGGCCCAGTACCCGAGTGTCGCCCCGCCGCAAATCACCGTCACCGCCACTTACCCCGGGGCGTCGGCCAAGGTGCTGGTGGATTCTGTGACCAGCGTCATCGAGGAAGAGCTCAATGGCGCCAAGGGCCTGCTCTACTTCGACTCCACCAGCAACTCCAACGGCATGGCGGAAATCGTCGTGACCTTCAAGCCCGGCACCCAGCCGGACATGGCCCAGGTCGAGGTCCAGAACCGCCTGAAAAAAGCCGAGGCGCGCATGCCCCAGGCGGTGCTCAGCCAGGGGATCCAGGTGGAGCAGACCAGCGCCGGCTTTCTGCTGATCTACGCCCTGAGCTACAAGGACGGCACGGCCGAGCAGGATACAACCCTGCTGGCCGACTACGCCGCGCGTAACGTCAACAATGAAATCCGCCGGGTCGAAGGCGTGGGCAAGCTGCAATTCTTTGCCTCGGAAGCGGCCATGCGTATCTGGCTCGCCCCCCAGAGCCTGGTGGGCTACGGCTTGTCCATCGATGACGTGAGCCGGGCGATCAGCGCGCAGAACGTCCAGGTTCCAGCGGGCAGCTTCGGCAGCTCGCCCGGCGCCGTCGGCCAGGAATTGACCGCGACCCTGGCGGTCAAGGGCACCCTGGACAACCCCGAGGAATTCGGGCGCATCGTACTGCGCGCCAATCAGGATGGTTCCAAGGTGACGCTGGCCGATGTGGCGAGGATCGAGGTCGGCAGCCAGGACTACAACTTCACCACGCGCCTCAATGGCAAGCCGGCAGTGGGTGCGGCGGTGCAATTGTCGCCGGGGGCCAACGCGCTGAAGACGGCCAGTGCGGTCAAGGAGCGCCTGCAGGAGTTGTCAGTCAATTTTGCGCCCAACGTCGAGTTCTCGGTGCCGTATGACACCTCGCGGTTTGTCGACGTGGCCATTGAGAAAGTGATCTATACCCTGGTCGAGGCCATGGTCCTGGTGTTCCTGGTGATGTTCCTGTTCCTGCAGAACGTGCGCTACACCTTGATCCCGAGCATCGTGGTGCCGGTGTGCCTGTTGGGCACGCTGATGGTGATGTACCTGCTGGGCTTCTCGGTGAACATGATGACCATGTTCGGCATGGTGCTGGCCATCGGCATCCTGGTGGACGACGCCATTGTGGTGGTGGAAAACGTCGAGCGGATCATGGCCGATGAGGGCCTGTCGCCGGCCGCCGCGACGGTCAAGGCCATGGGCCAGGTGTCGGGGGCGATCATCGGGATTACCGTGGTGCTGTCGGCGGTGTTCCTGCCCCTGGCTTTCATGGCCGGTTCGGTGGGGGTCATCTACCAGCAGTTTTCCCTGACCCTGGCGGTGTCGATTCTGTTCTCCGGCTTCCTCGCCCTGACGTTCACCCCGGCCCTGTGCGCGACCCTGCTCAAGCCCGTGGCCGAGGGGCATCATGAAAAACGCGGGTTCTTTGGCGCCTTCAACCGCCTGTTCGGGCGCCTGACCGACCGCTACAGCGCCCTTAATCATCACCTGGTCAAACGCACCGGGCGGGTGATGCTGGTATACCTTGGGCTGGTGGCCCTGCTGGGCTTTACCTACCTGCGCCTGCCGGAATCCTTCGTGCCCGTGGAAGACCAGGGCTACATGATCGTTGACGTGCAACTGCCGCCCGGCGCCTCGCGGGAGCGAACCTCGGCCACTGGCCAGGCAGTGGAACAATTTCTCGCCTCCCGCGAGGCGGTCGCCAATACCTTCCTGGTACTGGGCTTCAGCTTCTCCGGGATGGGCGAGAACGCCGGCCTGGCCTTCCCGACCCTCAAGGACTGGTCACTGCGCGACAGCGACCAGTCTGCCGAAGCCGAAACCGCAGGGGTCAATCAACAATTTGCCAACCCCAGCGACGGCACGATCATGGCGGTGAGCCCACCGCCCATCGACGGCATGGGTAACTCCGGAGGCTTCTCCCTGCGCCTGCAGGACCGTGCTGGCCTGGGCCGCGAAGGCTTGCTGGCGGCACGGGACCAACTGCTGGGCCAGGCCAACGGCAACCCGAACATCCTCTACGCGATGATGGAAGGCCTGGCCGAGGCCCCGCAATTGCGCCTGACCATCGACCGGGAAAAAGCCCAAGCCCTGGGGGTCGGGTTTGATGCCATCAACCACACCCTGTCGACTGCGTTCGGTTCGGCGGTGGTCAATGACTTTGCCAATGCCGGGCGTCAGCAGCGGGTGGTGGTACAGGCCGACCAGCGCGACCGGATGACGCCTGACAGCGTGCTCAAGCTGTTCATCCCCAATAACCTCGGCGCCCTGGTGCCCCTGAGTGCCTTTGTCAGCACCCAGTGGGAGCAAGGCCCGGTGCAGATTGCCCGCTATAACGGCTACCCCTCGATCCGTATCGCCGGCGATGCCCCACCCGGGGTCAGCACCGGGCAAGCCATGGCCGAGATCGAGCGCCTGGTGGCCGGACTGCCGGCGGGTATCGGTTATGAATGGACCGGTTTGTCGTACCAGGAAAAGATCGCCAGCGGCCAGGCCTTGCAGTTGTTTGCCCTGGCTTTCGTGGTGGTGTTCCTGCTGCTGGTGGCGCTGTATGAAAGCTGGGCCATCCCCTTTGCGGTGATGCTGATCGTACCGGTGGGCGCCCTCGGTTCGGTGCTGGCCGTGACCAGCCTGGGCATGCCCAACGACGTGTACTTCAAGGTCGGGCTGATCACCATCATTGGCCTGGCGGCCAAGAATGCGATCCTGATCGTCGAGTTTGCCAAGGACCTGTGGGCCCAGGGTTACTCCCTGCGCGACGCCGCCATCGAAGCCGCGCGCCTGCGCTTTCGCCCCATCGTCATGACCTCCATGGCCTTCATCCTCGGCGTCGTGCCTCTGGCCATCGCCACCGGCGCAGGCGCCGCCAGCCAACGTGCGATCGGCACCGGCGTGGTCGGCGGGATGCTCAGCGCAACGATACTGGGAGTGGTTTTTGTGCCGGTGTTCTTTGTCTGGGTGCTGTCGATGCTCAAGCCCAAGACCGTCCCCCGCGTGGATGACAACACACTGCCAGCCGCACGGGTCGAGGAGTAGGCGGTAACGAAAATCAACTGTAGGAGCTGTCACAGCCTCGCTGGGGCTCGACAGCTCCTACAGGGGTTCATGGAACAGCACCCAGACCGCCACATGATCCAGCAGCAGCCAGGCTCAGCTATGCAACGCCCGTTCGTAGGCGGCCAGCACGGCCTCATGCATCGCTTCTGACAGCGTCGGGTGCGGCAGGATGCTGTCGATCAGTTCGGCCTCGGTGGTCTCAAGGCGCCGCGCGATGGTGTAGCCCTGGATCATCTCGGTGACTTCCTCGCCAACCATATGCGCGCCCAGCAACTCGCCACTGTGCGCGTCGAACAGCACCTTGACGAAGCCCTGGGTAGCGCCCATGGCAATCGCCTTGCCGTTGGCCGCGAAGGGAAACTTGCCGACCTTGAGCGCCTTGCCGGCACTGCGGGCCTGGGCCTCGGTGTAGCCGACGCTGGCGACTTGCGGGTGGCTATAGGTGCAGGCCGGCACGCTGCGCGGGTCCAGGGGATGGGGGTTGAGCCCAGCGATTTTCTCGACACAAATCAGCGCTTCGTGGCTGGCCTTGTGCGCCAGCCACGGTGCTCCTGCCAGGTCGCCAATGGCGTACACGCCCGGCTCGCCCGTGCGGCAGAACTCGTCCACCAACACATGGCTATGCTGCACCTTGACCCCGGTGCCCTCCAACCCCAGCTCCTCGACGTTGCCAACAATGCCCGCCGCCACCAGCACCACGTCGGCCTGCAGGGTCTCACTGCTCTTGCCCTCAAGGCGCAACTGCACCGCGCCCTGCACCACCTGGCTGCCTTGCAGCGTACAGCCGGTGTAGAGGCGGATCCCGTCGCGGGTCAGGGCCTGGGCTACATGGGCACTGACCTCATGGTCTTCCACCGGGAGGATCCGCTCGGCCATTTCCACCACGCTGACCTGGGCGCCCAGCGCGTGATAGAAACTGGCAAATTCGATGCCGATTGCCCCGCCGCCAATGATCACCAGGCGCTTGGGCACATTGTCCGGCACCAGGGCCTGTCGGTAGCTCCAGAAATGCTTGCCGTCCGGTTCCATGCCCGGCAGCATCCGGGCCCGGGCCCCGGTGGCAAGAATAATGTGCGGCGCCGTCAGGCGCAGGTCGCCCTGCTGACCACGGACGTTCAGGCACCGCGGCCCATCCAGGCGCGCATGGCCGTTGAACACCTGGATGCGGTGTTTTTTCATCAGCCCGCTGACGCCCCGCTGCAACTGCACCGCTACATCGCGGGAGCGCTTGACGATCGCCTTGAGGTCCGGTGTCGCCGGCCCGACCTCGATGCCAAAGCTCGCCGCACTGCCGATAAGGCGCAGCACGTCAACGCTGCGCAGCAGCGCCTTGGTTGGAATGCAGCCCCAGTTCAGGCACACCCCACCCAGTTGGTCCTTCTCCACCAACGCCGTGCGCAGGCCCAACTGGCTGGCGCGGATAGCCGCCACGTAGCCGCCGGGGCCGCCACCGACGACGATCACATCGAATTTCATGTCGCTCATGGGTACTTCCTCAGATCAGCATGCCCAGCGGGTTTTCCAGCAGGCCCTTGAACACCGCCAGCCATTGCGCCGCCAGCGCGCCATCCACCGCCCGATGATCCACGGACAGGGTGCAGCGCAGCACCGAACCGACCTTCAGCTCAGCGTTTTCCACGACCGGTTTTTGCTGGGTCGCGCCCACCGCCAGAATCGCCGCGTGGGGTGGATTGATGATGGCGCTGAACTGCTCGACGCCGAACATACCCAGGTTACTGATGGTGAAACTGCCGCCCTGGTATTCCTCGGGGCGCAGGCGCCCGTCGCGGGCGCGCCCGGCCAGTTCAGCCACATCCGTGCTGATCTGCGACAGTGCCTTGCTGTCGGCATTGCGCACTACCGGGGTGATCAGGCCGCTGTCGGTGGACACCGCCACGCAGACATCCGCCTGCTGGTAGCGGCGCAGCGCGGTGTCGGTCCAGGTCACGTTCATCGCCGGCACTTGGCGCAGGGCCACGCCGACAGCCTTGACGATAAAGTCGTTGATCGAAATCTTCCGTGGGGCGGTCTGGTTGATCTGCTCGCGCAGGGCCAGCAGCGCCTCCATGCGACACTCCACATCCAGATAAAAATGCGGCACCGTGGCCTTGCTCTCCACCAGACGCCGGGCAATGGTCTTGCGCATGCTGCTGTGGGGGATGTCCTCAAACTCGCTGGCCGATACCGGTGTCGCCGCAGGCACCAGGGCAACCCCAGCAACGGCTGACGCCTCGACGTCGCGCTTGACGATGCGCCCATTCGGCCCACTGCCCTTGAGGCTCGCCAGGTCCAGGCCCTTGGCCGCTGCCAGGCGACGGGCCAGGGGGCTGGCAAACACCCGCGCGCGGCTGTGCCCTTGCCTCAGCGGCGCGGCCTCGACCGCAGGTTGCGGCACAGGCGCATCAACCAGCACCGACGCACCGGCCTTGGCCAGCAGCGCGGCGATATCAACCTCGGTTTCGCCCCGGGAAAACAGCACCGCGATCGGCGACCCCACTTCCACTTCGCGGCCCGGTTCGACCAGGATCTTGCCCAGCACCGCATCTTCTTCAGCCGTCAGTTCGACCAAGGCCTTTTCGGTTTCAATCTCGGCGATGCAGTCGCCGGCGTTGATCGTGTCGCCTTCCTTGAGGGTCCAGGCCTGGATCGCGGCGTGGGTCGCGTTGGCCGACACCTCGGGCATATGTAAGAGCTTGGCCATCAGGCACTCCGCTGGTTGAACAGGTCAGGACGGTAGGCGGCGATGTCGGTGTACTCCACCAACTCCAGCACGTTGCCTTCCGGATCGCGGCAGAACAGCGCCTTGACGTCAGGGCGCAGCTGGATCGGCGCGTCGCCGGCAAAAAAACTCGCGCCGGCGGTTTTCAGGTCGGCCACCAGGCTGGCGATGTCTTCAACAATGAATGTCAGGTAACTCGCGTTCTGGCGGTCGAGGATCAATCCCGGCGCTTGCCGGCTCGGCGTGTGCTCTGGCGCCAGCAGCTTGATGCGTTCGCCATAGGGCGTCTGCAGGCGCACTACGCTGTAGCCGCCGTCGCTCAGGCCGACTTGCTGCGCGGCGGCAGCGGGCATTTGCACCTGGGTGACAAAGGTGAAACCCAGCACCTGCTGGTAGAACCGGCTGAGGGCCGGCAGATCGACACAGCAAATCCCTACTTCCATTGGAACCAGCATCTTCACGCTCATTGGTGCGCCCCTTTTTCGCGGATGACCTGTTGCAGGCCTTCGATCACTTCCTCGGTGCGGGCACACGCGGCGCGCTCCAGGACTTTGGAAATACTTGGCGAGCCTTCGCCGCCGGTTACGCGCTGGATCGGCTGGTCGAGCCAGTCGAAGCAACGGCGCTGCAATTCGTCAGCCAGCCAACCCCCATAGGATGTCCCCCGGGCACCCTGCTCGACGATCAGTACATTGTTGGTCTTGCGAATGCTCGCCTCCACCGTGGCCCAGTCGAAGCTGGCGCGGTCGAGGAAGCGCAGGTCAATCACTTCGGCGTCGACACCAGTCTGCTCCACCGCCTCCAGGGAATGCCCGACCATGCTCAGGTAGGTGAGGATCGTCAGGTCGCGGCCTTCGCGGCGCACGGCGGCGGTGCCGAATGGGATCTGGTAGTCGAGGTCGTCCACCGGCACCTCGCCGCTGTGGCTGTAAAGGTCGACGTGCTCGATCACCAGCACCGGGTCCTTGCAGGCCAGCGCGGCATTCATCAGGCCGATATAGTCGAACGGCGTGGACGCCGCGACGATGCGCCAGCCCGGGTTGGTCACGTAGATCCCGGCCGGATCCATGGAGTGCTGCGAGCCGTAGCCGGTGCCCATGGCGATCTTGGTGCGCAGCACGAGCGGCACATCACTTTGCCCGCCGAACATGTGCCGGGCCTTGCCGATCTGGTTAAACACCTGGTCGGCGGCAACCCACATGAAGTCGGGGTACATGAATTCCACTACCGGCTTGAAACGCCCGTCCAGGGCCATACCGCCACCCAGCCCGCAGAAGGCGTTTTCACTGATCGGGGTGCCGAGGATGCGCTCTGGAAAGCGCTCTTTCAGGCCACGGGTGGCACCATTGGTGCCGCCCTTGAGACGGTGTACATCCTCGCCCATCACGACGATGCTGGCATCGGTTTCCATGCGTCGGTTCATCACATCAGCGATGGCGTCAATGAACTTGCGTGGCTCCATGGCGCCGCGATAGGTGGCCTGTTCACTGGTGCGCGCAGCGGCCAGTTCGCTGAGATCGCCCCGGATACCGACATCGCGAAAGTCCGGCGATGGCCACAACTCAGGGCGAATCCGCCGCTTGCCCGGCTTGCCCGCGGGGTCGGCTTCCAGCAGAGCCGCTGCCGCCTGGGCCATTGCCTGCTTGACGGTGTCACGCAGGTTGGCCAGGCCGGCATCGTCGATCAGCCCGCGCTTTTGCATTTCCCGGGCCAGGCGCTCCAGCGGATCACGGGCACGCCAGCTCTGCTCTTCTTCCTTGCTGCGGTAACCGAATGCACTGCCGGGGAACGGGCCATTCTGATGGAAGAAGCGGTACACATCAGCCTCGATCACGGTCGGACCGTTGCCGGCGCGCATATGCGCCAGCGCTTGCTGCATGGCCAGGTACACCGCCAGCGGGTCCATGCCATCGACCTTCCAGCTCGGGATATTGAAGCCCAGCCCGCGTGCCGACAGGCGTGGCTCGGCCGTGGCCTCATCAACCGTGGTCGACACGGCGTACAGGTTGTTCTCGATAAAGAAACACAGCGGCAGCTTCCAGGCCGCCGCCAGGTTCATGGTCTCCAGCACCGAACCGATGTTCACCGCGCCGTCACCAAAATAAGTGACCGCCACGGTGTCGGTCTGCGCATGCCGGTGAGCCCAGGCGGCACCGGCGGCCAGCGGCACGCCGCCACCGACGATAGCGTTAGTGCCCAGGGCCCCTGCCTCGGCCCACTGCAGGTGCATCGAGCCGCCACGGCCTTTGCAGAAGCCCTGGGCCAGGCCGAGGATTTCCGCCAGAGTGCGTTGCAGCAGGTCCTGGATCGGCGCGTTGACCGCGGCGTTCGGGTCGATCCCTTCAGGCATCAGGTACACCAGCGCCTTGGCCAGGAACTGGTGGTGCCCGCGGTGCGAGCCATTGACTTCATCGGCCGCGCCCAGGGCGACAATCGAACCGACCGCGCCCCCTTCCTGGCCGATACTCGAATGTGCCGGGCCATGCACCAGGCCTTCACCGGCCAGCTCCAGCACGGTCTCCTCGAAGGCGCGGATCAGGTGCAACTGGCTGAGCAAAGTGCCCAGCAATGCAGGGTCGGCCTGCTTCCAGTCGGCGTCGGTGGTACTGAGCTCGACCCACGGCGAGGCCGGCGACAAGGCAACACTTTTCGGCATTTTACTTCTCCACAAATGAGTTCAATCGCGGGTCACGGCGGGCCCGCACAACGAGGGGCGAACTAAAAGCCGTTGGCCGTCCAGCCGCCGTCCGACACATAAATCTGCCCGGTGATAAAGGTCGCGCTGCTGGACGCGAGGAACAGCGCCAGCTCGGCCATCTCCCCCGGCTCGCCGAGGCGTTGCAAGGGGGTGCGCTGGCGCAGGGCCTCGACGTCGAGGCGCCCGGCCCGTTGCAGTTCTTCCACCAGCGGGGTACGGGTATAGCCTGGGCCGATGGCGTTCATTCGGACGCCGTGCCGTGCCCATTCCACGGCCAGGCATTTGGTCATGGAGACCACGGCGGCCTTGGTCGCGCAGTACGCGGTGCGATCGGCAGCGTGCGACACGCCCCACATCGACGAGGTGTTGATGATCACCCCGGCCTGCTGTTCTACCATGTAGCGCGCCGCCACCTGGGCGCAGAAGAACACGCTGTTGAGATTGATCTCGATGGCGCGCCGCCATTCGCTGGGGGTGATGTCCAGGGACGGCTTGTTGATCGACACGCCAGCGTTGTTGAGCAACACGTCGATGCGTCCAAAGCACGCCTTGGCATGCGCGAAAGCGGCCTCCACAGCGGCTTCGTCGGTGACTGAGGCCTGGAAACATTCGACCCGGGTCGCCGGGAAATTTTCCTGCAGCGCAACCTTGGCGTCCGCCATGGCCTGGGCGTTGATGTCGATCAGCAGCAGGTGCGCGCCATTGCGCGCAAAGCCTTCGGCCAGGGCCAGGCCGATACCGCTGCCGCCACCGGTCACCACCACCACCTTGCCGTGGATTCCGGCGTAGGCGCTGTGTTGAAAAACGTCGGCATCGTGCTGGGGCGTAGCGGGAGAATGATCTGGATGGGACATGGGGTTCTCACTTGTTTTTATGTCTGGTCATACATTTAAACAAACTTGTCAGACCAGTAGATAAAAGCTAACTCGCAGCCAGGGGTCTGTCAAAGGGATTTATCGAAAAAGTAGTACCCGAGCAATTAGAACAACGCCAGGTTGTAGCTGACGATCAGGCGGTTATCGTCCACCGAAGGGCCGAAGTTGGAGCGCACCATGGCATTTCTCCAGCGCAGCCCTAGGTTCTTCAATGGCCCGTTCTGGATCACATAGGACAGGTCGAAGTCCCGCTCCCATTCCTTGCCTCCGTTGCCACCGGCCACCGCCACATTGTCACCATTGACATAGCGCACAAAGGCGCTCAACCCCGGCACGCCGAGGGCGGCAAAGTTGTAGTCGTAGCGCACTTGCCAGGCCTTCTCTTGGGCGGCGGCGAAGTTGCGCACCTGGATATCACTGGGCAGCACGGTGGTGGTCGGGCTCAACCAGATAGTGCCGTCCTCGCCATACATGCGTTGCCAGGCGGCCATCAGGGTATGCCCACCGGTACCGGCACTCAGGGCGGTATAGAACGAGCGGTTATCGATCTGCCCGGCCTTGGCCTGGCCTTCCTCCTCGGAGTCCAGCAAACCGATATTGGCGCCCAGCGTCCAGGCGCCGACCGGTTGCTTGTGGGTGAACTGGATAAACCGCTGGCGGTAGATATCCTCCAGTTGCGCGCCCCACAGGCCGAGCATGGTGCGGTCCTGGTTGAAGCGGTATTCGCCGCCCAGGTAGTTGTAGCGATCGGACGTGGCGAAGGCGCGACCGTCGATAAACAGGTCTTCACGGTCGCTGGAGTTGCGTTGGGTGAAAGAGCGCATCTGCCCGGCATTGAAGGTCAGCCCGGTAATTTCCCTGGACGTCAGCATCGCACCCTGGAAGGTCTGAGGCAGCAGGCGCGCATCGTTGTACTGGAGGATCGGCAAGGTCGGCAGCAATTCGCCGACTTTAAGCTCAGTTTTCGACACTTTGAACTTGACCGCGGCCCCCAGGCTGGAGAAGTCATCCGCCGAGCCATTGCCATCGGCCGGCAGCAACAGGCTGCCGGTGCGCCCACCGCCGCTGTCGAGCTTGACCCCGAGGCGGCCGATCAGGTCGACGCCAACCCCCACGGTGCCCTGGGTGTAGCCGGACTGGGCGTTGAGCAGAAAGCCCTGGGCCCACTCCTCGCTCTTGGCCTTGGCGGAGCCACTGTCGCGGTAGTCGCGGTTGAAGTAGAAGTTGCGCATCTGCACATTGGCCGTCGCATCCTCGATAAAGCCGTGCTCCTGGGCCATAGCCAGGCCCGGCAAGGTGCTGAGCAACAACAGCGGTGGTGCGGTGAAGTGTTTGATCAGGTTCATTTTTATTGTTATTCCCGTTGGATTGCAGACGCAGCGACCCCTGGCGGGCCTCAGGGCCGCCACAGGATCAGCGTGGTAATAGCAGGCGAACCTGCCGGTTGAATGCGGTGTCGGCCCTAGACCGCCAGCCACTCCTTCATCAGGTTCGGGTCGTCTGTCAGCGCCTGGGGCGTGCCCTCGAAGACGATCCGCCCATGTCCCATCACACACACCCGGCTGGACACCTTGAGGGCGATGGTCAGCTTTTGCTCCACCAGCAGGATCGACACCCCGCGCCGGTGAATATCGCGAATGGCCTCGGCCACCACCGCGACAATCTTCGGCGCCAAGCCCTCGGTGGGCTCGTCGATCAGTAGCACCCTGGGGCAGCCCAGCAACGAGCGGCACAGGGTGAGCATCTGCTGTTCGCCCCCGGACAGGTTGCCAGCACCGGTATTGCGCCGCTCCCGCAGCCGGGGGAAGTAGTCGAACATCTGCTCGACAGTCCACGCGGTGGCGCCATCATTCGCCAACTGTTGCCCCATGCGCAGGTTTTCCTCGACGCTGAGGTTGGCAAACACCTCGCGCTCTTCCGGGACAAAACCGATACCGGCGCGGCTGATGCGGTACGGACGCAGCCCCGTCAGCTCGCGCCCGGCCAGGCGGATACTGCCGGCACTCGGCGGCACCAGGCCCATTACCGCTTTCATGGTGGTGGAACGCCCGGCGCCATTGCGCCCGAGCAGGCTGACCACTTCGTTGTGGCCGATGTGCAGATCGACACCATGCAGCACATGGCTCTTGCCGTAGTGCACATGCAGATCGCTGATCGACAACAGGTTTTGCGGGGTCGGGTTCATGCGCATTGCTCCTCACCCAAGTAGGCTTCCTGGACACGTCGGTCGGCGCGGATCTGGTCCGGCGTGCCGGTGGCGATCACTTCGCCGTAGACCAGCACACTGATGCGGTCACACAGGGAAAACACCACGTCCATGTCATGCTCGACAATCAGCAGCGAGCGGCCCTGGGTCACCTCGCGAATCAGGTTCAGGGCGTAGTCGGTTTCTTCATGGGACATGCCCGCCATCGGCTCGTCGAGCAGGATCACCCGCGGGTCACAGGCCAGGGTCATGCCAATCTCCAGGGCGCGCTGTTCGGAGTAGGACAACTCGGCCGCGCACACCGCCTGCTTGCCCTGCAGCCGCACCTGTTCGAGCAGTTGCTCGGTCTGTTCGCGTACCTCGGGGTAACACTGGAGCGAGCGCCAGAAGTGGTACTGCATCCGGTGTTTGCGCATCACCGCGATGCGCAGGTTCTCGAACACCGAGAGCCCGGGAAAAATATTGGTGATCTGGAACGAGCGCGACAGCCCCAGGTGGTTGATGTGCTGCGGCGAATAGCCCTGGATTGCCTCGTCTCCCAGGAGGATCTGCCCGCTGCTCGGCTGCAATTGCCCGGAGATCAGATGGAACAGGGTCGACTTGCCGGCCCCGTTGGGACCGATCACCGCATGCCGCTCGCCCGCGCGCAACTCCAGATGCGCCCCACGAATGATATGGGCCTCGCCAAAGGACTTCTGCACATCGCGTAACTGCAGGATCGCATCGCTCATGGTTGTTCTCCTTGGGTCCTGGGCTGGAGGGCGGAGGTGCTGGCCGGCGATTCATCGTCCAGCAGTTGCAACCATTGGCGGCGGGCCAGTTTCAACAGCAACAGCCCGGCCAGGCCCAATAACAACGGGGTGGCCCAGGTCAGCAGCGCACCCGGCAGCCATTCACGGCCGAACAGGCTAATCGCCGGCCACACTTGGTCCGCCACCAGCAGCGCCTGATAGTCCTGGCTGAACACCCGTTGCAGCGTCTCGATGGCAAACACCACCGCAAGGCTCAACAACCCGGCGCTGAGCAGCGCCGAGAACGCTGCGGGGATGATCGCCAACCAGCCGCGCCGACGAATCTGTGCACTCCAGCACAGCACCAGCCCGGCCAGGCCGCTGGGCATGAACATCATCACCAGCACAAACAGCAGACCCTGATACAGCAACCAGGATTGCGTGAGGTCGGAGGCGGCGTTACCAAAGAAGGTCATCAGGGCCGCGCCGAGCACCGGGCCGAGGAATACGTTGACTCCGCCGATGTAAGTGTTCAGCACCACCTCGGCAGAAAAACGCATGTCAAACAGCACGTAGTTGGCCGACTCCAGGTTCAGCGCCTGCAAGCCGCCGGCAATCCCGGCAAACATCGCCGACAAGGCAAACACCAGCACCCGCAGGCGATGCACGTTGTAGCCGAGAAATTGCAGACGGTGGCCGTTCTCGCGCAAGGCGAAGGTCAGGCGCCCCATGGGGGTCAGTGTGAAGGCGTAGAGCAAGGCAATCGACAGCACTACCCAGCCCAGCGTCAGGTAATACACCTGGCTGGCGTCCGCAAAATCCAGGCCCCAGGCGGCGGTGCGCATGGACGAAATACCGGCCTCGCCACCAAACAGCGTGCTCAGGTGCGGCGCCAGGGAGTGCAGCAACTCGGCAAGGGCCAGGGTGATCATGGAGAAGTACACGCCCGCCCGCTTAGTGGCGAACCAACCGGCGCACAGGCCGCAGATAAAGCCGCCCATGGCGCCAATCAGCGGTAACAATGGGGTTGGCAGCAGACCTTCGCCATTGAGTGCATTCATTGCATGCAAGGTGGCGAACGAGCCTACGCCAAAGTACGCCGCGTGGCCGAACGACAGCATGCCGCCCTGCCCGCACAACAGGTTGAAGGCGCAGGCAAACAAGGCGGCGATCAGCATCTGGATGGCCGCGTTGACCATCGCCGCCGGCAGGATGGCGGGCAGCACCAGCAATGCCAGCAACAGCAGCGCCAGGAGGATTTTCGTCAGTTTCATGGTTTATCCCTTCTCGCCCATCAGCCCGGACGGCCGGATCAGCAAAATCAGCAGCATCAGCGCGAACGGAATCGTCGCGGCGACGCTGGACACCTTGAGGATCATCAGCCCGCCCATCTGCTGCGCCCAGTCACCCGCCCCGACCAGGGCCAGCAGCGACGCCAGGCTGAGGTCCACACCCACGGCGAACGAGGAAATCAGCCCGATCAACAACGAAGCGATCATCGCCCCGGCCATCGACCCCAGGCCGCCAACCACGACCACCACAAACACAATCACTCCCAGCTCCAGGGCCATGTTCGGGTTGGTGGTATAGAAAGCGCCGGCCAACGCCCCGGCCAGGCCGGCCAGGGCCGCGCCGATGCCGAACACCGCCATGAACACCAGCGGCACGTTATGCCCCAGGGCCTCGGCCATTTGCGGACGATGGATGGCTGCACGCACGACGATGCCGACCCGGGTGCGGGTCAACAGCAGGTAGATCAGGCCGAACACCAGCAGCGAGACCACGCCCATCAACAGGCGATAGAACGGATAGTCGGTGCTGAACACCTGGAACGCGGCGAAGTTGAGGAACTCCGGCACCCGGTATTCAACGGAAAAGTTGCCGTAGAACAACTTGATCAGCTCGGCAATGATGAACGTCAGGCCGAAGGTCAGCAGCAGTTCGTGGGCATGCCCATGCTTGTGTACCCGGCGCAGGAAAAAGCGCTCGACGATGACCCCGAGCAGGCCCACCAGCAGCGTCGAAAGCACGACCGCAGCGCTGAAGCCGACAAACTTCTGTAGGGTGTAGGCCAGGTAGGCACCCACCATGTAGAAGGAAGCATGGGCGAAGTTGAGCACGCCCATCATGCCGAAAATCAGCGTCAGGCCGGCCGAAACCATAAACAACAGCAGGCCGTAGATCACGCCGTTAAGCAGTGAAACAGTGAGAAATTCCATAGGCGACTCCAGCGTTCGCGATGGACAGAAAGGCGCGCCGAGCGGCGCGCCATGCGGCGTCACTCGGGGCGTTGCATCTGGCAGGCATCCTGCACTGGCGCGGCGGCTTGATCGGCACTGAACGACTTGATCGGCACAAAGCCCATATCAGTGCCGTCGACTTTGTAGCGTGCGTCCTTGGACACCACCGACACCACGAACGGCATCAGCAGTTGGTGATCCTCGGCACGCATGCGCACCTCACCCAATGGGTTGCTATCGCTGGCTTTTTCCAGGGCCAGGGCGAAGCTGCGGGTATTGAGGCGGCCGTCTTCTGCCGCCAGCTTCTTGAGCACATTGCCGACCATCTGCAAGGCAAATACCGTCTGCGGCTCGATATAGGCCGGCAGATGGCCAGTCTTGGCCTGGTACTCGCTGGCAAAACGCTCGCCCTGCTCACCCGCCGCCTCGATATTGAACGGGTGGGACACGTAATGCCCCAGGGCAACATCACCGGCATTGGCCAGGTTGCCCGGTTGGTCGAGGAAGGCGGTACCGAAGCGCAGTTTCAGGCCGGCGGCGCGGCTGGCCTTCATCAACAGCAACAGGTCGTTGCCCCAGTTGCCGGTCAGCACGGTTTCGGCGCCGGAAGCCTGGATACGCGCGATGTAGGGCGAGAAGTCCTGGACCTTCTGCGTGTCGTGCAGGCTTTTGCCGACCAACTGATAACCACCCGCCGCGGAGTTTTCGGTGATGGCTTTTTCCATGTCCAGGCCCCAGCTGTAGTTCTGGTTCATGGAATAGACTTTGCTGCCCAGGGTGCCGGCTTCTTTCATGGCCGCAACCAGGGTCTTGACCCGGATCGGCGCGTTGCCGTTGAAACGGAAGTGGTAGAAGTGGCACTTGCTGCCAGTCAGCTCCAGCGCTTCACCGCCGACGTTGAGGAACACCACTTCCTTGCCTTTGTTGCGCAGGTTGTACTTGCGCACATCTTCAGTAATTTGCCCGGCAGCCACGGATGAAGCGCCCTGGACAATCATTTGCGCGCCGCTACCAATGGCAGCCTTGAGTTTTTCGGAGGCCCCCGCTGGGGTGCCCTGGCTATCGAACTCGAGTAGTTGGATCGGCTCGCCATTCCAGCCGCCTTCGGCGTTCAGCCGTTCGATCTGGAAACGCGTCGCGGCGCGGAACATTTGCCCGGTGGCAGCCGAAGGCCCCGACAGGGTCTCGACCAACGCCACCTTCAAAGGATCAGCGCAGGCGAAACCGGCGAACAGGGTCGTGCCAAGGGTGAGCAGACGCAGCGTGGTCTTGGAGTGCATGGAAACCTCGATTTTTTATTGTTATTTACAATCTGGTAGAACATCAGGCCTAACATGTCTGACCAGTTGGCGAAAACTACGTCAAGCCTGTCCCGAAGTCAAAGCACCTGAGTCAAGATTTATGATCTTTTTTGTTACGACCTCAGTTGCAGGCCTTGAGAACAGCCAATCCACCCCGGGATAATTTTTTCAAACACTTGTAAGACCACAGCTCAATCCTTCACTATCAACCGCCATCACTTCGATGCCCGTACCCGTGCTGCCTCCCGGCAGAGGACCGAACAATGAAAAGCGATAACGTGCACCCCAACCAGCCCCTGCCCATGGAGATCGTTCACTGGCTCAGTGGCGAGATCCAGTCCGGGCGGCTGGCCACCGGCGATCAACTGCCCAGCGAACGGCAACTGTGCGAACAGTTTTCGGTCAGCCGCGCGGTGGTGCGTGAAGCCTTGTCGCAACTCAAGTTCGAAGAACTGATCACCACCCAACAGGGCAAGGGTGCATTTGTCGCCAAGCGTGGTGAGCGTCATGCGTTTCGCTTGAAGGAAGTTTCGCTCGGAGAAGCCGACGCCCTGCTGCATATCCTCGAATTCCTGATCACCATCGAAGTGGGCGCCACGCGCCTGGCAGCCTTGCGCCATACCCCCGAAGACCTGAAGAAGATCCGCCAGGCCCTGGTCGGCATGGAGTACGCCATGGTCAATGACCAGTTGGGTGACGAGGAGGATTACGCCTTCCACCAGGCGATTGTCGCGGCCACCCATAACCCGCACTTCAAGTCGCTCAACGAGTACCTCGACCACAGCGTCCGACGCCTGATTCGCGAGGCACGCAGCAACACCGCCGAGATCTACAACGAGCTGATCCAGGACGTGCAGGACGAACACCAGGCGATCTTCCAGGCCATCCAGGCCCGCGACCCGGTGCTGGCAGGCGAGGCCGCCGAGCGTCACCTGCGCAATGCTGCCAAGCGTATGAACATGTACCTGCAGGCCTGATCTGCCTGCAGCACCCTTGACACCGAAAAGCGAAGCCTCCTACCATCCTGTCAGACAACAATAAAATATGTCAGACAGGTTCCTACTTATGAGTCCTACCAGAGCTCTGCCACACATCAGTGGCCAGACCCAACTGATCGGCATCGTTGCCGACCCGATCGCCCATGTAAAAACCCCGCAAGTCATCAACCATAGCGCCGCCAATCAGGGCCTGGACCTGGTCTGCGTGCCCCTCCACGTGCGCGGCTCGAACCTGCACAAGGTGCTGCTCGGCGTGGCCGGCATAGCCAACCTGCATGGCCTGGTGGTGACCATTCCATTCAAGGAAAGCATCGTTGAGTTGTGCGACGAACTGACCGACACCGCGCGGCAGGTCGGCTCGGTGAATGCGGTACGGATCGAGCCCGAGAGCGGTCGGCTGATTGGAGGCAACTTCGATGGCGAAGGCATGCTCGCCGGGCTGCACCAGCAGGGACACCGGCTGGAAGGCAAGCGTGTGCTGCTGGTGGGGGCCGGTGGGGCCGGCAAGTCGATTGCCTGGTCGATTGCCGGGCAACAACCGGCGCGGCTGGCGATCTACAACCGCTCCCCGGCCCGCGCCGCGGCCCTGCTGGAGCGCCTCGAAACACAGTTCCCCGACGTCGAATTAAGCCTGAGCGACGGCAATGCCCAGGACTTTGACGTGATCATCAACGCCACCTCCCTGGGGCTCAAGGACGACGACGCCCTGCCCCTGGACCCGGGCACCCTGCGGGCTGATGCGCTGGTTTGCGAGGCCGTGATGCGCGCCGCCGATACCGCTCTGCTGGCAGCGGCACGGGCGCGCGGCTGCCGCGTACACCACGGGCAACACATGATTTACGGGCAAATCGTGCAGATCTGCCGCTTTCTGGGGGTTGATCTGCAGCACGAACACCTGGCGCGCATTCTCGGCCCGTGAACCCTGGCATCCTTTCGGAGACAACACCCATGTACGATTTCAACAATCGCGTTCTGCTACTGACGGGTGCCAACGGCGGCATTGGCCGTGAAGTGGCGAAGCTGTTCTATCAATACGGCGCCTCGATGGTGCTCACTGACCTGGACGGCGATGGCCTGGCGGACTTCGCCCAGAAACTCGACGCCAGCGGCGAGCGCGTTGCAACCCTGCGCATGAACGCCGCCGACCCACAAGATTCGGCCAAGGCCGTGCAACTGGCCGTCGAGCGCTTTGGCGGCATCGACTTCCTGGTGCCATCGGCCGGTTTGTACCAGTCACAACCGATTCGCCAGATGACCGACGAACAATGGCGCCAGACCCTGGGCATCAACCTCGACGGCGTATTTTATCTGTGCCAGCGGGCGATCCCGGCATTGCGCGCCAACAGCGCAATCGTCAACCTGACCTCAGTCGCCGCCCACCGCGGTGCGTTTTCCAACGCCCACTACGGCACCTCCAAGGGCGGTCTGCTTAGCCTGACCCGCGCCCTGGCCCGCGAACTGGGCCCGAACACCCGGGTCAACGCTGTCTCCCCCGGCATCATCGAAACCCCGATGACCCAAAGCCTGATCGCCACCCGTGGTAGTGACTCGGTGGAGCAAACGCCGCTCAAACGCCTGGGACAGCCCAGCGAGATCGCCTCGGTGATCGCCTTTTTGTGCAGCAACGGCGCAAGCTTCATGACCGGGGAAGTGCTGCATGTGAATGGGGGGCTGTACATCGCGGGGTGAGCCCCCATCAGCCGGCGGCTGCGATCGCCAGGGCCAGTTGTGCGTCGGACATCAGCGGTGGCGTGTAGGTCGAGCGGTAAAACCTGCACGCCTGCTCGAACTGTGCTCCACGGATCTCGCCATCGGAGCCGATGAACGCCAGGGCATCGCTTTTGGATGATTTGAAAAGCTCTGGAATGTATGAAGTTCCTGCGGTGGCACCCGAGGTAATCACGAAGGGCGCTACCGAGGTGAGCATAAGCGCCCCCTGGAACGGGTTGTTGTTTTCCGCGGCTACCGCCAGATTGCCAACCGATACCAGTAGGACGATTGCCAGGGATTTGCGCAAATGCATGGGTGATTGCTTCCTTGCGTTCAGAGGGGCGCCACGATAACAGAGTTGGGCCATCCACCACGCAGGTGTAGCAAGAGCATGCCCGGGAACGTGTACGACACGCCCCCGGGCACGCTAGATCACGGCTTGAGTTCAAACAACGCCGGCATCGGCGGCCATTCGGAAGGCACCTTGCGAAAGTGGCTGAACCCGGCGGCTTGCGCCATTTGCCGTGCGCGCTTCTCGCCCATGAACGCCCCCAGCCCTGCCCCGCCGTGGGACAGTGAACAGGTCATGCAGTACAGGGTGCTCTGCGGGTACATCACTCGACCGAACAGGTTCATGTTCTCGTGAAGCTCATCGGACAGGTTGAGCTCAACCATCAGGTAGGTGCCGTCTTCGGCCGTCGCTGCGCGCAGGTCCTTGAGCATCTGCTGGGGATCGGTGGCATCGTGGATCACCACAAAGGTGGTCACAAAGTCGAATTGCTGGCCTCGCAGGGCATCCGAATCGTTCACTTCAAATTGCACCCGGTCACCGACCCCGGCGGCCTTGGCGTTGGCACGTGCCAGTTCGATGGAAGGCAGGTGGAAGTCGCAGCCGACAATACGGGCCTCGGGGTACGCCTTGGCCATGGTGATCGCCGCCAGGCCAGCGCCACAGCCGAAATCCAGCACGCTGCCGCCGGTCTTGAGTTTTTCTTCAACGCCGTCCAGGGAGGGAATCCAGTGCTGGACCAGGTAGTGCTTGTACCAAGGCATGGTCATGCGTTCCATGCCTTTCCAGGTTTCCAGCGGAAACGCCTCTTCAGCGCAACCACCGCCATGGCGAAAGGCTTCGATGACCTTGGGCGCCATGCTCACGAACGGCACACTCAGCTGGATGATCCCCCCGGCAAAATACGGCGAGTCTTCGTCGGCGAGTACCGGCACAAACTCGGCGGGCATCTGGTAGCGGCGGGTTTGCGCGTCGTACGTCACATAATTGCCGGTAACCATGCTGCCCAGCCATTCGCGCAAATAGCGTTGGTTGTAGCCACTCTTTTGCGCCAGCTGCTCCAGGGTCACGGCCTCGCCGTCGGCCAGTGTCTTGAACAAGCCAAGCTGGTCGCCGATGTAGAGCATCGCACCGCGCAGCGTGTTGCCGTAATCCTCCATGATCCGTGCGGAAAACTGCTGGACCTTGGCTTTATCAACTTCCATAACGTTTGACATCTGTCTCTCCTTGATAAGATTGCAAGCCTTCTCAGTAAGCAATAGTCAGCGGGCCGTCACGTTGGACAGCACGTTATCGACAATGCGTTCGGACATCCCCAGATGGCTTCGGGGCTCGAACAGCCGCGCCAGGACGCCTGCATCCATGACAGCGACAACCCGGGCATCGGCCTCGATCGCCGTGCGGATCGACACGTGATCGCGCTGGCTCGCCTGGGACACTTCGAAGATGATCTGGTAGGCACTGCTCTTGCCGAGCTTGCGGGCCATTTCGAACACCACGGCTTCGGTGCAGATCGCATCGCCATAGGCCTGGGCGGTGCATTCCATCTTCTTGACGTTAACGGTCAGCCCGTCGATGGTCTCGGTCAGGATCGAGAGTGCCATCAACGCATAGTGCGAAACGTCCGCCACCGCACACCATTCCAGGCGTGTGCCACGGTAATCGCGCTCGTGTTCGAGGATCATCGCATCCAGCGCCAGCATGACCTGGGCCTTGGCCAACCGCGCCAGGACCACGACCTGCTCGCAGCCTTCGGGGTTGCGCTTGTGGGGCATGGTGCTGCTGCCAATTTGCTGGTCGCTCCAGCCCACTTCAACTTCGCCGATTTCCCAGCGATTGAGCGTGCGGATTTCGTCGGCCACGCGGGCCAGCGATGCCGTGACCATGGCCAAGGTGCTGACGAACTCTGCGACACGGTCTCGGGACACATGCCATCCCGCCAGGGGCACTTGCAGCGACAAGCGCTGCGCGAAGCGCTCAAGCATAGGCATCGCGTGCGGACCAAACGCTGCCATCGTGCCGACCCCACCAAACAGCTGCACCACCAGTACTCGCTGGCGGGCCTCGGCCAGGCGCTGGCGGTGGCGCAACAGTTCGTCGATCCAGCCGGCGACCTTGAGTCCGAAGGTGGTCGGCAACGCAGGGATCGAATGGGTCCTGGCGACCATCAGCGAATCACGGTGCGCATCGGCCAGCGTCGACAGTTTGCCCAGCAAGGTCTCCAGGGCCAGGTCCATCGCGTCGAGGACGTCACGCATTTCCAGGGACTGGGCGGTGTCCTGGATGTCCTGGGTGGTGGCGCCGTAGTGCACGAATTCACGGGCACTCGGGCTGCAGTTTTTTTGCAGGGCGCTCAGCAATGGCATCAGCGAATGGCCGGTGGCAGCCACGCCCTCGGCCAGCTGGCGCACATTGATACCCGACAGCAAGGCGGCTTTTTCGATTTCCAGGGCCGCCTCGCGCGGGATGATATTGACATCGGCCTGGGCCATGGCCAGCGCGGCTTCCACATCCAGCCAGCGCTGCAAGCGGCAGTGACTGCAGAAAATCTTGCGGCTCTGCGGGCCGGCATAGCCTGAGCCATGGGTTTTCGAGTCGAGAATGTGGCTGTGTTCGTGGCGGCATTGCTCGCCGTCATGACCAAGGCCGAGGTGTTCCGAACGTGCGGTGCAAGACGCACGGGCTGCCATTTCCATCGTTTGCGAATCCATCACATACCCTCCATCGCGTACTGGGGCTGACCGGGGTTTCCTTGGGTTGCCATCACCGCTTCAAGGCCTTCGCTTGAACAGCGGGGTATTGCTTTGTTCGCCACCAGGTCGACCATCTGTGCTGCAAGCCCGGTGTAAGTGGTCGGGTCAAGCAGGTCGTCGAGCGCTTGGCGGGTAAAACAGCCGTGCAGACGCTTGTCGTTGAGCAGGGCCTGGCGAAAAGAAGCGCCCGCGCCCTGGGCCTGCTGGGCGATTTCGTGGACCAGGTGATGGGCCGTCTGCTTGCCCAAGCGAGGCGCCAGCGCGAGCATCACCCGTTCCGACAGGATCAGCCCGCCCAGCAAATCCAGGTTGCTGCGCATGCGCGCTTCGCGTACATCCAGCCCGGCCAGCAGCACGCCCTCCATACGGGCGAGCAAGGCACCGGCGTAGATGAACAGCTCCGGCAAGGCCGCCCATTCGATGCGCCACGTGGTGCCGTCGCGTTCATGCAGTTGGAACGCCGCATCGGTCAGCGCGAGCATCTGTGCGCGCACCAGCCGCGAAAGCGCGCTGATCAGATCCACCGTCGACGGGTTTTGCTTGTGGGGCATGGTGCTGCTGCCCACCTGCCCTGCCCGGCGGCCTTCGCGCACTTCATCAATCTCGGTGCGCTGCAGGTGGTAGATCTCATTGGCGACCCGGCCCAAGGTCGCCGAAGCCTGGACCAGCAACCAGGCCGCCTCCAGGATCCGGTCGCGGGCGCTGTGCCAACTGCTCAACGGCGCCCCCAGGCCAAGGCTTTCCAGGGTCCGGCGCTGCACCTCAAGCCCCTGTGGGCCAAACGCCGCCAGGGTGCCCACCGCGCCGGTCAGGTTGCCCACCATTACCCGGGCATAGGCCTCATCGAAGCGCTCAAGGTGTCGATCGATTTCATCGACCCACACCGCGACCTTGTAGCCGAACGTAGTGGGCAGCGCTTGCTGCCCGTGGGTCCTGGCGACCATCGGAGTGTGCTTGTGCCGCAGGGCGAGCGTGAGCAAATGCCCACGAATCCCCCGCAGGCGCTGCAACACCAGGCCCCAGGCATCGCGGACCTGCAAGATAAGCCCGGTGTCGAGGATGTCCTGGGTGGTCACGCCGTAATGCACGTACTCACCCAAGCCATCGGCACACAAGGCCTCCAGGGCGCGAATGGTCGGCACCAGGATGTGCCCGGTTTCCATGCTCTCGCGACCCAAGGCGTCAAGGTCGAGCAGCTCCACACTGGCCACCCGGGCGATTTCCCGTGCCGCTTCGTGGGGGATGATGCCCATCTGCGCCTGGGTCGCCGCCAGCGCGGTTTCAACATCGAGCCACTTCTGCACCTGATTGGCATCAGAGAAGATCGCGGCAAATTCCGGGGACGAGTAAGCGCCCCCGTGGATACGGGACTCTGTTATATGACTCGGCATGTCTGGGTACTCGCGTTGTCCAGGGAGGGCTACTTAACGCGCTGCACGTGTGCCCAGACAGCGTCGTAATAAGCCCTCTCGAGCCGGAAATGCTGGGCCAGGGAGGTCAGGAATGAATTCTGGAACGCGAGGTCCGGAATACGCCGTGAGATCAGCGCCCACTCACGCTTGGCCCGCGGCGGGACCAGGCTGATATGCACCTCGTAGTACTCCGCGTCGTCCTGGCTCAGGCCAGCGTTGCGCAAGGCGTTGTACAGCTTGCCGTGATTGCCGGGGACCACCAGCTCGGTGATGTAGAACACCGCCAGGCCCCAGCCGACATCCGGGTTGCGAAAGCATCGGGCCCGGTTGTTCAGGTAGGCGACTTCCTCGGGCATGGTCGAGATGGCCTCGAAATCGGCAGACAAGCCCACGGCGCCGAGGAGCTTGGCCAACAGCCGGGGGTGGGAGCGCTGCTCGTCCTCTTCGCCCAGCTCGCCGTACAGGTAACGGCCAAGCGCGGCCGCCTCGTCCACGTCGGTCAGGTTGACCAGCAGGTCCGCGGCATCGCGGTACAGGCGGAAGGTGCGAAACCACTGGTGATGCAGGAACACCTGCAGTTGATCACGGGAGGCCTTGCCTTCAAATATGTACTGCGACATCGGGTGGTTTTCCCGCGACTGCGCGGCGATCTCTTCTTCCAGGCGCTGCTGGAAACCGGCTTCGGACAGGGGCGATGCCAGGTCCGCAGACGGCATGAAGCGCTCTTGCACGCTATAGATGGCATTGGCCAGCCATCGCCGGGTCGAGGCTGTCGCAACGTCATCGCTCAGCGACAGGATGTACAACAGTTGCTGGCACTGCGCGGCGTTCGCAGCATCGCCCTGGTGGCCCGATTCACACAGGGCGCGCAGCATATTGGCAGCGATTTCGATGCGGTTGAACGTCGCATCGGGTTTGAGCGCCTCGGCCAACAGGCGGGCTTCAGCGGTGTGAATATTCTGCAATTGCGGCAACGAGAAATTACGTGGGCTCATCATGTGCTCCATTTTTTTGTTCTGGGGTCGCTGGGAGGATCACGCGGACAGGCGTTGTGCCTGCATCTGCTGCCACAGGCTGTCGAAGTAGGCCTTGTTGATCTCGAAGTGACGCTTGAGCGCACGCATGAACGTGCGCTGGAAGCCGTCGTCGCTGGCGAACTTGGCAATCAGAGCCCACATTTCCTCGGTATCGATCTCATCCTGGGTGCCGTGCAGGCGGTGGAATTCACTAGGCCCCTCTGGCACATCGAGGCGCTGCAACAGATCATAGATGCGCCGATGGTTGACGCAACTGACCGACTCGACGGCGTACAGCAGCGCCAGTCCCCAGGCCACATCGGTGTGGCGCACACAACGAATGCGATTGTTCAGGTAGGCCTTTTCCAGGGGATGCAGTGCCGGGAAATCGATTGCCAACGGAATATCGAAATACTCCATGAGGTGGGCCAGCATCGCCGGGTGCGAGCGCTCAGGTGTCTCCGCCCCCGCTTCGCCGTAGAGGTTGCGGTAAAACACCGAGGCGTCCTCGATGGCTTCGAAGCGAAAGGCCAGTTCCGCCAACAGGCTGTAGAAGTTGTAGGAGCGGGTCCAGTGGTGTTCCAGGAAGAAACGCACGTCTTGCGCAGGCGGCGTGCCCTGGAACAGGTGCAGCGACATGGGGTGGTTGACCCGGCTGCGAGCGGCGATTTCAGCGTCGACCTGCTTGCGGAACTCATCCACCGGCAGCGCGGTGAAACTTGGCAGGTCGGCGGCGAACTCATCTTCGACGCGGTACACCTCACTGGCCATCCAGCGCCGGGTCGGCTCGGTGCGCGGATCGCCGGGAATGTGCAGTTGCAGCAGTGCTGACTGGTAGTGGGCGTAGGCGCCGGTGTCTCCCGACAGGCCTTGGCGGGTCAGGGCGAGCAGCGCGTCCAGCGCGCCAGTGACTTGGGCGTATTGCGCGCCGGGCTTTAAAGCATCAGCCATCAGCGCCGAAGCGTTGTTGCACTGATGGGCGTCCGAGCGTTGTTGCAGGGTAGCAGTATCCATTGATAACCCCTTGATCCTTGTTTTTATGATTTTTTGCGTACTCGAAAAAAAAGCCTAAAGGTTCCTCCAGTGGCAAGGTCAATACCTGTAGGACAATTCTTTTTAATAGAGTTGAAACAGCCAGCATCCATTGGTGATTCACTCGCCGATGGCTGACCAACGGCGAGGTGAACAGGCTTCAGGACGCCGCGGGAACCGTCACAAGAAATGGCACGGTACGAATCTGGTCGCCGCCCTTGAATTGAATCCACAGGGCGTAAGGGCCCGCATGCGCAGGTTTGGCATGCAGCATCAACTGCGCCGACACCGCGCCTGGCTCGCCATGCCCGGCGTGGGCGGCCTGCCCTGGCATTGGCGCCGCCATGGCATGCGCGTGCACGTAGTCCAGCTCATCGGTACTGACGAACACCGCATGGGCCGCCACCCCCAGGTAGGTGTCCAGGTCCTGGGCCGGCTTGCCATCCTTGAGCACCGTCAGCGACATCATGCTTTCGCTGCCGGCACGCAGGGCCGAAGTGTCCAACTTGACCGTGTAGGGCCCATCGCTACCCTGCTCCGGTTTGGCCGGCGCCTGGGCCACCGCCTCGGTGGCGCCCTGCACCGGCACCTCGAAGCGCACCACCTGCTGGCCGAGCCCGCTCGGTACGGCATCGGCATAGACGTAATAGGTGCCCGGCCGAGGAAACTTCATCGCGACCTTGAAACGACCGTCAGCGCCCAGCTTGGCCGCATGCTCATGGATAAAGCTGGTGAAATGGCTGTCGGTCGCCAGCACATGAAGGCGCTGGGTCAGTTCTTCGTCAAACTGCACGATCGGTTGCCCGGTGGCCTTGTCGGTAAAGGCGATCGACAACTCACGTGTCAGCGGCCCGGTTTCCTTGACGATCAGCGCTCCCACGGCCTTTTCACTCTCGCCGGGCAAGGCGAACGTGCCTTTGATGCTTTCCTGGGCAGCCATCGACGGCATTGCCGCCGCGCCTAGCACCGCCAGGCCAACGGTCAGAACCTGCTTGGTATCCATATGGGTGACTCCTCATTCGATAAATGGTGGCTTGCGCCAGGAAATCTGCCGCCTCGCCGTCCTTCGCCGAACACCGCAAGCACAGCGCTTGCGTACAACAACGGCGTCTAACGCAGCGCCGCAGCGCCGCTGCACACCTGCCCCGCCTGCTCGCAGATCTGCCAGCCACCGCCGAGCGCCTTGTAGATGCCGACCACCGCCAAGCGCTGCTCGGTGCGCGCCACGGTCAGTGCGCGGCGGCTGGTGAAGTCCGCGCGCTCTGCCTCCAGTACGTCCAGGTACACCCCCTCACCGTCCGTGAAGCGCGTGCGGGCCAACCTCGCCGCCTCGCGATTGGCCGCGGCCTCCAGCAGTCGCAGGCCCAGGGTGCTGCCCGCCGCACTGTTGGCCTGGAACGCGTCATCGGTTTCCTGCAGGGCGCGTAATACGGTCTGGTCGTAGCTGATTAATGCCGCCTGGGTGCGCGCCTCGCTGGCGGCAATCCGCGCACGTACGCGCCCAGTGTCCAGCAGCGACCAGCGAATGACTGGTGCAATAAAGTTCGACTGCATGCCCGAATCGCCCAAGGCGCCGAGGCTTCCGGCCAGCAGGCCGATGGAGCCCTGCACCTGGATGTCCGGATACAGACCGGCTGTTTCCACGCCGATCTGCGCGGTCTCGGCCGCCAGCACACGTTCGGCTGCGGCGATATCGGCGCGCCGGGCCAGCAAGCCGGCCGGGTCGCCCACCTGCAGGGTGCGCAGGTTCAAGGTCTCACGACCGGGCCTGGCCTGCGGTGGCTTGAACCCTTGCGGCGCCTGCCCCAGCAAGACCGCCAGTGCATTGGTAGTGGTTGCGCGACGCCGCTCAAGGCCGGGGGCGACCGCCTCGACATTGCGCAGCAAGGCCTCGGCTCGCAGCCGATCGAACTCGGTGGCGGCCCCCACACTGACCAAGTGCTCCACCAGGCCCAGGCTGTCGCGCTGGCTTTGACTGATGTCCGCCACCACCGCCTGCTCGGCTTCGACTCCTTGCAGCTCGAACCAGGTCGCGGCAACCGTGGCGGCAACGCTCGCCTGTACGCTGCGCAGCAACGCCTGGCGCGAGCCCGCCTGGGCCTGCGCGGCCTCCACCGAGCGCCGGACGCGGCCAAACAAGTCGATTTCCCAGGCGGCATCCAGCGCTGCGCGCGTGGTTTCAAGGGAGCGCTGCTGGCCGGATGGCGTCTCGACTTCGCTGCGCTGTCGGTGCTCATACCCTAACGCGGCACCGCCGCTGGGCAAGAAGCCCTGGCGGCTCTCGCGCAGCATCGCCTTGGCTTCGTCGAGCCGCGCGGTGGCGATGCCGATATCGTGGTTGGCCGCCAGCGCCTGCTGGATCAGTTGGCTGAGGGCCGGCTCATCGAACACACGCCACCACTGCACCTCGACATCGCCCGTACCGAGACCGGCGATGGGTGCGCCGAAGCTCGCCGGCCGTTGCGCGGCGGGCAGCACCGGCGCGGAATAATCGGGCCCGACTGCGGTGCAGCCAGTCACCAGGAGCGACGACAACAGAAACGCTTGATAGGCCAATCTCATGACGCGCTCTCCTCCAATTGCAGCTTGGGACTCGCGCCCTTGCGCTGCAAACGCAGGGCAAGGCTGCGCATCACCACATAGAACACCGGCGTCAGGAACAGACCGAACAGCGTCACCCCCAGCATCCCGGCAAACACCGCAACCCCCATGGCATGGCGCATCTCGGCCCCGGCTCCGCTGGCAAATACCAGCGGCACCACGCCAGCGATGAACGCCAGCGAGGTCATCAGGATCGGCCGCAAACGCAGTTGGCACGCGTGGATAACCGCTTCCAGCGGGCTGGCGCCTTCGGCTTCAAGGCTGCGGGCAAACTCGACAATCAGGATCGCGTTTTTCGCCGCCAGCCCCACCAGTACCACCAGCCCGATCTGCACGAACACGTTGTTGTCGCCGTCCACCAACCAGACGCCAATGATCGCGCTGAGCAGACACATGGGCACTATCAGCAAGACCGCCAGGGGCAGCAGCCAGCTGTTGTACTGCGCGGCCAGGATCAGGTAGGCCAGCAACACACACAGCGGGAAAATAAACAGGGCCGATGACCCGGCGAGCTTTTGCTGGTAGGTCAAGTCCGTCCATTCAAAGGTCACGCCCTCGGGCAGCACCTCCTGCGCCAGGCGCTCCATGAGCGCGACGGCCTGCCCCGAACTGACCCCCGGCATCGCTCCGCCGGAGATGTCGGCCGAGGGGTAGCCGTTGTAGTGAATCACCCGATCGGGTCCGGAACTCGGTGTGACGGTGACAAACGCCGACAACGGCAGCATGTCCCCGGCCGCGTTGCGCACCTGCAGGCGGCCGATGGCTTCGGCCTGCATGCGGTGGTCCGCGTCGGCCTGGGCCGTCACCTTGTAGGTGCGGCCGAAACGGTTGAAGTCGTTGACATACAGCGAACCGAGGTAGACCTGCAAGGACTCGAACACATCGGCCAGCCGCACCCCCTGGCTCTTGACCTGGGTGCGGTCGATATCGACATTCAACTGAGGCGCGTTGACGTCAAGGCTGGTCATCAACCCAGCGACCTGGCCCGACTCGGTGGCTTTGGTCATCAGCACCTGGGTCTGCTGCACCAGAGCCTGGAGCCCGACCCCGCCACGGTCCTCGACCTGCAGCTTGAAGCCGCCGGTCACCCCAAGGCCGGGCACTGGCGGCGGTGGGAATACGCCGAGGAAACCGTCGGGAATGTTCGCGAACTTGGCTTGCAGGCGCCCGGCGATGGCAACTGCCGCCATGTCCGCAGAGGTACGCTCTTTGAACGGATCAAGCATGATGAACATCACCGCGGCATTCGGTACGTTAACGAAGCCGTTGACCGACAACCCAGGGAATGCCACCACGCTTTCGACTCCTGGTTCATCCAGGGCGATTTTCGACATTTGCCGCACCACTGCGTCGGTACGATCCAGGGAGGCCGCGTTGGGCAATTGGGCGATGCCTACCAGGTAGTACTTGTCTTGCATCGGCACGAAGCCCGCCGGTACAGCACTGAAGCCGAACCAGGTCAGCGCCAGCAACCCACCATAAACCAACAGCGCCACGCCGCGCCGGCCCACCACCTTGCGCACCGTGTTGCCATACGCCTGCGGTGCCCGCTGGAACGGCCGGCTCAGCACCTGCACCAGGTGCGCGGCGCGACCGCGCAGGCTACGCGGATCATGTACCACGGCGGCACCGCGCGGGCGCAGCAACAGTCCGGCGAGTGCCGGGCTGAGGGTCAGGGAGTTGACCGCCGACAGGATCGTGGAAATCGCGATGGTCAGCGCGAACTGCCGATAGAACTCACCTTGCAAGCCACTGAGGAAGGCCGTGGGGATGAACACCGCAGCCAGTACCGAGGTGATCGCAATGATCGGCCCGGTCACCTCGCCCATCGCTCGTCGCGCAGCCTGCGTCGGCTCCTCGCCGTTCTCGATATGCCGCTCGACGTTCTCCACCACCACGATTGCATCGTCGACCACGATCCCGATGGACAGCACCAGGCCGAACAACGACAGGGTATTGAGGGAAAAGCCCATCAGATGCATGACCGCGAAGGTGCCGATAATCGACACCGGCACGGCCATCAACGGGATCAGGGATGCGCGCCAGTTACGCAGGAACACCACCACCACCAGGACCACCAGCAGGATCGCTTCCATCAGGGTGATGGCTACTGACTCCAGCGATGCACGCACAAACACTGTCGGGTCATAGGCAATCCGCGACACCATCCCCTCGGGGAAGTTGGCCTCCAGGCGCTGCATGGTATCGCGCACCGCCTGCGCCACATCGAGCGCGTTGGCGCCCGGGCTCTGGATGATCTGCAAGGCAACGGCCGGCTCGCCATCCAACAGGCTGCGCAACGCGTACGCATCGGCGCCCATTTCGACACGGGCCACATCGCGCAGGCGCGTCACCTGGCCGTTATCGCCGGTGCGGATGATGATGTCGCCAAACTGCTCCTCGTCCGTCAGGCGCCCGAGGGTATTGACCGTGACCTGGAATGCCGCACTGGAGTCAGGCGCCTGGCCGACCGAGCCGGCCGCCACTTGCACGTTCTGCTCACGCACGGCGCTGATCACGTCGCCTGCGGTCAAGCCACGGGCGGCGATCAGGTCCGGGTCGAGCCACAGACGCATGCTGTACTCGCCCGCCCCCCACACCAGCACGTCGTTGATCCCCGGAATCCGCGACAGCTCATCGCGCACCTGGAGGTAGGCATAGTTGGAGATATAGAGCGGGTCGTAACGTTGGTCAGGCGACAGCAGGTGGACCACCATGAGGATGTCCGGGGAGGTCTTCTGCGTGACCACGCCGAGGCGCTGTACCTCTTCGGGCAAACGCGGCAGGGCCCGCGAGACGCGGTTTTGCACCTGGATCTGCGCCATGTCCGCGTTGGTGCCCTGGGCAAACGTTGCGGTCAGGATCATGCGGCCATCGGTCGCCGATTGCGACGTCATGTACAGCATGCCCTCGACCCCGGTGATCACCTGCTCAAGTGGCGCCGCCACCGTCTCGGCGATCACCTGGGGGTTGGCGCCCGGATAGGATGCGGTCACTTGCACGGTGGGCGGCGTCACGGCGGGGTATTCGCTGAGCGGCAAATGAAAGAAGGCCACGATGCCAGCGATCATCATCAACACCGACAGCACGATGGCGAAGATCGGCCGATCAATGAAAAAGCGTGGGAAGCTCATTGCACGCCCCCCATGACCAGCGGTGCATCCAACGGCGCGCCGTCGATGTTGGCGGCCAGCGGCGTCACCTGCATGCCGGGGCGCACCAGCCCCTTGACCACAATGCGCTCACCCGGCTGCAGGCCCTGCTCAATCACCCGCAGGCCGTTGGCCATCGGCCCCAGCTCGACGGGGCGGTATTCGGTCTTGTCGCCTGCGCCGACCACCAATACATAGCGGCGACCCTGGTCAGTGCCGATGGAGTGGTCGGCCACCAACACCCGGGGTTGCGGCGCGCCGGTGTCCAGCTTGACCTTGGCGAACAGCCCCGGCGTCAGGCGCCCGTCGGGGTTATCGACCACTGCACGCGCACGCACTGTGCCGGTCTTGCGGTCGGCCGCATTCGCCAGGAAGTCCACCCGCCCGGCCCGCGCATAGTTTGCGTCGTTAAGCATCGCCACCATGACCTTGGCGGCCTTTTCCCCCTTGGACGCGGCATCCTCCCGAGTCGCGGCGAGCGAGCGCAGGTAGGTGCGTTCATCGACATCGAAATACACATGCAACGGGTCAATGGAGACGATCGTCGTCAGCGGCGTCACCCCTCGGGTGACGTAGTTGCCCTCCGTGACCAGGGCACGGTCCACGCGACCGCTGATGGGCGCGGTGACACGGGTGTAACTCAAATCCAGTTGGGCGGCGTCCAGCGCTGCCCTGGCGGCATCAACCTGGGCCCTGCCGGCGCTCAGCGAAGCAATGGCAGTGTCGAGCCGATCACGCGCCACCACTTTTTTGGCGAACAGCTGCTCGGCTCGACCATGCTCGGCCTGGGCCAGCAATGCATTAGCCTGTGCCTCACGCAAGCGCCCCTTGGCAGCGTTCAGCGCGGCCTGGAATTCCCGTGGGTCAATCATAAACAAAAGGCTACCCTTGGCCACGGATTGGCCTTCGGGCACGCTGACCTGTTGCAGGTAACCACTGACACGCGGGCGCAGCTCAACCTGCTCAATCGCGGTCAAGGAACCGGTGTATTCGACAAACGGAGTCACCGGCTGCGCAACCACCTCGGCCACCGGCACACCAGGCGGCTTGGCGGCATCAGCCACAGGCGCGCTCTCCTTACAGCCACCCAACGTGAACACGACAGCTATCGCCACGGCGCCCAGGGTTATTCGCTTGCCGTACATCGTGTACCTCCTTGTAATTTTCAGGACAAACCAACACTTGAGGTTTTATCCGGCTTGCCATGAGGGGAAGGTCAAGTGTTATGAAAATGACAGGTGGGGGTTGTTTGAGGCTTGAGCGTGCGGGGTGGGTGTCGCGTAACTTGGGCTGCTGGGAGGGGCTGGCACTCGTAAGCAGGGGATGCATATCGAAGGGAAATAGTTGATGCAGGCTTTCAAGAAGGCACGGGAGGCCGGGAATTTTTGCAAGGGATGAAAGGAGGAAGAGAGGCTGGGATTAACCGAGACTTTTACCAGGTGCGCCATCAACTAATCGAAAAGTTACTCGCCTCACAAAGCTTTTTACACGTTCGATCTTCGTGATTTTGATTTCCTCCATGATTCGATTTCCAGAGCAAGGTAACAAGAATAAAGAGGCACACCATCTCTTGGTACGCCTCTCTATTGAATTTCAAACCATTCCTAGTGCATTACTTCGACTTAGTCACAGTGAACACGAAATCACTGTCTTGATACGCCGTTGTAGCAGGCCCCCTGAACGCAAACTGAAACTCATTGGCACTGTTCCTGGTGATGTAGGCAAGACGAACGTCTGCCACGAGACCAACAGGTATCACGTTCGGCACATAACCCTCTTTCGTGCTGCCGTACCCGCCGGGGGTCGAGATTTTATACTCGCCTGGATTTATACGAGTGATGAATGTATTGAACGGGGCGTTAAGGATAGTCCCGTTGCCCAGAGCCGACCCGCTGACTACCGCACTGGCCGCTGAGTTAAAGGCATGGCCCACTGACACGACTTCGTTTGTCGTACAAGTATCCCAACCAATCACCTGGCAATTGGCGCCCATATCAATGAATGGGCGGGAGATATCCGGAACGTAGTCGCCGCCGCTCACAAAGCCACAACCCTCAAGGATAAGGGTGAGCTTTCCTCCACCGGAGGATCGAAGCTGAATATTGCAGCTCGTAAAGTGAACATTCGAAAGGCGATGGAACTGGGTATTACGCACGATGACCGATACTGGTGATGTCCCGACGTTATCCAGGGACAGGTCAGCCACGCCCGCGTTACTCTCAAAATATCCCGAACTCATGTCGAGACAGGCAAGGCCGTTGTCACCAAGAACATTCGCTTTAAATCCGAATGATGCGGGGCTCCCGGGCGTTCCGTTACCCTCGATGCTACCGCCCGTCCAGGTATTGCCAGCACCCATTAAGTCAAAGTAAACGCCTGTCGTACTATTCCCAGTAGCCACGATCTTGGAAAAAACCATCGCGTTCGGTAGTGTTCCCCCCGCAACCGACCTCGCGATAACAAACCCGATGTTGTTCTCGCGAGCGTATAGGTTGGTGTACTCGTTGCTCAGGCAGTCGCGAATGCTGAAACCGGTGCCCATGTGCTGGACGGATATGTTGGATATATGGTCATACCCGAGGGATTTATGATCAATGCCATAACCGACTCGTTGCGCAGGGACATAACTTCTTTCCTTGCCGACAATCGAAAAATTTCCAAACCGACTATAGCCCCACCCCCCCATGCTACCTGCCGAAATACCACCTATGAGCTGGAAGCCAATGGGCACGCCGGTGGCAACTTCAAATATCGTGTTGCCGAGGGAATTACCCAGGAAGGTAAGGCGCTTAGAAGGGGCTCCAGTATGGGGAAAGTCCGCAGCCGAATGGTCATACGAAACAGTAGAGCCCAGCAGGTACACCCCATCAGCAGCACTCTTGGATCCACCCTCATCGAATGTTTTTTGAATTTCGGCGCTGGAGGAAGCGGCTGATCCATTTCTTGCGCCAAACTGCCGAATATCGACTACATCCGTTGTAGCCAGCTTCCAGCGTGCACCATCAGTGGCTACGATCACAGTACCGCCATTGTCCACCGACGCCGTGTCGGCCGGATCAACGTAGTAATTGCCACCCCCGCCATCACCTTTGTTGTAATAGCCAATCACGGTTGCGCGCTGATTTCCGGATGAACTCAGGGCGCGAAGCGCGACAATGCTATCGACTGTTCTACTATATTCTTGCAAGCCAAGCGCGAGCCATTCATCTGTGCCTTGGGCTTGCTCGTCTACTAAGGCTTGCTGGTTGTGAGTCAATAGTTTCGATTCGATCATGTGGATTACCTCATTAATTAGGGAATTCATTTCAGTACCTTCAATGCCAGTTGTTAGAACGCCTGACGTTCAGCCGCTCGGTTGGGCGCGCTTCACGAAACTACTGATGTTCTGGATGTCGCTGACGTTATCCAGCGCTCGTTAAGCCTGTTCTCACTCCAAAAACAGGCAGTAGCGATAGCGGTGCATTCTTTGGCGGTTCAAATGGAGGCGGGGTATAGATCTGGTAAAGGCCCACCAACCACCAAGCAGGCCGTATTGGGCTCTCTCCCTCGCTTATTGCCGTGTTGTAGAGGCTAGCGACGGCGTACCCCTTAACGGGTTTAGAGAGCGACAGGCTGCAGACCGTACGAGAACCATCAGGTGACTCGACAAACAAAATATCTCCTAAAGAGATTTTTATTTCAACTCCATTGGAGATATAAATACTCCAGATACAAAAAAACCCGCTCGGTGGCGGGTCTGTTCATACAATTGAGGAGCATCACGCGCGTCCTCGCTTTCTGTAAATCACCTCGTGCTTAGGCCCAAAATCGAGACAATTTCGCTCGATATTGGGTCTGATCGACCGACTGATTTGGAGCCGACTCCGAAGGTACGAAAGTGGTTTAAAGCATACCTCCTCGCCAAACCACCCGACCAATGATACGAATTTCGTTTATCTCACCATCACGCAATGTCTGATCGCCATAACGCGCTTTGTCTGGGTTATCGCTACGGATGATCCAACCGCCGAAATCAGACTTGACCAAGCGTTTCACGATCGTTCCTTTGGACTCGCTCTGCATGGCAAATATCTGACCGTCCCTCGGCTCAATCTTTGATTCATCTATTAGTAGGACATCGCCGTCGTTAATCGTTGGCTCCATGCTGTGGCCGTTGGCGTAGATCACATCTAGATATTTTTGACTAAGGTGATTTGCACGCAACCAAGAAGACTTGAACGCCATGACTCCGCGAATCTCAACGTGCGAATTCTCTTCGCCGTCTCCAGTAGAGCCTTGCGCCGTCAGTTGAAGAACGCCGGTATAGCTTGAGTCGTTTTGAAGATCGAAACCTCGGGCATACACCCGATCATCACTAGATGAGCTTGCTCTGAGTTGGCCAAGGCCGGCAGCCGAAGCCATCCGCTCAATATCACCCTCGATCCTTTTGCTGAACTTGCCAATCGGAATGCCCAGCATCGCCGCCATTGAAACAGCCAATTTTTGGGTCAGTGGCCGATGACCGTTGAGGTGGCTTCCAAGCGTGCCCTGGCTCATGCCAACTGCATGCGCAATCTCATCCTGTGTTAGGCGCTTGTCTTTTGGGCGAGCTGCGTTGTAGTCCGCAATAGCCCTCTTTAGGGCTGCACACTCATCCCGCTCCCACTCCAGCAACTGGCGTCTTTCTCTATTCATTTCGCAAGAATATTCCCAAGGGAAATGGTTAACCATCCAAGAGAGGTAACAACCCGCTTAATCCTCTCAAACAACTAATGAGCGACATCCGACGACAAGGTTTCGAGAACAGACTCTAGCGGACCGTCGCTGCCGACCTTAAGAAGGAAACCGCGATTCGCCTCGCAAAAAACCGCACACATGAAAAAGCCCAACCTTTTCAGATTGGGCTAAGTCATTGAAAAATATGGTCGGGACGGAGTGATTCGAACACTCGACCCCTAGCACCCCATGCTAGTGCGCTACCGGACTGCGCTACGCCCCGACTAGGCGTGAAACTGGGTTCGCTTCATAACGAAGCGATCAGGAATATACCGCAAGCATTTGAAATGTGGAAGTATTTTAAAGGCTTGTTTCACTTTTTCAAAACCACCAGTACATCTTCCAATTCGGAGATCATCTGGCGGATCAGTTGCTTGTATTGGGTGGTGTCGTCTTTGGCTTCATCACCAGACATGCGCTGGCGTGCGCCGCTGATGGTGAACCCCTGGTCGTACAGCAACGCGCGGATCTGTCGGATCATCAGCACATCCTGTCGCTGATAATACCGACGGTTCCCGGTGCGTTTGACGGGGTTGAGTTGAGGAAACTCCTGCTCCCAATAGCGCAACACATGCGGTTTTACCGCACAGAGTTCACTGACTTCACCAATGGTGAAGTAGCGTTTGCCTGGGATGACGGGTAGCTCGTCGTTATGACTTGGTTCCAGCATAAGCCTCAACTCGGGCCTTCAACTTCTGCCCTGGACGAAAGGTGACCACACGGCGAGCCGTGATCGGGATTTCTTCTCCCGTTTTTGGATTGCGGCCAGGCCGCTGGCGTTTGTCCCGCAGGTCAAAATTGCCGAAACCGGACAATTTGACCTGTTCGTTGTCTTCCAGAGCGTGCCTGATTTCTTCAAAAAACAGCTCGACCAATTCCTTGGCCTCGCGCTTGTTCAGACCCAACTCTTCGTACAGACGTTCCGCCATCTCAGCTTTCGTCAAAGCCCCCATACGTCACTTCCTTAACGTGGCGTTCAACCTTTGTTCGAGCGAGGTGAGGATATTTTGCGTCGTGGTATTCACCTCATCGTCATTAAGAGTGCGCGATGGATGCTGCCAGGTCAAGCCAACTGCAAGGCTTTTTCTATGCGGATCAATGCCTTTACCCTGATAGACGTCAAATAGCCTGAGGTCCGTCAGCCATTCGCCTGCATTTTCTCGGATTACTTGCAGCACGGCGCTGGCCGCGACATCACGATCCGCCACCAGGGCCAGGTCACGACGCACTTCCGGGAAACGCGACAGCTCGCTGAATTTAGGCATCTTGCCCGCAGCGACTTCAGCCAACACCAGCTCGAAGACGAACACAGGACGGTCGAGACCGAGGGTTTTCGACAGTTCAGGGTGGATCGCACCGACGAAACCGACCAGGCGACCTTCGCGCTCGATGCGCGCAGTCTGGCCTGGATGCAAGGCCGGGTGGCTGCCAGGGACAAACGCGAAGGCATCCAGCGCGCCGGCAAAGCCCAGCACCGCTTCCACGTCCGCCTTGACGTCAAAGAAGTCCACTGGGTCGCGACCCTGCGCCCAACCTTCCGGCAAACGGCTGCCGCAGACCACACCAGCCAGCATCGGCTCTTGCTTCAGGCCGTCCAGTTGGCCGACAAAGCGCAGGCCGCTTTCGAACATGCGCACGCGGTCCTGCTGACGGTTCAGGTTGTGGGAAAGTGCTTTCACCAGGCCTGGCCACAGGGACGAGCGCATGGCTGCCATGTCGTTGGAGATCGGGTTGGCCAGCAACAGCGGCTCGACACCCGGGGTGAACAGTTCGAACTGCTTGGGATCAATGAAGCTGTAGGTCACCGCTTCCTGATAACCACGGGCGACCAGCAGGCGACGCAGCTCAGGCAGGTGTGCACGGGCTTCGGTCTTGGGTTGCGGGGCCAGGCGCGCTTGCGGGTAACGAACCGGAAGGCGATTGTAGCCGTACAGACGGGCCAGCTCTTCGATCAGGTCGACTTCAAGGCTGATATCGAAGCGATGGCTTGGCACTTCTACACGCCATTGCCCTTCCCCATCAGCGCTGATGCCCAGGCCCAGACCGGTCAGCAGGCGCACGATTTGCGCCTCTTCAATCACCAGGCCGAGCATTTGCTCGACGCGCTGAGCGCGCAACGTCACCGGTGCAATCGACGGCAAATACTGCTCGCTGACCGTCTCGATGATCGGGCCAGCTTCACCGCCGGTGATTTCCAGCAGCAGGCCGGTGGCGCGCTCCATGGCTTCACGGGCCAGTTGCCAGTCCACGCCACGCTCGTAGCGGTGCGAGGCATCGGTGTGCAAGCCGTAAGAACGAGCCTTGCCCGCCACAGCGATCTGGTCGAAGAACGCGCTTTCAAGGAATACGTCACGGGTCGTCGCGGACACACCACTGTGCTCACCGCCCATCACACCGGCAATGGCCAGGGCGCGGGAATGATCAGCAATCACCAGGGTATCGCTGCGCAGGGTGACTTCCTGGCCATCGAGCAAGACCAGCTTTTCGCCTTCCTCGGCCATACGCACGCGGATCCCACCGTTGATCTCGGCCAGATCGAAGGCGTGCAGCGGTTGACCCAGCTCCAGCATCACGTAGTTGGTAATGTCGACAGCGGCATCGATGCTGCGCACGTCGGCACGACGCAGGCGCTCGACCATCCACAGCGGGGTCGGCCGGGACAGGTCGACATTGCGAATGACACGACCCAGGTAGCGCGGGCATGCGTTTGGTGCCAGCACTTCGATGGAACGCACTTCGTCGTGGACTGCCGGGACCGCTGTCACTACCGGACGCGTGACAGGCACGCCGTACAGCGCACCGACTTCACGGGCCAGGCCCGCCAGGGACAGGCAGTCGCCGCGGTTCGGAGTCAGGTCGACTTCGATGCTGGCGTCTTCCAGGTCCAGATAGACACGGATGTCCTGGCCCACTGGCGCATCAGCCGGCAGCTCCATCAAGCCATCGTTGCCTTCGCCAACCTGCAACTCCGACTGGGAGCACAGCATGCCGTTGGACTCAACGCCACGCAGCTTGGCTTTCTTGATCTTGAAGTCACCGGGCAGCTCGGCACCGATCATCGCAAACGGAATCTTCAGGCCCGGGCGCACGTTTGGCGCACCGCACACGACCTGGAAAGTTTCCGCGCCATTGCTGACCTGGCACACACGCAGCTTGTCGGCGTCCGGGTGCTGCTCGGTGCTCAGCACCTCGCCCACTACCACGCCACTGAAAACACCGGCGGCCGGCGTAACGCTATCGACCTCAAGACCGGCCATCGACAGACGAGCAACCAGCTCATCGCGATTTACCTGCGGGCTTACCCAGCCACGCAGCCATTGTTCACTGAATTTCATCCTGCTCTCCTAAAGGTTCGTTACGACTAGCGAAATTGCGCGAGGAACCGCAAGTCGTTGTCGAAGAACAGGCGCAAGTCGTTCACGCCGTAACGCAGCATGGCCAGACGCTCGACGCCCATGCCGAAGGCAAAGCCCGAAAATTCTTCTGGATCGATCCCGGACATGCGCAGCACGTTGGGGTGAACCATGCCGCAGCCCATGACTTCCAGCCAGCCAGTCTGTTTGCAGACACGGCAGCCTTTACCGCTGCACATCACGCACTCCATATCAACTTCGGCGGATGGCTCGGTGAACGGGAAGTAGGACGGGCGGAAACGTACCGCCAGCTCTTTTTCGAAGAACACCCGCAGGAATTCTTCGATGGTGCCTTTGAGGTCGGCGAAATTGATATCGCGATCAACCAGCAGGCCTTCGACCTGGTGGAACATCGGCGAGTGGGTGATATCGGAGTCGCTACGGTACACACGGCCTGGGCAGACGATGCGGATCGGCGGCTGCTGCGATTCCATGGTGCGGACCTGTACCGGCGAGGTATGGGTGCGCAACAGCATGTTCGCATTGAAATAGAAGGTGTCGTGCATCGACCGGGCCGGGTGATGGCCTGGGATGTTGAGCGCCTCGAAGTTGTGATAGTCGTCTTCGACCTCAGGGCCTTCGGCAATGCCGTAGCCGATGTGGGTAAAGAACTGCTCGATACGTTCCAGAGTCCGGGTAACCGGATGCAGACCGCCAGAGGTCTGGCCGCGGCCAGGCAGGGTCACGTCAATGGACTCGGCGGCGAGCTTGGCCGCAAGATCGGCCTCCTCGAACAACGCCTTGCGCGCATTGAGAACCTCTGTGACACGCTCCTTGGCAACGTTGATCAGCGCGCCGACTTGCGGGCGCTGTTCGGCCGGCAGATTGCCCAGGGTCTTCATCACCTGAGTCAATTCACCTTTTTTGCCAAGGTAGTGAACCCGGATTTGCTCCAGGGCATTGATATCTTCAGCGCTTTGCACAGCCTCAAGAGCTTGAGCGACCAGCGCGTCCAGGTTTTCCATGTACAGACTCCAGATACAAAATAGGGGAAGAGCTTGAAGGCTCTTCCCCTATTTATGACGTTTACCACCTTGGACTACGGCGTAGCCCAGGGTGACTGTCGGGGGTACTTAAGCCAAGGTGGCTTTAGCTTTCTCGACAATCGCAGCAAACACCGCTTTTTCGTTCACGGCCAGTTCAGCCAGAACCTTACGGTCGATTTCGATGGACGCTTTTTTCAGGCCAGCGATGAAACGGCTGTAGGACAGACCGTTAACACGAGCACCAGCATTGATACGAGCGATCCACAGAGCGCGGAACTGACGTTTTTTCTGACGACGGTCACGGTAGGCGTATTGGCCTGCCTTGATTACCGCTTGCTTGGCAACACGGAATACGCGTGAACGCGCGCCGTAGTAGCCTTTAGCGAGTTTCAGAATTTTTTTGTGACGCTTACGGGCAATGACGCCACGCTTTACACGAGCCATGAGTTACTTCCTCTATTCTTGATCCAAAATTAACGAAGGCGCAGCATGCGCTCGACTTTTGCCACGTCAGACGGATGCAGCAAGCTGCTACCGCGCAGTTGACGCTTACGCTTGGTCGACATTTTGGTCAGGATGTGGCTCTTGAAAGCGTGCTTGTGCTTGATACCGTTAGCAGTTTTCAGAAACCGCTTAGCAGCACCACTTTTAGTCTTCATCTTTGGCATGTTCGGATACTCCGCATTCAGTTGATAAACATAATCAGAAGGCCTGCCGTGCCCTATTGATTACTTCTTCTTTTTCGGGGCGATGACCATGATCAGCTGGCGTCCTTCCATCTTAGGATACTGTTCGACGGAACCGTACTCCAGCAGGTCAGCTTCAACCCGCTTGAGGAGTTCCATACCCAGCTCCTGGTGGGCCATCTCACGGCCGCGGAATCGCAAGGATACCTTGGCCCTGTCCCCATCACTCAGGAAACGTACCAGGTTGCGCAGTTTTACCTGGTAATCCCCTTCCTCCGTCCCTGGACGAAACTTGATTTCTTTAACCTGGATCTGCTTCTGGTTCTTCTTGGCTGCGGCAATCTGCTTCTTCTTTTCGAAGATCGATTTGCCGTAGTCCATCAGCTTGCAGACAGGAGGTACAGCATCGGCGGAAATTTCCACCAAATCGAGCTTGGCTTCTTCAGCCTTAAGAAGCGCGTCTTCAATTGACACAATCCCAAGCTGCTCACCCTCAGCCCCAATTAACCGAACCTCGCGTGCCGAGATATTCTCGTTGATCGGGGCTTTCGGTGCAGCTCGTTTATCTTGTCTCATTTCACGCTTAATAATAATTACTCCGAATCTGGGCGACCACGCCGGGAAACCGCTTGCGCGAGGAACTCAGCGAACTGGGCGACGGGCATCGAGCCCAGGTCAGCACCTTCACGAGTACGCACAGCGACAGTCTGCATCTCGACTTCCCGATCTCCGATAACCAAAAGATAGGGAACCTTGAGCAAAGTATGCTCGCGGATTTTAAAGCCGATCTTTTCATTTCTCAAGTCGGACTTGGCACGAAATCCGCTTTCGTTGAGTGTTTTTTCAACTTCAGCGGCAAAATCGGCCTGTTTATCAGTGATATTCATGATCACTGCCTGAGTCGGAGCCAACCACGCAGGGAACGCGCCCTCGTAGTGCTCGATCAGGATCCCGACGAACCGTTCGAACGAACCGAGGATCGCCCGGTGCAGCATAACCGGGTGTTTACGGCTGTTATCTTCGGAGACGTATTCGGCTCCCAGACGGATCGGCAGGTTAAAATCGAGCTGCAAGGTACCACATTGCCAGACACGGCCAAGGCAATCTTTCAGCGAGAACTCGATTTTAGGACCGTAGAACGCGCCCTCGCCCGGCTGCAGATCGTACGCAAGGCCCGCACTGTCTAGCGCTGCGGCCAGTGCAGCTTCGGCGCGATCCCACAGCTCGTCGGAGCCAACGCGTTTTTCCGGACGAGTGGACAGTTTCATTTCCACTTCGGTAAAGCCGAAATCGCGATAAACGTCCATGGTCAGCTTGATGAACGCGGCGGACTCGGCCTGCATCTGCTCTTCAGTGCAGAAGATGTGGGCGTCGTCCTGGGTGAAGCCGCGCACGCGCATGATGCCGTGCAGCGCACCCGATGGCTCGTTACGGTGGCAGGCACCGAACTCGGCCAGGCGCATCGGCAGCTCGCGGTAGCTCTTCAGGCCCTGGTTGAACACCTGCACATGGCACGGGCAGTTCATCGGCTTGATGGCGTAGTCGCGGTTTTCCGACTGGGTCGTGAACATGTTGTCGGCGTAGTTGGCCCAGTGCCCGGACTTTTCCCACAGGCTACGGTCAACGACCTGCGGAGTCTTGATCTCCAGGTAGCCGTTTTCGCGCTGAACCTTGCGCATGTATTGCTCAAGCACCTGGTACAGGGTCCAGCCGTTCGGGTGCCAGAACACCATGCCCGGCGCTTCTTCCTGGAGGTGGAACAGGTTCAGGCGCTTGCCGATCTTGCGATGGTCACGTTTTTCGGCTTCTTCGATGCGCTGGATGTAGGCAGCCAGCTGCTTCTTGTCAGCCCAGGCAGTGCCGTAGATCCGCTGCAGTTGCTCGTTCTTCGCATCGCCGCGCCAGTAGGCACCGGACAACTTGGTCAGTTTGAACGACTTGAGGAAGCGCGTGTTCGGCACGTGCGGACCCCGGCACATGTCGACATATTCTTCGTGGTAATACAGGCCCATGGCCTGCTCGTCCGGCATGTCTTCCACCAGACGCAGCTTGTAGTCCTCGCCACGGGCGGTGAACACGTCGATCACCTCGGCGCGCGGCGTGACTTTCTTGATGACGTCGTAATCTTTCTCGATCAGTGCGTGCATGCGCTGTTCGATGGCTGCCAGGTCGTCCGGAGTGAAAGGACGCTCGTAGGCGATGTCGTAATAGAAGCCTTCGTCGATGACCGGGCCGATCACCATCTTCGCGGTGGGGTACAGCTGCTTGACCGCATGGCCAATCAGGTGCGCGCAAGAGTGGCGAATGATCTCCAGCCCCTCTTGATCCTTGGGCGTGATGATTTGCAGGCTGGCATCGGAGGTGACCAGGTCGCTGGCATCAACCAGCTTGCCGTCGACCTTGCCAGCCACGGTGGCCTTGGCCAGGCCTGCACCGATGGATGCGGCGACCTCGGCTACGGAAACCGGATGATCGAATGAACGTTGACTGCCGTCGGGAAGAGTAATAGTTGGCATGGCGCCTCCTCTCCTAGTGGTGACCCCTACCAAAGGTCACGTGGGTTGGGATGAGCCAGTACAAGATCCAACACCAGGCCGCTCATTGCTGAGCGCCTGCCTTACAGCGGCAGGAGCCTTTCGGCCAACCGATAATCGAACCAGAGTGACTGGAGTTAAACAAAAGAAGCCTGGCATGAAAAAAGCCAGGTCGTGGATGCTAGCACAGATGAACGGTCATGGCGCTGCCCTACCGCCTTGTAGCGACAAACTCCAGGCTTTTGCAGCCAAAAGTGAACTTGGGCTGTACGACGGGCCTCAAACACACTGAAAATCGCCGTTCGTCATATCGACTCAAGGAGCATCTAACCATGCGCAGCACCTCGATCTTCGCCCTTGCCGCTTCCCTGGCCCTGTTCTCCATCGGCGCACAAGCCGCCGCGCCCTCCAATTGGCCTGCCGGCGCCCGGGACAGCTTTGTTCAGGACTGCAGCGCTGCTGCAAGCCAGAACGTTGATGCCAAAACCGCCAAAGCCCATTGCGAATGTGGCGCGGACAAGATCAACGCAGAATTGAGCACTGCGGAAATCAAGGAGCTGATGACCAACCAGAACGCCAGCCCGGAGCTTAGAAACAAAGCAGTCGCGGCTATTTCGTCCTGCAAGGTCGTAAAGAAAAAGTAAGCACGACGAGAATTCAGTCCATCAAAAGGACCTGAAAACCCTGTGAAAACTGCTATTTCGCACAATTTACACAGCTTTTACGGCTTTTTTTACTAGCGGATATTTCGTGCTAAAGCCCCGTAAACCGGGGCTTACAGCCAGCCAGGGCACTGAAGAAAACGCGATTGATTAGCAAACAGTGCCTTGGGGGGGCTCCCAAGCCGAACATTTCGACTATGATAGCCCAGTGTGCCCAGTTGGCCTGAGCAGCACAGTACTACTGAAAATATATGTTTCTTGGAGATACACCATGTCTAATCGCCAAACCGGCACCGTTAAATGGTTCAACGATGAAAAAGGCTTCGGCTTCATCACTCCTCAAGGTGGCGGTGACGACCTGTTCGTACACTTCAAAGCTATCGAAAGCGACGGTTTCAAAAGCCTGAAAGAAGGCCAAACCGTTTCCTTCGTGGCTGAGAAAGGCCAAAAGGGTATGCAAGCTGCACAGGTTCGCGGCGAGTAATTCTCCGCTGAGCTAAAAAACCCCGTCCATGTGACGGGGTTTTTTATGGGCGATACAAAAGCGCGGCGTTATCAGCCGCAGTTGACGCGGGTGATCACCAGGTTGTCATCGGTATTGAGGTTCAGGCGATCGGAGCGGTATTCAAGGGTGATCATATCGTTGGGCTTGAGAATGCGTGCATTCTGCGCACCTGCGCGGGTACGGGCCTGCTCCAGCAATTGCGGCGAGGCTTTCTGCCCGATTGCAAACTCCGCAGCCTTCGATTCACAGCGTGTATGAACAGCCGCAGCCGTGTCTTTGGCCGGCTCAGAGGTACCCGAAGTGCTGCAGCCCGCCAGGACGGTTGCCGCCAACAAAGTACCGAATGATGCGAGCTTCCAAGGCATGAAGCCTCCTATGATAAAAATGGACAGAGATCGTGCGACCGTGATTTGGCCAATAGGTTTCAGAATTGTCACAATTGGCCGTAAGCGAGTCTGCCTGACTCGGCCCTACGGCCGGATGAATCATTCGTCACCAGATATGAACAAGTGTCAGTAGACGTCGATGTAGTCAAACGGCGGATTCGGCCAATTCTGTTTCAGCGCGTTATAAATCTGTGTCACCCACACCTCATCACTGGCCGCTATCCGGCCCACATAGCCCGACCCTGCCGCCCAGGTCTCCAGGCGAAACAACAGGCCGTTGACGTCCATCCCACCCACCACGCAGGAGGAGATATAGGCGATACCAGCCTTGGTCACCCGCAATTGGGTGTGCTGGTCGTCGCTGGCACTGGCAATCATTTGGCGAACGGCTTCCAATGTGAGGCTCTTGGGGTTGGTCAAATCGATGTGCACGTGGCTTGTCCTGGCAATTAAACAAAGTACCAGTGTCGCACAGCCCTCCCCTCATGCCTAAGTAGCAGTGCCAAACGCGGCGCAAGATGGTTAACTCTGCAGGCCATTCCAGCCTTTGCGAACCGCGAGAACCCGATGACCACCGTTACCATCAATGCCGATATCAAAGCCAAGTGGCCCCAAGGGCAAAGCTCCTACAGCCCAGGCAGCCCGGAAGAATTGGCAATCATCGGCATAGACCTGCTGGTCAAGGAACTGGGCACCCAGGCCGCACAAGCCTTTATCGGCCAGATATTCGAAAAATACCCGGCCGACCATATGGGCGTCGAAGACCCCCAGCGCGAATAGAAACCCGCCAACAGGCCGCTTACTTCAGGCGCGCCAGGCGTTCGGTGAGCAGGTCGAAGAAGCCTTGGGCATCGCCGCTTTCCACCCAGAACACGTTCTTGTCGTGCTTGAGGCCATCGTACCAATCGACGATGGTCTGGCCGAACGTCGGGCCTTCGCGGCTATCGACCACCATATTGGCCTGGCGCCCGGTGAACAACTCAGGCTTGAGCAGGTAGCCGATCACGGTGGCGTCATGCACCGGGCCGCCGCTCATACCGTAGTGCTCCATATCGCCTTTGACGTATTCGTTGAGAATATCGCCCACCACTTTGCTGGCGTTGTTGTTCAGGTCGGCGATCTTCTTCAGGCGCGCGTCGCTGGTGAGTATCTTGTGGGTCACGTCCAGCGGCAGGTAGGTCAGCTTGACGCCACTTTTGAGGACAATTTCAGCAGCCACCGGATCGGCAAACAGGTTGAACTCGGCCACCGGGGTAATGTTGCCGCCATTAAAATGCGCGCCGCCCATGACCACCACCTCCTTGATGCCCTGGGTGATTTGCGGCGCCTGGGTCAGTGCCAGCGCCAGGTTGGTCTGCGGGCCGAGCATGGCAATGGTGATGCTATGGGGCTTGGCGGTGCTCAGGGTCTTGATCAGGTAGTCCACCGCATTGCCTTCGGCCAGGCCTTTTTTCGGCTCATGTACGGTGACCCCGGAAATGCCTTCCTTGCCATGGATATTCTCGGCATAGATCGGCGTGCGCAGCAGCGGCTGCGGCGCGCCGGCATACACCGGAATCTCTTCACGGCCCGCCCACTCACGGGCCAACCGGGCATTGCGCGAGGTCTTGTCCAGGCGCACGTTGCCGGCCACGGTGGTCAATGCCCGGATATTCAGTTCCTGTGGCGACGCCATCGCAAACAGCAGCGCGACCACATCGTCTGCACCCGGATCGGTATCAATGATCAGGTCGATTTTTTCCGCCGCCTGGGCGCTTGCAGCAGTTAGTACGGACAAAAGCAGCACACTCCGAAACAGGTGTCGCAGGATTGGGGTTCTACGTTGCATGACGCACTCCTTGTCATTGTGGGAAATGCTAGAAAGTCACGCCAGACACCAGCGCGATATTACAGTAGGGCTGGCACTCGCCTGTACGCACCACCGCGCGCGCCTTGTGGCTGAGCAACTTGAATTGTTCATGACTGAGCAGGCGGCGCTCACCCAGGCCACCCTGGTCGAGTGCGTTGAGATCCGCCAGCGCCGGCGGCTGCTTGAGCAGGATTTCCTCGGCCAATACGTGGCTTTCAACCTGCATCTCGCTGAGCACCACGCGCAGGGTGCTGATGAAGTCGGGAATGCCCTGGGTCAGCGCCAGATCGATCAGTTCCACGCCCGGCGGCACTGGCAGACCGGCATCACCGATCACCAGGATGTCGCCGTGGCCAAGAGAGGCAATCAGCCGCGACAGGGCAATGTTGAGCAATGGAGTCTTTTTCATGGGCGAGCAACGCCTTGAACGTCATGCAGTGTAGGAATGGAGGGTTGCGCACCGGCACGGGTGACCGACAGGGCCGCCGCGACCTGGCCGAAACGAATGGCCTCGGCCTCACCCTGACCATTGGCCAGTGCCGCGGCAAAACCACCGACAAAGGTGTCGCCCGCCGCTGTGGTATCCACGGCCTGCACCTTGGGCGCCAGCAAATGCTCGAAGCCCTGGCCATCGGCGAACAGTGCGCCCTGCGAGCCAAGGGTCACAATGACCTTGCCTGCCCCGGCTTTTAGCAAATGGGCAGCCGCGACCTTGGCTGTTTCCAGCGAGTCCACCGGCACACCGCTCAAGGCCGACGCTTCACTCTCGTTGGGGATCAGGTAATCGATCGCGGCGTACCAGTCTGCCGGTAACGGGCCACTGGCGGGCGCGGGGTTGAGGATTACCGTCTTGCCCAGTTCACGACCGCGCTTGAGGGCATACCCCACGGTATCCATCGGCACTTCGAGCTGGCAGACAATCACCTGCGCCGCTTGCAGCACGGCGTCGAACGCCAGCAGCGACGCGGGTGTCAGCTGGCCGTTGCTACCAGCGACAATCACAATCGCATTCTGGCTACTATCATCGACCACAATCAGCGCGACGCCACTGGAGCCCTGCACCTCACTGACCGCCTGGCAGTCGATACCCTCCACCACCAGCGCATCGCGCAGTTGGGCGCCGTAGGCATCGCTGCCCACACAGCCAATCATCGCAACGTCAGCCCCCAGACGCGCCGCAGCGACCGCCTGATTGGCGCCCTTGCCGCCCGGCACCGTGGCAAACGACTGGCCCACCAGGGTTTCACCGCCGCGAGGCAGCCGGCTGGCCCGGGTCACCAGGTCCATGTTCAAACTGCCTACTACCACTACTGTTGCTGGCATACATCAATACTCATCAATTCGTTCAGCGGTTTGAGGCAAACACGCCAGCCAACGGCGCCGTTGACTCACGCAAGACAATGCTCGGCGTGACAATGCGCTGGTCAGCCGGCAATTGTGGTGTCGCAATCCGTCGCAATAACAACTCCGCCGCCGTTTCCCCCAATTGCAGGATCGACTGGCCCACGGTGGTCAACGCGGGGTACACATAGCGGCTCATTTGAATGTCATCAAAACCTATCACCGACAGCTCGGCAGGCACCCGCAGGTTGCGCTCGGCGGCCGCGCGCAGCACACCGAAACCGATCATGTCGTTGCCGGCGAATATCGCGCTGGGCGGTTGGTCCGCCAACAACTGCACCGCCGCCGCATAGCCGCCGGTACTGGTAAAATCGCTCTCCAGCACGCGACTGGCAGACACGACAATCCCGGCCTCCTGCAACGCACGCTGGTAACCGGCCAGGCGCATCTGCGCGACACGCGTGCGCGCGGGCCCACCGATACAGGCGATATCCCGGTGCCCCAGCTCCAGCAAATGCCGGGTTGCCAGGTACGCGCCCTGCTCGTGATCGATGCGCACCAGATCCACATCAACGCCCTCCAGGCCCCGGTCGACAATGACCATGGGCGTGCGCACCGCCTTGAGGCCCGTGGCCAGGCCACTGTCATCACCGCCGACCGAGGTGACGATCAAGCCGTCGACACGCTTCTCCAGCAGCACCCGCAAATAATTGCGCTGCTTCTCGGCGTTATCGTCGGAATTGCACAGGATCACGCAGTAGCCATTGCGCTCGCAGTAGTCCTCGATGCCCCTGGCCAGCTCAGCGAAATACGGGTTGAGGCTGTTGGGCACCAGCAAGCCGATGGTCGCGGTGGTCTTGGCCTTCAGCGAGCGGGCGACCGCACTGGGTACATAGTCCAGCTGCTTGATCGCAGCTTCGACCTTGAGCCGCACGGGCTCGCTGACCGGACGGGTCCTGTTCACCACATGGGATACCGTGGTGTAGGAAATGCCCGCCAGCGCCGCCACATCCTTGATGGTTGCCATGGCTCAGCCCCGCCGACTGGCGCGTTGACTGCGGTAGGTGTCGAGCACCACTGCAATCACGATCACGGCGCCGGTAATGATGCGCTTGGTCGGTTCGGTCGCGCCGATCTGCGCCAGGCCGGCCGCCAATACCGAAATGATCAGCACCCCGAAGAACGTGCTGATCACCGAGCCACGCCCGCCCATCAGGCTGGTGCCGCCGATCACCACTGCGGCAATCACCTGCAGCTCCAGGCCGGAGCCCGCATTCGGGTCAGCCGCTTCCAGGCGGGAAATCTGGAACAATGCTGCCACCCCAGCCAACAGCCCCATCAGGCTGAACACCAGGATCTTGTAGGGTTTTGGATTGATCCCCGCCAGACGCACCGCTTCTTCATTGGTGCCGATGCCGATCAGGTAGCGCCCAAAGACGGTACGCGTCAGCACTGCCTGGGCGACGATAATCACCAGCAGCGCAATGATGAATGATGGTGAGATACCAAAGGCCACCGGGTTGGACAGCCAGGCGAAAGAGTCGCCGATATAGGCAGTGCGCGACCCGGTCATCTGGTAGGCCGCGCCACGGGCCATTTCCAGCACGCCCAGGGACACAATGAACGACGGAATCCGCCAGGCCACGGTGATCGAGCCGGTGATGGTCCCCGCCAGTGCCGCGCAACCCATGCCGAGCAGCGCTGCCGGGACCACGCTCCAGCCCCAGCCGAGGATCGCCACGCTGACCGCAGACGCGGCCAGGGCCAGCACCGAACCCACCGACAGGTCGATGCCGCCAATGATCAGGATGAACGTCATGCCCACCGCCAGCACCATCAGGTCGGGAATCTGGTTGGCGATGGTGCTGAACGTGTCATAGGACCAAAAGTGGCTGCTCAGAGCCGAGAACAGCGCGATCATGGCCAGCAAGGCGCCGGCCAGGCCCAGGTAAGTGCCCAGGCCGTAGAAATTACCGCCGGCTTTTGCGGTTGGAGTAGCTGTTTTCATGGGGTTGTCCTGGGCGCCGCTTCATTGAGCAGCGCATCACGTTTCTGATAGCCGGCAAATGCGGCGGCAAGCAATTCGTCCTGGGTCCAGCTGTCCCGCTCAAAGGTCTCGATCAGGCGCCCGGCAGACAGCACCCCGATGCGGTCGCAGATCAGCATCAGCTCGCGCAGGTCACTGGACACCACCACCAGCGCCTTGCCCTGGCGGGTCAAGTCACCAAGCAGCGCATAGATATCGAACTTGGCGCCCACGTCGATGCCACGGGTCGGTTCATCAAACAGCATCACCGCACAATCGCGCTCCAGCCAGCGGCCAATCACCACCTTTTGCTGATTGCCGCCCGACAACTCGGACACCAATTGCGCCGGGCTGGAACTGCGGATACGCATCGCGTCGATCTGGCGCTTGGCCAGGGCCGCTTCATCGCGGCCATTGACCAGGCCGGCGCTGGACACTTTGGCCATATTGCCCAGGGCCGTGTTGGCGCTGATGGACTGGCTGAGCAACAGGCCCTCGCCCTTGCGATCCTCGGTGATCAGCGCAATGCCATGCCCCACCGCGTCCACCGGCGAGCGAATGCTCACCACCCGCGCCGGCGAGCCAAGGGCGACCGTGCCACTGTCGGCCAGGTCGGCACCAAAGATCAGGCGCAGCAACTCAGTGCGGCCGGCGCCGATCAACCCCGAGATGCCGTAGATTTCACCGGCCCGCACTTCAAAGGACACATCACGAACCTTGTCCGAACGGGTCAGGCCCTTCACCGTCAAGGCCGGCGCGCCGATGGTGCGTGGGCCGAGGTCGATGTGCTCGCCCAGTTCGCGACCGACCATCAACGTGACCAGTTGCTCGCTGTTGTAATTGGCCATCGGCTCGACACATACCAACTGGCCGTCACGCAGCACCGCAATGCGCTGGGCTACCCGCGCCAGTTCTTCCAGCCGATGGGAAATATAGATAATTGCCACACCCCGGGCCTGCAGGCGGGTGATTTGTTCAAACAGCATCTCGACTTCACGGGCGGTGAGCATCGCGGTCGGCTCGTCGAGGATCAGCACATGACAGTCGCCGATCAGGTTACGGGCGATCTCGACCATCTGTTGATGGCCGATGCCCAGGCTGCCGACCAGGGTGTCTGGATCGATGGCATCCAGGCCCACTTGCGCCATGGCCTCGATCGCGGCCTTGCGCAGTTGCTTGCGGCTGATCCAGCCACCACGGCTGGGCAGGTTGTCGAGGAACAGGTTTTCGGCCACCGTCAGGGTCGGCAGCAGGTTGAGCTCCTGCATCACCATGCGAACCCCCTGCTTTTCTGCCTGGGTGCGGCTGGCCGGGGCATAGTCCTGGCCGTTGAACTGCATCTGCCCAGTGGTTGGCGTGACCAGGCCGCCGATGATCTTCGACAGGGTGCTTTTGCCCGCGCCATTCTCGCCGGTCAGTGCCAGCACCTCGCCGCGATTGAGCGTCAGGGTGATGTCGGACAGGACGGGCTGGGCATAGGTCTTACCGATACCGCTGACCGAGAGGACAGTGGCCGGTGCGGAAGATGACATAGGAAAATCTCCAGGCGCCCGCTCGACCTGAGCGGGCGCTGTAGTGCGCAGCCAGGGATTATTGCTTGAGGACGAGTTCAACCGGTGTTTCGATCACACCGTCCACGGACTCGACTTTTTCACCCTTGACCAGCTTCAGCGCATTCTGGATACCAAACACTGCTTGTTGTGCAGCCGCCTGGTCGGCGGTAGCCAGGACGCGACCGTCGTTGAGCATCGGCTTGATCGCGGCAATGTTGTCGTAGCCAACTACCTGCACCTTGCCCGCCTTGCCCGCCGCGCGCACCGCAGAAACGGCGCCCAAAGCCATATTGTCGTTACCGGCCAGCAGTGCCTTGAGGTCCGGGTATTCGCTCAACATGGCCGCCGCGACCTTGTTGCCCTGGTCAATTTCCCAGTTACCGGACTGCACGGAGACAATCTTCATGCCGGCCGCATCCATCGCATCCTTGAACCCGGCGGTGCGTTGCTGGGCGTTGGTGGTGGTCGGCACACCTTCGATGATCCCAACCTTGTCACCGCTCGCCAGTTGCTTGGCCAGGTACTCGCCGACCAGGCGCGAACCCTTGCGGTTATCCGGACCGACAAAGGGAACGTCGAGGTTTTTGCTTTTCAGCACTTCAGGGTCGAGGCGGTTATCGATGTTGACCACCTTGATCCCGGCGTCGGAGGCTTTCTTCAGCACGTTGACCAACGCCTTGGAGTCGGCGGGCGCGATGACGATGGCGTTGACTTTGGCGAGAATCATTTGGTTGACGATATCAATCTGCGCCGAGGTATCGGTTTCGTTCTTGATGCCGTTGGTGATCATGTCGAAATCAGCGGCGTGAGCTTTCTGATAGTCCTTGGCACCGTCTTGCATGGTGACGAAAAACTCGTTGGCCAAAGACTTCATCACCAGGCCGACCTTGGGTTTGACGGCGGTGTCATCAGCGAATGCAGAGGAGAGAGGCAGGGCAGCGGATGCGGCAGCCAGCACAGCGGCAGCCAGTAAACGTCCAGCGAATGGCAGCTTCATGGGTTCACTCCGATCTTATGATTATTGTGAGCAACGCCTGCACCTTCACCTCACTCATGGAGTGCTCGTGAAATAGCTCGCAAACGTTTGCGCTAAACAAACTATGCGAAGACTGCTGAATTTTGTCAACGAGAGAAATGTGCTTTTCCTGCGCGGGCTCTAGCGCCTGCCTTACAACTTGACCGCGTGCGGGCTAAACATTCGGGCTGGGTGATCGTTCTCTAAAACGACAGTTGCGCAGAAACATTTCAGGAGGGTGATGCTGATTTTTCCAGGGTGATTTTCGGACAACCGAACGCCGAAGCCGCCAGCGTTCGGAAATTCGGACACGAGTTAAAGCCAGCAAATTTTCTAAATGTAAAAAAATGATTTAAATCAATAAGTTAAAATCAAACCTAGAACAAAATCCGCCTGGTACAAATCCTGCTCTTAAACAGCACCTTGTGGCGCTCAGCGCAGCCTGGGTGTTCTGGATGAACCTGCACACGCACTCATCAAAACTAGAGAGAAAAATAATGAAATCTGCACTCAAGAACTTTGTTCCGGGCGCCTTAGCCCTGCTGCTGCTCTTCCCGGTTGCCGCCCAGGCCAAGGAAGTTGAATCCAAGACCAAGCTGTCCAACGTGGTCGTGCTGGCCACTGGCGGCACCATCGCCGGCGCCGGCGCCAGCGCTGCCAACAGCGCCACCTACCAGGCCGCCAAAGTCGGTATCGAACAACTGATCGCCGGCATTCCCGAGCTCAGCCAGATCGCCAACGTGCGTGGTGAGCAGGTGATGCAGATTGCTTCCGAAAGCATCACCAACGAAAACCTGCTGCAACTGGGTCGTCGTGTCGCCGAACTTGCCGACAGCAAGGACGTGGACGGTATCGTGATCACCCACGGCACCGACACCCTCGAAGAAACCGCCTACTTCCTCAACCTGGTGGAAAAAACCGACAAGCCAATCGTAGTCGTGGGCTCCATGCGTCCAGGCACTGCCATGTCTGCCGATGGCATGCTCAACCTGTACAACGCCGTGGCTGTAGCCGGTAGCAAAGACGCACGCGGCAAAGGCGTACTGGTGACCATGAACGACGAGATCCAGTCGGGTCGCGACGTCAGCAAAATGATCAACATCAAGACCGAAGCCTTCAAAAGTGCCTGGGGCCCACTGGGCATGGTTGTAGAAGGCAAGTCCTACTGGTTCCGCCAGCCGGCCAAGCGTCACACCATGAACTCTGAGTTCGATATCAAGAACATCAAGAGCCTGCCGGATGTTGAAATTGCCTACGGCTATGGCAACGTCAGCGACACCGCCTACAAAGCCCTGGCCCAGGCTGGCGCCAAAGCCATCATCCATGCCGGCACCGGCAATGGCTCGGTACCGGCCAAGGTAGTACCTGCCCTGCAGGAACTGCGTAAGGAAGGCGTGCAAATCATTCGCTCTTCCCACGTCAATGCCGGCGGTTTCGTTCTGCGCAATGCCGAACAGCCTGACGACAAATACGACTGGGTCGTGGCTCATGACCTGAACCCGCAAAAAGCCCGCATCCTGGCCATGGTCGCCCTGACCAAGACCCAGGACAGCAAAGAACTGCAACGCATGTTCTGGGAATACTGAGTCACTGATATAACCCTTGCCGGCGATGGTGGTCCCAGGGATGCCATCGCCGGCAAGCCGGCTCCTACAAAAAATCCTCGCTGTACACCAATCCGCGTAAACCGTTGTCACACGGACTTCTTGAATTTTAAGCAGTTGCGAATTTCCTCACAGTTAAATACTGTATGTTCGTACAGCTAATTAAGGACTCCTCCGTGGCCAAGCCCTCCTCCGCAGCACCGACACCTCCCGACGCCTATCAACGCCTGGCGATCCGCGTGCAAAAAATCATCAATTCCACCAACGCGCAAAAAAACAAGGCCGCGCTGATTTTTCGCCTGCCCGAGGAACCCGAGGACGAATGGGCACGACTACTGGAGGAAATCGCAGAAAACGACAACGTCACCCTCGCCTATCGCGATGATGGCGGCGTGCAGATTTTCTGGGTCGTACCGAAGGAAGATTGAGTCAATGAGTGTCCGTTTTATCGCCCTGTTCTGTGTGTTTTTTGCCACCACTGCCCACGCCCAAGCCCCACGCACCTTCAGTGAAGCCAAGAAAATCGCCTGGAAACTCTACGCCCCGCAATCCACGGAGTTTTATTGCGGCTGCAAATACACGGGTAACCGGGTAGACCTGAAAGCCTGCGGCTACATTCCCCGTAAAAACGCCAACCGCGCGGCGCGCATCGAGTGGGAGCACATTGTCCCGGCGTGGCAGATCGGCCATCAACGCCAGTGCTGGCAGGACGGTGGTCGCAAGAACTGCACACGTACCGATAGCGTCTTCAAACGCGCCGAAGCTGACCTGCACAACCTGGTGCCGAGCATCGGCGAGGTCAATGGTGACCGCAACAACTTCAGTTTTGGCTGGTTGCCGGTGCAGGGTGGGCAATATGGTTCATGCCTGACCCAGGTGGACTTCAAGGCCAAGAAGGTCATGCCCAGGCCATCCATCCGCGGCATGATTGCCCGGACGTACTTTTACATGAGCAAACAATACGGCCTGCGCCTGTCGAAACAGGACCGCCAGTTGTATGAAGCCTGGAACCGTACCTATCCCGTTCAGCCCTGGGAGCGCCAGCGCAATCAGACCGTGGCCTGCGTGATGGGGCGTGGCAATGAGTTCGTCGGCCCGGTGAACCTCAAGGCCTGCGGATAAACGCGAGCGGGATCCACGGATCCCGCCAACCACCGTATTACGGGCGGGCCTTGTGCTCGATCACCAGCGACTCGGCGTCAGTTTTCTTCTTTTTCACCAGCCTTTCCTGCAATTGGGCCTGCTTTGCTTCGGCCTCGGCCTTGCTGGCGAACGGCCCTAACAGCACCAGGTCCTTGCCGTCTTCCTTGGCCAGATAGAACGTGAAGCCGTTTTCCAGCAACCAGGCGGTCAGGTCACTCAGCGCCTGCAGCTTGTTGTCGGGCGAGCGCACCAGGATGTCCCACTGCACAGCGGCAACCGCAGGAGCCTGGGCCTTGGCGGCTTCAGCCTTGTCTCGGGGGGTGTCGAGATTGGGCCCGTCACCGCATCCGGCCAACGCCAATACCACAAATGCCATCGCTACTTTACGCACTGCCCTGCCCCTTTAAGGATCAAAGAGGCAACTTTATCATTCACTGTCTATTCTGGCCGTCATAAACGTTGGCTTAAACATTGCGAAGGATGTTTCCCAGACCTGTATGATGGCGCCATGGGAATTAATGCCGCCTCCATGCGTCCTAAAGAGGCAGCCACAGGGAAGCGCTTCACAGTAAGCTACACACAACCGACATCCGCCCTGTTAGAAACATGCGTCCTTCAAAGCAATCAAGGAGAAGTCCATGCTGATACTCACCCGCAAAGTCGGTGAAAGCATAAATATCGGTGATGACATTACTATCACCATTCTGGGCGTTAGCGGCCAGCAAGTAAGAATCGGCATCAATGCTCCCAAGGATGTTGCCGTGCATCGCGAAGAGATTTACCAGCGCATCCAGGCAGGCCTGACTGCACCGGACAAACGCGAAACACCTTGAAGCCTCCCCAGTAGCCAGCCCGCTCGCCCCTGTAACGGCTGGCGAAAGCCCCTTGGCCTGCCCACGGAATCCCGTGATCCGCGCAACTTGCGCCAGGCCCCGCCACCAGTGGTCAGCACACAGGTTCAGCCACGGAACTTGCTGCACATTTAGCAGACAAATCTCTCCAGGAACGTAACAAAACCTTACGGTGCATTCGGAGCGCGTTGATGAGGCGATCCCTCAAAGAGCCTTATGCCTACAAATCCTGGATGATTGCCCTACTGATTGCCCTTGCTTTCGTGACAATCGGATACGGCCTCAGGTTTTACATGGAAGGCAGTACCCCCGCGCAGGATGCCGATTCTTGGCCTGACCTGGCGCTGTTTCTCGGTGGCTATCTGTTCTGCTTCTGCCTCAAGCCCCTTCAGGCTGCGATCCAGCGCAAACTCAACCGCCGCGCATTTGGGCGTGGTCACCAGAAAACCCCCTCTTGAAGCACCGATTGGATCCTATATTCAAACTATGAGGAACTATCCACGTCGGTAGCACCCATACCCATATCTTTCATAAAAAACATTATCGATATGGACATAGAACATAACGCCAAGCACCTACAGTCCCTGATCGAACAACTCTCGGTAGATAACCCGAAATCCTCCAGCGAACTGCGGGGCAAGCCCGAAGAAATCCTCGCAGGCCTGCGCGAGCTTTATCTGCTGAAACTGATCACCGGCACCTTCACCCTTGGGCACATTGTCGACCCTCTGGGCCACCAGTGGATTGGCGCGCAAAACATCCTGCTGACCCGGCGCGGCATGGCATTCAAGCCGTTGTAGACGGCAGCAGGCGCAGCCGGCCATCAGCATCGCACTGGGCACGCACGTCGTTATAATTTGCAATAGCCCCATGCTCCGTCAGCATCGGCTCGCCATGGGTGGATGTCACCACTACCACGTCCGCGCCCGCCGCCTCGCCTGCACGAATGCCCGCCGCTGCATCCTCGAACACCAGGCACTCGCCTATCGGCACTCCCAAACGCCGCGCGCCGAGCAGATAACAGGTCGGGTCCGGCTTGCCATTGGTCACATCCTCAGCCGTAACCATGACGGCCGGCGGGACCAGGCCTGCGGCGTGCATACGGCTCAACGCAAGGGCCTTGGGCGCAGAAGTGACCACGGCCCAGCAGTGCGCAGGCAAGCTCTGCAAAAAGGCCACGGCACCTGGGATTGCCACCACGCCCTCCACGTCCTCGATCTCTGCCTCGGTAATAGCGCGCGCTTGCGCGTGCGCGTCCACCCCTGGCAAGGCCTGGCGGCTGATCGTGTCGATGGCCCGCACGCCATGGATGGTGGTCAGGAACGCCTCGACGTCCAGGCCATGGCGCAGCGCCCAGGCAGCCCAGACCCGCTCTGCGGCGGCGATGGAGTTAAGGAGCGTGCCATCCATATCAAACAGAAATGCACGGTACTGGCGATCAAATACGGCCGGATGTTTGGCGGACACTGCTGGGTTTCCTCGTGCGCTCGTCGCCCGTGGTTGGGCCGTGATGCAATCTACGGATCAGCCCAGGCGTTGTAAACGGCGGATCGGCCGTCATCAACAGACCTGGCCAGCGCTCTCGGCGATGTCACGTGGAGTATTCCAGGCGGCCAGGATTGCCACCCGCAGCCCTTCAACCGTTGTCGCCAACGCCATCGAGGGCTGAGGCTCGGCCGCCTGCCCTGGCAGAAAAGGCACATGGATAAACCCACTGCGCACTCCCGACCCCGCCAACGCATGCTGCAAGCTGTAGAACACCTGATTGCATACGAAAGTGCCCGCTGTGTGCGAGACCGAGGCGGCAATTCCGGCCGTGCGTAGCGCCTTGACCATGGCCTTGACCGGCAAGGTGCTGAAGTAGGCAGCAGGCCCCCCAGGAATCACTGCCGTATCCACGGGCTGGGCACCGAGGTTGTCCGGGATCCGTGCATCGTTGAGATTGATCGCAACCCGCTCGATGGAAATATCACTGCGCCCAGGCCCCAGCCCGGTAGCAATCACCAGTTGCGGTCGATGCTCGGCCAATAACTGTTCCAGGCAGGCGCCGGCAGTGGCGAAGGCACAGGGCAATTGGCGGGCGACGATTGTCACCCCGTCTTGCAGTTGCACCCCATCCAGCAGGCGCACTGCCTCCCAGGACGGGTTGATCAGGTCTTGATCGAACGGCTCGAAACCCGTCAGCAGCACAGTCCCCATCACCACCTCACATCAATACATAAAGAAGGACGATATTGACCAGCAACATCATCAACGCCGTGGGCATCTGCGCCTTGATCACCGCGTTTTTGTCCGGCAACTCCAGGAGCGCCGCAGGCACAATATTGAAGTTCGCCGCCATCGGGGTCATCAGCGTGCCGCAGTACCCGGAAAACATGCCGATGGCCGCCATCACCGCCGGGTTGCCGCCATAAATGCCCACCAGTACCGGCACGCCAACCCCGCCGGTCATGACCGGGAAGGCGGCGAAGCCGTTACCCATGATCACGGTGAACAGCGCCATGCCCAGCACGTAGACCATCACCGCCACCAACTTGTAATCCAGGTTGATGTAGGTGGTGGTGACATGAGCCACGGCCGTGCCAACGCCGGCTTCGTTGAACAGCAGGCCGAGCATGGCCAGCATCTGCGGCAGCACCATGGCCCAGCCCAGGGCTTCGGTCAGGCGTCGCGATTCACGCAAGGCCTGCACCGGCGTATCGCGGGTCAGCCAGCAGGCCAACCCCAGGGCAATCAGGCAACCGAGCCCCAGGGACACGAACGTGGTGTTCTTCGGATCCAACAGCGGCACGCCACCAATCTCGGTGTGCTTGAGCAGCACCGAGCCAATCACCGTGGTCAACGGAATGGCCAGGGCCGGAATAAATAGTTTATGGCCCAGCCGGCCAGCACTGGCGCGGGACGCCTTGTCATGCAACTCGGCATGGGTGCCACGCCCTACCCCGCCGAGCCCGGCGATCAGTGCCATCAGCACCACGCCAACACCCACCACCACCGACGGCAGGTGCTCGCCCACCAAAAACGGAATGGCGAACAGCAACCAGAACAACGCGCTTGACCAACGCTTGGGATGGGTCCGGTCAGCCAGGATCATGCCCGCCGTAATCAGCAACAAAACGCCGGCGAGCCAGTACAGGTATTGGATGGAAATGATCATTGCGCGGCCTCCGACTGAGCGGTGACTGGCGCAGTGGCCGTCAGCTCACGGGTCAGCCTTCGGTCAAAGCGATGCAAGCGTATGGCATGCACAATGAACGCACAAATCGCCGTGGGGATGCCCCACACCGCAATATGCAGCGGCTCGACATCAATACCCGAACCCAGCAGGAAGGTATGCATCAGGGCAATCGCACCAAAGGCCACGAAGATGTCTTCACCAAAAAACAGCCCCACGTTGTCTGTGGCGGCGCACATCGCCAGGACCTTGTGCCGCACCTTGTCCGGCAGTTTTCCGAAGCGTTTCTCGGCAGCGCCTTCCGCCATGGGCGCCAGCAACGGGCGCACCATTTGCGGGTGCCCGCCAAGGCTGGTCAGGCCCATGGCCGCCGTGGACTCACGAACAAACAGATAGATGATCAGCAGGCGCCCGACGGTGGCGCGCTCGAAGCGCGCAATCCAGTTCTGCGCGTGCAGGCGCAGGCCATGGCGCTCCAGCAGGCCGATAACGGCCAGGGGCAGCAACAGGATCAGTTGCAAGGCGCGGGTCTGCAGGAAGCCATCGCCCATGGTGGCGAGGATTTTTTCCAGGGGGAAGTGCGCAGCAAATCCGGTGGCAATCGCCGCCGCCGTTACCACCAGCAACGGATTGAAGCGCAACACAAAGCCGACCACGATGACGAGCACGCCAATCAGCGGCCACAGGTTCACAACAGTTTGCATGGCGTTGAGTCCTTGATTGCGTGCTGCGACGCCTGCATCGCCGATAAACGATAACGGGCAGCCCGACGCGGATTTTTATTATTGACCGGGTAGGTCGAGGGTCACTGGCGGGCATCTTTGCCGCTTGGAGCGGAGGGTGTCCAACAAGAAAAATTGTTGCTGCAAATCAATAAAGTTTGTGAGGGGATGTAATCCAATCAGGGCTTGCCACGATGTGCAAGGCTCAAACCGTGGCAAGCCCTTTTGGGTCAACCTGCTTGATCAGGGCTGCCAAGCCTTGGAGCCGGCTGCAGCCTTGAATTTGGCGCTGTTTTGCGGTGTGGCGGGCGGCTCGGAATCACCAAAGATGGCTTTGAGCCAATGCCCATCGGTGGGGTTGGGGAAGAGAATAAACTTGCGCCCGAACTGTTGTTTATCCTCGGTCATCAACGCCATGCGTTGCTGCACATCAGACACGTAGTACTTGCGTTTGAAGTCATTGAGGTTGTCGCCCAGCATCACGACCACCTCATAATCCTTGGCAATTTCTATCTGCCGGGGCTCTTTATTGGAAGAGTCGCGATAAACCGTCAGGTGCTTTTCATCGGCAAAGGGCAGCTTGTTCTTACGCAGGTTGGCCAAGGCGTACTCATAGGTTTTTTCGCCCTGGTCACGGCTCGTGACGTAGAAAACCTCGACCCCTTTGGCTTGCGCATAACTCAAGAACTCCACTGCACCGGGGGTGGCCACCGGGCCGTTTTCAGCCACCCATTGGTCCCAGGCGGCATCATCGAAGAACTCTTTGTCCGAATTGATCATGTAGCCCCAATAGCTATTGCTGCTCAACACGGTGTCGTCGATGTCACTGATAATCGCCAACGGCCGATCACCGGCCTTATGCGCTTGCAGAGCGCTGTCCAGGCGCATCTTGGCGACGTTGAAACCTTGATAGTAGAGCGCCTCGAATTCAGCAGCCGTTTGCCTCCAGGCAACGGCTGCCGTCAAATCATTGGAAACAGCGCCTGTGACTTGCCCGGACCATGCGGGCGCGCACTGAAGCATCAAAAGCGAGAAGAGAATGGGAGCGGCCAGGATCTTGTTGGTTTTCTCTACTTTCATTTTCAAACCCATAGTTAAGCTCTAGACAGCCTCAGCAGGCACTGCAAGGGTGTTGTTCTATAACACCCGGCAGGCCGGCTCAATATGGGTGTCGCGATCATGGATCAATCAGACGCAACTTGCGCACACACTGTGCGGTTTACCACTGATGTGTGTAGCTTGCCGTCAGTACGGTGCCTGGCGCAGGCAGGTGGCTGGTGTTGTTGCTGCTACGCATCAGTTGACTGTAAAGCGGGTAGTAACTGCGATTGAACAGGTTCTGGATCCCCATGCTGACCTGATCATTTTCACTGAGTTGGTATTGGCTGATCATATCGACGGTGGTGTAACTGTCGACCTTGCGTCGCCCAAAGCTGGCAACACCATCCAGGCGATAGTCGGCGCCGTCAAAAAAGTTGGCCTGCAAGCGGTTGCTCCAGGCTTCAGTCGGCTTGAACTCCAGGTACGCGGTCAGTTTGAGCGGCGGGATGCGATACCCGGTCATGTCTTGCCAGCCACGGCCTTCGGGCTGCTCCCGGCCTTTGATCCAGGTAAAGGTGCCGCCGGCGCCCCAGCGCTCATCGTCGGTCAGCCAGTCGGCACTGCCTTCCACACCGTAGATTCGCTCTTGGGTGCGGGTCAGGATCAGGCCATTGTTGAAACTCTGCACATCCCCAAGCTTGGACGTGGTGTAGAACACGGCCAGCGAGGCCAATGTCTGCTCGCCCAGCGCGCCGCGCCAGCCCAGTTCGTAGTTGTTGGTTTTCACCGGCTCCAGGTTGGAGGAGCCGATATCGAATCCACGCCGGGCATTGCGCATTTGCACCCCGATATCGGGCAACTGGAAGCCCTGGCTGAACGCCGCGTAGACCTCCTGGCCCGCTACCGGCGAGTAGGTCAGGCTGATGTTGGACAGCACCGAATCATAATGCACCTTGCCCCCGCGAACAGTGGCCGGCTGGGTCGCTGCCGACTCCGAGAGCGGGATAAAGTCATCGTACTGGGCAGTGGCATATTCGTAGCGTACGCCGCCTTCCACCGACCATTGTTCGTTGAGCTTATGCTGCAACTGTGCAAAGCCGCCGAGGCTGCGGGTTGTCAGGTCGGGCATGTAGGTGAGCTTGCCGATCTTGTCAAACACCCTGCCGCCGCTGGCGTCAAAGGCTCGCGGGTCGAAGATGTCGATGGGCATGTCGCTGCGCTCCTGGTTGAAGTCAGCGCCCCATAACAACTCTGTAGTGCCCAGGCTCCCCAGCGGCGTGCGTAGCGTGACCCGGCTGCCAAACACTTCACTGTTCTGCATGACCTGGTCGACATTGCGTCCACGGGTCGCCACTGCGCGGGCATCGAACGGCGTGAACCGGGTGAAGTAGTCCCGGTAGTAGATCTGCGCATTGAGCGTGCCGCCCAGCACGTCGGCATGGGCGTACTCCAGGTTGAGCAGGGTGTTCTTGATCTGGTTCTGCTCCTCCAACGACAGGCCGGACAACGGGCGCGCAGGCACCGAGCCCGCAGGAAGCCTGGCCACGGACGGGTCGGAGGTGTAGTCGCTGTTTTGCTCGGCGTTGTAATGGCTGGCAGAAAGCTGGATGCGCTGCACATCATCAAGGCGCAAGCCCAACTTGCCGCCGACATTGAAGGTATTGGAGTCGAACAGATCGCCCTGGCTTGGCTCTGGCGCAAGGCGGTGCCCCTTGGCGTCGTAGGAGGCGCCAATGTGGCGGGCACCAAAGTCCAGTGCGTACTCCGCCCGGCCCTGGGACCCGGCAACATGATGCTGCAACTGGCCGCCCAGGCCATCGCTACCCAGTTTGCTCAAGGGCGAGACGGCGCTCAGGCTGGTGGTCGCTCGCGGCTCGCCGCCTGCCGGACGCGTCGTGATGGAGATGATGCCCCCAGTCGCACCGGCGCCGTAGATCGCACTGCTGCCACGGATCACTTCGATACGCTCGATCAGCGCGGGGTCGATGTTCGCCAGGTTGCGCGAGGAATCGCGGTTGGTATTGAGCGGAACACCGTCGACCAGCACCAGCATCGTCCGCCCGCGCAAGGTTTGCCCGTAGTCGGTAATGGTCCGGCTTGAGTCGGCCATGCCCGGGATGCTCTTGGCCAGCAAGGTGGCCAGGCTATCCGAGCCCTGGCGCAGTTGCTCCAACTGTTTGTGTTCGATGACATTGACCTGGCGAGCCTGGGGCACCAGGTCGCTGTCGAGCCGCGAGGCGCTGATGGTCAGGCTGGCCAGCTCCATTGTGCCTGGCGTGGGGGCCGGCGCCTGGGAGGTGTTGGCGGTATGCCCCTGGACCACCAGGAACGTTTGCTCATCACGCGCCTGCACCGTCAGCCCGCTTTGGCCGAGCAACCGTTCAAGCGCTTCCTGCAATGTGTAGCGCCCGCGCAAGGCCGGTGCGGTCTTGCCGGCCGTGATTTCACTGGCGAACAGGATCTGTGCCGAAGATTGCCGGGCTACGGCATTCAGGGATTTCTCCAGCGATGCGGCCGGGACATCGAAATCAACCGGTGCAGATTCTGCCAACGACCATTGGCTCAGGAGCAAGCTGCTGGCCAGCAAGGACATGCGCACCGGCGCGCGCAGGAAGGACTGACTCACGTTTTTATTCTCCACGAAGTAGGGTTACAGGGAGATAGCCGTCAGCACTGCGGCGCAACCCTACCTCGGTTGAAGATTATTTTTTCTGGCCGGGGGAATCGATCAGGACCGAGCCATCGGTCGCAGTGGAAACGCGCACCGGCAGGATCCCGGGCAACAGCGCCAGCAAGCGATCAACGTGACCACTGTCAAACACACCGGAAACCGGCAGGCGCGCAAGCCGGGGGTCCATGAGCCTTATGGGCTGGCGGTGATAGCGCTGCAGTGTGTCGATGACGTCTTCGAGCGGAGTGCTTTCAAAGACCAGCCGGCTTTGTTGCCAGGCAGTGACGTCATCCACGTCCACCCGTCTCAACCGAGCCTCTTGCCCCTTATGCACACGCAACTGCTGCCCGGGCTCCAGCGCAGCCACTGCCCCCGTAGCGGCCGCACGCACGGCGACCCTGCCTTCAGCCACCGTGACCTGCACATCCTGTTCCTGGCGCCTGACGTTAAAACGGGTGCCCACCACTCGCACCACAGCCAACCCGGCATCGACCAGAAACGGTCGGTAGACCATCGGCGACACTTCAAACAACGCCTGCCCCGCCTTCAGCTCGACCTGGCGGCTGCGCAGGTGCCAACTGATCGTCATCTCGGTGTTGCTGTCGAGCAACACCTGAGTGCCATCAGCCAGCAGCAGCGCCTGGCGCTGCCCTACCTGGCTGGCAACGTGCTCGCTGCGGTAGGCAGGATCAATCCAGGCCACACCTGCAACAATCGCCAACAGCAGCAGCCCGAGGGTTTTTCCTGCCGGGCGTTTGTTTTTCGCGGGCGTCGGCGGGGGCAACGGAAATCGTTGCTTGAGGTCCTCACGAACCCGTGCGATGGCCTCGTCTTCCTGGCTGAAGTCCTTGCTCTTGTGCGGGTCGCGACTCATGGCAAGACCTCCGAGCCTAGATGTGCGCGGCAGATCCCCATGCCCAGGCGCAGGTGCTTTTCGACGGTTTTCAGGGAAATACCCAGGCGCGCAGCCACTTCGGCCTGGGGCAGTTCATGCACTTTGTGCATGACAAACACCATTTGGCAGCGCGGCGGCAGACTGGCAATCGCCTCGGTCAGCAGCTCCAGGGCCCTTTCCCCATCAAGATGACGCTCCTGGCTCGGCGCACCGCAGACCACTTGTGGCAACACCGAAACACCGACCACCCAACCCTGGCGCCGACGCTCGCTGCGATACCGGCTGATCGCCATATCGCTGGCGATCTTGCGCAACAAGGCCACTGGCGTGCGCACACCTTGCTTTTCATCCTGCTCAAGCAACTGCAGGCACAAGTCGTGTATCACCTCACGAGCGAAAATCCGTTCGCCAAAACGCCGGCGCACATGATCCACCAACTCGTCGTAGTGCCGAACCAATGCTGCCAGCAGTGTGGGTTTTGGAGGGTCGGCCTGCACAATGACCTGCGCGATGAGAGGAACGGATGACCTGGAGAAAGGTGCGATTGCGCGCAGTATAAATGCGAATGTTTTACATTTGAAGCGTGGAGATGGACCTTTAGGCGCAATCGCTAAGCGGGTCAGAAATGGCAAATTTCTCGGGATGAGCAACGCTACCTCCACCGGGCAGGTCGTCGGCCTTCAAGCGCAGAAACATGAAGCTAAAAGCCGACCTGAAGGTGCAGTGCAATTGTCGGGGCGAAGCTTTGCATGAAATCCCAGGCAACAAAAAAGGGCCCACCTTTCGGTGAGCCCTTCTAGACCGCCCAGCAGAGCGGATTTTGTTTGGTAGGCGCGATTGGACTCGAACCAACGACCCCCACCATGTCAAGGTGGTGCTCTAACCAACTGAGCTACGTGCCTGCTGTGAGGCGGCATTCTACGGAATTCCCGAGGGGTGTCAACACCTTTTTTGCAGCTAAGCCTATGAATATGCGAATTTTTTATTTTTTATTGGCGCCGCTGCTTTTTCCGGGTGGCTGGCAGGGCATTTTCAACTGAGGTAGGATCGGCGCACTCGTAAAAAATATAAAACAGAGGTTCCAGTATGGCGAACACCCCCTACCCCCAGTCCTATTACGCCGCGTCCGCCAATGCGGTACCTCCCCGGCCAGTGCTGCAAGGTGAAGTCGAAACCGATGTGTGCGTGATCGGTGCGGGCTATACCGGGTTGTCGAGCGCGCTGTTCCTGCTGGAGAACGGCTTTCGTGTGACGGTGCTGGAAGCCGCGAAGGTAGGTTTCGGTGCATCCGGGCGCAATGGTGGTCAGATCGTCAACAGCTACAGCCGTGATATCGATGTGATCGAGCGTAGCGTCGGCCCCCAGCAGGCACAGCTGTTGGGGCAAATGGCATTCGAGGGCGGCAGGATCATTCGTGAGCGGGTCGCCAAGTACCAGATCCAGTGCGATTTGAAGGACGGCGGTGTATTCGCCGCGCTCAATAGCAAGCACATGGGCCACCTGGAGTCGCAGAAGCGCTTGTGGGAACGCTACGGCCATACTCAATTGGAACTGCTCGACGAGCGGCGCATCCGCGAGGTGGTGGCCTGTGAGAACTACGTGGGCGGCCTGCTGGACATGAGTGGCGGGCATATCCATCCGCTCAACCTGGCATTGGGTGAAGCGGCAGCCGTGGAGTCCCTGGGTGGCACGATCTACGAACAGTCCGCCGCCGTGCGCATCGAGCGTGGCGCCAACCCTGTCGTCCACACCGCCCAAGGCAAGGTGAAGGCCAAATTCATCATCGTCGCCGGCAATGCCTACCTGGGCAACCTGGTGCCCGAGTTGGCAGCCAAGTCGATGCCTTGCGGCACCCAAGTGATTACCACAGCGCCCCTGGGTGATGAGCTGGCTAAAAGCCTGCTGCCCCAGGACTTCTGCGTCGAAGACTGCAACTACTTGCTCGACTACTACCGACTGACCAGCGACAAGCGCCTGATCTTCGGCGGTGGCGTGGTGTATGGCGCGCGGGACCCGGCGAACATCGAAGCGATCATCCGGCCGAAGATGCTCAAGGCCTTTCCACAATTGAAGGATGTAAAAATCGACTACGCCTGGACCGGCAACTTCCTGCTAACCCTCTCGCGCCTGCCCCAGGTCGGCCGCATCGGCGACAACATCTACTACTCCCAAGGCTGTAGTGGCCACGGCGTGACGTATACGCACCTGGCAGGCAAGGTACTGGCCGAAGCCCTCAGGGGCCAAGCAGAACGTTTTGATGCGTTTGCCGACCTGCCGCACTACCCGTTCCCGGGCGGCCAACTGCTGCGCACGCCATTTGCGGCGCTGGGCGCGTGGTACTACGGGCTGCGGGACAAGCTGGGTTTCTGATCGATACCCTGTAGGAGCCGGCAAGCCGGCTCCTACAAGTTGCATCATCAAATCGCAGACACAAAAAACCCCGGTCTTTCGACCAGGGTCTTTGCTATCGATCCAATCAAGCATAAAGCTCTTCTTGGCGCTCTCAGGGCGTTCAGTGGACCCTGGAACAGATATGGCGCAGCGGACGGGACTCGAACCCGCGACCCCCGGCGTGACAGGCCGGTATTCTAACCGACTGAACTACCGCTGCGTATCGCTCAGACTGCCGAAGTGTCACCTTCAACCGCCTTCAAACATCTGACTGAGCAGCCTTGGCTGTTCAATCTCAAATCCGAAAAATCGGACCTGGAAAATATGGCGCAGCGGACGGGACTCGAACCCGCGACCCCCGGCGTGACAGGCCGGTATTCTAACCGACTGAACTACCGCTGCGCGTCGGTGCAACCTTTAACGTTGCGTCTTGCCCTAGGGCAAAACTCTCAAGAAGTGGTGGGTGATGACGGGATCGAACCGCCGACCCTCTGCTTGTAAGGCAGATGCTCTCCCAGCTGAGCTAATCACCCTTTGCTTCGTTGAGGCCGCGAAATTTACGCAGGTAGCGGACCTAAGTCAAGAGCCTGCTTGAAGTTTTTCTGAAAAAGACAAAATCGCTTCAAGACCGCTCCCCGCTCTACTCGCTGTAAATCATCTTCTTGCTCATGCCACCATCCACCACGAACTCTTGCCCGGTGACAAACCCCGCGCTACGCGACAGCAGCCATGCCACCATGGCCGCCACATCCTCAACCGTGCCTACCCGGCCCGCAGGATGCTGCGCATGATCGGCGTCACTCAGTGGCTCTGCACGGCGCGCAGCGGGATCACGGGCGTCGATCCAGCCAGGGCTGACGGCGTTGACCCGCACCTCCGGCCCAAGACTGATGGCCAGCGCGTGCGTCAGGGCTAACAGGCCGCCCTTGCTCGCCGCATAGGCCTCGGTGTCCGGCTCCGACTGCCGGGCCCGGGTCGAGGCCAGGTTGACGATGGAGCCACCATGGGCCCGCAGATAAGGTGCGCAGTGCTTGGCCAGCAACATCGGCCCACTGAGGTTCACCGCCAGCACCCGGTTCCAGTACGCCAGGTCCAGGCTATCCAGCGTGATATTGCGCGGATCGGCCACAGCAGCATTGCACACCAGCGCATCCAGGCGCCCGAACTGGCCCAGCACCTCGGCAACTCCCAGCGCCACCTGCTGCTCATCGGCCACATCCATGGTGATAAACCAGGCGTTATCGCCCAGCACCTTGGACACCTTGGCGCCCCGCTCGCGATCCAGGTCGGCCAACACCACTTGCCAGCCTTCGCTGACCAACCAGGCCGCGATCCCCAGGCCGATACCCCGCGCCGCGCCTGTCACCAACGCGACCCTGCCATTACTGGCGCCAGCCGCCTCCAGGGACCACTCGATCACAAGGCAGCCAGCCCGCGAGCCAGGTCGGCCTGCAAGTCAGCCACGTCTTCCAGCCCCACCGCAACGCGGATCAGGCTGTCGCGGATACCGGCCGCCTCACGCTCCTGAGGGGCCAGGCGGCCATGGGAAGTGGTGCTTGGATGGGTAATGGTGGTCTTGCTATCACCCAGGTTGGCGGTGATGGAAATCAGGCGCGTGGCGTCGATAAAGCGCCATGCGCCCTCCTTGCCACCCTTGACCTCGAAACTGACCACCGCACCGAACCCACGCTGCTGACGCTGGGCCAGTTCGTGTTGCGGATGGCTCTTCAAGCCGGCGTAGTGGACTTTCTCGATGCCGTCCTGCTGCTCCAGCCACTCGGCCAGGGCCTGGGCGTTGGCGCAATGGGCCTTCATCCGCAGGCTGAGGGTTTCCAGGCCCTTGAGGAAAATCCAGGCATTGAACGGGCTCAGAGTCGGGCCAGCGGTACGCAAGAAACCCACTACTTCCTTCATTTGCTCGCCACGGCCGGCCACCACGCCGCCCATGCAACGCCCCTGGCCGTCGATGAACTTGGTGGCCGAATGCACCACAATATCTGCGCCCAGCTTCAGCGGCTGCTGCAAGGCAGGCGTGCAGAAGCAGTTATCCACCACCAACATCGCACCTTTGGCGTGGGCCACTTCGGCGAGGGCGGCGATATCCACCAGCTCTGCCAAAGGGTTGGACGGCGATTCGACGAACAGCAATTTGGTATTGGCCTTGATGGCCCCATCCCAGGCAGAAAGGTCCGCCAGCGGCACGTAGTCGACTTCAATGCCAAAGCGCTTGAAGTACTTCTCGAAGAGACTGATGGTCGAACCAAACACACTGCGCGACACCAACACGTGGTCACCGGCACTGCACAGGCTCATGACCACCGCGAGGATGGCCGCCATGCCAGTTGCCGTGGCGACGGCCTGCTCTGCCCCCTCCAGTGCCGCGATGCGTTCTTCGAAAGCGCGTACCGTCGGGTTGGTGTAGCGGGAATAGACGTTACCCGGCACTTCGCCAGCAAAGCGTGCCGCCGCGTCTGCCGCAGTGCGGAACACGTAGCTGGAGGTGAAGAACATCGGGTCACCATGCTCACCTTCCGGCGTGCGGTGCTGGCCGGCGCGCACAGCCAGGGTATCGAAAGCCACGCCATCGAGGTCGCTGTCCAACCGACCGGCATCCCATTCCTGACTCATGCTGCCACTCCTTCACTCAATTCTTTATTTAAGATACAAAACCGGCCCCTCAGGGCCGGTAGTCACTCAGTTGTTGTACAGATCGATGATCGCGCTGACCGCCTGGGTCTTGATCTTGGAGGAGTCGTTACGCGCCTGCTCGATCTTGTTCAGGTAAGCCTCGTCGACGTCACCGGTCACGTACTTGCCATCGAAAACCGCGCAATCGAAATGCTCGATCTTGATCTTGCCGCCGCCAACCGCTTCGATCAAGTCAGGAAGATCCTGATAGATCAGCCAATCAGCGCCGATCAGGTCAGCCACATCCTGGGTCGAACGATTGTGCGCAATCAACTCGTGGGCGCTCGGCATGTCGATGCCGTACACGTTCGGGTACCGCACCGCAGGCGCAGCGGAACAGAAGTACACGTTCTTCGCCCCGGCTTCACGGGCCATCTGGATGATCTGCTTGCACGTGGTACCCCGCACGATGGAGTCATCCACCAGCATCACGTTCTTGCCGCGGAACTCCAGCTCGATGGCGTTGAGCTTCTGGCGTACCGACTTCTTGCGAGCCGCCTGGCCCGGCATGATGAAGGTGCGGCCGATGTAGCGGTTCTTGACGAAACCTTCGCGGAACTTGACGCCCAGGCGAGTGGCCAGCTCCAGCGCGGCAGTACGGCTGGTGTCCGGGATCGGGATAACCACGTCGATATCGTGCTCCGGACGCTCGCGCAGGATCTTCTCGGCGAGCTTCTCACCCATGCGCAGGCGCGCCTTGTACACCGAGACACCGTCGATGATCGAATCCGGACGCGCCAGGTAGACGTGCTCGAAGATGCATGGGGTGAGTTTCGGGTTGATCGCGCACTGACGGGTATGCAGCTTGCCGTCTTCGGTGATGTACACCGCTTCGCCCGGCGCCAGGTCACGCACCAGGGTGAAACCCAGCACATCCAGGGACACGCTTTCGGAGGCGATCATGTACTCGACGCCTTCGTCGGTATGGCGCTGGCCGAACACGATCGGGCGGATGCCGTGGGGGTCGCGGAAACCGACGATCCCGTAGCCGGTGATCATTGCCACGACCGCGTAGCCACCCACGCAGCGGTTGTGCACGTCAGTCACGGCGGCGAACACGTCTTCTTCGGTCGGCTGCAACTTGCCGCGCTGGGCCAGTTCGTGGGCGAACACGTTAAGCAGCACTTCCGAGTCGGAATTGGTGTTGACGTGGCGCAGGTCAGATTCGTAAATCTCCTTGGCCAGTTGCTCAACGTTGGTCAGGTTGCCGTTGTGCGCCAAGGTAATGCCGTATGGCGAGTTGACGTAAAACGGTTGAGCTTCGGCCGAAGTCGAGCTACCGGCAGTCGGATAACGCACATGGCCAATGCCCATGTGCCCGACCAGGCGCTGCATGTGACGCTGATGGAACACGTCACGTACCAGGCCATTGTCCTTGCGCAGGAATAACCGGCCGTCGTGGCTGGTCACAATACCGGCAGCGTCCTGGCCGCGGTGCTGGAGGACGGTTAGCGCGTCATACAGCGCCTGATTGACGTTCGACTTACCGACGATACCGACGATGCCACACATGCGACGCAACCCCTACTTAATGAATCTTGACTGAACACTACTTACTGCGGCGTGTTGCCCGGCAAGAGGTGCTCCTTGAACGGAAGATCAGCGGGTACGCTGATTCCGCTGGCCAGCCACTGACTGCTCCACCCCAATATGAGGTTCTTGGACCAGTCTGCAACTAATAGAAATTTTGGCACGAGACTCGACTCCTGCCACCACGAATCCTGCTGTACCGGGCCCAGGCTCAACAGCCCGACCGCAATAACCACCAGCAGCGCGCCACGCGCGGCACCGAAGGCCATGCCGAGAAATCGATCGGTCCCGGAGAGGCCGGTGACACGTATCAATTCGCCGATAAGATAATTGACCATTGCTCCCACCAGCAGCGTGGCGATGAACATGATGGCGCAGCCCGCGATGACACGAGCCGAAGGTGTTTCGATATAACCGACCAGGTAAACGGCCAGGGATCCGCCGAACATCCAGGCGACGACTCCTGCAACGATCCAGGTCAGCAGCGATAATGCTTCTTTGACGAAGCCGCGGCTTAGACTGATCAATGCGGAGATGGCGATGATGGCTACGATCGCCCAATCAACCCAGGTAAATGGCACAGTGCAGCCTACAGACGGATAAGGCGGCGCATTTTAGCAGAGCGCCGGGCTATCGGTAAGCGGTGTTTGGTGGTCCATTGCAAATCAATGGGTTGTGGCAAGCTACGACCATCTCAAGACAGACACAAACCAATGTGGGAGCGGGCTTGCCCGCGATAGCGGTGTGCCGGCCAACTAAAATATCGGCTGGCGCACCGTCATCGCGGGCAAGCCCGCTCCCACACTGAGACCGCATTGGCAGAATCAGCCGCGCTCTGGCTGGAAGCGCACCACAAAACCTTTCAGGTTCTGCTGGCGACCCAACAGGTCACGCAGGCGGTCCGCCTCGGCGCGCTCGATCAGCGGCCCGACAAATACCCGGTTCTTGCCATCGGCAGTCCGGATATACGCGTTATAACCCTGGCTGCGCAGGGTTTTCTGCAAGGCTTCGGCACTTTCGCGATTGGACAGGCTGGCGAGTTGCACCGACCAACTGATCGGCAAGCCATTCGGATCAATACGACTTTGCCCCACATCAGGCTTGCCCGGGGCTGCCGGCTGCGGCGCCACTGGCTTCGGGGCCGGAGCAGGTGTAGCAGGCTTGGCCGCCACCACCGGTGCAGGAGCAGGCTTTACCACCGGCACACTCGGCTGGATCGGCGCCGAAGGTGCTTGCTGTTCGGCAATTTCCGTATCAGTCGGCACCGGCTCTTCCTCGGGCAACGCCTGCGGCTCAGGCACCACCACTGGCTCGACCTGGACCTGCGGCATCACCGGGGCCTGGGGCGCAGCCGGGGCCTCAACCGTGACCTGGCGCTGCTCGTCCTGGCGAGAAAACAGCATCGGCAGGAAAATCACCGCCAACGCCACCAATACCAGGGCTCCGACCATTCGCTGCTTGTATGCGCTATCCAGTAATGCCATGTGCAGCTTCCTCCGTGGAGCGCCGGGCCAACCACTCAAGCGCCTCGGCAACACAATAAAATGATCCGAACAACAGAATCTCGTCCTCGGCCGTTGCCACCGCGCATTGAGCCTCCAATGCAGCGGTTACGCTTGCATGGGACGTCACCGTCGCGCCAAGGTTCTGCAACACCGCCTGCACATCATCGGCCGTACGGGTGCGCGGCGTATCCAGCGGGGCGACTGCCCAGGCTTGCACACTGCCCAGCAACGGCGCGACCACACCATCCAGATCCTTGTCCGCCAGCAGGCCGAACACCGCCAGGCGCCGACCCGCTGGCACTTGGCCGGCCAAACGGCGTGCCAGGTACTGTGCAGCATGCGGGTTGTGCCCAACATCCAGCAACAGGTTCAAGCGCTTGCCTTGCCATTCGAACGAACGACGATCCAGGCGCCCGACCACCTGCGTACGCTGCAAGGTATCGGCGATCTGCGCGCCATTCCACGGCAGATCCAGCAACAAGTAGGCCTGCAGCGCGAGTGCCGCGTTTTCCATGGGCAGGTTCAGCAGCGGCAGGCCGTGCAACTCGACGCCCTGGCCCCGCGTATCGACACCGCGCCACGACCATTGGTCACCAGACACCTCCAGGGCAAAATCACGGCCCCGCAGGAAAAACGGGCAATCCAACTCGCGCACCTTGTCCAGCAAGGTATGCGGCGGATCCAGGTCACCACACAAAGCCGGCTTGCCCTGACGGAAGATCCCGGCTTTTTCATAGGCCACGGATTCGCGGGTATCGCCCAGGTAATCGGCATGATCCACACCAATACTGGTGACCAACGCCAGGTCGGCATCCACCACATTGACGGTATCCAGGCGACCACCGAGGCCGACTTCCAGCACCACCGCATCCAGCTGTTCACGCTCGAACAGCCAGAACGCGGCCAGGGTGCCCATCTCGAAATAGGTCAGGGAGATTTCGCCACGCCCGGCATCCAGCGCCGCGAACGCTTCGCACAACTGCTCGTCAGTGGCTTCGACGCCGTTGAGTTGCACGCGCTCGTTGTAACGCAGCAGGTGTGGCGAGCTGTAGACGCCAACCTTCAAGCCCTGGGCCTGCAGCAACGCCGCGACAAAGGCGCAGGTAGAGCCTTTGCCATTGGTGCCAGTGACCGTGATCACCCGTGGCGCAGGCCGACCCAACCCAAGGCGGGCCGCTACCTGTTGCGAGCGCTCCAGACCCATGTCGATGGCTGACGGATGCAACTGCTCAAGGTAGGCGAGCCATTCGCCCAGGGTTCGTTGGGTCATAGGTTTGCAGGCACCGGCGGCACAACGATGGGTTCGACCTTGGGCGCGACGTACACTGGTGTCGGCAAGCCCATCATCTGTGCCAGCAGGTTGCCCAGGCGCGGACGCAGTTCGGAACGGGCGATGATCATGTCGATGGCGCCGTGTTCCAGCAGGAACTCGCTACGCTGGAAGCCTTCGGGCAGCTTTTCACGCACGGTCTGCTCGATCACGCGTGGGCCGGCAAAACCGATCAGCGCCTTGGGCTCGCCGACGATTACGTCGCCCAGCATCGCCAGGCTGGCGGAAACGCCGCCGTAGACCGGATCGGTCAGCACCGAGATGAACGGGATGCCCTCTTCACGCAGACGCGCCAGCACCGCAGAGGTCTTGGCCATCTGCATCAGCGAGATCAGCGCTTCCTGCATCCGTGCACCACCGGAGGCGGCGAAGCAGATCATCGGGCAACGGTTTTCCAGGGCGTAGTTGGCGGCGCGTACAAAGCGCTCACCGACAATGGCGCCCATGGAGCCACCCATGAAGGAAAACTCAAACGCCGACACCACTACGGGCATGCCCAGCAGCTTGCCACTGACGGAAATCAGCGCGTCTTTCTCGCCGGTCTGCTTTTGCGCAGCGGTCAGGCGGTCCTTGTACTTCTTGCCGTCGCGAAACTTGAGGCGGTCCACCGGCTCCAGGTCAGCGCCCAGCTCGGCACGGCCATCGGCGTCGAGGAAGATGTCGATACGGGCGCGGGCGCCGATACGCATGTGGTGGTTGCACTTGGGGCAAACGTCCAGGGTCTTTTCCAGCTCCGGGCGGTACAACACCGCGTCGCAGGATGGGCACTTGTGCCATAGACCTTCAGGAACCGAGCTTTTCTTCACCTCGGAACGCATGATCGAGGGGATCAGTTTGTCTACTAACCAGTTGCTCATGCTTTCTTTCTCCAGTACCGGTGGCTTGAACACAGCCCCGCGTATGCCCTTGAGCTAAATTCATTGATGTGGCGATAACAATCACAGGACGGGGTCAGACGTTCGACCAGCCATTTCCTGCACCTGCCCTCAGCCTTCCAGACAACCCGCCAGTGCGTGGCTGCCACTTCATTGGCGCCGCCCGAGGGCAACGCCGGCCTGTTTTACACAGTGGTAGTTACTGACGGCGGCAGACTGCCAGCCGTCACATCGCGCCACTGCTGCTGCGCACTGCCTGCATGAATGCGTGAATCTTGCCAGGATCCTTGATGCCCTTGGCCTGCTCCACCCCGCCGCTGACGTCGACGGCATACGGGCGAACCTGGGCAATGGCCTGCGCCACATTGCCAGCGTTCAAACCGCCCGCCAGGATGATCGGCTTGCTCAAGCCCTGGGGAATCAGCGCCCAATCGAAAGCCTCGCCTGTACCACCGGGAATGCCCTCGACATAGGCATCGAGCAATATCCCACTGGCCCCGGCGTAGGCGGCGCAACTGGCGGCGATATCGTCACCGGCCTTGACCCGCAACGCCTTGATATACGGGCGATGGTAGCCGGCGCAGTCCTCCGGGGTTTCGTCGCCATGGAACTGCAACAGGTCCAGCGGCACGGCATCCAGGGTTTCATTGAGCTCGCAGGCGCTGGCGTTGACGAACAGCCCCACCGTGGTCACGAACGGCGGCAAGCCGGCAATGATCGCCCGGGCCTGCTGCACCGACACCGCGCGCGGGCTCTTGGCATAAAACACAAAACCAATAGCGTCAGCCCCCGCCTCGACTGCCGACAGCGCGTCTTCCATGCGGGTAATCCCGCAAATCTTGCTGCGAACGCCTGACATATCGTCAAAACCTCAGGGGGCTGTCCAGGAAAGTCCCGGATGGTAACAAATGCTTTTCCGGGCGTCAGCCGCCAAGTTCAGTGAAACCTGTGAGGAAGTGTGGCCCGATGAAACGCTGCGGCAGCTCGAACTCATCTCGGTACTCCACATCCACCAGATACAGGCCGAACGGGTGCGCCGTCACCCCGCCGGTCCGCCGCACCCGGCTCTCCAGCACTTCCCTGGCCCACTCCACCGGGCGCTCGCCAGTACCAATGGTCATCAGCACCCCGGCGATATTGCGCACCATATGGTGCAGGAACGCCCCGGCGCGGATATCCAGGACAATCATCTTGCCGTGACGTGTCACCCGCAGGTGGTGGACTTCCTTGATCGGCGACTTCGCCTGGCACTGCCCGGCGCGAAAGGCACTGAAGTCGTGGATCCCCACCAGATGCTGGGCCGCCTCGGCCATGCGCTCGGCGTCCAGCGGGCGGTGGTTCCAGGTGATTTCTTCGTTCAAGTGCGCCGGACGGATCTGATCGTTGTAGATCACATAGCGGTAACGCCGGGCAATGGCCTTGAACCGCGCATGGAAGTGCGCCGGCATGACTTTGGCCCAACTGACGCTGACATCGTGGGGCAGATTGATATTGGCGCCCATGACCCACGCCTTCATCGAACGCTCGGCCTGGGTGTCAAAATGCACCACTTGCCCGCAGGCATGCACGCCCGCGTCGGTGCGCCCTGCGCACATCAATGAAACCGGCGAGTCGGCGACCTTCGACAGGGCCTTCTCCAGGGTTTCCTGCACAGTCGGCACGCCAGAGGCCTGGCGCTGCCAGCCGCGATAGCGCGAACCTTTGTATTCCACGCCCAGGGCGATTCTGAAAAAGCCGGCGGCCGCCATTTCGGCGGCCGCGTTATCTATATTTGCCAAGAGCTGAGAGCCTGATAGTTGCGCAAAGGCGGCCATTATAAAGTGCCGGGCCTGGTCCTGGGGCATTTTGTGGGAGCTGGCTGGCCTGCGATAGCCTCGCCTCAATTCTACCGAAGGACCGAGTCGCCTCTATCGCGGCCAAGCCCGGCTCCCACCTTTGAATGCAAAACGGCGACCCGAAGGCCGCCGCTGCGTTAATTGCCAGTAATCACGCCAGGCGGCTAAGCATTTCCTTGGCTTCGCTGCGTTGGCCGTCGTCGCCTTCGGTGAGGACTTCGGCCAGGATGTCACGTGCACCACCCTCATCGCCCATGTCGATATAGGCCTGGGCCAGGTCGAGCTTGGTGGCAACTTCGTCGGTGCCCGACAGGAAGTCGAACTCCGGCTCATCGTCGCCCTTGGCGGCATCTTCAGCGGTGAAGCTCGGCTCGATCGACGGGCTTTCCAGGCTCTGGGACAGGCGCTCCAGCTCGGCGTTGACATCGTCAAGCTCGGAGGTGAACGCATCAGGCTTGTCCGATGGCGCAGGTTCGTCGGCCAGGGACAGGTCGAAGTCTTCCGGCAGGTCAAAATCTTCCAGCGCGGCGGGTGTCAGGGTCGGCGGCTCTACCGGTGGCAGGTCCTTCATCTCTTCTTCCAGGCCCGAGAGGAAGTCGTCGTCGGACTGGGAAGCCGGTGCATCCAGTTGCAAGTCGAGATCAAAGTCAGACAAGTCGTCCTCGCTGGCCTTGGCTTCGGTCTGCTGCTGCAAGACCGAGTCGAAGCTCAGGTCATCGACCTCGGGGGCGACCACCGCCGGCGACGCCGCCTCGAGGTCGTCCAGGCTCAGGTCGAAGTCGGTGTCGAACGCATCGGTTTGAGGCGTGGCGGCAGGCGCCGGTTCTTCCTGGAGCAGATCCTTGACGTACTGCGCATCCAGCGCGGCAGCGGCGACTGCAGCACTCACGCCCGCAGCCAGCACGGCCATGGCCGGGTAGCGATTTTTCAACAGTTCGACCTGGGCGTGGTTCTCGCCATTGGCGACCAGTTGGCGCTCCTGGGTCACGAAACCATCCTTGTCGCCCTGCTGGCCGTAGACCTCCAGGAGTTTGAGGCGCAGATCGCTGCGCTTGGGCTCCAGCTTGATCGCTTCTTCCAGCACCGCAGCGGCCTGGTTCAAGTGACCACGGTCCAGATGGGACTGGGCCTGGGCCAGGGCATCAGAGGAACCGGGCTCGATGATGGGCTTGCTCGGCGGCGCCATGCTGGTCGCAACTGCAGCTACAGGCGCCACGGCAACCGGAGCTGGAGCTGGAGCTGGAGCTGGAGCTGGAGCTGGAGCCAGCTTGACGTTTGCCGCCGGGACTTCAAGGCCTTCGAAGCTATCGAGCGACAAGTCTTGTTCAAGTTTTGCGGAAAACTCTGGCTCTTCCGCCAGCGCCCGCGCCATGCGTAGGTGTTTTTCCTCTTCCAGGCGCGCATTGCGATGACGTGCCCACAGCAGCAGGAGCAACAGCACCAAGAGGCCGGCAGCGCCGCCGATCACCCCGAGAACAATGGGGTTGGTCAGCAGGTCATTGAATTTGCCTTCGGCGCTGGCCTCGGGCGCAGGCTCAGCCGGGCTTTGCACGGGCGCAACCACCGGCGTTTCGGCCGCCGGAGCAGGCGCAGTCGGCGCCGCAGCCAGTTCGGCAGGTATTACCGCCGGTTGCGCTGGGGCGCCGCCTTCGGCCTGCAATTTGGCCAATTGGTTGTTCTTCAGTTCGATCAGCCGCTGCAGCTTGTCCAACTGACTTTGCAGGTCAGACATGCGGCTTTTGAGTTCTTCGTTTTCGCGGCGGGTCGAATCCAGGCTTTCCTGGGTCACGGCCAACTTGTTGTTCAGGGCCTTGCTGTCACCTGCGGCGCCTTTGACGCCGGCCTTGGCGGCCTCAGCCGAGACCAGGCTCAGGTTGTCCTTGGCGGCCGTTTGCGACGGCGCTGCGCCAGCCTGGGCGCGCTTGGTGGCGTCCAGTTGCTGACGCCCCGCTGCTTGATTAACGGCACCGCGACGCCCCTGGCGCCAAGCCGCATTCTGCGCGGTCACTTCGGCAATCGCCTGGGGTTGCGGCAGGCTGGTGCTTTGTACCGGATCCGGCAGGCGCAATACCTGGCCGGTCTTCATACGGTTGATATTGCCGTCGACAAAGGCGTCCGGGTTCAGCGCCTGGATCGCCAGCATGGTCTGCTGGATCGAGCCGCCATTGCGGTTTTTCGCGGCGATTTCCCACAGGGTGTCGCGAGAAGTCGTGGTGTGTTCAGCCGCCTTGGTCACGCTGGCAGCAGCCGGCGTGGCAAGGCGCGGCGCTGGGGCAATGACCTCTGGAGCCTTTTGCTCGAACTTGGCCGGGTCCAGCAAGACGCTGTAGTCCCGCATCAACCGGCCATTGGGCCATTGCACCTGCAACAAGAAGCGTACGTAGGAGTCGGGCAACGGCTTGCTGGAGGTGACGCGCACCACACTGCGGCCACTTGGGTTGAGCACCGGGGTAAAGGTCAGCTCATCGAGGAACGCCTGGCGATCGACACCCGCATCCACAAAGGCCTGGGAAGACGCGAGGCTGGGCACGATATCGGAGGCGCTGAGCCCGCCCACATCGAGCAGCTCGATCTCCACCGACAACGGCTGGTTCAACTTCGACTTGAGGGTCATCTCCCCAAGTTGCAGCGCTTGCGCCATACCGGAGGACAGCGCCGAGACGGCCGCTATTGCTAACACCAGTTTGCGAACTTGAACCATAGCCTCATCCTTTGTTTGAACACTCCTCGGCCCGCGAGAAGGTTGGGTACCGCTGCCATTCGGCATGGCGAGCCGATAGGTCACCGACGCGCAACTTTTCCTGCATGGGGCCAAGCATAGCGCTTGGCTAGAATCAATCTACAAATTGCCGCCAAGTATCTTTTACACAAGGTGTTTTATCAACAACTGTGCCAGTTGCACCGCGTTAAGCGCCGCGCCTTTGCGTACGTTATCTGACGTCAGCCACAAGTTTAGTTCCGCCGGGTCATCAATACCGGCCCGCACCCGACCCACGTAGACCACGTCCTGACCGACCGCATCCCCAACAGCGGTGGGGTAATCGCCCTCTTCCACCAGTTCGATGCCCGGCGCCGCCTCCAACACGCGATTGACTGCGCCAAGGTCCACGGCCCCCGCCAGTTGCAGGGACACGCTCAGGCTATCGCCAAAAAACACCGGAGCTTGAACGCAGGTTGCGGAAATCTTCAGTAAAGGTAATTCAAGCAGGCTACGCAGTTCGTGGACCAGGCGTTTTTCGAGGGCGGTGTGGCCCTGCGCATCCGGCGTGCCGACCTGGGCCAGCAGGTTGAAGGCCATCTGCCGATCAAAGAACTTGGGCTCCAGGGGCCGCACATTCAGCAGCTCGGCGGTTTGCCGGGCCAGTTCGCTGACGGCTTCACGGCCCTGGGCAGACACGGCCAGGTTGGCGGTGACGCTCACGCGCTGGATGTCCAACAGGCCGCGCAACGGTGCGAGCACCACCGCCAGGTGGGTGGCGCAAGGGCTTGGGCTGCCCACCTGGAACGGCTTTTTCAAGCCGTCCAGTACCTGGGCATTGGCTTCCGGCACCACCTGGGGCGCCTGTTCGGCGGGCAGGGCGCCGGACAGGTCGATCAATGAGCAACCGGCTGCCGTGGCGCGCGGCGCGAAACTCAGGGTGACCGCCGGGCCTGCGGCGAAGAAGGCCAGTTGCACCTTGCTGAAATCGAACTCATCGACTTCCCGTACCCGCACGTTCTTGCCGCGAAACGGCACCGACGCGCCGGCCGACTCGCTGCTGGCCAGCAGGTGCAGGGCGCCTACCGGGAACGCCAGTTCTTCGAGGATCTGCACCAGGGTTTCGCCCACCGTGCCGGTGGCGCCGATCACGGCGATATCAAAGGTCTGGGTCATGGAGGCTGCCTCGGGCATTGCGGGGGGAGCGGCACTTTACCGGGTGGTGGGGGGTGAGGCAATTGGCCTGGGGTTTGTGGTGTGGCGCGGGCCGTCATCGCGGGCAAGCCCGCTCCCACATTTGGATTTGTGAACACATTCAAGTGTGGGAGCGGGCTTGCCAGAGATGATGGCCTCAGGCGCAATAAAAAACCCGCGCCTGTCACCAGAACGCGGGTTTCTTCAACACCACTAAGCGATCAACGCTCCAGCAGAATCCGCAACATCCGACGCAGCGGCTCGGCCGCGCCCCACAGCAATTGGTCACCTACAGTGAAGGCGCCCAGGTACTGGGTGCCCATGTTCAGCTTGCGCAGACGGCCCACCGGTACATTCAGGGTGCCGGTGACCTTGGTCGGGCTCAGCTCCTGCATACTGATATCACGGCTGTTGGGCACCAGCTTGACCCATGGGTTGTGCTGGCTGATCAGCCCTTCGATATCGGCGATCGGCACGTCTTTATTGAGCTTGATGGTCAGCGCCTGGCTGTGGCAGCGCATGGCGCCGATCCGCACGCAAATACCGTCCACCGGGATCGGGTTCTTGAAGCGCCCGAGGATCTTGTTGGTCTCGGCCTGGGCTTTCCACTCTTCGCGGCTCTGGCCGTTCGGCAGTTCCTTGTCGATCCATGGGATCAGGCTGCCGGCCAAGGGCACGCCGAAGTTCTCGGTCGGGTAGGCTTCGCTGCGCATGGCCTCGGCCACACGGCGGTCGATATCGAGGATCGCACTGGCCGGGTCGGCCAGTTGATCGGCGACGGCCGCGTGAGTCGCGCCCATCTGCTTGATCAGCTCGCGCATGTTCTGCGCGCCGGCACCGGAGGCCGCCTGGTAGGTCATGGCACTCATCCACTCCACCAGCCCGGCTTCGAACAGGCCACCCAGGCCCATCAGCATCAGGCTGACGGTGCAGTTGCCACCGACATAGTTCTTGGTGCCGGCGTCAAGTTGCTGGTCGATGACCTTGCGGTTGACCGGGTCGAGGATGATCACCGCGTCGTCCTGCATACGCAGGCTGGACGCTGCATCGATCCAGTAGCCCTGCCAGCCGGCTTCGCGCAGCTTGGGGAAGACTTCACTGGTGTAGTCGCCGCCCTGGCAGGTCAGAATGACGTCGAGGGTCTTGAGCTCTTCAATGTTGTAGGCGTCCTTGAGCGGGGCGATATCCTTGCCCACGGACGGCCCTTGGCCACCGACATTCGAAGTGGTGAAAAACACCGGCTCAATAAGATCGAAATCCTGCTCTTCCAGCATCCGCTGCATGAGCACGGAACCGACCATACCGCGCCAACCGATCAGACCTACACGTTTCATCGCAACTACACCTTGTTAAAAAGTGGGCCGCCTTGCAGCAACAACTGCAAGCGGGCCCGAGAGATTACAGATTCCGCAGCGCGGCGACTACTGCGTCGCCCATTTCCTGCGTCCCGACCTTGGTGCAACCCTGCGACCAGATGTCGCCGGTACGCAGGCCCTGGTCCAGCACCAGGCTCACCGCTTGCTCGATGGCATCCGCCGCTTCGCTGAGGTTGAAGCTGTAGCGCAGCATCATCGACACCGACAAAATGGTCGCCAGCGGGTTGGCAATGCCCTGGCCCGCGATGTCTGGCGCCGAACCGTGGCATGGCTCGTACATGCCCTTATTGTTGGTGTCCAGGGACGCCGACGGCAGCATGCCGATGGAACCGGTGAGCATCGAGGCCTGGTCGGACAGGATGTCGCCGAACAGGTTGTCGGTGACGATCACGTCGAACTGCTTGGGCGCACGCACCAACTGCATGGCGGCGTTGTCGACGTACATGTGGCTGAGTTCGACGTCCGGATAGTCCTTGGCCACTTCTTCGACAATCTCGCGCCACAGCTGGCTGGAGGCCAGGACGTTAGCCTTGTCCACCGAGCAGACCTTCTTGCCGCGCACGCGGGCCATGTCGAAACCGACACGGGCGATACGGCGGATTTCACTCTCGCTGTACGGCAGGGTGTCGTAGGCCTGGCGCTCGCCATTTTCCAGCTCGCGCACGCCCCGTGGCGAGCCAAAGTAGATACCGCCGGTCAGCTCACGCACGATCAGGATATCCAGGCCCGCCACCACTTCCGGCTTGAGGCTCGACGCGTCGGCCAGTTGCGGGTAGAGGATTGCCGGGCGCAGGTTGCCGAACAGGCCCAGTTGCGCACGGATTTTCAGCAGGCCGCGCTCCGGACGGATGTCACGTTCGATCTTGTCCCATTTCGGCCCACCCACGGCGCCGAGCAGCACCGCGTCGGCAGCACGGGCACGGTCCAGGGTTTCGTCGGCCAGGGGCACGCCATGCTTGTCGATGGCAGCGCCGCCGATCACGTCGTGACTCAGTTCAAAGCCCAGGCTGTACTTGCTGTTGGCCAATTCCAGGACCTTGACCGCTTCGGCCATGATTTCCGGACCAATGCCGTCGCCAGGGAGAATCAGAATCTGCTTGCTCATGGGTTCCTCATTTCATCAAGCGACCCGCCCTCGGGCAGGTCGGGAAAATTATTAGCGTTCGGCCCAGACCACCAGCACGTCGGTGCTGAAGGTGCCATCGGCTTGAATCTCAAAATAATCGCGCACTTCCTGGCCCATCGCCTTTTGCAGCTCCAGGATCGCGGCGCGCAATACCTCTGGCGTGCGCATGCGCTCGACCCACGAGGTGTATTCCAGGCGCAGGCGCTGGCGATTGCTGTTACGTACATGCAGGCCGGCTTCGCTGAGCTGGCGCATCCACTCGCCGGCGGAATAATCGCGCACATGGCTGGTGTCGCGCAGCACCTCGACGGTTTGCAGGTAAGTGTCCAACAGCGGGCTGCCCGGTGACAAGACATCGACAAACGCCGCTACGCCGCCCGGCTTGAGCACCCGGCGCACTTCGCGCAAGGCCTGGCCCAGGTCGCTCCAGTGATGGGCCGAGTAGCGGCTGAACACGAAGTCGAACTCGCCATCGGCGAACGGCAGGCGCTCGGCGGCGCCGTGCCGGGTACGAATATTGTCCAGGCCACGCTCTGCGGCAACGGCGGCGACCACGTCGAGCATCTGCTGCGACAGGTCGTAGGCCACCACTTCCTTGACCAGCGGTGCTACGTGGAAACTCACGTGACCGGCGCCACAGCCCAGGTCCAGCAGTCGTGCAGCGCCCTGCCCGGCCAGTTCGGCCTGCAGCAGTGCGAATTCGCTGCCCTGGGCGTGCACGGCACTGCTCAGGTAGGCCGAGGCCTGTTCGCCGAATTGTTTTTGCACGACTTGGGTGTGGGCGGTGTTGGTCATGGTGGCTTTCCTCAGGTTTTGGGGTGGCTGTACGGGCGCTATCGCAGGCAAGCCAGCTCCCACAGTTGGAATGCATTCCAGTGTGGGAGTCGGGCTTGCCCGCGATGGGGCCCGCACGGTTACCGCAAATCAGGCATCACGAAACAACCAAGGCTGGCTGGCCCGGTGCTTGGCTTCAAACGCGGCAATTGCCTCGCCGTCCTGCAAGGTCAGGCCGATGTCGTCCAGGCCGTTGATCAGGCAGTGTTTACGGAAGGCATCCACTTCAAAGTGGTACACCTTGCCATCCGGACGGGTCACGGTCTGTGCAGCCAGGTCGACGGTCAACTGGTAGCCCACGTTGGCTTCCACTTGCCCGAACAACTCGTCCACTTCGGCATCGCTCAGGATGATCGGCAACAAGCCATTCTTGAAGCTGTTGTTGAAGAAGATGTCGGCGTAGCTCGGCGCGATGATGCTGCGAAAACCATATTCTTCCAGGGCCCACGGCGCGTGTTCGCGGCTGGAGCCGCAACCGAAGTTTTCCCGGGCCAGCAACACGCTAGCGCCCTGGTAGCGCTCGGCGTTGAGCACGAAATCCTTGTTCAACGGGCGCTTGGAGTTGTCCTGGTAGGCGTAGCCCACGTCCAGGTAGCGCCACTCATCGAACAGGTTGGGGCCAAAGCCGGTGCGCTTGATCGACTTCAAGAACTGCTTGGGGATGATCTGGTCGGTGTCCACGTTGGCACGGTCCAACGGCGCGACCAGACCTGTGTGTTGGGTAAAAGCTCTCATCGGGTATTCCTCAGATCAATTCGCGAACGTCGATGAAACGACCGTTGACGGCAGCCGCAGCGGCCATGGCCGGGCTGACCAGGTGAGTACGACCACCGGCGCCCTGACGCCCTTCGAAGTTACGGTTGGAGGTGGACGCGCAATGCTCGCCGGACTCCAAACGGTCCGGGTTCATCGCCAGGCACATCGAGCAGCCCGGCTCGCGCCATTCAAAGCCGGCTTCGAGGAAGATTTTGTCCAGGCCTTCGGCTTCCGCCTGGGCCTTCACCAGGCCCGAACCTGGCACCACAATGGCCTGCTTGATGGTCGAGGCCACCTTGCGGCCCTTGGCGATCACCGCCGCGGCGCGCAGGTCTTCGATCCGCGAGTTGGTGCAGGAACCGATAAACACACGGTCCAACTGGATGTCAGTGATCGCCTGGTTGGCTTTCAACCCCATGTACTTCAAGGCGCGCTCGATGGAGCCGCGCTTGACCAGGTCGGCTTCCTTGGCCGGGTCCGGCACGTTCTGGTCAACGGCCAGGACCATTTCCGGCGAGGTGCCCCAGCTGACTTGCGGCTTGATCTGGGCCGCGTCGAGTTCAACCACCGTATCGAACACCGCATCCTTGTCGGACACCAGGTATTTCCAGGCTTCTACGGCGGCATCCCAATCGGCGCCCGCCGGTGCAAACGGACGACCCTTGACGTATTCGACGGTTTTTTCATCCGCCGCGACCATGCCCACGCGGGCACCGGCTTCAATGGACATGTTGCAGATGGTCATGCGGCCTTCGATGGACAGGTCGCGAATGGCGCTGCCGGCGAATTCGATGGCATGGCCGTTGCCGCCAGCGGTGCCGATCTTGCCGATCACCGCGAGCACGATGTCCTTGGCGGTGACACCAAAGGGCAAGGTGCCTTCGACCAGCACCAGCATGTTCTTCATTTTTTTAGCAACCAGGCACTGGGTGGCGAACACATGTTCCACCTCGGAAGTGCCAATACCGTGGGCCAGGGCGCCGAACGCGCCGTGGGTCGAGGTATGGGAGTCGCCGCAGACCACGGTCATGCCCGGCAAGGTCGCGCCCTGCTCCGGGCCGATTACGTGGACGATGCCCTGGCGCACGTCATTCATCTTGAATTCGGTGATGCCGTACTCGTCGCAATAGTCGTCGAGGGTCTGGACCTGCAAACGCGAGACCTGGTCGGCAATGGCTTCGATACCGCCCTTGCGCTCCGGGGTGGTCGGCACGTTGTGGTCCGGGGTGGCGATGATCGAGTCGACGCGCCATGGCTTGCGCCCGGCCAGTCGCAGGCCTTCGAACGCTTGGGGCGAGGTCACTTCGTGGATGATGTGACGGTCGATGTAGATCAGCGACGAGCCATCATCGCGCCGTTTCACTTCATGGGAATCCCAGAGTTTGTCGTAAAGCGTTTTGCCGGCCATCAGTCGGTCCTCATCAGCGTCTTTCTATGCCCTGGGCGTTGAACGATTCAATAACCCTTTGGCTTGTGAGGCTGATGCTATGGCGTTACATTAAATAACTCAAATTCATATTTTTCATGCTTTGGATAACCAGCTGGAATACGACCATGGACCTGGCCAACCTCAATGCTTTTATTGCCATCGCCGAAACCGGCAGCTTCTCCGGGGCCGGGGAACGCCTGCACTTGACGCAACCGGCAATCAGCAAGCGCATCGCCGGCCTTGAGCAACAACTGAAGGTGCGCCTGTTTGATCGACTGGGCCGGGAAGTGGGCCTGACAGAGGCCGGGCGTGCCCTGCTGCCCCGCGCCTATCAGATCCTCAATGTGCTGGATGACACCCGCCGCGCCTTGACCAACCTGACTGGCGAAGTCAGCGGACGCCTGACCCTGGCGACCAGCCATCACATCGGCCTGCACCGCCTGCCCCCGGTGTTGCGCACGTTCACCCGGGAATACCCGAACGTGGCACTGGATATTCAGTTCCTGGATTCGGAAGTCGCCTACGAGGAAATCCTCCATGGCCGTGCCGAAGTGGCCGTCATCACCCTGGCCCCGGAGCCCCACAGCCTGGTGCGAGCCACCCCGGTGTGGGACGACCCCCTGGATTTCGTGGTGGCGCCCGAACATAGCCTGGCCAGCAACGCCAGCATCAGCCTGGCCGACATTGCCCGGCACCCGGCGGTATTCCCCGGTGGCAACACCTTTACCCACCATATCGTGCACCGGCTGTTCGAGGCCCAGGGCCTGACGCCGAACATCGCCATGAGCACCAACTACCTGGAAACCATCAAGATGATGGTCTCCATCGGCTTGGCCTGGAGCGTGTTGCCGCGCACCATGCTCGATGATCAAGTGGCCAGTATCGCTTTACCGGGCATACAGCTCAGTCGCCAGCTAGGCTATATCGTGCACACCGAAAGGACGCTGTCGAACGCTGCGCGGGCTTTCATGAGCCTATTGGATGCACAGGTCGATCCGGCTGGGATGCCGGCATGAGGCCGTGCGGCCTGTAGACCCTGCTCCCGCGCCGAACGCCCATCGAGCCAAGGCCCCTTGATAATGCCCAACCCTGTCGATCCCGTGCCGCCGCTGCCGCGCATTCACGCCCTGGACCCCCAGCAGGCGGAACAAAGCTGGGAAAACGCCCCGCAACTGCTGGCGGCGCTCAATGCCGCACGGCTCGGCGCCTGGAGCTGGGATATCGACAGCGGGCGGATCAGTTGGTCGCGCGGCACCCAGGCGCTATTCGGCTTCGACCCCCGGCAGCCGTTGCCCAAGGACCTGGACTACCTCGACCTGCTGGCCGCCGAGGACCGCGGCCGCGTGATCCGGGCGTTTCACGCGGTCCTGGCCGGCGCACCCTTCGAACAAGCCATGCATCACCGCATCCAGTGGCCGGACGGCAGCCTGCACTGGCTGGAAATCAATGGCAGCCTGCTGCCGGATGCGTCCGGGCGCCGGCGCATGATCGGGGTGATCCGCGAAACCACCCAGCAGCGCGAACGCGAACATGCCCTGGGCCACTCCGAAAAACGCTTCGCCACGCTGTTCCACCTGTGCCCGAACATGGTCCTGCTGACCCGCCAGGAAGATGGCCTGATCAGCGAAGCCAACCAGTATTTTGAAAGCCTGTTCGGCTGGCCGGTGGCCGATGCCATTGGCCGCACCACCCTCGACCTGGGGCTGTGGGTCCACCCGGAGCAACGGGCCCTGTTGGTCAGGGCGACCCAGCGCAAGGGCGAGCCCATCACCATGGAGGTGCAATTTCGCGCCAGCAACGGGCAAATCCATGACGGCACCCTCAGCGCACAAAAGGTCGAGCTCGAGGGCCAGGCCTACCTGATCAGCACCTTCCTCGACACCACCGAACGCAAGAACGCCGAGCAGGCCCTCAAGGACAGCCAGGAACGCCTGGACCTGGCCCTGGACTCGGCCCAGTTGGGCACCTGGGACTGGCATATCCCCAGCGGCATGCTCTACGGCTCGGCGCGGGCCGCGCAGTTGCACGGCCTGGATCCGCACCCGTTCCATGAGTCGTTCGACGCATTTTTTGAAGGCATGCCCGATGAAGAGCGCGCCAGCATGCGCGATGCCTATCGCACCTTGCGTGAGGGGCCGGCGGGCAACTACCAACTGACCTACCGCGTGCAACTGGAAGACGGCAGCTCGCGCTACCTGGAAAGCCGCGCCCGCCTCTACCGTGACGCGCAGGGCACGCCGGTGCGCATGGCCGGCACCTTGCTGGATATCACCGACCAGGTGGAACGCGAACAGCGCCTGAGTGCCTCTGAAGAGAAGTTCGCCAGCCTGTTCCTCGCCAGCCCCGACCCGATCTGCGTCACACGCCTGGCCAGCGGCGAGTTCATCGAAATCAACCCCAGTTTCAGCCAGACCTTTGGCTGGGCCGCCGCCGAAGTCATCAACCACACCGCCGAGCAGATCGGCCTGTGGGATCAGCCAACCCAGCGCCTGCAGCGCATCGAGCAGGTGATCCGCGAGCAGTCGCTGAACAACGTGGCGATCATCGTCCACCACAAGAACGGCCAGCGCCTGACCTGCATGATTTCCAGCCGGCTGATCAAGGTCGGCAACCAGCCCTGTGTGGTCACCACCCTGCGCGATATCACCCAGCAACAGCGCTCGGAGGCGGCGCTCAAGGCCAGTGAGGAGAAATTCGCCAAGGCCTTCCATTCCAGCCCCGATGCGGTGTCCATTACCGAGCGCGACACCGGGCGCTATGTGGAGGTCAATGACGGCTTCTGCCGCCTGACCGGCTACCGCGCCGAAGAAGCCATTGGCCTGACCCTGTATCAGATCGGCATCTGGGCCGATGAAAACCAGCGCGCCGCGCTGTTGGCCGAATTGCAGATCAAGGGCCGCATCCATCACCTGGACATGCTCTGGCACAACAAGCGTGGCGAGTTGCTGGCGGTAGAAGTGTCGGTCGAGCCGATTACCCTCAATGAAACCCCGTGCCTGCTGCTGACCGCACGGGATGTCAGCCTGCTCAAGAGCGCGCAGGCGCAGATCCGCCACCTGGCCTATCACGACCCGCTGACCAACCTGCCCAATCGCGCCTTGCTGATGGACCGCCTGAGCCAGCAGATCGCCCTGCTTAAACGCCACAACCTGCGGGGTGCGCTGCTGTTTCTGGACCTGGATCACTTCAAGCACATCAACGATTCCCTCGGCCACCCGGTGGGCGACACCGTGCTGAAAATCGTCACTGCGCGCCTGGAGGCCAGCGTGCGCATGGAGGACACCGTGGCGCGCCTGGGAGGGGACGAATTCGTGGTGCTGCTCAGCGGGCTGGAAGGTACTCGGTTAGAGGTCAGCAAGCAGGTGCAGTTGCTGTCCGACACCCTGCGCGAACTGTTGTCCGAGCCGATGTTTCTCGATGGCCAGCGCTTGCAGGTCACCCCCAGCATCGGCGTGGCGCTGATTCCCGACCACGGCTCGACCCCGGCCGACCTGCTCAAGCGCGCGGATATTGCCCTGTACCGGGCCAAGGATTCGGGGCGCAATACCACGCAGATGTTCCATAACAGCATGCAACGCACCGCCAGCGAGCGCCTGCGCATGGAGACAGACCTGCGCCTGGCGTTGTCGCGGGGCGAGTTCAGTGTGCATTACCAACCCCAGGTCGATGCCCGGGGCAATCGCATTGTCGGCGCCGAGGCCCTGGTGCGCTGGCAGCATCCGCAGTTGGGTGCGCAATCGCCGACGGAGTTCATCAAGGTTCTGGAAGACAGCGGGCTGATTCTCGAGGTGGGCACCTGGATCCTCGACGAAGCCTGTGGTGCCTTTGCCCGGCTGATCGCCGAAGGCCTGGTGGAGCCGGACGGCTTCAGCCTGTGCGTGAATATCAGCCCCCGGCAGTTTCGCCAGAACGATTTTGTCGAACGGGTAGAGCGCAGCCTCAAGCAGCATCAACTGCCGTTCACCTTGCTGAAACTGGAAATCACCGAAGGCATCGTGATCCAGAACCTGGACGACACCATCGGCAAAATGCGCCGCCTGAAAAAACTCGGGGTCAGCTTCGCCATGGACGATTTCGGCACCGGTTATTCGTCATTGACCTACCTCAAGCGCCTGCCGGTCGATGCCTTGAAGATCGATCAATCGTTTGTGAGGGACGCCACCCACGACCCGAACGACGCCGAGATCATCCGCGCGATCGTGGCCATGGCGCGCAGCCTGAACCTGGAGGTGATTGCCGAAGGCGTAGAAACGCCCGAGCAACTGGCGTTCCTGCAGGGGCTGGGTTGCCATCTGTATCAGGGTTATTTGCACAGCCGGCCGTTACCCCTGGATGCATTTATAGAGCTGTTACGGCCAGGCGCCGGGACCTGAAGAGCGCTCTGGGTCCCTGCGCCGGGTATCACACTAATTTCAATGCCCGGTGGAAGTGCCCCTGCCAGTGCGAGTTTTCCAGGCTGAGTTTTTGCCCATACAGGTCCAGCTTGCCGTCGATCACCGCCACCGAGTGGTAGGTGTTGGCCAAGGTGCCCGTGGTGCCACGAGCCAGTTCTTCAACCGTACTTTCACGGATATAGGCAAACAACCCAAGCCGACGCAATGCGGCGCCGGGGTATTCACCATCGTTGAGTGTTGCCATGGCAACCTCGTAACTTTGGTTGCCACGCGAATCGTTGTTTTCCACCTGGGCCCGCTTGGCACTCACGGCGTACAAGAAGTTGGCATCGTCCAGCAGCGCCGGATTGCTACCCTTCAAGTTGGAGGCAGCCTTGGCCTGTTTCAGTTCATCGTGGGTCAGGGTCAGCTTGAAGGAATCCCTCATGAGCACTTCATAACCCTCAGCCGTGGCGGTGATCTTTTTAAAGATGCCTTGGGGATTTTGTCCAAACCGCATCATGGCCGCCTTGATCGCCGACACGGTGACACAGTTGCCTTCTGCCCCCTGGTAAAAACCGTTCCAGATATCTGCGGGTTGGGTGCCTATGGGCACACTGGATAATTTCAGGTCAGGTAAATCGACGGTTGCGGGCGATACGCCAGGCACAGTCTGGTCATTGAACAACATATAACCGTAACTTCTATCAACCCGCTGTTTTTGCCCATAATTATGTTGGGTATTGTCCATGACAAACGCGGAGCCAAAATTATGGGTTTCCACCACACCTACGGCGCCGCTGGCGGCCATGTAAGTGGCAGGCACAAACTGGGCAAAACCAATCATCCCCATGCCCCGCAGGCAGTTCTGCATCGTTTCACCCTCAAGGCTCTTGTGCAGGACCTTGTCGAAACTGTCATAGCCACCTGCTTGTTGTTTGCGCTTGGCAAAAGCGGCGAGTACAACGTTGGCGTCGTTGATGGCTGCTCGGTCGTTGCCGGAAAATCGCGAGGCCTGCGCCGTAAGTTTTAGTTCATCATGGGACACATGAACCTTAAACTCATCTTTCATCGTAATGTCATAACCATCACCGGTCGATTTAATCTCATCAAACATATCGCGGGGGCTTTGACCAAAGGTCATCATCATCATTTTGATAACAGCCGCATGGGTACTATTGTCAAAATGCTCACCGAATCCACGGGGGGTGGCGGTAAAGGCATTCACGATATCTTGGGGCTTCTCCCCGCTACTAGTTGAAAAAACGTCAGCAGAAACAGCATTGACAGGTTTATCACCCAGCCTATAACTGTCAGTAAATGACCGATTGAGCATATTCACATTCATGACAACCTCCTAACCACAGACTTATTAAAAGTATGACAAACAAGACATCGCGCAAACCCGCGCATGCCAAGCATCAGGAAAACCCAAAGTAAAATTAACGTTAAAAACCTGCGCAGGAAAACAACAGCCACTCTTATAATTTAAAACGACAACTACACAACACTACTGATCACCCGATTAACGCCACTGCATCCCCATACCGCGGCGCCCTGCCTTTTCGACCCCATAACTCTTCCTTGCCGTCGATCACTGCGACCGAATGCCGGGCGCGGTTGACCATCCCGACCTGGCCGCGGGCCAAGGTATTTACCGGGACATTTTTTATATGCTTCTTTAAGCCCAAGCGCTCGAACCCTTCCCCTGCGCCACGCTCATCTTCACCATCATTGAGACTGCGGATGGCCGCGCTGAAACTTCTCGCCGCTCGACCATCGTTGTTTTCTATCTGCGCACGCTTGGCACTGGCAGCAAACAAAAACTCAGCGTCCTTGAGCATGCCCCTGTCGCGCCCAAAAAAACGTGCGCCCGCTGCCGCCTGTTTCAACTCCTGGCTGGTCAACGTCAAATGAAAACCGTCACGCATCGTCACGTCATAGCCGCGCTCGGTTTTACTGACATTTTTGTAGATATCAGTGGGGCTTTGTCCAAACTTGTGCATGGCGGCCTTGATCGCTGAAACCGTTACGCAATTGCCATCCGGCCCTTGGCGAAAACCACCCCAGATATCATCGCATTTGGCCCCATTGCGCTTGGTCGACAAATCCGGAAGAGGTGTCTGGGGCTTTGGCACTAACGGTAAGGGCTTGATTTCAGGCGTGACAGGCGCGGGAACAACCTTGGCTTTATCAAGCTCCTTGCCACCCGACAGCAGCGCTGTAATTTGGCTCATGAACGTACTGAACATTGAAATGATGGTTTGCAAGTCCGCCGCCTGGTTTGCCCCACAGCCGTCCAGTTCAGCGACATGCCTGGGCGAGTGCTGATGGGAAAACCTGCTGACAGCCGAGCCCTGTAGCGAGGGACTAGCGGTCTCAATACTAAAAGCTCCTGCCAAGTACCCGGAACCATTACACATGACGCTGGAAGCACGGTTAACGCTTGAAACAGACATGTTTTTTCTCGCACAAAGTGCCCCTCCGGCCGATCGCTGACCGGAGAAGCAACTGATTGAAGTTAGAGGTCTATTGGCCCAAGAGGCGCGTTAAAACCGGCGATAGGGACGCGCCGACCACCCCATTTCATCAGGGCGGCATTCCGGCCCCGCAGCGGTCACATCCGGCTCAGGCCCAGGCTTATCCGGTAGCACTTCAGGGTTTGGCAGCGGGGATACCTCAGGCTTTACGCGACTGTCATTCGGGACTGCCGGTTCAGGCACCGCGTCGGGTGTCACCGCTGCAACACGGTTGGGCACCAAGCCCGGCCTCGCCCGACCATCACTCCCAGGCACCTGGGTATCAGGCGTCACCTTCGCATCGTTACCGGGCACTACCGTTGGCTTGGACTGCGGGCCAGGCCTCACCTTGGCGTCGTGGCGTATCACCACACCTGGCTCGGGTTCGAAACGAGGCGTCACTGTGACGCCGCCGCGCGGGCTGGGTGGCTGGTAAGTCGATGGGCAGTGGCAGTTGTTCACATTCACGTTCACCTGCACATGGTTGTCCGACGACACCTTGGCCTGCGCTTCTGGAGTCCCTGGCATAACCTTGACCTGCGGCAGCACCACAGGTTGTTTGCCGCCATCCAACAGTACCTTGACTTCTTTGCCGGGAGTCGCGGGCTTGGTGTCCGTGTCCAGTTTTTGCTCGGGCTTCTTATCGCTATCAACCAGGACCTTGGCGTCCTTGCCCGCGGGCACGGGCTTGCTTTCGGCGTCCGGTTTTAGCTCCGGTTTCTTGTCGCTATCAACCAGGACCTTGGCGTCCTTGCCCGCAGGTACGGGCTTGCTTTCGGCGTCCGGTTTTAGCTGGGGCTTCTTGTCTGTATCAAGCAGTAGTTTGGTGTCGTTGCTCGCAATCGCAGGCTTGCTCTCAGTGTCGGGTTTCTTCTCGGCTAGCTTGTCCGCATCGAGCTGCTTTTTTAAAGCCTGGCCTGAAATCAACAGTTTGCCGGTGGTCTGCGGTATGTGCGTAGTAGGTTTGTCTCCACCCACCTGTGCCTTTGCATCCTTAGTGGTAATGGCGGCTCTGTCCCCAAGAGCGGGTTTGGTTTCAGACGGTTTATCCGCCGTGGGCAAGGCCTCGGAAGGATGCTTTTTACCCGACAACACATCTCGCATTGCCTTGAAGAGCAGTTCGAACATATCCAGCAGCTTTGCAAGAGCATCCGTACTGACAGTTGTATTTTCCCGCCCAACTTCAACATGCCGAGTGTGTTCCGGCACTACGCTCGACTTAGTATTTAACAACTTACTCACATCACCACTTCCAGGCGGCGCGACCAGATCAAGCTGATGATTAGCAACATTGACGCTCGGAGGATTATTAACAGACAGATAAGACATTATTCATCCCTCTTTCAGAAAAGCACCAGGACGTTCAGACGCCCATGACAAACACTGTTTTTTATGACTTGAAACGGCAGCGACCGTATCGAAGTCACTGGATTCGTGGGGAAATAAGCGTTCTGGTTCCAGATATCGCGGAAAACATAAGGACACTAAAAGGTAACTTAGGACTTTTACCCATGGACTTCTGCCGAAAACCTGCTTTTCTACGGCTTGTGCCTGATAAAAACACGTCATACCCGTTAATAAACTGCTGCGAGGAAAAAAACCGTTATGATTCGCCGAGTGTGCATGACAGCGCCCATGATATTTCCCGCGCGACTAAGACTGCTGCCATGCATCCAAACAAAGAAACACTCTAACTATGCAAACACGCACCCAACCAAGAAAGTTACACACACCTGCTAGCAAACAAATAAAACAACACACCCTCAACTAAACAAAACTCCCCTCGCTATCGATTAAAACACCTGCAACCTCCTTCAAGCCCCTAAACAAAAAAAGGGCGCCAGAGGCGCCCTTTTTGCAGATGATGAAAGATTTAAAAATATGCGCTTAGTGTTGCAGCGCCGGCTTCTGCGCCCCATTGATCGGGATACGCTTGGCCTTCGCTTCTTCCGGCACGACCCGCAACAGATCGATGCTCAGCAAACCGTTACTCAGGTCAGCAGCCTTGATCTCGATATGGTCCGCCAAGCGGAATGACAGCTTGAAGGCCCGCTGGGCAATGCCTTGATGCAGATAGGTGACGCTCTCAGCCTTGGTGTCGCGCTTGCCGCCGCTGACGGTCAACACGCCCTTCTCCACCTGCAACTCCAGATCGTCTTCCTGGAAACCGGCGGCCGCGATCACAATGCGGTATTGGTCTTCGCCATGTTTCTCGACGTTATAAGGTGGGTAGCTGCTGCCCGGCTCATTGCGCAATGCGGTCTCGAACAGGTCGTTGAAACGGTCGAAACCCACGGAAGAGCGGAACAACGGCGCCAGGGAAAATGCGGTACTCATAGGTCAAATCTCCTGAAATATCAGCAAGGTTCTTTATCTCCACGACCCGAGTTCGGCATCGTGTAATCCCTAGATAAGGACCACCCATTACATTTCAAGAGAGGCTGTAAGAAAAATTTCAGGCCGCTTGCGGGTGAGGCATACCGAGCAAACGACTGACCTGCAGCAGATCGGTTTCCCGGCGCAGCGCGGTAAACAGCTCCACGGCTTGCGGGTAATTGCGCGTCAGCATCGCCAGCCACTGCTTCAAGCGGCCAGGAGCCTGGCGCTCAGTCAGTTGCGCTACAGACTGCGTCCAGAACTCCCGGAGCATGGGCTGCATCTCCTCCCAAGTCATCTCTACCACCTCTTCACCTGCACGCGCGGCGGCGATTTGCCGGGCCAGGTCGGGACGCGCTACCAGGCCGCGGCCGAGCATGATGTCTTCGACCCCACTGATCTCGCGGCAGCGCCGCCAGTCCTCGACGCTCCAGATATCACCGTTGGCAAATACCGGCACCTTGACCACGTCCTGCACGCGCGGGATCCATTCCCAATGGGCGGGGGGCTTGTAGCCATCGGCTTTGGTCCGCGCATGCACCACGATGTGCGCCGCGCCACCTTCGGCCAGGGCCGTAGCGCACACCAGCGCGCCATCCGGGCTGTCGAAGCCCAGGCGCATCTTGGCAGTCACCGGGATATGCGCCGGCACCGCACGACGCACGTGCTCGACGATCTGGTTGAGCAGCTCCGGCTCCTTGAGCAGCACCGCACCGCCACGGGATTTGTTGACGGTCTTGGCCGGGCAGCCGAAGTTCAGGTCGATTACCTGCGAACCCAGCTCGCAGGCCAGCGCGGCGTTTTCCGCCAGGCACACGGGGTCGGAACCAAGCAACTGCACGCGCAACGGCACGCCCGCAGCGGTCTTGGCGCCGTGCAGCAGTTCAGGGGCAAGCTTGTGGAAATAGGCCGGGGTCAGCAGGCGGTCGTTGACCCGGATAAATTCGGTCACGCACCAATCGATACCGCCCACCTGGGTCAGCACATCCCGCAGGATGTTGTCGACCAACCCCTCCATGGGCGCCAAGGCAATTTGCATGGAAAACACTCAACGAAAAACGTGGCGCAGTTTACTGGGTTTCCCACAGTAACCGTTAACCCCCTTGTCAGATGTGCAACGCCACGCCATAGCCCTCGATAAACTCCGCCGGCATGCGCTTGGGCTTGCCACTGGAGAGTTCGATACAGACAAAGGTGGTTTGTGCACGCAGCAAGGTGGTGCCATCACTGGGGCGTATCAGTTGGAAGCGCCGGGTCATTTTCAGGCGCTGGTCCCAATCGACGATCCAGGTCGCCAATTGCAACTCATCACCTTCGTAGCCCGCCGCCAGGTAATCGATTTCATGGCGCACTACCGCCATGGCCCGATCCAGGCGCCGGTACTCGCTGAGGTCCAGGCCCAGGCGCTGGGAATGGCGCCAGGCGCAACGCTCCAGCCAGGATACGTAGACGGCATTATTGGCATGCCCCAGGCCGTCGATATCCTCAGGGGCCACCTGCAGATCGATGATAAACGGCTTTGCCAAGTCCCAGCCCATGCCCTGCTCCCGGTCGATTAATGTCGGCGGCGAGCAGTGTAACCCATCGTTCGGCTCAAGCGGTTTGCCGCGCTGGTTCACGACAGCCGGCCAGTAGCGCCAGTACGCCTTCGACCACCCGGGGATCGGCCAGGACTTTCTGGTGCCCGCCTTGCTCCAGGCGTAACAGGCGGCTGTCGAACCAGGCCTCGTGGATCATCTGCGAAGCCTTGACCGGGACGAAGGTATCGTCTTCGGCATGCACGATCAGGCCCGGGATGTTCATTTGATAGTGCGCCACATCCAGGTGCTTGAGCGGGATGCCCAGGGAGTACTCGACCTCCTGGATAAACGCCGCCCGTGCCCGCGCCGGCATGCCGACCACTCCGGCAAAGCCGCGCAATACATCGAGCAAGCGAGAAGGCGCGGCAATGCTCACCAACGCATTGGTGCGCAGGCCCAACTGGATGGCCAGCATCGCACTGGCGCCGCCCATGGAGTGGCCGACCACCGCGTGCAACGGCGGCAACTCAGCGGCAGCCTCCAGCATCGCCCGGGCAAACAGCACCACGTGGGCCTCGCGGCCCGGCGAGCGGCCATGGGCCGGACCGTCGAGGGCAATCACCGAGTAGCCGGCACCCACCAATGCGTTGATCAGGCTGGCGAACTGGGTCGGGCGCCCTTCCCAGCCATGCATCATCAGCACCGCCGGGCCCTGGCCCCAGCGCAGGGCCGACAGGCCAAAGCGCAAGGTGATGCGCTCGGCCTGCGCCAGCAGCGGCAATTCCCAATCACGCGGCGGCAGATCCCGCGGCGTCATGAAAGCGCGACGCATCTGGTTGGCGATGGTCTGCGGCGCCAGCCTGCCCACAGTGCCGTTGACACGACGAATCCAGCTCAAGGTGCTCATCCATTCACTCCCCAGGCCCGCAAGCCTTGTTCAGCGCACTGCCGACTTGGAGGCGCGTAATACACGGTCCGACAATTCGCCAGGCCCCAGCGCCCGGGCCAATGCCAGGCCACCAATCATCAAGGCCATGTCGGCCAGGGCCTTATCGGTGTCTTCCGGGCTGGCAGCCAGTTGTGCGGCCATCAGTTCGACGTGCCGGTTCAATACATCGCGAAATTCATCTGGCAGGCGGCTCATCTCGCCGACCGTGGCCGGGATCGGACAGGCCTGGGCGGTGGAATCACGGTGCTTGCGCGACAGGTAGAACGCCGCCACCAGGGCTCGGCGCTCTTCGCCTGTCAGGCTGGGGTCCATATCGTCGATAGACGCCCGACGCGTGGCCAATAGCTGCTCGAACGCCTCCAGCATCAAGGCGTCCTTGCTTTCAAAGTGGGCGTAGAAGCCACCAACGGTCAGCCCCGCCGCTCCCATGACTTCACCCACACTCGGTTCGGCCGGGCCACGCTGGATCAGCGCGGAGCTGGCGGCCTGCAAAATACGTTCACGGGTTTGCGCTTTCTTATCGCTCATGACGGCCTCCGAATATTACGGTTAAAATATTATCTTCATAATAATTTTTAGCAAGCGCTGAATTCGACCGTTGGTCAGAAGAAGTTCTTTGAAAGAGGGAGGGAGAAAACCCAAACGCCAGACAAACAAAAGGGCCATTCAATAATTGAATGACCCTTAAAAATCCCGCAGAGCGGGTAATCGTGGCGTCCCCTAGGGGACTCGAACCCCTGTTACCGCCGTGAAAGGGCGGTGTCCTAGGCCACTAGACGAAGGGGACACAAACCTTCTATACAACTGATCAGGCTAAACCTGATCGATCCAAGGACGGTGTGGCCGGAACCTTGAACCTGTAAATTGGTGGAGCTAAACGGGATCGAACCGTTGACCTCTTGCATGCCATGCAAGCGCTCTCCCAGCTGAGCTATAGCCCCGTTTTTTCGCCTGGCGGCGCAGCAGACCTTGCGAGCTGCTTGTTGAAACTGGCGTCCCCTAGGGGACTCGAACCCCTGTTACCGCCGTGAAAGGGCGGTGTCCTAGGCCACTAGACGAAGGGGACAAAACCTTCTGTACAACATGATCAAGCTGGGCCTGATCGATTCAAGGACGGTGTGGCCAGACCTTGAACCTGTAAATTGGTGGAGCTAAACGGGATCGAACCGTTGACCTCTTGCATGCCATGCAAGCGCTCTCCCAGCTGAGCTATAGCCCCTCATCGGTGAGGACGGGGCGAATCTTAATGGCGCTTTGAAAGGCTGTCAAATTTATTTTCAACAATTTCCAAAGTTTTTTGCCGGGATAACAATCACTTACCGTCAAAACCCCGCAAAGCCGGGGTTTTGCCCTCACCAGCGCTTAACTAGGCGATAGCAGCCAGCAGCTTTTCCCATTCCTTGTTTTCTTTCTTCGATACACCGCCAAGCAAATCAAGGGCTTGGCGCAGACGGAAACGGGTCAGGTCCGGACCGAGGATTTCCATCGCATCGAGTACCGACACCGAGCTGGCTTGCCCGGTAATCGCGGCAAACATCAGCGGCATGGCATCGCGCAGCTTCAGTTCCAGGGATTCGACCACGGCCTGGATGGTCGCGGTGATGGCCTCTTTTTCCCACTGGCGCAGGCTTTCGAGCTTCCACAGGATCAACTGCATCAACTGGCGAACCTGGTCAGCCGAGAGTTTTTTCGACTCGAACAGCTTGGCATCCGGGTTCACGCCACCGGCAAAGAAGAAGCTGGCCAGCGGGGCGACCTGGCTGAAAGTCTCCACCCTGCCCTGCACCAGCGGTGCGATCTTCATCATGTACTCGGGGTTCAACGCCCACTGCTGCACACGGCTGGCGAACTCTTCCACCGGCAGGTCACGCAGCCATTGGCCGTTGAGCCACGACAGCTTCTCGATATCGAAGATCGGCCCGCCCAGCGAGACACGGGACAGGTCGAAGTTATCGACCATCTCCTGCAGCGAGAACTTCTCGCGCTCGTCCGGCATCGACCAGCCCATGCGGCCCAGGTAGTTGAGCATCGCTTCAGGCATGAAGCCCATACGCTCGTAGAAGGTCACCGAAGTCGGGTTCTTGCGCTTGGACAGCTTGCTCTTGTCCGGGTTACGCAGCAGCGGCATGTAGCACAGTTGCGGCTGTTCCCAGCCGAAATATTCGTAAAGCAGGATCAGCTTGGGTGCCGACGGCAACCATTCTTCACCACGCAACACGTGGGTGATGCCCATCAAGTGGTCGTCGACCACGTTGGCCAGGAAGTACGTCGGCAGGCCGTCGGTCTTCATCAGCACTTGCATGTCCATGCGGTCCCACGGGATCTCCACGTCGCCACGCAACATGTCCGGCACCACGCACACGCCTTCGCTCGGCACTTTCATACGGATCACGTGCGGCTCACCGGCGGCCAGGCGCGCGGCCACTTCTTCCTTGGACAGCAGCAGCGCGCGGCCGTCGTAGCGCGGGGTTTCGCCGCGGGCCTGTTGCTCGGCGCGCATCTGGTCCAGTTCTTCGGCAGTGCAGAAACACGGGAAGGCGTGGCCCATATCGACCAGTTGCTGGGTGTATTGCTTATAGATGTCGCTGCGCTCGCTCTGGCGATACGGGCCGTGCGGGCCGCCGACATCCGGGCCTTCAGCCCAGGTGATGCCCAACCAGCGCAGGGCATCGAAAATCTGCTGTTCCGACTCACGGGTCGAACGCACCTGGTCCGTGTCTTCGATCCGCAGGATGAATTCACCGCCGTGCTGCTTGGCAAAGCAGTAGTTGAACAAGGCGATGTAGGCAGTACCGACGTGGGGATCCCCAGTAGGCGATGGCGCGATGCGCGTGCGGACGGTGGTCATGGCGGGTCTCGAATGGGCAATAAAGCTGAAAATAAAACAAGGGGCGAATGGTAACAGCCCCAAGCCCCCTGGCTCCAGCGTAGGCCGATCAACAAAGGGCATATAAGCCAAGGTTGGGGCTGGAACCTCGACATGGCTATTTGCCAAATCGTTAGCTGGCTATATTCCATTACCTTTTGTAACTGACACTGCGCCGCCATGCCTGCCCAACTCAAACGCCACCTGTTTATCTTCCTGTTTATCGTCGCCCTGGTCGCCGCGGGCTTCTTTGCCCATTGGTTCTTCAAGGGACGTTTTTATGAAAGTACCGATAACGCCTACGTGCAGGGCGAGATCACCCGGGTCTCCAGCCAGCTTGGCGCGCGCATCGCCGAGGTCAAGGTGGGCGATAACCAGCACGTAGAAAAAGGCCAGTTGCTGGTCATCCTGGAGCAGGACGACTTCCTGCTGGCCATCGACCGCGCCAACGCCGCCCTCGCCACCCGCGAAGCCGAGCGCTTGCAGGCCACGAGCAAGCTAACCCAACAAGCCAGCCTGATCGCGGCCGCCGATGCCCAGGTGGCGTCCAGCCAGGCGACCCTGGGTCGCGCGCAGATCGACTTGTCCCGCGCGCAAACCCTGCGCAAGCCCGGCTATGTCTCGGAAGAACGCGTCACCACCCTGTCTGCTGACAACCACATCGCCCGCTCCCAGGTCGCCAAGGCCCAGGCTGACTCCCAAGGCCAGCGCCAGCAAGTCAGCGCCCTGAACGCCGAGATCAAGCGCCTCGACGCGCAGATCGCCAATGCCCGCGCCGACATCGCCCAGGCCGAACTGAACCTGACCCGCAGCGAAATCCACGCGCCCATCAGCGGCCTGGTTGGCCAGCGCGCCGCGCGCAACGGCCAGTATGTGCAGGCCGGCGCGTACCTGCTGTCCATCGTTCCCGACCAGGACATCTGGATCCAGGCCAACTTCAAGGAAACCCAGATCGGCCATATGGCCCCCGGGCAGACGGCCGAGCTGACCTTCGATGCCTACGGCGATACCCCCATCGAGGCGCGGGTCGACAGCCTGTTCGCCGCCTCCGGCGCGCAGTTCAGCCTGCTGCCGCCAGACAATGCCACCGGCAACTTCACCAAAGTCGTACAACGAATCCCGGTAAAACTCACCTTTGCCGCCGACAACCCACTGCACGGCAAGATCCGCCCTGGCATGTCGGTGACCGTCAAAGTGAAGATCCAAGACCCTGACCATGGCCGGTGATCAACTGCTGCGCCCGGTCGGCGAACCGACCCGGCGCGACTGGATCGCGGTAATGAGCGTCATGCTCGGCGCCTTCATGGCGGTGCTCGACATCCAGATCACCAACTCCTCGCTCAAGGACATCCAGGGCGCGCTGTCGGCCACCCTGGAAGAAGGCTCGTGGATTTCCACCTCCTACCTTGTAGCTGAAATCATCATGATCCCCCTCACCGCCTGGCTGGTGCAGTTGCTCTCGGCACGGCGCCTGGCGGTGTGGGTCTCGGTGGGGTTCCTCATCGCTTCGCTGATGTGTTCCATGGCCTGGAGCCTGGAAAGCATGATCGTGTTCCGCGCCCTGCAAGGCTTTACCGGCGGTGCGCTGATCCCGCTGGCCTTCACCCTGACCCTGATCAAACTGCCCGAACACCATCGCGCCAAGGGCATGGCGATGTTCGCCATGACGGCCACCTTTGCCCCCTCCATCGGCCCGACCATTGGCGGCTGGCTCACGGAAAACTGGGGCTGGGAATACATCTTCTATATCAACGTACCGCCAGGGCTGCTGATGATCGCCGGCCTGCTGTATGGCCTGGAGAAAAAGGCCGCGCACTGGGAATTGCTCAAAAGCACCGACTACATGGGCATCTTCACCCTGGCCGTGGGCCTGGGCTGTTTGCAGGTATTTCTTGAAGAGGGGCATCGCAAGGACTGGCTGGAATCGAGCCTGATCGTCAGCCTGGGCAGCATTGCCCTGTTGAGCCTAATCACCTTCGTCATCGTGCAGTTGTCCAAGCCCAACCCGCTGATCAACCTGGGCATCCTCGCCAACCGCAACTTTGGACTTTCAAGCATTTCCAGCCTGGGCATGGGCGTGGGGCTGTATGGCTCGATCTACCTGCTGCCGCTGTACCTGGCGCAGATCCAGAACTACAACGCCCTGCAAATCGGCGAAGTGATCATGTGGATGGGGGTGCCGCAGTTGTTCCTGATCCCGCTGGTGCCGAAACTGATGAAATACGTGTCGCCGAAGTGGCTTTGCGCGGTGGGATTTGGCCTGTTTGGCTTTGCGAGTTTTTCCTCGGGCGTGCTCAACCCGGACTTTGCCGGCAGCCAGTTCAACCAGATCCAGATCATCCGTGCCCTCGGCCAGCCGCTGATCATGGTCACCATTTCGTTGATCGCCACCGCGTACATCCTGCCCCAAGACGCAGGCTCGGCGTCGAGCCTGTTCAATATCCTGCGAAACCTGGGCGGTGCCATCGGTATTGCGCTGCTGGCGACGTTACTGGATGCGCGGACCAAGACCTACTTTGACTACCTACGCGAAGCCATTGTGCCGACCAACCCGCAGGTGGCCGAGCGCATGGCGATGCTGACCCAGAAGTTTGGCAATGAGACGGCAGCGCTGGGCAAGCTCAGTGAGATTGCGCATCAACAGGCGCAGATCATGGCCTACAACGATGCATTTCACTTTGTGGGGTTAGCGTTGGCGGTGAGCATGCTGGCGATCTTTTTGACCAAGGCGTTGCCGGCGGGGCTCAAGGCTGGGGAAGCCCACTAGACCGAGTTGCCCCTATCGCGAGCAAGCCCGCTCCCACATTCGACTGCATTCCAAAGGTGGAACTCGATCAAATGTGCGAGCGGCTTGCCTGCGATGAGGCCCGAGCAGTCAACGCAAATTCAGACCGCCAGCAACCGCTCGCGCAACTTGCCAATCTCATCGCGCATCTGCGCTGCCGCTTCAAACTCCAGGTCCCGCGCCAACTGGTACATCTTCTCTTCCAACTGGCGGATACGCTTGGTGATTTCACTCGGCGAGCGCAGTTCGTTTTCGTACTTGGCGCTTTCCTCGGCAGCCTTGGCCATGCCTTTGCGCTTCTTGCTGCGTGAACCCGGTACGGTGGCGCCTTCCATAATGTCGGCGACGTCCTTGAACACGCCCTTGGGGGTGATGCCATTGGCCAGGTTGAACGCAATCTGCTTGTCGCGGCGGCGCTCGGTCTCGCCGATGGCGCGTTCCATGGAGCCGGTGATGCGGTCGGCGTACAGGATCGCGCGGCCGTTGAGGTTACGCGCCGCACGGCCGATGGTCTGGATCAACGAACGCTCGGAGCGCAGGAAACCCTCCTTGTCCGCATCCAGGATTGCCACCAGCGACACCTCGGGCATGTCCAGGCCTTCACGCAGCAGGTTGATGCCCACCAGCACATCAAAGGTGCCCAGGCGCAGGTCGCGGATGATTTCCACGCGCTCCACGGTGTCGATGTCCGAGTGCAGGTAACGCACGCGCACGCCGTGGTCGGCCAGGTAATCGGTAAGGTCTTCGGACATGCGCTTAGTCAGCGTGGTGACCAGCACCCGCTCTTCCAGGGCCACGCGCTTGGTGATTTCCGACAGCAGGTCATCGACCTGGGTCAGGGCCGGGCGGATCTCGATTTGCGGGTCGACCAGGCCGGTGGGGCGCACCAGTTGCTCGATCACCCGGCCAGCATGCTCGGCCTCGTAGTTGCCCGGCGTGGCGGACACAAAGATGGTCTGCGGGCTGATGCTTTCCCATTCGTCAAAGCGCATCGGCCGGTTATCCAGCGCCGAAGGCAGGCGGAAGCCGTATTCCACCAGGGTTTCCTTGCGCGAGCGGTCGCCTTTATACATGGCGCCGACTTGCGGCACGCTGACGTGGGATTCGTCGATCACCAGCAAAGCATCCGCCGGCAGGTAGTCGTAGAGGGTCGGCGGCGGCGCACCGGACTCACGGCCCGACAGGTAGCGCGAGTAGTTTTCGATGCCGTTGCAGTAGCCCAGTTCGAGAATCATCTCCAGGTCAAAACGCGTGCGCTGCTCCAGGCGCTGGGCTTCCACCAGCTTGTTATTGGCGCGCAGGTATTCGAGGCGCTCGGCCAGCTCGGCCTTGATCCCTTCCATGGCATCCAAAAGGGTTTCACGGGGCGTCACATAGTGGCTTTTTGGATAGAAGGTAAAGCGCGGCAGTTTGCGGATCACTTCGCCGGTCAACGGGTCGAAGGCCGACAGGCTCTCGACCTCATCGTCGAACAGCTCGATCCGGATCGCTTCCAGGTCCGACTCTGCCGGGTAAATATCGATCACATCCCCACGCACACGGAAGGTCGCACGGGCAAAGTCCATGTCGTTGCGGGTGTACTGCAAATCCGCCAGGCGTCGCAGCAAGGCACGCTGGTCGAGTTTGTCGCCGCGATCGACGTGCAACACCATCTTCAGATAAGTTTCCGGGCTGCCCAGGCCGTAGATGCAAGAAACGGTGGTGACGATGATCGCGTCCTTGCGCTCCAGCAGCGCCTTGGTCGCCGACAGCCGCATCTGCTCGATATGGTCGTTGATCGACGCATCCTTCTCGATAAAGGTATCGGAGGACGGCACATAGGCTTCGGGCTGGTAGTAGTCGTAGTAGGAAACGAAGTACTCCACCGCGTTGTTCGGGAAGAACGCCTTGAACTCCCCATACAACTGCGCGGCCAGGGTCTTGTTTGGCGCCAGCACCAGGGTCGGGCGGTTGATCTGCGCGATCACGTTGGCGATGCTGAAGGTCTTGCCCGAACCGGTCACCCCGAGCAACGTCTGGTGGGCCAGGCCGGCCTCGATGCCTTCGACCATCAGGCGGATGGCCTCGGGCTGGTCGCCAGCAGGTTCAAAGCGGGTGACTAGTTGGAAATCCGACATAACGTACCTCTTGAAGTCACCCCAGACTGTAAACCCGTCGGGGACGAAAAAGACCACAGCCCGCGAAGTTTCAGAGCAGACCGTAGGAAAAAACCATGATAGCTGTAGAAGTGGAGGCGAATGTGACGGGTTTCAAGGCACTCGCCCTACATGCCTGTGGCCATCAATGTTGCAATAAGACTAACGGTCGATAAATAAACCGAAAAACTTGGCCGAAAAGCCGTTTCGGCTGTCGCCGCGAGCGGTGTTGGCCTCTATACTAGCTCCCCGTTTGTGCACCGCTCTAGTGCATTCGGCTGGAGCGCGACACGTCCCTCCATTCCCCCATAGAGCTGCCGCAAAAATGAGCCTGTTCTCCGCTGTCGAAATGGCACCACGCGATCCTATCCTGGGCCTCAACGAAGCATTCAACGCCGATACCCGTACTACCAAGGTCAACCTTGGCGTAGGCGTTTACTGCAACGAGGAGGGGAAGATTCCACTCCTGCGTGCCGTTGCCGAAGCGGAAGCCATTCGCGTGGCGCAACACGCCGCTCGTGGCTACCTGCCGATCGATGGCATTGCCGCCTACGACCTGGCCGTACAGAAGCTGCTGTTTGGCGCCGAGTCGCCATTGCTGAGCGCTGGCCGCGTGATCACCGCCCAGGCCGTTGGCGGCACCGGCGCGCTGAAAATCGGTGCCGATTTCCTCAAGCAGCTGCTGCCCAATGCCGTGGTTGCCATCAGCGACCCGAGCTGGGAAAACCACCAGGCGCTGTTTGAAAAAGCCGGCTTCCCGGTGCAGACCTATCGTTACTACGATGCCGCCACCCACGACGTGAACCGCGCCGGCCTGCTGGAAGACCTCAACGCCCTGCCCGCCCAGTCCATCGTCGTGCTGCACGCCTGCTGCCACAACCCGACCGGCGTCGACCTGAGCCCGGCCGACTGGAAAGACGTGCTGGAAGTGGTCAAGGCCAAGAACCTGGTGCCGTTCCTCGACATGGCCTACCAGGGCTTTGGCGACGGTATCGACGAAGATGCCGCCGCTGTGCGCCTGTTCGCCGAGTCGGGCCTGACCTTCTTTGTGTCCAGCTCGTTCTCCAAATCGTTCTCGCTGTACGGCGAGCGCGTGGGCGCACTGTCGATCGTCAGCGAGTCGAAAGAAGAAAGCGCGCGCATCCTGTCCCAGGTCAAGCGCGTGATCCGCACCAACTACTCCAACCCGCCGACCCACGGCGCGGCGATTGTGGCGGCGGTGCTCAACAACCCAGAGCTGCGCGCCCAGTGGGAAGCGGAACTGGCCGAAATGCGCCTGCGCATCCGCGGCATGCGCGAGCAGATGGTCAGCGAGCTGGCCAAGGCAGCGCCGGGCCACGACTTCAGCTTCGTCGGTCGCCAGCGCGGGATGTTCTCCTACTCCGGCCTGACCGTAGAGCAAGTCACCCGCCTGCGTAACGAGTTCGGCATCTACGCCCTCGACACCGGCCGCATCTGCGTGGCGGCGTTGAACCAGGCGAACATCGCTGCCGTGACCAAGGCGATTGTGCAGGTGCTGTAAGCCTGAGCGCGGGGTACGAAGGGGGAAGCCAATGGCTTCCCCTTTTTTGTGCGAGACTCTGTAGGAGCCGGCTCCTACAGAGGCCGTGTTCCTTCACCATTGATATGAGCCGCCTATGAGAAACGACGACCTGGACCTGCGTGCCGACCGCGACGAACTGGACCACTTCACCCCGCGCACGCCCCCAGCCAAGCGGCCAAAAAGCCTGGTCCTGCAAGTCGCCCTGGGCGTCTTCCTCGGCGGCCTGGCCCTGTGGCTGGTACAGCTGGGCGCCACGGCGCTGATGGCGAAACTGGCGATGGGCACCCTGCAATTTGGTGGCTAGCTTGCCCGCTCCTGCAGGGGAATGCGTTCCTCCAGCAGTTGCACAAAGCTGTCCAGACTCTGCGACACCGTGCCTCGGCGCCAGATCAGCCAGGTGTTGAGCAGGCGGAACTCGTCCGCCAACGGCCACACGCTGACCGTGGTAAACCCCGGCATGCTCTCTAGCATACTGCGTGGCATCAGCGCCAAACCGGCGCCGGCGCTGACGCAGGCGAGCATGCCGTGGTACGACTCCATCTCGAAAATCTTCCCCGGCACCGCGCCATCCTGGGAAAACCAACGCTCAAAGTGATGCCGGTACGAGCAGTTGGAGCGAAAGGTATAAATGCTCGCCCCGTTCACATCCTGCCCACGGGTGATCGGCCCGTGATGCAACGGCGCAATCACCACCATTTCCTCTTCAAACACCGCCACGCCTTCCAAGGTGGGGTGCAACACCGGGCCGTCGACAAATGCCGCCGCCAGTCGGCCCGATAGCACGCCTTCGATCATCGTCCCCGAGGGCCCGGTGGTCAGGTCCAGCTCGACCTTGGCGTGTTTCTGGTTGTAGGCCGCAAGCAACGCCGGGATGCGCACGGCGGCGGTACTTTCCAGCGACCCCAGGGCAAATGGCCCCTGGGGTTCCTCACCCGCCACGGTGGCGCGAGCCTCTTTCACCAGGTCGAGGATGCGCCGCGCATAGCCGAGGAAATTCCAGCCGGCAGGCGACAGACGCAGGCGACTTTTCTCACGGATAAACAACTCCACACCCAGGTCCTGCTCCAGTTGCTTGATACGCGTGGTCAGGTTCGACGGCACCCGATGAATCAATTGTGCGGCAGCGCTGATACTGCCTTGCTCGGCCACGGCCTTGAAAATCTCCAGTTGCACCAGATCCAAGTCATTCTCCAATCGTGAACGTATTGCTTAATATTATTCAGTTCCCGGAAAAGATATAGCCCCGTACGCTGGGCATCTTCTCCAACACTGCGCAGGACGGTGCCATGACCGCTATTTCTCACCAGACCCATGCCTTGTCGATCAACCCCGCCAATGGCGAAACCGTCGGCAGCTACCCGTACGAATCCGCCGCACAACTGGACGCCGCCCTCACCCGCGCCAGCACCGCCTTTCGCAAGGGTCGCCATACACCCGTGGCACAGCGCGCCGAATTGCTCCTGGCCCTGGCCGGCGCCCTGCGCGAACAAGCTGAAGAAATGGCGCAAATGATCACCCTGGAAATGGGCAAGCCCATCGCCCAGGCCCGTGGTGAAATCGAGAAATGCGCCTTGCTGGCCGAGTGGTACGCCGCCCACGGGCCGGCCATGCTCGCGCCGGAGCCGACCCTGGTCGACAACGGCAGCGCCCGGATTGAATATCGCCCGCTGGGCCCGATCCTCGCCGTAATGCCGTGGAACTTCCCGGTCTGGCAGGTACTGCGCGGTGCCGTGCCGACCATGCTCAGCGGCAACACCTACGTGCTCAAGCACGCGCCCAACGTGATGGGCAGCGCCTACCTGATGCAACGGGCCTTCCACACAGCCGGCTTCGCCGAAGGCTTGTTTGAAGTGATCAACGTCACCGCGCACGGTGTGTCCCAGGCCATCGCCGACCCGCGCATCGCCGCCGTGACCCTGACCGGCAGCGTACGCGCGGGTATCGCTATCGGCTCCCAGGCCGGCGCTGCGTTGAAAAAATGTGTGCTGGAACTGGGCGGCTCCGACCCCTTCATCGTGCTCAACGACGCCGACCTCGATGCCGCCGTGCAAGCCGCCGTGACCGGCCGCTTCCAGAATTCAGGCCAGGTCTGCGCCGCCGCCAAGCGCCTGATCATCGAGCAAGGCGTGGTCGAGGCCTTCACCGCCAAATTCCTTGAAGCCAGCCGGCAACTGGTGATGGGCGACCCGACATCGAACGACACCTATATCGGCCCCATGGCCCGCTTCGACCTGCGCGACGAACTGCACGCACAAGTCCAGGCAACCCTGGCCGAAGGCGCCAGCCTGCTGCTGGGCGGCCACCCCATCGAAGGGCCAGGCAACTATTACGCCCCCACCGTCCTGGCCGATGTCACCGACCAGATGACCTCGTTCAAGCAGGAACTGTTCGGCCCCGTCGCCTCGATCATCACCGCCCGCGACGCCGACCACGCCGTGGCCCTGGCCAACGACAGCGAGTTCGGCCTCACCGCCAGCGTCTTTACCCGCGACCCGGCCAAGGCGCGCGAGATCGCCAACCAGTTGGAAACCGGCGGCATCTTTATCAACGCCTACAGCGTGTCCGATCCTCGGGTGGCGTTTGGCGGGGTGAAAAAGAGTGGGTTTGGCCGCGAATTGTCACATTTCGGCGTGCGCGAATTCTGCAATGCGCAGACGGTATGGGTAGATCGGCGGTAGGCCGATCATCAAGATTCCTCATTGCCAGCTTGCGGGTTCAGGATATGATCAGGCCGTTATTTGAACCGGACTGCACTGACCCATGCCCGTTGACCTGCAAGCGCTCTATCCCAAACTGATCCATCTGATGCTGGATACGGTTTTCGTGGTCGACAGGGACAACCAGATTGCATTTGTCAGCGACGCCTGCGAGGCACTGCTCGGCTACCGTGCCGACGAGCTGACCGGCAGCCTGATCACCGACTACATGCACCCCGAAGACCTGGCAGCCACCCGGGCCTCGATTATTCGGGTGATGAACGGCCAGCCCCACGTGGACTTCCGCAACCGCTATATCCGCAAGGATGGCAGCCTCGTCCATATCCTGTGGGCGGCGTTCTGGTCCGAGGATGTCGGCGCGCGGATCGGCGTGGCACGGGACATCACCGCCCTCACCCAGGCCGAGGAAGAACTGCGCTTCCTCGCCCATCACGACCCGCTGACCGCCCTGACCAACCGCTCGCTGTTCAATGATCGCCTCGATTCGGCCCTGCGCAACGCACGCCGGCAGAAGAGCACGCTGGCGCTGCTGTTCCTGGATATCAATGACTTCAAAGGCATCAACGATGTGCATGGGCATGTCGCCGGCGACCGCGTGCTGTGCACCATCGCCAGGCGCCTGGAAGCCTGTGTGCGCGAGACCGACACGGTGGCGCGGATGGGTGGCGATGAATTCACCGTGCTGTTGACCGACCTTCATTGCGAAAACGCCGTGGCCGAGAAGGTGCAGCAGATCCTCGCCATCATGGCCGCCCCCCTTGGCCCTGAGTTTGGCCCGGTGAAAATGCCGTCGTGCAGTATCGGCGTGGCGCGTTACCCGGATGACGGGGAAGATGCCGACACCCTGCTCAGCCATGCCGATGGCGATATGTACCGGGTGAAAAAACTGCACCGCGCGGCGGGGTGAAAGTCGCCCCTGCCCTGGCGATTACCCACGCTGGCCATCAACGGTTACTGCGCAGGATCGAAAAATTCAACGCCACGGCAACACACAGCCACGCCAGGTAAGGGAACAGGATCAACCCGGTTATCAGGTCCAGGCGCACCGCCAGCACCACCATGGCCGCCACGGTGAGCCAAAGCAGGGTGATAACCACCATCGCGGCGAAAATCCGATGTGCGCCGAAAAACACCGGCGTCCACAGGGTATTCAACGCAATCTGCGCCGCCCACAAGGCCAGCACCGTTTGACTGCCGGGGATCAGGCTCAGGCGATAACCGGCCCAGGCGAGCAGCAGGTAAATCAGCGTCCAGGCCACCGGGAACAGCCAGTTGGGCGGGGTGAAGCGGGGTTTGACCAGGGACTCATACCAGGCACCGGGCTTGAACATGATGCCGGTGCTGGCAGCGGCGGCGCAGGCGAGCAGGAAGATAAAGAAGGTCATTGGCGGTCCTTGGCTCAAGTCAGCAATCTGGAAAGTGTCCCAGGATTGGACGCCCCGGGGGCCCTGAAAAGTTCAGTATTTCCCGGTACGACAATCTGAACCGCAACCGTACTGGCTAGCCCTTCAACTCGCCGGCGCGATTACTCGCGGCGTCGTCATAAGCCACATACAGCGACTCGGCGATCTGGCTCTTGATGGCCTTGCTGGCCTCCAGCCCCAACACAAAGCCTTCGGCCTTGCCGCCAGCGCGGTTCAGGTCTTCGGCGGTGCTGGCGCCAGTGATCGCGTCCAGCAACTTGGTAGCGTGCGGGCCAACGCCCTTGGGCAGGCTGATCTGGTCGATGCTCATTGCGCCACCTCGCAGAAGGTTGGGGATGGGGTGCTGCGGGTAAACGAGGTCATATGCGATACCTTGATGGCTTGGGGCCGATAGCGCGTGGAACCACTGCCGGGCAGGCATGGTAGACCGGGACGGAGGAAAAGGGTTGTATAAACGATCAGGCGCCGATGCTGTAGGATCTTTCACCTTTCGTGGCATCGCCTAGGCAATGGAGCGCAGGTCTAAATGGAAAACCCGCAGGGCAAACGAGTCGTGGTGATTGGCGCCGGTATCGTCGGCGCATCCTTGGCCTATCACCTGGCGCAAAAGGGCGCGCAGGTCAGCCTGGTCGAGGCGCATGAGATTGCGTCAGGCGTCACCGCCACGTCATTCGCCTGGCTCCACGCCACCCATCCGGGGCCCGACCCCATTGCCCAATTACGCGGCGCCGCAATCCAGGAATACCACCGCCTCCAAACCCAACTGCCCGGCTTGCAGATCCAATGGACGGGCGCCTTGTCTTACGATGGCTCGCCACCGGCCTCGACAAACCGGGTATCACGCGCGCAGATTCTTGAGCTTGAGCCCAACCTCAAGCAGCCCCCTGACTATGCAACGTACGTAGCCGAAGAAGGTGCCCTCGACGCAGTGGCGGCAACCCATGCGTTGGTCGCCGGCGCCCAGGCGCATGGCGCGAAGCTGCTCACTCAGACGCCAGTGCTGGGGTTTGTCACCGAGGGCCAACAGGTGACCGGCGTCGAAACCTCACGGGGCATCATCCACGCCGATATCGTTGTACTGGCAGCCGGGACAGGCACCGCCAGGCTGACAGACATGTTGCACGTATCCCTGCCGATAACCGCATCGCCGTCCATCTTCATCCGCTACAAGCCACAACCCAAGCTTGTGCACACCCTCATTTCCAACCCGCACATGGAAGTGCGGCAAAACGCGGATGGCGCATTGCTGGCAGCCGAGGATTACCTGGGCGACGCCGAGGAAAACCGGGCAGACGCGATAGCACTACGCACAGCCAAGGCGATCGACCATGAGCTCAATGGGCTGGCGTGCCTTGAGCCGGAGCTGGCCTGTGTCGGGCTCAGGCCAATTGCTGCCGATGGCATCCCGATCATTGGCTATCTGCCCCAGGTGGCAGGTGTGTACGTTTGCACCATGCACCCTGGGGTCGCACTGGCTGCGGTCGTGGGTCGGCTTGCCAGTGAAGAGATGCTTGAAGACAAGCCAGCAGAGGCGCTTGGGGGATGTCGTCCGGGTCGATTTTTCCGCGGGTAGGCGCCGGCTTGCCTAGGGCAAGGTCGCGCTCTTGAAAATCGGTTCGCTGTGCAGCACTCGCACCCCATCCGGACCGCTTTCAAGCAGCCGGCGCTCGCTATCGGCGACCAGCAGTTCAAGGCCGTACCCTGCAGCCGCCAGGCACCGCGCGATTTCCTGCGCGGCGTCGTGCGCCCACGGGGTGGCGGATTCGAAATGCCCCAGCAGCCTGTCGTTGCTACTAATCATGAGTCGGTATCTATTCATTCTGTTCTCACACGTTCAATACGGCCGAAACTGACATTAAGGCCAAGCGGGGAAATGGCCAGCAATTGGTCAAGACGCACCTCGCACTGGCCACTGTCGCGGGCCAGCAGCAAAAACTCTTCCTTGCTCGCCGCAGTTCGCGTAGTCAGCGCCCTGGCGACGAAGCTGCGCCCGTCGATCAGTTCTACCTGCAGGCGGTAACGGTGCATGCAGGCGATCTCCAGGTAGTCGTGCACATCGCAGTTCAGGGGCTGATACGCGTTCATGATGTTTTCCAGCGCCTTATTTCAGGTCATCGATGGACGCACCGAAATTCAGGTGCAACACCTGGCCGTCGTGAACAAACGCAGGGACTGACTTGACCCCGGCCAGTTCGGCTTCGCCAATGCGCTGGGGTTGTTGGCCAAGGTGGACGACCCGACCTTGAGTGCCGGGTCCAGCAGGTTGAGCAAGGTCTGCTCAGCGGAAATACAGACGGAGCAACCAGCGTGGTAGAAGCGTGCGTTAGACATTTTGCGTCTCCTTCATTGAGTTGGTATCGATTCGATACCTAACCAAGAATTACCCGCGCGTCGGTATTTGTCAATATAGTATTTAATCGATACTATATGTCGACAGGAGTGACTCATGTCCGACACAACCCTTTTCGATCTGCTTGAACGGCTTGCCAGCCTCAGCCGCATCTGGTTCCGCCAGCACCCGTTGCTGGCCGATTTGCAACCCATCCAGTTGAGCGCGCTGATGTACCTTTCGCGCTGCAACCGCTACTCCAATACGCCGTTGGGCGTGACTGACTATTTGGGCCTGACCAAAGGCACAGTGTCGCAGTCACTCAAGGCGCTGGAGGCCAAGGGGCTGATCGTCAAAACCCAGGATGTGCACGACAAGCGCAGCGTGCATCTGCAGTTGACGGACACGGCGCGCGGCCTGCTGGACGCATTGTTGCCGCCGGACTTCCTCGCCGCCGGTGAGGCACGCATGGGCGCGCGCGGCGGGCAACTGCAGACACTGCTTGGCGAGTTGCTGCGCGAAGTGCAGCGCAGCGCGGACGTGCCCAGCTTTGGCCTGTGCCGCACCTGCCGCTTCCATCAGCACGTCGACGATCTGCCGTTCTGCGGCCTGACCCAGGAACCCCTGGCGCCGAGCGATGCCGCGCTGATCTGTCGTGAACATCAACCCCCGCAGGTGCCTGCATGAGCCTGACCACGATTCGCCTCGACACCCTGCTCACCGGGCGTGCGCAGCCTTTCACCCGGCCCGGCTCCCGCAGCGCCATCGACAAACAGCCGCGACCCGGCCCCCTGAAGGTCGCCACCCTGGGCCTCAGTGGCGACGAACAGGGCGACCTGCGCATCCATGGTGGAGTAGAAAAAGCCATCCACCACTACCCGCTCGAGCATTACGCCCGCTGGGCCGAGGAATTGGGCGCCCATCCATTGCTCGCCCAGCCGGGAGCCTTTGGCGAGAACTTCAGCACTACCGGCTGGAGCGAGCATGACGTATGCCTGGGCGATCGCATCCGGGCCGGGACAGCGTTGCTTGAGGTGTCCCAGGGGCGTATGCCGTGCTGGAAACTCAGCGACCGCTTCGCCGTGGCCGAACTGGCCCTGCGCGTGCAGCAGTCGGGGCGCACCGGCTGGTACTACCGGGTGCTGGAGGAAGGTGTGGTGAGCGCCGGCGACAGCCTGCAACTGGTCGAGCGGCAATTTGCCGACTGGTCATTGGCACGCTTGTCCGCTGTGCTGTTCGACAAGCGAATGGAGAGCGAACTGTTGCGCGAATGCCTGGCGCTGCCGTTGGTCCCGTCATGGCGGCGCACGCTGGAGCGGCGCCTGGAAAAAGGCATGACCGAAGACTGGGGGCCCCGCCTGTTGGGTTGAAGCGCGGCGCGGGAGCGAGTGCTGCTGCCCCGCCAGATTGTGCGAACAACCCGGCAGATGCCCAGGTTTTTCGCCGCAAAGCCGGCGCCTACTGGGGGTTGAGCTGATATCATCCAGGCATTAACGCGCTGAGTAGAAAGCATGAACCGTCGTAAGAAACTCAATCAGATATTGAAAGCCAACGCCAAAAAGGCCAGTGCCAAACTGGCCCCCAAAAGCAAAGAGAAGTACATCAGCAAGGCCGATCGCCTGAAACTGGAGACCGAGCCCGCTCAGGACGCGCCGATTTCCTCTGACACGCCCATCTGATTCAGGGCACTCTACGCCGGCGCAGCAGTCTGCTTACAGACACCCCACTCTCGCCCGGCGGAGCTTCCCATGATGATTGTTCACCACCTCAACAACTCACGCTCGCAGCGCATTCTCTGGCTGCTCGAAGAACTCGGCCTGCCCTACGCGCTCAAGCTCTACCAGCGCGACCCAAAAACCAACCTCGCCCCACCGGAGCTCAAGGCGATCAACGCGTTGGGCAAATCGCCGGTGCTTGAAGACGGCACCCGCGTGATGATCGAGTCCGGCGCCATTGTCGACTACCTGATCCGCCGCCATGGCCAGGGCCGCCTGCAACCAGACCCCGCCACGGCCGCCTACGACAGCTACGTGCAATGGCTGCACTTTGCCGAAGGCTCGGCCATGCTGCCGCTGATGCTCAACCTGTACGTCGGCCGCCTGGGTGAAGCCGGCGCGCCTTTGCACCCGCGGATCGAGTCGGAACTGGCCAACTACCTGGGTTACCTGAACGACGCCCTGGCGCAGTTGCCATACCTGCTGGGCGAGGAACTGAGCGGCGCGGATATCCAGATGAGCTTTATCGGCGAAATCGCCAAGGCCCAGGGCAAGTTGCCGGCGTACCCGAACCTGGCCGCGTGGGTCCAGCGGTTCCAGGACCGGCCGGCCTATCGCAAGGCGCTGGAGAAGGGTGGGGAATACGCGTTTGCCCAGTAAATCACCGGGCGTTTGACTCCTCTTCCAGAGCCGGCATAATTGCCGGCTTTTTTCGGGACGTCCCCATGCAACGGATTGTAATTCTGGGCAACGCCGGCAGCGGCAAATCCACCCTCGCCCGCGCCCTTGGCCAGCGCCTCGGCCTGCCCGTCGTGCACCTGGACACCCTGTTCTGGGAACCCAACTGGGTCGAGACCGACGCCGAACAATTCCGCACACGGGTACGCGAAGCCGTCGCGTCGGACACCTGGGTGTGTGAAGGCAACTACGCCCGACGCACCTTCGACCTGCGCCTGCCCCGTGCCGACCTGATCATCTGGCTGGATACACCGCGACTCACCTGTTTCACCCGGGTACTGATACGCAGCGCCATGAAACGCCCTCGCGCGGATCGGCCCGTGGGGTGTACCGACAAGCTCGACCGGGAGTTCCTGACGTTTCTGGACTTTGTATGGAATTTTGATCGCGGCTATCGGCCGGGTATCGAGGCGATGCGCCTGGCAGTGGGGCCGGATGTTCCGACAGTGCATTTGCGCGGTAACCGGCAGGTGGCAGATTTTCTCGACCGCTTGCCTGGCCTGGCTGGGCCTGAATATGCTGCTGCGCCCACGCACCTCCCTGACGGTCGGTGAGGCTCACGCCCAACCCGGCACCCGCTGGTTCTTGAAAGGCATGCTGGGCAATGTGCTCAACCCCAAGATCGGGATTTTCTATGTGTCGTTCCTGCCGCAGCTCATTCCCCAGGGCCATTCGTTGATCGCCTGGACATTCGGCCTGGTGAGCATCCATGTGGTGCTCGGCCTGGCATGGTCCTTGACCCTGATCGGCGCTACCCAGCCACTGGCCGCAGTGCTGCGCCGGGGCAAGGTGATCACCTGGATGGACCGCAGCACCGGCCTGCTCTTTGTGCTGTTCGCGGCCCGCCTGGCATTGAGCAAACGCTGACCAGGGCTTGGACGAAGATCCAGCTGGGCGCTGTCGGGCCCCACAGGGATCACTACGGCTTCGGGGCCGTCATGTACTGGCTGAAGTTGTTGATGTGATCATCCAGATTGTCTTCGAGCATCATCCGGTACTGCTCACAGAAGTACTTGAGCATCGCTTCTCGCGCCTCGGCCATCTCGGCGCCGGACTTGAAGTTGCGCGCACTCGCCCAGGCGTTGAAACGGGTGGTGCCGAACATCATCGAGGCGCTGACCTGGCCCAGGTTCTCGAGGGTTTTGAGTTGCTCGTTCGACAGCTCGATGTGCGCGTCGGCGCGGTCGTAGAAGGCTTGGTCGGTAGCGTCTGGCATGGTGGAACACCTGGGTTGGATAAATGAGTCATTGAAACATTTGCAGCAGGCAAGACCCTAGACCGGGTGCGTCGCCTCCAGCAACTGGGTAATCCAGCGCACCTCTTGCGCCAGTTCCTGCACTTTCTGTTCGGGCAGCGCCTGTCGCGCCTCGGCGAGCTGGCCCAAGGTGCGTTGTTTGTAGCGCAACAGGCGCTGCCACTTGGCCAGGAAGGCCGGACTGCGCGCCTGCATCTGCAAGGGGCCGAAGTACAGTTGCTCGGCGCTGTAGCTCACCGGCCCGCTGCGCTCGGCGACGATGATTTCGTAGTCGAAGCGGTTTTCCCGCAGCAACTCCTCGCAAAGGATGCGGTAGCCGTTGTCCATCAGCCACACACGCAACGGTTGTTCGCCGCCGTTGGGTTGCAGGATCAGGCGTTCCCGGCCGCTGAGATGCGCCTTGCCGCGCTCGAGGATGTCGCGGATGGTCTCGCCGCCCATGCCGCAGATACTCACCGCATCGAGCAGGTCGGCCGGTTCGATAGCCGCCAGGCCATCGGCCAGGCGCACGTGGATGTGCAGTTCGTGGCCGTTGTCGCACACGGTGCGCTGGGCCGCGCGAAATGGCGTCAACGCCACCTCGCCGGCCACTGCCGCGACAATCGCGCCGCGGTTCATCAACGCTACCGGCAGGTAGGCGTGATCCGAGCCGATGTCGGCCAGGCGCGCACCGGCTGGCACCTGCGCCGCCACGCGCTCCAGGCGCTTGGACAATGTGCTGTGGTTCAACTGCTGTTCCTTTTCAAGGCACCGTTGGCCTCGCTGAGGGCCGCAGGGTAAAGCCTCGGCGCCCGCCAGGCCAGCGCCTTGTAGAGGTCCACCGCATTGCCATAGGACGCAGCCTGCGCCTGGGCAATGGCCTGGCGCAGGTTGAGCAGGTCGCGCAGGCTTTGCTGCACCGACAGGTAACTGCCGGAACCCGCGCCATAACGTCGCTGGGCGATGTCCAGTGCAGCTTCGGCATGCCGTGCCGATTGCACCAGGTTGAGCAGGTGTCGCTGATGCTCGGCCAGTTGGGTGATGGCACCCTCCACTTCTTCCACGGCCACCAGCAGCACCTGTTCAAAGTGCGCGGTCTCGCGCTGCGATAGCGCCTGGGCGCCCCGCAGGCGCGCACGCACGGTGCCCAGGTTGAGTGCCGGCCAGGTCAGGCCTGGGGTCAGCTCGAATGCCCGGGATGCACTGCCCAGGTCACCGTCGCGCAGGGCGAAAAAACCGACAAACCCACCCAGGTTCAAGCGCGGGTACAGGTCGGCAGTCGCCGCGCCCACATCCTCGACACGCGCCGCCAGCAGGCGCTCGGCCTGCACCACGTCCGGTCGATTGCGAATCAACTGGTCGACATCTCCCAACGGCAATTGCCGCGCTACAGGCCCCGGCGCCAGGGCGTCGAGTTCGACGCTAAAACTGCCCGGCCGCTGCCCCGACAACACCTGCAAGCGGTACAGGCTGCGTTGCAGCTGGCTTTGCAGCGGCGCAATCGCCGCCTGGGCGCGCAGCGCATTGCCGCGGGCGCTCTCCAACTCTTCAGGCAAGCCACTGCCGGCCTGGCTTTGCGCCTCGGTCAGGGCCACCGTCTCTTGCCAACTGCGCACCGCATCCTGTGCCAACCGTAGTTGTTCGCGCTGGCCCTGCGCCGCGTAATAGGCATGGGCCACTTGCGCGGCAATACTCAATTGCACCTGCTCAAGGTCGGCTTGGGAGGCTTGGGCACGGGATTGCGCGGCACGGTTCAAGTGATCGAGACGGCCAAACAGATCCAGCTCCCATTGCAGGTCCAGGCCGGCACGCCAGGACTCGGACAAGCTGCGACTCGGCCGCGCGCCCGTCACCGCCTGCTGCTCCAGGCTGCGCTGGTACGCCGCCGTACTGGTGACCGTCGGCAGGCGCTGCAACGCTTGCTCGTCGACATACGCGCGAGCCAGCAGCAGGTTTGCGCGCGCCTGGCGCACATCGTGGTTGTGGGCCACGGCGCTATCGATCAGGCGCGCCAGTTGGGCGTCGTCGAAAAAAGTCCACCACGCGGCCACCGGCTGCACCTTGGGCCCGGCGAATTCCTGGGCCTGCGGGCTGGCCAGCTGAATCGGCGCGATCTCGGGCACGCGGTAGTGTGGCCCCACCGAACACCCGCCCAGGCCGGCCAACGCGCCAAGCAACAGCGGGTAATGGATAAACGTCTTCATGGGCGTACCTCGACATGCCCGGGCGCCAGGTACTGCTCGGCATCGGCCAATTGTTGCTGGCGCAGGCCCCGCACCCGGTGATCACGGGCCAGCCAGGCATAAATAGTGGGAAGGACAAACAGCGTAAACAACGTACCAACCAGCATCCCGCAGACGATCACCACGCCCAGGCCAAAGCGGCTATTGGCCCCGGCACCGTTGGCGAACAGCAGCGGCAGCACGCCGAAGGTCATCGCCGCCGTGGTCATCAGCACTGGCCGCAGACGGATCTGCGCGGCGCGGATGATCGCGCTGGCGCGGTCGAGGTTCTCGCGCACCTGGAGCTCATTGGCGAACTCCACCATCAGGATCCCGTGTTTGCTGATCAGGCCGATCAAGGTCACGAGCCCGATCTGCGTGTAGATATTCAATGTGGCCCAGCCCAGCGCCAACGGAATCAACGCGCCGCAAATGGATAAGGGCACGGTGACCAGAATGATCAACGGATCGACCAGGCTCTCGTACTGCGCCGCGAGCACCAGATAAATCACCACCAGGGCGGCGAGAAACGCCAGCACCAGCGCACTGCCCTCCTGCACGTATTGGCGCGACTCGGACTGCCAGTCGTGGCTGAACCCCGGCGGCAGTTCGCCGGCCAATTGCTCCAGCAGGGCCACCGCCTGCCCCTGGGAAACGCCCGGCGCCGGAATGGCTTGCAAGGTGCTGGCGTTCTGCTGATCGAACTGCAGCAAGCGGTTCGGCGCCACCGTGATATCCAGGTGCACCAGCGCCGACAGCGGGATCAACTGCCCGCCTTCGGTGCGCACATACTGGCGGGCCAGGGCCTGCGGGGTCAGGCGCTGCTCCTCGGTGCTTTGCGCAATCACATCATAAGAGCGTCCATACAAAGCGAAGCGGTTGATGTACTGCTCGCCCACCAGCACCGCCAGCGAATCGCCGATATCGCGCATGCCAATGCCCAGGCTCGCGGCCTTGGCCCGATCGACCGTGACTTTGACCACCGGGTTGTTGTAGTCCAGGTCGCTGTCGACCACGGCAAACAGGCCGCTGTCACGGGCACGCTGCTTGAGAGTTTCCATGGTCTGGTACAGCACCGGGTAGTCCTGGGCGCTGCGCAGCACCATCTGCACCGGCAGGCCGCCGCTGGAGCCGGGTAGCGCCGCCACCTGGAAGGCAAAGATGCTGCTGCCCTCGACCTCGCCCACGGCCTGCTGCAACTGGGCCTGGACCTGCTCGGCCGAGCGCTCGCGGGCCTGCCAGGCGCTGAGGTTGATCCCACCGAAACTGGCCGCCGGCCCGTCGGTACCATTGATGATCCAGGTGTCGGTGGTTTCCGGCAGGCTTTCCATGACCCGATTGAGCTTGCTCGCAAAGCGTTCGGCGTAGTCGAGGTTGGCGTACTGCGGTGACTTGATGGCGGTCAATATCGCCGCCTGGTCCTCGGGCGGCGCCAGTTCGCGCTGCGGTAGCGTGTACAACCACGGCAGGCTCAGGCACACCAGCACGGCAACGCCGCCGCTGATCCAGCGTCGCGCCAGGGAGTAGCCCAACACCCGGCCATAGGTCGCGGCCAGTGCGCCAAACACCCGCTCGGCCAACTTGGCCATGCGTCCTTCCTGTTGCCCGGGCTTGAGCAGCAGCGAGCTCATCACCGGCGACAGGGTCAAGGCGACCACGCCCGAGACAATCACCGCCCCCGCCAAAGTCAGGGCAAATTCGCGGAACAGCGTGCCGGTCAGCCCGCCGATCAGGCCGATGGGCGCATACACCGCCGCCAGCGTCAGAGTCATGGCAATCACCGGCCCGGCGATCTCGCGGGCGCCGACCAACGCGGCGGCCACCGGCGTCAGGCCTTCTTCGATATGCCGGTGGACGTTTTCCACCACCACAATCGCGTCGTCCACCACCAGGCCGATGGCCAATACCATCGCCAGCAGGGTCAGCAGGTTGAGGCTGAAGCCGAAGAGCAGCATCAAGGCCGCCGCGCCGAGCATCGACAACGGAATCGCCAGCACCGGAATCGCCACGCTGCGCAGCGAGCCCAGGCACAACCAGATCACCAGCACCACGATCAGCATGGCCTCGAGCAAGGTATGCAGCACCTCCTCGATGGACGCCTCGATAAACCGTGCGGTCTCGTAGGCCAGGGCTACATTGGCCCCCGGTGGCAGGGTCTGCTGGATTTGCGGCAGCAGTTTGCGGATCCCATCAACGATCACCAAGGGGTTGCCCGAAGGCGTGGGGAACAACCCCAGGTGTACCGCCGGGCGGCCATTCATGGTGGCGCTGGTCTGGGTTGCCGCAGCGCCCAGCTCCACGATGCCGACATCGCGCAGGCGTACCAGGGCCGTGCCATCGTTGCGAATCACCAGGTCACGGAAGGCCTCGACGCTGGTCAGGTCGGTGTCGATGTGAATGTCGGCCAGCACGAACTGGCCACGGATCTGCCCCGGCGTGGCCTGGTAGTTATTGCGGCGCACCGCTTGCGCCACGTCGGCGGCGGTCACTCCGCGCCCGGCCATGCGTTCACTGTCCAGCCACAGGCGCATCGCCAGGTTCTGCCCGCCGAAGGTCTGCACCTTGGCTACCCCGTCGATCCCGGACAGCTGCGGTTCGACCACCCGCGACAGGTAGTCGCTGAGCTCGGGAATCGACAGCGTGTCACTGGCAAACCCCACGTAGGCGACGGCGGTGGAGTCGCCGGCCGACAGCTCGACCACCGGGTCGTAGGCATCGTCGGGCAAGCGGTAACGCACCTGATTGACCTTGGCCATGGTCTCGGCCAGCGCCTGGGTCGAATCGCGGTTGAGGGTCATGCGCAGGGTGATCACGCTGCGCCCCTGGACCGACGACGACGCCAGGTAGTCGATGCCCTCTACCGACGACACGGCCTGGGTGATCGGCTGGGTGACGAAGCCTTGCATCAATTCGGCCGAGGCGCCGGGGTACTCGGTGCTGACGGTGATGGTCGAGCTTTCCAGCAGCGGGTACTGGCGTACCGGCAACTGGCCGAGGGCAAACAGGCCGGCGAGGACGATCAGGCTACTGACCACCAGCGCCAGCACCGGGCGCCGCACAAAACTGTCGGTGAAGTTCATGAGGCGGGTTTCCCTTCAACGTCCAGGGTGTTTTGCTCGACCGCTTCGACGGGCATGCCGTCGCTGAGCTTGAGCTGCCCGGAGACCACCACCTGGTCGTCCAGCGCCAGGCCCGAGGTGACTTCCACCAGGCCCTGCCAACGCTCCCCGGTGGTCACCTGGCTGCGACGCACACTCAAGGTGCCGGCCGGATCGGCATTGGCGACAAACACGGTCTGCCCGTAGGCGGTATAGGTGATGGCCGTTTCCGGCACCACCAGCACCCTGGGCGACTGCACCGCCGACAGGCGCACGCTGGCATACATGCCGGCCTGCAACGGCCCGCCGGGGTTGGCCAGGGTCGCTTGCACCCGCACCGAGCGCGACTGGCCGATCAGCGGGTCGATGGCGTTGATCTGCGCCGAAAAATGCTGGCCGGGCAAGGCATCCACCGTGAGTTCGGCGGTATGGCCGATGCTCAAGCCTGGGGCCGACTGTTCACTCAGGGCGAAATTCACGTGCAGGCGCTGGGCATCCACCAGGCTGGCGATGGCTTCACCGGTCTGCAGGTATTGGCCTTGATGCACACGGCGGATGCCCAGTTGCCCGGCGAACGGCGCGCGGATGGCTTTTTGCGCAATCCGCGCGTCGACCTGTTGCAGCTCGCCCTTGGCCATGTCCAGGGCGGCGGTGGCGTTGTCCAGTTGCTCCTGGGTCGCGACATTCACGGCCTCAAGCTTTTGAATGCGCTGGAACAGGGTCTGGGCATTGCGCAGTTGCGCGTGCAGGCGCAAGCGGTCGGCCTGCTCGGGGGCGTCATTGAGCTGCACCAGCAACTGCCCGGCCTTGACCGCTTGCCCGGACTCGAACGCGATCCGCGTGATCCGCCCTGGGGTTTCCGCAGCCACCTGCACCTGGTTGGCCGCCTCCAGTTCCCCGGCGGCAAAGGCCTGGCGAGGCGCCTCGCCCTGGCGCACCTTGGCCAGCGCCACCTTGGCTACCGGCCACGCCGCTGCTGCCTGGGTTGAGGGTTGATTGCCCCATAACGTGATAACCAGGGCCAGCACCGCTACCGCTGCCACGCCCCCGCCCACTAGCATCCTAATGCCCATGCCCTGCTCCGCTGATTTGTGGTGTGTTCGCTGCCGCTCCACCCCACACAGGCGCAAAGCGGTTGCAGCAAAGATCGGGCAGGACTATAAAACCTCAACTTAACTTGAGGGCAACCCCCATGGCAGCAGAAAAGCACCCGGACGGCGTGCGCTCACTCACCATTGGCGAGGTGGCCAGGCGCAGCGGCGTACCGATCTCCACCTTGCACTTCTACGAGTCCAAGGGCTTGATCGCCAGCACCCGCAACGCGGGCAACCAACGGCGCTTCCCGTCGCTGGTGCTGCGCAGCATCGCGATTATCAAAGTGGCGCAACGTACCGGCATCCCTCTGGAAGAGATCAAGCGCGCCCTGGGCCGCTATCCGCCGAACAGCAAACTGACCGCCGCGCAATGGTCAGAAATGTCCTCGGCCTGGCGCGACAACCTCAACGAACGCATCCGAACCCTGCAAGCCCTGCGCGACAGCCTGGACAACTGTATTGGCTGCGGTTGCCTGTCGCTTAACGACTGCCCGTTGCGCAACCCCGGCGATACCTTGAGCCAGGAAGGACCGGGCCCGAGGATCCTCGAGCGCGCCGCTAGCGCATCTGAAATGCAATCTTCCAATCCCTGAAGATCGAGGTGGGAGCTGTCGAGCCTTGGCGAGGCTGCGATGGCGGCGGTATTGCTGGGATTGATGTTGGCTGACCCCACCGCTATCGCTGGCAAGCCAGCTCCTACATTGGATCGTCGTACATTGAGTACCGTATGCATCCTGCCGTGGCAGTGAAATGCAATCCTCCAATCCCTGAGGATCAATGTAGGAGCTGTCGAGCCCCGGCGAGGCTGCGATGGCGGCGGCATTGCTGGAGTTGATGCTGGCTGACCCACCGCTATCGCTGGCAAGCCAGCTCCTACATTGGATCTTCAGTACATTGAGTACCGTGTGCATCCTGCTCTGGCAGTGAAATGCACTCCTCCAAACCCTGAGGATCAATGTAGGAGCTGTCGAGCCTTGGCGAGGCTGCGATGGCGGCGGCATTGCTGGGATTGATGTTGGCTGACCCACCGCTATCGCTGGCAAGCCAGCTCCTACATTGGATCTTCAGTACATTGAGTACCGTATGCATCCTGCGGTGGCAGCTGAAATGCAATCCTCCAAACCCTGAGGATCAATGTGGGAGCTGTCGAGCCCCGGCGAGGCTGCGAGGGCGGCGGCATTGCTGGGATGGAAGTTGGCTGACCCACCGCTATCGCTGGCAAGCCAGCTCCTACATTGGATCGTCGTACATTGAGTGCCGTATGCATCCTGCGGTGGCAGTGAAATGCAATCCTCCAGACCCTGAAGATCAAGGTGGGAGCTGTCGAGCCTTGGCGAGGCTGCGATGGCGGCGGCATTGCTGGAGTTGATGTTGGCTGACCCGCCGCTATCGCTGGCAAGCCAGCTCCTACATTGGATCTTCAGTACATTGAGTACCGTGTGCATCCTGCGGTGGCAGTGAAATGCAATCCTCCAATCCCTGAGGATCAATGTAGGAGCTGTCGAGCCCCAGCGAGGCTGCGATGGCGGCGGTATTGCTGGGATTGATGTTGGCTGACCCACCGCTATCGCTGGCAAGCCAGCCACATTTGATCTTCAGGGCCTTGCCAGGTCGGTGCTGACTACGCCGATGACACTTTTGAAGTAAGCCGCCCCGGGCGCTTTCCCGATAATCGAGGGCTTACTGACAAAATGCCGAGGCCCCGCCATGACGCGCGCATCTACCGAACAGGTCCCGCCGCAAACCCTGAGAAAAGTCATCGTCGCCGCCGGTATCGGCAATTTTGTCGAGTGGTTCGACTTCGCCGTGTATGGCTTTCTCGCCACCACTATCGCGCAACAGTTTTTCCCCAGTGGCGATGCCAGCGCGGCGTTGCTCAAGACGTTCGCGGTGTTTGCCGTGGCTTTTGCCTTTCGGCCCCTGGGTGGGATTTTTTTCGGCATGCTGGGCGATCGCATCGGCCGCAAGCGCACCCTGGCGATGACGATTTTGCTGATGGCCGGGGCCACCACCCTGATCGGCCTGCTACCCACGTATGCCGCGATTGGCGTTACCGCGCCGATTCTGCTTTCGTTGATCCGCTGCGCCCAGGGCTTTTCCGCCGGCGGTGAATACGCCGGCGCCTGCGCCTACCTGATGGAACACGCGCCCAGCGATAAACGGGCGTGGTACGGCAGCTTTATCCCGGTGTCGACCTTTGCCGCCTTCGCCTCGGCGGCGGTGGTGGCCTATGCGTTGGAGGCCTCGCTGTCGGCCCAAGCCATGGGCAGTTGGGGCTGGCGCCTGCCGTTCCTGATTGCCGCACCACTGGGCCTGGTTGGCCTGTACCTGCGCTGGCGGCTGGATGAGACCCCGGCGTTCCAGGCGGTCAAGCAGGAGCACGCGGTGGCCCATTCGCCGCTCAAGGAAACCCTGCGCAACCATGGCGCGGCGATCTGCTGCCTGGGCGCCTTTGTGTCGCTGACGGCGCTGTCGTTTTATATGTTCACCACATACTTTGCCACGTACCTGCAAGTGGCCGGTGGCCTGAGCCGGGCGACGGCGTTGCTGGTGTCGCTGATTGCACTGATCTTCGCTGCGGCAATGTGCCCGCTGGCCGGCTGGTATTCCGACCGCGTCGGGCGGCGCGTCACGGTGATGACCGCCTGCGGGCTGTTGATGGTGGTGGTGTATCCCTCGTTCCTGATGGCCAGTTCCGGCTCGTTCGCCGCGTCCATCGTCGGCGTGATGCTGCTGGCGGTGGGCGCGGTGTTGTGCGGCGTGGTCACGGCGGCCCTGCTCTCGGAAACGTTCCCGACCCGCACGCGCTACACCGCCTCGGCGATTACCTACAACATGGCCTACACGATCTTTGGCGGCACTGCGCCACTAGTGGCGACGTGGCTGATCAGCACCACCGGCAGCAACCTGTCCCCGGCGTTTTACCTGATTGCCGTGGCCCTGCTCGCGCTGGCCGGGGGCCTGGCCTTGCCGGAGACCTCGCGCATTTCCCTGCACGACGCGTAAGGCGCGGCGAACCTTTCTTGCGCAAACACCGTCCGAGCTAGGGCACTGATGCTTTTCGCCCGCTCGGAGGTTTGTGTTTGAAAGCTGCCATCGTCAAAAAGTACCGCCTGATTATCAAGACCATGGGTTATGTCGGCTGGGCACTGTTCTGGCTGCTGCTTTGGGATATCGCGGTCACCGTGGACTTCATGCTGTTTCTCAACGCGAAGATCAACCTGCCGCTGATGCCCTTGACGCTGCTTGGTTCGGCGCTGGTGGTGCTGATCAGTTTTCGTAACACCAGCGCCTACAACCGCTGGTGGGAAGCGCGCACGCTGTGGGGCGCGATGGTCAACAATTCGCGCAGCTTTGCGCGGCAGGTGCTGACGTTGCTCGATGACCCAGGCAGCGAGGTCAACCCGATCAAGTCGACCCTGCTGCGCCGCCACGTGGCCTATGTGAACTGCCTGGCGGCGCACCTACGGGGCGAGCCGTGCCCGGAGGAAGTGCGGGCGTTTATTCCTGGGGATGAGTTTGCGCGCAACGGTGCTACCAACAACTTTGCCAACGACATCCTGACCGGCTCCGCCGCCCTGCTGGCGCGCGAGTACAAGGCCGGGCGCCTGGACAGTATTCGCCTGGCGCGGCTCGAATCAACCATGGTGGACTTGTCCAACAGCCAGGGCGGCATGGAGCGCATTGCCAATACGCCACTGCCCTACCCGTATGTGTATTTTCCACGGCTGTTTATCTCGCTGTTCTGCCTGATCGTGCCGGTGGGGCTGGTGGAGTCCCTGGGCTGGTTCACCCCGCTGGCATCGACGGTGGTGGGGTTTATGCTGCTGGCCATCGAACGTATCGGCACTGACCTGCAAAGCCCGTTTCGCTCCAGCGAACACCAGATCCAGACCGAAGCCATCTGCGAAACCATCGAGAAAAACCTGCAGTCGATGCAGCGTGATTCGTTGGGGGATGTTCGCAGGGGCCACTAAAAAGCCTGCATTTTTCGGGCATCTATATAATAATGCGTCGCATTAAACGATTCGTTTATCACACCGCGCTCTTCCCCGCCGAGTGAGCGTCGCATTAGTCAGAAGGATCTCTATGCAAGGCTTTTACCTGCCCTCTGTGCGCCTGCTGGGCGCACTGTTTTTGGCTGTCTGTTCACTGACGGCCCAGGCCGCTACCGATGAAACCGATCACTCGGCCACCTTCGAAAAAAACCAACAGTCCTACGTGATCAATGCCGATGGCAGTTTCGTCCAGACCATCGAGCTGGTCACGCGGATCAACGAAGAACGGGCGATCAAGCACAACGCGCAACGTTCGCTGAGCTACAACCGCTCCCTGGAAAACCTCGAAGTGCTGCAAGCCTTCACCCAGAAACCCGATGGCCGCAAGGTGAAGGTGGGCGCCGAACAGATCAAGGAGCAGCAGGAAACTGCCTCTTCCCAGGCGCCGATGTTCCAGGACTCGCGGGTCAAGGTGGTGATTTTTCCAGAGGTGGCGGTCGGTGACCGGCTGGTCCTGCGCTACCAGCGCCAGCGCACTACGGCGCTGTTCCCGCAGCAGTTCGAAGACTTCTTCGTGCCGGACTTCTACGATGCCGAGCAGTTGAGCCTGAGCTACGACTTGCCAGCCGACAAGCCGCTGTTCGTCGATGCCCGGGGCTTCAAGGCCAGCACCCCGGCCGCGGCAGCCGGGCGCAAGGTGTACCGTTGGGACTACGTACCGCAGGAAAAAGCTCGCATGGAAACCGGCGCCGTGTCCTATGTCGATTACGGCCAATTCCTCGCGGTCTCGACGTTCGCCAGCTACAAGGACTTCGCCCAGGCCTATGAGGCCAGGGCCCAGGTCGAAGTGACGCCGGCCATTGCCGCCCTGGCCAAGGAACTCACGGCCAACCTGAGCACCCCGCGCAGCAAAGCCCTGGCCCTGAGCGACTGGGTGCGTAAGAACATTCGTTATGTCGCGGTGTATGTCGGCGCGGGCGGCGTAGTACCGCATCCAGCCCAGGCCGTGCTGGACAACCGCTATGGCGACTGCAAGGACCATGTGGCCCTGCTGGAAGCCATGCTGCGCGCAGTAGCGATCGAGAGTTCGCCGGTGCTGGTCAACCTGGGTAACAGCTACACCCTGGCCAAAGTACCCACCCTGGGCGTGCTCAACCATGCGATCACGTATGTGCCGGCCCTGGATCTGTACCTGGACTCTACCGCCACGGCCATCGCCGCCGGCTACCTGCCGATCCCGGTGCTGGGCAAGCCGGTGCTGTTGACGCAATCGGGCGAACTGGCCAAGACCCCGGCCGCGCAAACCGGCAAGGTTACCAACGACCTGCTATTCAAGGTCGACAGCAACGGCGCGGCGGACTTTGTGCATGCCACCACCGTGGAAGGCTGGGGCTCGGAGTTCAATCGCTACCTGCTCAATGCGATGAAACCGGCTGACCGCGACTCGATGATCCGCAACGTCCTCGGCTGGTACGGGCAAACGGGCCAGGGCACGTTCAAAAGCGACTCCCTGCAGGATGAAGTCAACCCGTTCAAGAACACCCTTGAAGGGCGCACCGACAACCTGGTCAACCTTCCAGGCCCCACCGGCGTGCCAGCGCTCAGCAGCCTGGTCGGCGGCATTGCGCAGAACGTGTTTGCCTTCGCCTCCGAGAAAGACCGCACCCAAGGCTTCGGTTGCCTCTCCGGAGAAACCCAGGAGCAGGCCCGCTTCGAGTTCCCCAAGGAAGTCACCGTGCTCGCCGTGCCCAAGCCGCAGTCCCTGCAACAGGCCGGCTTTGACTACCAGGCCACCTACGCCAAGGAAGGCAACACGGTGCTGATCACCCGCCACTTCAAGTTCGCCCATGCCAATACGGTGTGCAGCCCCGAGGACTTCAAGGCGATGAAGCCGGTGATCGAAAGCATGGTCAACGACCTCAAGAGCCAGATCATCGTGCAGACCCTGTAATCTGTACCAGCTCCCTGATCCTGCGCAACCGCGCAGTATCAGGCCTGGCGGGCTGCCCGGCGCACTGCAACAGCGCGCCGGCCTGAGCGTCGAATAACCCATCGCAAGACTTGAAAAATGATCAGACCCCTTGACCCCAAAGACCTCGATTGCGTCCTGCAGATCTGGCTGGATGCCTCGCTCATAGCCCACGACTTTATCGACGCCGCCTTCTGGCAGTCGCAGGTCGAGAACATGCGCAACGTGTACCTCCCTGCATCCCAGACCTTCGTCATTGAGCGTCAATCGACCGTGGTGGGGTTTTACTCGTTGCTCGAGCAGCAGATGGCCGCGCTGTTTGTCGCCCCCGACTGCCAGGGCCAGGGCCTCGGCAAACAGCTGGTGGCGCACGCCAGGAAGCAGCAGCCCGTACTGACCTTGGCGGTTTATAAAAACAACAGCGCCAGTTACCAGTTCTACCTGTCACAAGGGTTTGTGGTCACCCATGAGGAGATCGATGAGCACAGCGGCCAAGCGCAATACTGGATGAGCAGCGTCGCCAGCACACCTCAGTAATCCGTCATCACCACCATCACTTCAGCGTCCGCCTCGCTTTCGGCGAGGTAGATATGGCCGATGCCGCTATTGAAATAAGCGGTTTCGCGACAGCCAATGCTGATGGACTCGCCCGTTTCGAATTGAATCCGCACCCGTCCGGACAGCACCACCGCGAACTCCTGGCCGGGGTGGCGGATGTAGTCGTCAAACTGGGTCAGTTCACGGGCGAAGATGCGTGCGTACATCGGCGTCATGCGCCGCCCGGGGAAGTCCCCGGCCATCGGGTGATAGTCATAATTGCCCGTGCTGTAGCCCGCCGCGCTATCTATGGCGGTGCTGACCACGGTGGGCTGGACCTGGTTGGGCGCGGTCGTTTCCGGGATGAATAACTGCGCAATATCCACGCCCAGCGCCCGCGCCGCCGCCGCCAGTTTTTCGTAGCTCACCGATACCTGCGCCAGTTCCATCTTCGACAAGGTCGACAGCGCCACGCCCGAACGCTCAGACAATTGCTTGAGCGTCAGCTGCTGGTTTTTGCGGATCCCCCGCAGGCGGGCGCCTACCTGGCTGCGATCTATCAGCGGATGGGCCGTGGAACACGAAGCGGGCGCTGTCTGATCGGAACTCATGCTGACTCTCTGTCGTGGACCAAGCCCGGAATATTAACCCACGAGGAAGGCTTGACTGGGAAATTCTCATACCCTACATTTCTCTTATGTGAGAATTATCAAAAACGAGAAAAACCCATTCGCACACAGAAGGTACTCAGGCATGCAGGACCGCGATTGTTTCGATTTCGCCATTATCGGCGGGGGCATTGCAGGGGCTTCACTGGCCTATCGCCTGGCAAGTGAGGCCAGTGTGGTGGTGCTCGAGCGTGAGAGCCAGCCGGGTTATCACGCCACTGGCCGTTCTGCCGCCATGTTCATGGAAACCTACGGCACCCCGCAGATTCAAGCGCTGACCCGCGCCAGCCGGGCCTTCTACGAGCAACCACCGGCAGACTTTACCGAGCACGCACTGCTTGAACCTCGCGGCTGCCTGTATGTTGCCAATCACGAACAGCAGCCATTGCTGAAAAAAACCTTCGACAGCCACTTGGCTACCGCAGCCAATGTGTCGCTGATCGATCGCGAACAGGCGCTGTCACTGGTGCCTTGCCTGCGCCCGGAGGCGATCGCCGGTGCCATGCTTGAAACCGAGGCCCGTGACCTGGATGTGCATGCGCTACACCAGGGTTTCCTGCGGGCGATGCGCCGTGCCGGTGGGGTCTTGCAGTGCAACGCGCAGTTGAGTGGCGCCACCCGCCAGGGCCGTTACTGGCTGCTGACATTGGCCGACGGTCGGCAAATGCGCGCACGTAACCTGGTCAACGCCGCTGGCGCCTGGGCCGACCAGGTTGCACAGCTATGCGGCGTAGCACCGGTCGGCTTGCAAGCGTGCCGCCGTACCGCATTCACCTTCGATGGCCCCGAGGGCGTCGACTTTTCACGCTGGCCCGCCGTTATCGGCATCGATGAAAGCTTTTACTTCAAACCCGACGCCGGCCAACTGCTGGGCTCACCGGCCAACGCCGACCCGGTCCCGCCACAGGACGTGATGCCCGAAGAGCTGGATGTTGCCACCGGGATTTATCACATCGAAGCCGCCACTTCCCTGAGCATTCGGCGGCCACGCCACAGCTGGGCCGGCCTGCGCTCATTCGTGGCCGATGGCGACCTGGTGGTCGGCTGGGACGAACAGTGTGAAGGCTTCTTCTGGCTTGCCGCCCAGGGCGGTTATGGCATCCAGTCGGCGGCAGGCGTCTCGCAACTGGCCTGCGCCCTATTGCTCGATCAACCCTTGCCTGAAGCGCTGCGGCGCCAGGGCGTAGAACCACAGCGCCTGGCTGCGGCCCGCTTGCGCTGATCATTCACTCTGCCGAGGTTCCTTGTCATGTCAGAAAGTCTCCAGCGTTATCCCAGTCACCTGCCCTACCCGTTCTCCAAAGCCATTCGGGCGGGCGATCTGCTGTACCTCTCCGGGCAAGTACCCATGGACCCAAAGGGCGAAGTGGTACGCGGTGATATCCAACTGCAAACCGAAGCCGTCATGAGCCGCATCGGCGAAACCCTGGCCGAATGCGGTGCCGGGTTTGACCAGGTGGTGAAGGCCACGGTGTGGCTATCAGATATGCAGCATTTCGCCGGTTTCAACGAGGTGTACGCACGCTACTTCAAGCAGGGATTCCCGGTGCGCTCCACGGTCGGTGGTACGCAACTGGCGCTGGGGGTCGATGTAGAAATCGAAGTCCAGGCCTGGGTCGGCCCGCCTACCCGCTGATAGTTCGCCACAAACCTCAAGGCAACGCGTTGGTTCAAGGACTGCGCGTTACGCCTGCGGTGTTTCACAAGCAAGCTCGCACGCCCCTTAACAAAAACAATTCAAGGGAAGTCGTCATGAAAGAGAGTCTGAAGATTGCCGGTGCATTTGTCGGCGTGATCGTTGGTGCGGGGTTCGCCTCGGGTCGGGAACTGTTGCTGATGTTCGTCGATTTCGGCGTATGGGGATTGCTCGGCGCAGTGCTCAGCGCGGCATTGTTCACCTTCCTTGGGATGGCGCTGGCGGGCATGGGAAACCGCCTGCGCGCCACCTCCCATAAAGATGTGGTGTATGCGTTGTGCGGGCGGCACCTGGGGGTGCTGGTCGACCTGATGATCACCTTTTTCATGTTTGCGGTAACGGTGGTGATGCTCGCGGGCGGCGGCGCATTGCTGGAACAGCAGTTCGGCATCCCGGCCACCCTGGGCAGCGTGGCGGTCACCCTGGTGGTGATCGTTATTGTGTGCCTGGATGTGCACAAGGTCATCGGCCTGATCGGCTCGGTCACCCCGTTCTTGATCCTCACGGCAGTCGGCGTGGCGCTATATGGCGTTGCCACCCGAGGCCTGAGCTTCCCTGAGCTGGACCAACTGGCCGCCCGCCAGAGTGCCGGCGCCAGCCATTGGCTGCTCGGCGCATTGCTGTACGTGTCCTACAACATTGTGGCCGGCGTACCGATCCTGGCAATCATGGGCGGCGCGGCGAAAAGCGAAAAACAGGCAGTCTGGGGCGGAATTCTCGGCGGTGCCATATTGGGCCTGCTGATGCTGGTCATGAGCCTGGGGTTGTTGTCGCGCCTGGACAGCGTGGCGGATCTGCCGATGCCGATGCTGTCCATCGCCAGCGAAGTCTCGCCGGCGCTCGGGCTGCTGATGGCGGTGATTATCTTCCTGATGATCCTCAATACCGCCGTCGGCACTTTGTACTCCTTCTCGGCCCGCCTGCTGCCACCCGGCACCCGTACATTCCGGGTCGGTTCGGCGGCCTTTGCCACACTGGCCTTTGCCGGCAGCCTGATCGGTTTTATCAGCCTGGTCGGCCAGGTTTACCCGCTGTTTGGCTACCTGGGTTTCTTGCTGATCGCGACCGTGTTGATTGGCTGGTTGCGCCTCGGGCGCCTGGCCGGGGCCACAAGCTAAACCCAAGGCTGATGGCTGGTCACGCAGTGAATGCCACCACCGCCGGCCGCAATGGCGTCGATATCCAGCTGCACCACCTTGCGTCCCGGATAGAGTCGGGACAACAGGTCGAATGCCTTGCGGTCGGCGGCCTTGTCGCCAAACTGCGGGGCGATCACGGCGCCATTGATCACGAAGTAGTTGATGTAGCCGGCGGCGTAGTCCGGATTGTCACGGCTGAAACGGTTGCTGCGCGGGTTGAGCGGCGGCGATACGGTGTGTATTTGCAACGGCCGGCCATCGGCATCGGTGGCCTGCTTGAGAATATCCAGGTGGGCCAAGGTCACTTGGTGGTCGTAGGACTCGGGGTCGGTGTCCAGGTTGGCGATGACCACGCCCGGCGAGACAAAGCGTGCGTAAAAGTCGACATGGGCGTCGGTAATGTCCTTGCCCTTGATGCCCGGCAACCAGATGATCTTGCGCAAGCCCAGCCGGCTCTTCAGTTCGGCCTCGACGTCGGCCTTGCTCCAGCCGGGGTTGCGGTTGCTATTGATCCAACTGCTTTCGGTCATGATCCCGGTGCCGTGGCCGTCCACTTCGATGGCACCGCCCTCGCCCACCAGTTCGCTGCGGATATAGGTGGCGCCTGCCAGCTCGGCAACGTGAGCCGCCAGTTCGGCATCGTCGGCGTGCTGCTGCTTGTTGCCCCAGCCGTTGAAGTTGAAGTCCACCGCGCCCAACTGGCCATTGTCATCCACGACAAAGTTGGCGCCGGTGTCACGCATCCAGATGTCATCCAGTTCGGTGTGCACGAAGGTGATGTTGCGGGTGCCGCATTTTTCTTCGGCCAACTCACGCTCTTCTTCGCGGCAGAACACCGTGACCGGCTCGTACGCGGCAATCGCCCGGGCGATACGGCCCAGGGCGTCCTGCACAGCGGGGGTAAAGTCCTGGTGAATCGCCTCCTGGGCGCCGAAGGCGATAAAGGCACGCTGGTGTTTCTCACCCTCGTCGGGCATGAACCAGCGGCCCAGGAGTGCCGCCTGCACGGGCAGCCCCATGGAGGCGGCGGCGCCCAGGCTGGCCACCACAGCGGCCTGTTTGATGAATTGGCGACGTGTGCTCATGTGTACCTCTGTAGGTGCCGTCATTGACCGACGGCCGTCTTGAATTTAGTCCAAACCCGCATGCGTGCGCGCATATCGGCCTGGGGAATATCCTGGCCGGCCACCATTCGCTTGAAGGTGGCGTCGTCCGGGTAAATGTCCGGGTTGTTGCCCATGGCCGGATCCACACTGGCGCGGGCCTTGGCATTGGCCGTGGGGTAGCCGGTGAAATTGCTGATGGCCGCCATGTTCTCCGGGCGCATGACAAAGTTGATAAACGCGTAGGCATATTCCGGATGCCGCGCATCCACGGGGATGGCCATGGTGTCCATCCACACCGTCGTGCCCTCGCGGGGGATGTGGTATTGGAAGCGCGCCTTTTTACCCGCCGCATCCGCCGCCCGTTGCGCCTGGGTCATGTCGCCGCTGTAGCCCAGGGACAGGCACAGGTTGCCATTGACCAGGTCAGTCACCGGCTGCGACTGGAACTTGCGGATGTATGGCCGCAGCTTGAGCAACAGGGCGCTGGCCGCGGCCAGGTCTTCGGGCTTGGCACTGCGCGGTTCGCGCCCCAGGTAAATCAGCGCGACGGCCAGTACCTCGTCGGGCGAGTCGATCAGCGAGATGCCGCAATCGGCAAATTGGCGCGCCAGTTCCGGCTTGAACAACAGGTCCAGGCTATTGACCGGCGCATTCGGCATGCGCTGTAGGATTTGCTCGGCGTTATAGGTCAGGCCAATCGTGCCCCAGGTGTAGGGCACTGTGGCCTGATTTGACGCGCGGTAATGACTGCGCAGTTGTTGCAGGCCTGGTTCGATATCCTCCAGCGCCGCAAGTTTCGCCGGATCCAGCGGTTGCAGGCTGCCGGCGCGCATCAAGCGCTCGCCCACCGTATCGCCGGGGAAGATCAGATCATAGCCACTGCCACCGGCCATCAGCTTGGCCTCCAGGGTCTCGCTGCCATCCATCACGTCGTAGATCACCTGGATCCCGGTTTCGGCAGTAAAGCGAGCCAGGGTGTCTTCGGCAAAATAGTCGGCCCAGTTGTACAGGCGCAGGATCTTTTCGTCGGCCTGTACCGTCGGGATGACGATGCTCAGGGCCAGGGTGCAGTGGATCAGCTTCATGTCATACCCCTTGGGTCTGCCAGCGTGGATGCAGATGGCGACCGTCCTGGGTCAGCAAACCGCCATACATGTCCGGGCGGCGGTCGCGGTAGATGCCCCAGGTCAGGCGCTCTTCGGCCATGGCCGCCAGGTCCAGGCACTGGAGCAGCACGCCGCTGCTGGCGCGGTCGGCCTCGGCCAGCAGTGCGCCTTTGTGGTTGCAGATAAACGACGAGCCGTAGAATGCCATCTGCAAGGCCGGGTCGCTGGTCGCCACTTCCCGGCCGACACGATTGGCCGCCACCACCGGCAACAGATTGGCGGCGGCGTGCCCGCGCATGGTCATCTGCCAGTGATCACGGGAGTCCAGGCTGGCACAACCCGGCTCGGAGCCGATGGCGGTGGGAAACAGCAACACCTCGGCGCCCAGCAACGCCAGGCAGCGCGCGGTCTCGGGGAACCACTGGTCCCAGCAGATACCCACGCCGAGGCGGCCGAACGCGGTGTCCCAGACCTTGAAGCCGGTGTCGCCGGGGCTGAAGTACTCCTTCTCCTGATAGCCAATGGCGTTGGGAATATGGGTCTTGCGATACACCCCCAGCAGTTGCCCGTCGGCATCGGCCACGCTCAGAGAATTGAAGTAGGCGTTACCGGCCTTTTCGAACCAGCTCAACGGCAGCACCACGCCCAGCTCCCCGGCCAGCGCGGCGAAGCGCTTGAGCACCGCGCTATGGCGGTACTCCTCAGCCAAGGCCAGGTGTTTGTGTTGCTGTTCGATGCAGAAATACGGCGTGGCAAACAGTTCTTGCAGCAGAATGACCTGGGCGCCCTGGCTGGCCGCTTCACGCACCAGCCGTTCGGCTTGATCAAGGTTGTGCGGCAAATCCCAGGTGCAGGGCATCTGGGTGGTGGCGATGGTCATCAAGGTCATGGCATCAGCCCTCCACCGGCCAGGCCGGCTGCTGCTGGGTGATGCAATGCACGCCGCCGCCGCCATGGGCCAGGTGGTTGATACGCACCGGTACCACCTCGCGATCCGGGAATGCCTGGGCCAGTACCTCGGCGGCCACCTGGTCGGCCGCAATGCCATAGGCCGGCATGATGATCGCGCCGTTGGCGATGTAAAAGTTGGTGTAGGACGCGCAAAACACCTCGGCGTCGGCATCCACCGCCTCGCTGGCCTCAAAGAGTTCGATCAACTCGAACCGGCGGCCCTTGGCATCGGTGGCCAACTCCAGGGCGCGGCGGTTTGCCCGTGCCACCTCGGCGTACACCGAACCCTGGTCGTGGGTGGCGTCCACCAGCAACACGCCGGGGCGGGCAAAGGCGCACACACCATCGACATGGCCGTCGGTCATATCCCCGGTGACGTAATCCGGATCGCCCGGCAGCCAGATGGTTTTTGTCACCCCCAGCCAGCGCGCAAAGAACGCCTCCATCTCGGCCTTGCCCATGCCCGGGTTGCGATTGGGGTTGAGCAACACCGACTCGGTGGTAATCAACGTGCCCTCACCGTCCACATGAATCGCCCCGCCTTCATTGCTCAACGGCGTGCCAAAGCATGGCAGGCCCAAGTGGTTGAGGGTGCGCCGGGCCAGGCTTTCGTCCAGGTCGTGGGCCGACTTGCCGCCCCACGCGTTAAAACGCCAGCTCACACCGGCCAGGCCCAATTGCGGGTGGCCAATAAAGCTGGGGCCGGAGTCGCGGCACCAACTGTCGTTGACCGCCAGCGCGATCAGTTCGATGTTGGGGCCGCACAGGGCTTTGGCCGTGTCGAGTGCACAAGGGTCAACCACCAGCTTCACCGGCTCGAACCGCGCGATGGCATTGGCGACCCGCGCAAAATCCGCCTGCACCTGGGCCAGGGTCACGCGCCATCCCGCCTCCCAGAGTGCCTGGTTATGGGGCCAGACCATCCAGGTCGCAGCGTGCCTGGCCCATTCCGCCGGCATCCTCCAGCCGCTGTGTGGCATCTCGTTCTGCAGCATGACAACCCCCTTCTGAGTTAAGCCTTTGTGTTCACCGAAAACGACGTACACGCTATGGGGATCCATGCTACGTTTGGCCAAACCGCCAAACAAACGATGGATTTTGCAGGTAAATGATTAGAGAAACTTATCAGCATGCTTAAACACTGGCCGCCCCTGGGGGCACTGCGCGGCTTCGAAGCGGCGGCGCGGTTGGGCAGTTTTCACAAGGCTGCCAACGAACTGCACCTGACCCAATCGGCCATCAGCCAACAGATCCGCAGTCTCGAAGCGTACCTGGAACAGCCGCTGTTCTTTCGCAACGGGCGCAGCGTCGCCCTGACCGATGCCGGCCATGATTTCCTCAGCACCACCCAGGCCCTGTTGCAACAGTTGTCAGTGGGCGTACGTCGGCTGGGGCAGTACCGCAAGGCCAATCAACTGGTACTCAACACCACGCCCGCCTTTGCCCGCCACTGGCTGTTGCCGCGCCTGGCCGACTTCCGCCGACACCACCCGGACGTGGATTTGTGGCTGTTCAGCACCGACGAAGTACCCGACATGGCCACCCAGACCATCGACCTCGCCGTGCGCGACGACATCAGCGCCCAGGCCGAGTGCAGCTTCAAAGTGCTGCACACCGACCGCCTGTATCCCGCCGCGCACCCCAGCGTACTGGCCCTGCCCCACGAGCAACGCACGACCCTGCATGGCGAGCGGGAAATGGACTGGAGCCATTGGGCGGTGGAAGCCGGGATCGACGTGGGCCAGCAGGACCAGGGCCTGAACTTCTCCGACCCCGGCCTGCTGCTGGACGCAGCCTGCGGTGGCCTGGGCATCGCACTGGTCAGCCAGTTACTGAGCCAGCACGCGCGGGACAACGGCCTGCTGCAACCTTTGGTCGACGCGACCATTCGCGGCCCCAACTGGGCCTTGCTGACCCACCGCGACAGCGAAAACGACCCACTGGCGCGCAGCTTCAGCCAGTGGTTGCTGGACAACCTGGCGCAAGGTGCCCCCACATGAGTCAAGGACTGGAAGACATCCTGGCCGAGCGGCTGGCCGTGATTTTTTGCGGGATCAATCCGGGCCTGCTGGCGGCCGCCCAGGGCCATCATTTTGCCGGACGCAGCAACCGCTTCTGGCGCACCTTGCACCTGGCCGGGTTTACCCCACATCAAGTTCGGCCCGAGGATGATCGGACAATCTTGCAGTACCACTGCGGGCTGACGACCGTCGTGGAACGGCCAACGGCGCGGGCCGATCAACTGTCCCAGGATGAATTCAAGGCGGCGGCCGAGGGCTTTGAAAACAAAATCCGCCAGTATGCACCGCGCTATGTGGCGTTCCTGGGCAAGGCGGGTTATTGCGCGTTGTCGGGGCAACGCGAGGTGGCGTGGGGGCTGCAACCGCGGACGTTGGGGGATGCTGCGGTGTGGGTGCTGCCCAATCCCAGCGGGCGGAATCTGGCGTTTACGTTGGAGCAGTTGGTGGCAGCGTATGGGCGGCTCTGTTTGGCAGCATTCCCTGGAAGCCGCGCTGTTTGCGCCCGTTCAGATAGCGACATGCTGGGTGGCAGCAACGACAGCACATAAGCCATGCGCTACGCACTCCCCAGGTTCACGATCAACATGAACGGCGAGTCGCTGAACTCAAACACCAGATAAAAGGTGCCAAAGGAACCGCGCATATCCTGCTGGAAATCACACAAATCGATTGACTTATCCTTTTCAATCAGTAAGATACGCCGCATTCCGCGATAGCTCAGTTGGTAGAGCAAATGACTGTTAATCATTGGGTCCCTGGTTCGAGTCCAGGTCGTGGAGCCATATCTCAATCGGGTCACCCAAGCTGGTGATCCAGGCATAGCCTGATCTACGCGTCGTCTCTGATTCTTCACTTTAGAGACCATCGCCATGAAAATCGCTGCAGTACTCTCAACAAAAGGCGGACCGAGGAAAACCACGGTCACAGCCAGTCTAGGCGCGTTCTGTGCCGACTCAAGTCTTCACACCCATCTCATTGATCTGGACAACCGGCCTTCGTCGTCATCTTTTATACGATCACGCATGAGGCCCGTTAGTATGTTTAACCCATGGTTACTCAAAACCATAATGCCTATTCACAACCTATCTGCGGCACGTCCCCCCCAAAAAAATACTCATCATGGCAACGATACCTACTTCCCGCGTAATGCCTGTATTCCAGAGCCTCTAGCTTAGTAAATCCGGACAGTATCCATAAGCCGAGCGCACTAAAGTTAAAGCCTTTATCTCAAGATTATGTTTAAAAAGCTCTGTTTGGTTTTGCCTCACCTTCCAAGAAATAGGTGTTAGCAATTTCCTGCATTCACTCCTGATTTTTCATTCCCATTGGTAAGCAATTTCTGCCAAAGCTTTAGGAGTTTTCCAAGGTCACACCTAGAGAACATGAGCACCAAAATTTCTATGCTCTGAACGCGAGCAGGAAATTTGGCATCAGGCTTGGCTCGAAGCCAAATCTGTGAAACGGTCACAATGCCCAAGCCCAGCCTTAGTTCGACATCGCTCGCAGCCTGACACTGACGGAGATGTGAAATGAAAGGTTCTACAGATAGCCAGAATCCCGGTGAGCAATTACTCACCACCGCTCAGCCCTTCCATATGTTCTCGGGAGTCCACCAAAGGAAATATTTACTGCAGGTTCAACCCGGCACTCCGGTTATTGATGCAATGAACACTTCAAGCTGCCTACTGGGCTCCGCTGAACGCCTGCTTGACCATCTGATTGACGGTGAACTGGGCGCTTATGAAATCTATGCGATCCGCTTCCTGATCGAAGCCAGCAAAGCGTTACTGGACTCAGCGACCCACGATGTCGAATTTGGTAATCGCCGCGCAGGTGCCCAATGATTTGCATGCCAAAAGCCGAACGCCTCATGTTTGCCGCTCAGGGCTTAAATGCCCTCACAGAGGTGCTGATCAACGACTTGATTCTCGAAGACATAACCAAAGCACCTGGTGCGATTCGCCAGCAACACATGGAAGGCTATCTGCGCGCAATACAGTGCCTGGGTCTGGAACTGGAGGAGGCTGTCACCGATGCCTGGGAGAACGCAAACAACCCCACATACATCTGCGAAGAAGACAATAAGCAGGCCTGGAAAGAATCAATAGGAGCGTCTGATACCACCTCGACACTCACCTGGGTGCATAAAGTCGTGAGAAAGCCTGCACTACAGGAGGCAGGTCAATGAGCAGCCCTCTGAATACCATCATTTCCATCACCGATGAGACGTTGAGCGCCTTGGAGGATGCATATCAAACGCTCAAATCAGCTGAAACCGCATTCAAGGCGTTGAAACTGACAACCGATGAACACTCGGATGCTCACCACATGGCGCGCATGGGAGAGCTGTTCTGCATGGATCAAGCAAACGGTATTGATTGCATGCATGAAGATTTTGAAAACCGGTTCACCGCGGCACTTGTCGAGGATTTGAAACAGCAACGAAATGGTGCATCGCCTGAAGCATACGGAGGGCGCCCATGAAGCAAGTAGACAAGATCCCCTACCGTTTGGAATGCCAATTATTGACCATCAATCAGTTGGCAAAAGTACTCACAAATAATTTGGGACACAACGGCTGCGCTGATCCAGCACAAATCGACATTCATGGAGAGGACGCTATTTTCTCAGCGATCACCTTCCTCAGTGAATTAGCTCACAACGATTTATGTGACTTTCTCAACTCTCTGGAGCGCACACCATGAAAACACTGTCGATAAACGCGCTCCTTCCCTGCATGCTGGAAGAGTTCTCAACGCTAGCACTCAACCCCAAAGCAGTACCTACCGAAGAGCAGGCTGAAAGACTTAAAACCCTTCAAAGAGGCGCTGAGAACTCAGCGCTTGCTGCGGAGTTGGGAGTCAGCGCGATAGGTGCCGCACTTGGTATCTGCGCTGACGAGTTGGGCGAGGTACACATTTGCAACCTGGGGTGGCTTCTCGAGCTGCTGGGAGACCTGTCCGGCACCGCGAGACATATCGAGCATGAGGCGATTTACTATTTGAGGAGAGAAACAGTGCTGCAATAAACCTCCCTAGGATGTCGACGAAACGATCCTTTTCGGGTTCGTTTCGTCAGTTGACACGCAGAAGATCTACACTTTGAACGATCTCGAGCCCTAGGGATGAGTTCCTTGCCGCAAGCCCTAGCAAATGCGCGGATCATGACCCCTGAGCTTATTTGGATCAACGTATCCAGGAGGGGTCAAAATCTTGCAGTTATGGCAAAATGCTATGCAGGTGGAAAAGAATAGTATTATCTTCTCCCGGCTGCCCGCATGTCATCAAAACGTTACTCGCTCCCCACTGAAGATAGCTTCAAAAAATACGAGCGAAAAGACTACGTCATGGTTGACGTCGGCGACAAAGAACGTGACCTGCGAGTTGAGGATTCGACAGCACTTACCCATTAAAAATTAGATAACCTCAAATCAGGCATTTATCATGGAAGACTTTCTGCAAAAAATCTGGCACGCAAAAACCTGGTTTATCGCCACGCTAATTTTAACATACTGTCTAAGTGGAATTTCTTCCAGCTTATCGGAAATACGTAAAACAGCTAAAAACCAACTAGACCACTCCATACTATTAGATGACACCGCCCCCGAACAAAAGCTTCAACTTAAAATCATTGACCTGTACAAAGAGAGCCACACCGATCTAGGGCCTATATTACTTTATTACAAATCACTCGAAAACAAAGAACACATCAACAAAGAAGAGCAGAACACTGGTAGAAATTACGCTGCTAAAACCGTTGAAAAACTGCGCATCAATTACGCCTCATCTGCAGGAATCAGACTCGCGTGCAGCGAGTGTCGATCCTTACACAAAGAGTTGCTTTCCGGAATGAGTTTAACCACCGAAGTAGCAATAGGCTTCAGTGATTTTTTTGAAAATCCAAACTCAAAAAATGCCAAGCTAAAACTCTCAAATATTTATAACGAAAAACTGAACAAGAATTACAGCATCGCCAGCACTGTCATTCCGGCATTTTCTAGACAGCTAAAAATAGAAATAATAGAAATTGAAAAAAACATAGTCGACTTACACCACCTAAATTTTATTGCTTACGAAATTCTGATTTACGCTCTTTACATCTTAGCTTTCACGATCACCGCCATATGGAAATATACACAATTTAAACTGAAAAACACCAGAACGACAAACCAAAAACTACTTCCTTGACCACTATTTAATATGCGCATAACTCACCACCACAAAACATCATACTTACATTTAGACTACCAAATAAAAAATATTGAAATTTAGCATCAACAGGCTTTATCGATACGGCCTGTTCAAAGCCATCTCACTCAACCTACAAAAATGCAGGAACCGTCCGACTGGATCATCAAAGCGCTTAAGTCGAATATTTCGCCGGTAGCGCTGTCGTCGAAGCTCTCGTCGATCGAGTGCAACACCCCTCACGGTGACAGGACCTGCCGTCCGGTGGGGTTCTACGTCACTTGCCAGCCGCAGGAGACATGATGAAAATCTCGCTTGCCCTATATGACGCACTGACCTCCATCAGCGTGCCAAACAACAAAGCCAAAGCAGCCGTTAATGCTTGGGAGGACGATGTGAAAAATTTCGCATCAAAGGCTGACTTAGAACGCACCGAATCCCATCTTGAGGGTTCGATCGCAACATTACGTACCGACCTGACCGCAGTGATCAAAGACCAAGGCGCGTCCATCAGAGAGCAGGGCGTGGAGCTACGCGCACTGGTTGAAAGTCAGGCGAGTCAATTTCAAGGGGCTATTTCAAAGCTGGAGTCGGGCATGACCCTGCTGCGCTGGCAGTTCTGGCTTCTGGTCATCTGCTTTGGGTTTCCTATCATCAAAAACCTTTACGAGATTTACGGGAATGTCATTTCCTCCTGACTCATTGCTTTACCATCCCAGCCAACATTAACCCACCAAGACCTACCCATTCGACAAGGAGTCGGACTACGTGAAAAAACTGCATGACCATCCCTTTTTCAAACCGCGCCACCCCACCACTCCCCTGACACCGGAAACACCCAAGCTATCTTTAGGTACGCTGCTCTCAATGGCAGCCGTGGTGATCTCGATTGCCGCCGCGTCGATTTCCTTCTGGCAACTGGACCTGATGCGTGAGCACAACCGACTGTCCGTACGGCCCTACCTGATGATCACTCCGCATTTAACGGCACAAAAAAGCGGCCTGTACCTGTCCAATGAAGGGATTGGGCCGGGCATCATCACTGCGTTCAGCATTCGCGTTGGCGATGAACACTTCGATGGGCTGGGGGACAGTCGCTGGCCCGCCGTGCTGGAGAAAGCGCGCTTGAATCCTGAATGTTTCGCCAAAGGCTGGCCCACCAAAGGCTCAGCCGTAAGGCCGGGAAACGACATCGTGATTCTGGAGCCGACTAAAAGCACCCAGTTCGGCCCCTTGTGCCTGCTGCAAATGAGCCTGTTCCTACAAAGGAATGACGTATTTGTGCAGATGGACTACGAGTCACTCTACAAGGAGCCCTTCACCTTTTCTGCGCCCTTGAAAATGAATGAAGCCATGGATATGGGCGCGTTGAGCAAAATATTTCAGTAGCAACCCAACGCGCGCCCATCACGGCAACTGCTCAATAACCCCGTTACTCTTCAGTTGCCCCAACTCCTCACCAGACAACCCCAACCGCCCCGCCAACACCTCATCCGTATGCTGCCCCAGCATCGGCGCTGGTCGCACGTACTCCACTGGCGTGCCAGACATCTTGATCGGGCTGCCAACCATGGCGAAGTCGGGGTTTTGCGGATGGGGGATCTTCACCATCAAGCCACGGGCAATCACCTGCGGCTCTTCCAGGGATTGCGCGATGTTGTTGATCGCACCCACCGGCACTTTCGAGGCATGGATGCAGCTGACCCACTCATCTGCCGTGCGGCCAAGGAAGTGCGCCGACAGCAGCTCGACGATTTCGGCCCGATGGGCGACACGGTCGGCATTGCGCCGAAAACGCGGGTCGTCCGGCAGGTGTGGCAGACCGATGCTGTGGCACAAGGCGATAAATTGGCTGTCGTTGCCACAGGCGATGATGAAGTCGCGGTCGGCGGCGCGAAACACCTGGTACGGCACGATATTGGCGTGGGCATTGCCAAAGCGCTGGGGCACTTTGCCGGAGGCCAGGTAGTTCATGCTCTGGTTGGCCAGGGTTGCCACTTGCACATCCAGCAGGGCCATATCGATGTGCTGGCCGACGCCGGTGCGTTCGCGGCTGAGCAGCGCGGCCTGGATCGCCACGGTGGAATACAGCCCGGTCATCAGGTCAGAAAATGCCACGCCGACTTTTTGCGGGCCGCCGCCCGGCAAGTCGTCGCGCTCACCGGTAATACTCATCAGGCCGCCAATGCCCTGGATGATGAAGTCGTAGCCGGGCTCTTGCGCACGCGGGCCGGTCTGGCCGAAGCCGGTGATGGAGCAATACACCAGGCGCGGGTTGATCTGGGCCAGTGTCGCGTAGTCCAGGCCGTAGCGTGCCAGGGAGCCGGCCTTGTAGTTTTCGATCAGCACATCGGAGCTGGCCGCCAGCGCCCGTACCAGTTCCTGGCCTTCGGTACTGGCCAGGTCGATGGCCACCGACAGCTTGCCGCGGTTGGTGGACTGGTAATACGACGCCTGCCCGGACGACTCGCCGGTGTCGGTCTTCATCCATGGCGGCCCCCAGCCCCGAGTGTCATCGCCGCTCTGCGGGCGCTCGATCTTGATCACTTCCGCGCCGAGGTCCGCCAACACCTGGCCACACCATGGGCCGGCCAACACCCGGCTCAAATCCAGTACACGCAAACCTGTTAATGCACCCATTGTTTTTATTCCTGAAAGTCTGTGTCAGCCGATTGCCGGCTCTGGATGGCGCAAGGAAATCCCCAGCAACGCACGGCGTCTCAGCCAGGGGCTGGGGCGGTAGCGTGGGTCGTGGGTGATCTCGCACAGGCGCTGCAAAATCGTCAAAATCCTGCGGGGCCCGAGGGCGTCGCCCCAAGCCAGCGGGCCGTGGGGGTAACCGAGGCCCAGGTGTACCGCCTGATCGATATCCTCGACGCTGGCGATGCGCTGCTGCGCAATGTCGCAGGCCAGGTTGACCACCATCGCCAAGGTACGCTGAGCCACAAAGCCAACACTGTCGCCAATCACCGTCACTCCCACGCCATCCCTGGCGAGCAAGGCGTGGGCAGCGTCGCGCATCGGCGCGGCGGTCAGCGGGTTTTGCATCAGGGTGCGATGGCGCGACAGGTCGGGCAGAAGGTCAATGCACAAGGTGCGCGCCGGATCGGTGTGGAACCACTCGCAGGTGGCGGTCGCATCGCGGCCGTAAGGTGCCAGCAGGCACAACGCAGCGGGCGACGGCTGCGCGCCCGTCTCCAATTGCGCGCCGAGGTTGATCAGCAAGGTGCTGAGGCGTTCGTGGTCTTCGGGGTTTTCCGTGGCGATCCACACCGGTGGCAGCGTGGTAACAGTTGGCACCGGCTGCGGCTGTGGGCCGTCGATCCTCTGGCCATTTTCGTAGCGGTAGAAACCCTGGCCGGTCTTGCGTCCCAGGCGCCCACCCACCAGCATCTGCCGGGTCAGGGCCGAGGGTTTGTAGCGCGGCTCCTGGTAGAACTGGTTGTAGATTGATTCCATGACCGGGTGGGAAACGTCCAGGCCGGTGAGGTCCAGCAGCTCCAGCGGCCCCATGCGAAAACCCGCACCGTCGCGCAGGATGCGGTCGATATCGCCCCCCTCGGCAATGCCTTCATCCAGCATCTTCAAGGCTTCGGTGCCGTAGGCACGGCCGGCGTGGTTGACGATAAAACCTGGAGTGTCCTTGGCCCGCACGCCACGATGGCCGGTGCGCGCGACAAATCCCAGCAAGGCCTCGCCGACGGCTGGCGCGGTGGCCAGGCCGTCGATGACTTCCACCACGCGCATCAGCGGCACCGGGTTGAAAAAGTGCAGGCCGGCGACTCGCCCAGGATGCTGGCAACCCGCGGCAATCGCCGTGACCGACAGCGATGAGGTGTTGCTGGCGAGGATGCACCCCGGCGTCACGATGGCCTCCAACTGGTGCAGCAGGCCACGCTTGGCATCGAGGTTTTCGACAATGGCCTCAACCACCAGGTCGCAATCGTGCAAGGCGTCAAGGCTGGTGGCCACGTGCAGGTTGTGCAACGCGCTGTCCATGGCCGCCTGGGTGAGCTTGCCCTTGCCGACCAGCTTGGCGAAGGTCGCGTCGAGGCTGTCGCGAGCCGCCTGCGCCGCGCCATCGCGGACGTCGAACAAGCGCACGCGCACGCCGGCCTGGGCGGCAATCTGCGCGATGCCGGCGCCCATGACGCCAGTGCCCACCAGGCCCATGATGTTGATCGAATCGGCCATGGTTATTCCCCGAGGTAGTTGGGTGTGCGTTTCTCGAAGAACGCCGCGGCGCCCTCCTTCTGATCCGCAGAATCGAACAGCAATTGGAACGCCTTGCGCTCCAGTACCAGGGCGCTTTCCAGCGGCAGGTCGGCGCCCGCAAGCATCACTTCCTTGATCTGCTCCACCGCCAGCGGCGGCAGCGCGGCGATCTGCGCCGCCAGCTCCAGGGCTCGTGGCAAGGTCTGGTCGTCGGCCACCACCTCACTGAGCATGCCCATGGCCAGGGCTTCGGGGGCCTTGACCATGCAGCCAGTCAGGGCAATACGCATGGCCTGGAATTTTCCCACCGCACGCACCAGGCGTTGTGTGCCGCCGGCACCCGGCATCAGGCCGAGCTTGACCTCAGGTTGGGCAAAACGCGCCGATTCGCCGGCCACGATCATGTCGCAATGCATCGCCAACTCGCAGCCACCGCCCAGGGCAAAGCCGTTGACCGCAGCGATCACCGGTTTCGGGCAACGGCTGATGGCTTCCCACAGGTACTCGGTGTGCCGGCGATACATCTCGATAGGACTGGCGCTGGCGAACTCCTTGATGTCGGCGCCCGCCACAAAAAACTGCTCGCCACCGGTCAGCACAATGACGCGCACATCCCGGCGCCGGGCCAAGGCACGAAAGTGCCCGGCCAGTTCCTCCCGCACCTGGGCGTTAAGGGCGTTTTTGACGTCGGGGCGATGGATGCGCACCACGGCAACGCCATTGTCCTGGACGTCGAGGTAGACCACGGGTTGATCAGGATTAGCCACATGTACTCCTGCTGCAATGTTCTTGTTAGTGCGATCAACGTTAGTTTCGCTATGCGAAATAACATTCCGTATTTAGCCATGATCATAGGTATCGACCCGGCGGGTGTAAATGCAAAAACCGCAACGCCCAATGAAATCTCGGTTAACTCATTGTTTATTGAAGGTTAATTAGGAACGCACGGAGAAAACCAATCAGTTGCTTAGTTTCGCACTGCGGAATACAATTTTGTTTTGTTGATTTTATAAAAAAAGAGGGACTACCATGCGCCGCACACCAGAGGCACCTGCAGGCAGCAACGGGTTCGAACATCTGCGGGTGGATCCGATGAATAGCGAGGAGGAGGAAGACAAGGACCGCCAGTTCATCACGGCCCTGGCCCGTGGCCTGGAACTGCTGCGCTGCTTTACCCCCAGCGAAAGCGTGTTGGGTAACCAGGAACTGGCGCGCAAGACCGGCCTGCCCAAGCCGACGATTACCCGCATGACGCACACCCTGACCCGCTTGGGTTACCTCAAGCACCTGCCGCAGTCGGGCCGGTACCAGTTGGATGTGGGGGTGATGGCGTTTGGTTACGCGATGCTTTCCAACCTGTCGGTGCGGGCCGTGGCCCACCCGCTGATGGAAACCATGGCCAAGTACGCCCAGGCCGCCGTCGCAATGGCCACCCGGGACCGCCTGGACATGGTGTACCTGGACGTGGTCCAGGGCGAAGCGAACATGACCATGCGCCGCCAGGTCGGTACGCGCCTGCCGCTGCACTTGAGTTCGGCGGGCCGAGCTTGCCTGGCGGCGATGCCGGAAAACGAGCGTGAGTTCATGCTCGACCATATCCGCCAGCGCCATCTGGAGGATTGGCCGACGATTCGCAAAGGGCTGGAGCGCGCGTTCAGGGACTACACCGACTTCGGCTATTGCATGTCGATCGGGGAGTGGCACCGCGATGTCAACGCCATCGCCGTGCCCATGCTGCACGCACAACATGGGCTGTTGACGTTCAACTGTGGCGGGCCGAGTTTCCACCTTTCCCGGGAAAAACTCGAAGACGACATCGGGCCGCGTCTCAAGCACATGGTCAACAACATCGAGGCCGCCGCCCGCTAGACAGATCGGTGCACGGCCTCGGCAGATCAAACAACAGGCCCGCCGAACGGGCCGCCGAGGAATGCACATGATCCGAGACCCGCAAACGCTGCATCTGCTGCTGGACTCCATTCGCCAGTTCGTCAATGAAGCGCTGATCCCACGGGAAAACGAAATCGCCGAGGCCGATGAGATCCCGGCGGACATCGTCCAGCAATTCCAGGACATGGGCCTGTTCGGCCTGACCCTGCCCGAAGCCTATGGCGGCCTGGGTGTGACCATGGAAGAAGAAGTCTGCATCGCCTTCGAGCTGGGGCGCACCTCGCCGGCATTCCGTTCCTACTTCGGCACCAATAATGGCATCGGCTCCATCGGCATTCTGCTGGACGGCACCGAGGCGCAGAAACAGCACTACCTGCCCAAGCTGGCCAGTGGCGAGTTGCTCAGTTCGTTCTGCCTGACCGAACCGGACGCAGGCTCCGACGCCGCCTCGCTGAAGACCACCGCCGTGCGCGATGGCGAGCATTACCTGATCAATGGCACCAAGCGCTTTATCACCAATGCGCCCCATGCCGGGATTTTCACGGTGATGGCCCGCACCAACCCGGATATCAAGGGCTCGGGCGGGATCAGCGCGTTTATCGTCGAGCGCGATACGCCGGGTGTGTCCCTGGGCAAGCGCGACCACAAGATGGGCCAGAAAGGCGCCCATACCAGCGACGTGATTTTCGACAATGTGCGGGTCCCCGTCGGGCAACTGATCGGCGGCGTCGAAGGCGTAGGGTTCAAGACCGCGATGAAGGTGCTCGACAAGGGCCGCCTGCATATCGCAGCGGTCAGCGTCGGCGCCGCCGAGCGCATGCTCGACGATGCCCTGCACTACGCCATCGACCGCAAGCAATTCGGCCAGCCGATTGCCGAGTTCCAGTTGATCCAGGCGATGCTCGCCGACAGCAAGGCTGAAATCTATGCGGCCCGCTGCATGGTGCTGGACGCGGCGCGCAAGCGTGACGACGGCCTGAACATCGGCACCGAAGCCTCCTGCGCGAAGATGTTCGCCACCGAAATGTGCGGCCGGGTGGCAGACCGCTGTGTGCAGATCCATGGTGGCGCAGGTTATGTGAGCGAGTATGCGATCGAACGGTTCTATCGCGATGTACGGCTGTTCCGGCTGTATGAGGGTACGACCCAGATCCAGCAGTTGGTGATTGCACGCAACATGATTCGCGAGGCCCAGCACTAACCCCGCCTCTACGGTGGGAGCCGGCAAGCCGGCTCCTACAAGCCCCCATAAACCGTGCCCTACAACTACAACAAGGTATCGCTATGGAAGTCGCCGCATCGGCGGGTGCGTTGTCGCCCGCAAAAAACAACCTGTGGATCATTGTTTTCATTTTCTGCTTCCTCGGCCTCTTGATCGATGGCGCAGATTTGATGCTGCTGTCCTACAGTCTCAGCAGCCTGAAAGCCGAGTTCGGCCTGACCAGTGTCGAGGCCGGCAGCCTGGGCAGTTTCACCCTGGCCGGGATGGCGGTCGGCGGGATTTACGGCGGCTGGGCCTGTGACCGCTTTGGCCGGGTCAAGACCGTGGTGTGGAGCATCGTGCTGTTCTCGGTGGGCACCGCGATCCTTGGCCTGACCCACAGCTACTGGCAGTTTGCGGCCACCCGTTTCTTCGCCTCCCTCGGCCTGGGCGCGCTGTATGTCGCCTGCAACACCCTGATGGCCGAATACGTGCCGACCCGCTATCGCACCACCGTGCTTGGCACCTTGCAGGCCGGCTGGTCGGTGGGCTACATCGTCGCTACCTTGTTGGCCGGCTGGATCCTGCCGGACCACGGCTGGCGCTGGCTGTTCTACGTGGCGATCATCCCGGTGATCCTCGCCGTGCTGATGCAACGCCTGGTGCCGGAGCCCCAGGCCTGGCTCAACGCCCAGGCCGAACGCGCGCGGGAAAAAGCCGAAGGCACCCAGCGCGTCTCGGCGAAAAAGCCCGATGGCATGTTCAAGCTGATTTTCAGTGATCCCAAGGCCAGCCGCATGTTCCTACTCTGGGCGCTGACCGCAGGCTTCCTGCAGTTTGGCTACTACGGGGTCAACAACTGGATGCCGTCCTACCTCGAAGGCGAGTTGGGGATGAACTTCAAGTCGATGACCAGCTACATGGTCGGCACCTACGCGGCAATGATTTTCGGCAAGATCCTCGCCGGCCTCGCGGCCGATCGCCTGGGGCGGCGCGTGGTGTTTGCCTTCGGCGCATTGGGGACGGCGGTGTTCCTGCCGGTGATCGTGCTGTACCAGAGCCCGGAGAATATCCTTTGGCTGCTGATTGTCTTCGGCTTCCTGTATGGCATTCCCTACGGCGTGAACGCGACCTACATGACCGAGAGTTTCGAGGCGAAATTCCGCGGCTCAGCCGTGGGCGGCGCCTACAACATCGGGAGGATCGGCGCGGCGGTCGCGCCGGCGGCCATTGGCTTCCTGGCGTCCCACGGCTCGATTGGCGTGGGCTTTTTGGTGATGGGCGCGGCGTACTTCATCTGCGGGGTGATCCCGGCGCTGTTCATCCGCGACAAGCAGTTTGACCCGCAAAAACAATAACCCCGCTGTCGGCGCCGGCTTGCCGGCGATAGCGGCGCGTCAGGCCAATACGCTATCGCCGGCAAGCCGGTTTCTCCAATGGGCACTCACACCAATCCCCCTGGAAAACCTAGCCGTTTTGCCAGTTACTTAAACGTTTTGTTCAAACTATCGTGTACCCCACCAATTTTTGATGGCAGGGCCGGAAATGGAATTCATCGAACAGATCCGCCAGGGCTACGCCGCCTTTCGCGGTTACCAGACCTGGTACCGCGTGACCGGCAATCTCGACAGCGGCAAGACCCCACTGGTCGTCCTCCACGGCGGCCCCGGTGGCACCCATGACTACCTGGACGCCTTCAAGGACGTGGCCGCCAGTGGGCATGCGGTGATTCACTACGACCAACTGGGCAACGGCCACTCCACCCACCTGCCCCACCAGCCCGCCGGCTTCTGGACGGTTGAGCTGTTTCTCGAAGAGCTGGACAACCTGCTCGACCATCTGCGCATCAGCGACCATTACGCAATCCTTGGGCATGCCTGGGGCGGCAGGCTCGGCAGTGAACACGCGCTTCGCCAACCCCGGGGCTTGCGCGCCTTGATCGCCGCCAACCTGGCGGCCGGCTTCGATGACCAACCCTTGTGCCGGATCAACCCGTGGCCCGAAGAAGTGGCACGTACCTTCGCCCAGATGGCGGCCGATCCTACGGTTTACAACGCCCTGCACGGCCCGATCAGCATTGGCCGGCTGACGCAGATCCAAGTGCCAACCCTGATAATTTCCGGGCGGCATGACCAGGCCACACCGCTGGAATTCAAGGCGTTCCTCGATGAAATCGCCGACGTACGCGCAGCGCTGTTTGAAGACTCCAGCCATATGCCCCATGTGGAGGAGCGCCAGCCGTGCATGGGCACGGTGGTGAAGTTTTTGGATGAGGTGTGCTCACCAACGGTCTTCTAAACACCACCAATCAAATGTAGGAGCGGGCAAGCCCGCTCCCACATTCAGTTTTTTGCGGTGTTTTGGCTACACCTCGCTCGTTTCAGCCCGCCCCGCCACCGTCGCTTTCTGCAGTGATGCATCCACCAGCGGGATCTCCTTGCCCTCGGCATCAAACAATTTGCCCTTGCTGAAATAATCCCCGTCGCGCAGCGCCGCCACATCCTGGAAGCACAGGCTGCGCTCGGTGCCGGCGACGAACACCGACTGCTGGTCCGAGTTGCCGGCAGTGAAGTGGTTGAACGCCAGGTTCAGCAGGATCGCCATGATCGCCGAGGAACTGATCCCCGAGTGGAAGATGGTCGCGAACCAGCTGGGGAACTGATCGTAGAAGCTCGGCGCGGCGATGGGGATCATGCCGAAACCGATGGAGGTGGCGACGATGATCAGGTTCATGTTGTTACGGTAATCAACCTTGGACAGCGTGCGTATACCACTGGCCGCCACGGTGCCAAACAACACGATCCCGGCGCCGCCCAGCACCGAGGTCGGTACTGCGGCAATCACCCGGCCCATGAAGGGCAGCAGGCCAAGGATCACCAGGAACAGGCCGCCCGTGGCCACCACATAACGACTCTTGACCCCGGTCACCGCCACCAGGCCGACGTTCTGGGCGAAGGCGCTTTGGGTGAACGAACCGAAGATCGGCGCGAACATGCTCGACAGCATGTCGGCACGCAGGCCGTTGCCCAGGCGCTTGGAGTCAACCTTGGTGTCGATGATCTCGCCCACCGCCAGAATGTCCGCCGAGGTTTCCACCAGGGTCACCATGACCACGATGCACATGGACAGGATCGCCGCCACATGGAAGGTCGGCATGCCGAAATGGAACGGCGTAGGGAAGCCGATCATCGGGCCCTGGGTCACGGTAGAGAAGTCCGCCATGCCCAAAAACACCGCGATCAATGTGCCAAACACCATCGCCAGCAGGATCGACAGGCGCGAGATGGTGGCGCTGCCCACTTTGCTCAGCAACAGCACCAGCACCAGGGTGATGGCCGCCAGGCCGATGTTCGGCATGCTGCCAAAATCAGCGGCACGGCTGTTACCGCCCATGGCCCAGCGGGCGGCGACCGGCATCAGCGTCAGGCCGATGGTGGTAATCACGATCCCGGTCACCAGCGGCGGGAAGAACTTGGTAATTCGCGAGAATATCGGGGTAATCAGCAGCCCGATCAGCGACGCGGCCATCACCGCCCCCAGGATCGCCGGCACACCGCCTGCGCCATCGCTGCCGACAATCGCCACCATGGTCGCCACACCGGCAAACGACACCCCTTGCACCAAGGGCAACTGACAGCCAAAAAACGGCAGGCCCAGGGTTTGCAACAGCGTGGCCAGGCCACCGGCAAACAACGACGCGGCGATCAACAGGCCAATATCGGCGGGGGATAACCCGGCCGCCTGGCCGACAATCAACGGCACGGCCACGATACCGCCGTACATGGTCAGTACATGCTGCAGGCCGTAAGCCATGTTGGCAGCGACGCCAAGATTCTCATCTTCTGGCCGTTGCGGTGACGCCTTCGGGATAGTCATGGTGAGGGGATCTCTGTTTTTGTTGTGCGCTCACTGTATGCAATAGAAAGATTGGATGTCCATAGAGTTGTATACAATCATTTCCACAAGATACCCGGCATCGACGTTACAAAAATCCATTCAGCCGCCCTGCCCCAAGGCTTGAAGCCGTGCCCACAAGGATCTGAAAAAAATGCTCAACCGCACGCTGCGCATCCACTCTGCGGCCATTTGCTACTTCGATATGGTCCGCCGCTGCCATTCGATCCGCGAAGCTGCGCGCCGGCTGAACGTGGCGTCGTCGGCGGTGAACCGGCAGATTCTCAAACTTGAAGACGAAGTCGGCGCGGCCTTGTTCGAACGCTTGCCCGGTGGGTTGCGCCTGACCGCTGCGGGGGAAATCCTGACCCGCCATGTCACCCTGGTGTTGCAGGATGTGGAACGGGTGCGCGGCGAACTGGAAGGCCTGAACCAGGTGCAGACCGGGCATGTGGAAATCGCCACGGTGGAAGGCGCGACAGTGGAGTTGCTGCCAGCCGTGCTCAAGCGCATGCGCCAGCGCTACCCGGCGGTGACCATCGGGGTGACCGTGCAGGGTTCACAATCGATTCCGGCGGCGGTGATCAACGGCCAGGCAGACCTGGGGCTGGCCTTTGCCCTGCCACGCAGTGCGGAAACCACACAGTTGTGTGTCGGGCATTTCCGCCTGGGTGCGTTGGTGGCACCGGGACATCCACTGGCCTCACACGCCAGCGTCAGCTACACCCTGTGCGCTGAACACGGGGTGATCCAGGCCAACAGCGAGCTGTCGATCCATCACCTGATTGCCCCGCTGCACAAACGTTCGCCGGCTGCGCACAAGCCGTTGCTGCAAAGCAACTCCATGGAACTGGCGCGGCAGTTGGCGCGCCAGCAATTGGGGGTGGCGTTCCAGACGCGGATCGGGATCGAGGCCGATTTGGCCAGGGGTGAGTTGCTACACATCCCCTTGAGCGACCAGGGCGGGATGTTCAGCGACCTGGGGCTGTATGCGCGCAAAGGTCGGGATTTGCCTACGGCGGTGGAGTCGATGGCCCACCTGATCAGCGAGGAAATCGCTTTGCGCGAACGCGAAGAATCACCCTGTACACCGCGTATTTCCTGACCTTCAGGCCAGCTTCAGTGCTGCCGATTCGGCAGCAGCCCAGTCGATATTCTGTTCTTTGAGCAGCACGGCGGTTGTGTCGATACTGCGCCCGGCGGCCCCTGCACGGCTGCCATGAGCCAAACGCCAAAGGAACTAAAACAATGAAAAAGGCACTGCACGGCGCAACCGTATTACTCACGCTCCTCGGCGGCGGGGAGGCTGTCGCGGTGGAATGGATGAACAACAGCGTAGGATTTCGCTACGGGCAACAGTTCACCAATCCGAACAACCCTGACGATTTCAGCAAGCGCATCTACAGCTTCACCCACGCCAGCGGCTACCAGTACGGCAGCAACTTCCTACATCTCGATGTATTCCTGTCCGACAGCCGCGATCCGCGCAAGGGCACCGATCACGGTGGCAGCGAGGTGTATGCGGTCTACCGGCACCAGTTGTATGCATCACGGGTATTCGACATGCCGCAGGGCACCGGGCTGATCAAGGATTACGCGCTGACCCTGGGGTTCGACGCCAACCGCAACAACAACCTGGCGTCGGCGAAAAAACGCGCCCTGGTGATCGGGCCGACCCTGAAGTTCAATACGGTCGGGGTGCTGGACCTGAGCCTGATGTACTACAAGGAAAACAACCATTCCGGCATCCCAGGCGCGAAAGATCCGAACCACACCTTCGACGACACCTACATGCTCAACCTGACCTGGATGCGCCCGTTCGAGCTCGGCAACCATGGCGCGAAGTTCCAGGGGTTCATCAACCATGTCGGCGACAAGGGCCACGACTACAACAGTCGCGACACCGCCGCAGAAACGCTGATGCGCACGGCACTGATGGTCGCCGTCCGGCCGGGCAAAAGCGTCAAGCCCAACCTGTACCTGGGCGTGGGCTACGAATACTGGCATAACAAGTTTGGCGTGGACGGCGGCCGTGGCAGCCGCACCTCAACGCCAACCCTGAATATGGAAGTGACGTTTTAAGCTGCCGCCAACTGCGACTCGTCCGACTTGGGCCGCGCCAGCCAGTAACCCAACACCGCCAGCGGCGCGGTCGCCAGCATCACGATCACCGTGACCAGCAATGGCTGCTCCAGCAACGACGACACCAGCAGGCTGGCGACAAAGCACAAGCCCAGTTGCAGGGTGTTTTGCAGTGCCGCAGCCTTGCCGGAGTTTTCCGAAAACGGCATCAGCGCATTCGCCACTACAATCGGGTAGCTGGCGCCGTTGACCAGGGCCATCAAGCAGAACGGAATCAGCAAGGTGGTCAGCGTCGGCACCGTCAAGGTCGCTACCAAATACAGCGCCACCATGCTCACGCAATACGCCACCAGCAACCAGGGCAACAAGAGTTTGCCCTGGAACCGTTGCAAGGCGCTGCGGCAACTGTAGCCACCCACCAGAAACGCCAGGGTCGGCAGCACATAGCTCAGGCCGATGTCATTAGGGCTGTAACCCATGCCACCGAGAATAAACGGCGAGGCCGTGAGCCAGGCGAAGAAGCTGGCGGAGCACGCGGCGAAGATCAGCACATTGCCGATGAACACCCGCGACTTGAACAGTTGCCCGTAGCTCAGCCGGGCTTTTTCGCCGTCGGCGGCCAGGCGTTTGGGCATGGATTTGAGAAACAGGGTCGGTAATAGCAGCAACAGCGAGATACCCAGCAACACGGCGAAGATCGCCTGCCAGCCCCAGTGATTCAATACCACCGCGCCCAACAGCGGCGCCAGCGCCGGTGACAGGGACATCAGCGGCATGATGCTGGCAAACACCCGGTGCGCCTTGTCAGCCGGGTACCGGTCAATCACCAGCGCCTGCCAACTGACTGCGGCGCTGCACACCCCAATCGACTGTACAAAACGCAAGGCCAGCAGTTGCGGCGCGGTCTCGACCCAGAACATCCCCAGGCAGCCGAGCACGAACAGGCTCAGGCCGGCCAACAGGATCGGCTTGCGTCCCAGGCGATCAGACAGCGGGCCCCAGAGCAGTTGCCCCACGGCAAAACCGGCGAGGAAGATGCTCAAACTGGCCCCCACCGCACCGGGGGAAATCTGCAAGTGTTCGCCCATGGCGCCGAACGCGGGCAAGTACATATCCATGGCCAGATAGCCGAGCATGCTCAGCCCCGCCAGGTACCAGGTGAAACCAAAAGAGTTTTTCATTGAAGCCTTGTTAGTCCTGCCATCAAACAATTTGCTGACTGGCGCCTATTATGAGGCTGACAGTTGCGCTGTGAAGCGATAATAATTGAACACTCTTATCAATATTTTTGAAGGCAATGCCCATGTGGTCCGAATACTCCCTGGACGTGGTGGATGCCGTGGCCCGTCACGGCAGCTTTAGCGCCGCCGCCCAGGAACTGCACCGCGTACCCTCGGCCATCAGCTACACCGTACGGCAAATCGAGGAGTGGTTGGCGGTGCCGTTGTTTATCCGTCGCCACCGGGATGTGGAACTGACCCCCGCCGGCCGCCTGTTTATCGACGAGGCCCGTGGCGTGATGAAAACCATGCTGGGAACCCGCCGACTGTGCCAGCAAGTGGCCAATGGCTGGAGCGGCCAGCTGAAAGTGGCGGTGGATTCCATCGTCAAACAGCAACGCTGCCGGCAACTGGTGCTGGATTTCTATCGCCAGTTCCCGGAAGTGGAACTGCTGCTGGAGTACGAGGTGTACAACGGTGTGTGGGATGCCCTGGCAGACGAGCGCACCGATATTGTGATCGGCGCCACCAGCGCGGTGCCGGTGGCCAGCCACTTCACGTTTCGCGACATGGGCTTGTTGAACTGGCTGTGCGTGGTCAGCGCCCGGCATCCGCTGGCACAGGTCGAGGGTTTGCTCAGCGACGATCAATTGCGGCCCTTTGCGTCGCTGTGCATGACCGACACCTCACGCAACCTGCCCAAGCGCGACACCTGGACCCTGGATAACCAGCGACGCCTGGTGGTCCCCAACTGGGCCTCGGCCATGGATTGCCTGCAGGACGGGCTGTGCGTGGGCATGGTCCCGGCGCACCTGGTGCAGCCATTGATCGACAGCGGCGAACTGGCCGCCCTGGAACTGTCCCGGCCCTTCCCGGCCAGCCCGTCCTGCGTGGCCTGGGCCCAGGACAAACTGTCACCGGCCATGGCCTGGCTCCTGGACTACCTGGGGGATAGCCAGACCATGAACCAGGAGTGGCTCAACGGGCCCGTTTCACAGTAACCGAGCGATGCCCCGCACAATCATGGGCGGCCTGGGGTGAAGAGCTTGGCCACGCAGGCGCACCGATAGCCCGTCGCTGGCGGCCATGGTGCCCAGGGTGCGGCCGTGGAAGGCATGGGCATCGTGATGCTGCCCGACGCGCTGGTTGGCGCCGACCTGCAGGCCGGCCGGCTGGTGGCGCTACTGCCAGGCTATCAGTCACCCTCGCGCTCGATGCACCTCTTATATGCACAGGATCGCTATCGCCTGCCCAAGCTGCGGGCCTTCGTCGACTTTGCGATCGAACAATGGGCGCGCTAGAAACTCACTCCCAGGGCCTGTAGCTCACGACGGGTCTGCGCGGGTGATACGTGATGAATACCGTGCCAGCCCAGGGCGCTGGCGGCATGGGCGTTTTCGGCCACATCGTCGATAAACACCAGCTCCTCGGGCTGGATATCCGGCAGATGGGCGCACACCTGGTCGAGGCTGGCATGGTAGATCGCCGGGTCAGGCTTGATTAGCTTCACCTCGCCGGACACCACGATATTGCGAAAGTGTTTCAGGAAGGGATAGTTGGCGCGGGCGTAGGGGAAGGTTTCTGCGGACCAGTTGGTCAGGCCGAACAGCGGCACTTTGGCCTCATGCAAGTCTTCGAGTATCGCCACGCCGTCGGCGAGCGGGCCGCGCAGCATTTCATGCCAGCGGTCGTAGTAGGCCCGGATCAGCGCCTCATGTTGCGGGTGTTTGGCAATCAGGCTGTGGGTGCCTTCAGCCAGGGTGCGTCCAGCGTCCTGTTCGGTATTCCAGGCCTGGGTGCAGATGTTCTCGAGGAACCATTGGCGCTCCTCGTCACCGGTAATCAGTTTGCGGTACAGATGCTGCGGGCTCCAATCGAACAGGACACCGCCAAAGTCAAAAACTACTGCACGAATCGTCATGAAGATCCTCCGTTAGCCGAGTGTGATAACGGACGCAGTCTGGCACACCGAGGTCAAGAAGGGGCAAGCAAGGAAAGGTAGGACGGCTCCTACAAGGGGTTAAGCCTGGACCAGACCTTCGATCTTCACGGTCGGATTGACGTCAGCGTCGTAATCCACGCCATCAATCTCAAAACCGAACAGGCGCAGGAACTCTGCCTTGTAGCCGGCAAAATCGCTGATCTCGTTGACATTGTCATCGGTCACCTGGTTCCACAGCGCCGCCACGGCGTCCTGGACTTTCGGTTCCAGCTCAGCCAGGTCGGCACGCAGGCGGCCATCGGCGTCAAGCTTCGGCTCGCTGCCGTACAGGCTGTCCTTGAACAGGCCGTAGACCTGCTCGATGCAGCCTTCATGGGTGCCCTGCTCTTTCATCACCTTGAACAGCAGCGACAGGTACAGCGGCATGATCGGGATCGCCGAACTGGCCTGGGTAACCACGGCCTTGAGCACCGAGACACGGGCATCGCCCTTGAGTGCGGCGAGGTTGTCGCGCAGGGTCAGGACTTTCTTGTCGAGGTCTTTCTTGGCCTCGCCGATGGAGCCATTCCAATAGATATCCTGGGTCAGCTTTTCGCCCAGGTAGGTGAACGCGGTGGTCTTGGCGCCTTCGGCCAGCACGTCGGCGTCACGCAGGGCGTCGATCCACAGCTGCCAGTCTTCGCCGCCCATCACTTTGACGGTGCCGTCGATTTCTTCCTGGGTCGCCGGCTCTAGCGTGGTGTCGACCACAACGCCCTTGTCGGTGTTGATCCCACGCAGGGTCACGGCCTTGCCGATCGGCTTGAGGGTGGAGTTGTGCACCACGCCCTGCGGGTCGGTACGGCGTGGCGCGGCCAGGCTGTAGACCACCAGGTCGATCTTGCCCAGGTCTTTCTTGATGGTTTCGATGGTCAGGCGCTTGATCTCGTCAGAGAACGCATCGCCATTGATGCTCTTGGCGTACAGGCCTTTTTGTGCGGCAAACTTGTGGAAAGCGGCGCTGTTGTACCAGCCTGCAGAGCTGAGCTTGCCTTCTTCGCCTTCTTTTTCGAAAAACACACCAAGGGTGTCGGCGCCACAACCAAAAGCGGCACTGATACGCGCAGCCAGGCCGTAACCGGTGGACGCACCGAGCACCAGGACTTTCTTCGGGCCGCCTTCGATGGCACCGTGCTGGGTCACGTAGTCGATCTGCTCTTTGACGTTCGCTTCGCAGCCAACAGGGTGGGCGGTCACACAGATAAAGCCACGAACCCGCGGTTTGATGATCATAAAATTTCTGCCTCTTCCAAGGTGCCGATGGCCAATGGTGGCCATTACGGCGTCAATCGTACTGGTCTATGACGTCCGAAAAACCGAAGCGTCACGATAGTCGCAATTCTTCTGTTCGCAAAATCCAATCCACACTGGCCAAAGGCACTATATTTTTCCGACAAGGGCGTGAATTCAGCAAATTCTGCGGCATGATGAGGCAGAGCGGAGTTTGCGTCCTGCCTGTAGGGCAGGGAAAATGCCCGTCCTGTGCGACCGTATTCGGCGCTCGTCATCCTCATGCCACTGGCTGTTCAGCGCCCGGTGGCTGCGCTTTCAGGGAATAAGAATGCCTCAACGCCAAGTCATCAATGCCTCCGTCAGCCCCAAGGGCAGTCTCGAAACGCTGTCGCAACGTGAAGTCCAGCAACTGAGCGAAGCCGGTTCCGGCAGCATCTATACGCTGTTTCGCCAGTGCGCCCTGGCAATTCTCAACACCGGCGCCCATATCGACAATGCCAAGACCATCCTCGACGCCTACAAGGACTTTGAAGTACGCATCCATCAACAGGATCGCGGCGTGCGCCTGGAACTGTTGAACGCGCCCGCCGACGCGTTCGTGGATGGCGAAATGATCGCCAGCACCCGGGAAATGCTGTTCAGCGCCCTGCGCGACATCGTCTACACCGAAAACGAGCTCGATAGCCAACGCATCGACCTGAGCACCTCCCAGGGCATCACCGACTACGTGTTCCACCTGTTGCGCAACGCGCGTACGCTGCGCCCCGGTGTCGAGCCGAAGATCGTGGTGTGCTGGGGCGGGCACTCGATCAATACCGAAGAATACAAATACACCAAGAAAGTCGGGCACGAACTGGGCCTGCGCAGCCTCGATGTGTGCACCGGTTGCGGCCCTGGCGTGATGAAAGGCCCGATGAAGGGCGCGACTATTTCCCACGCCAAGCAACGCATCACCGGCGGGCGCTACCTGGGCCTCACTGAGCCTGGCATCATCGCCGCCGAAGCGCCGAACCCGATCGTCAACGAACTGGTGATCCTGCCGGATATCGAAAAACGCCTGGAGGCCTTTGTGCGTGTCGGCCACGGCATCATTATCTTCCCGGGCGGCGCCGGTACGGCCGAAGAATTCCTGTACCTGCTGGGCATCCTCATGCACCCGGACAACCGTGACGTGCCCTTCCCGGTCATCCTCACCGGGCCAAAACAGGCAGCGCCGTACCTGCAACAGTTGCATGCGTTTGTCGGCGCGACCCTGGGTGAGGCGGCCCAGGCCCACTACCAGATCATCATTGATGACCCCGCCGAAGTCGCCCGGCAGATGACCGCGGGCCTCAAGTCCGTCAAACAGTTCCGCCGCGAGCGCAACGATGCCTTCCACTTCAACTGGCTGCTGAAGATCGACGAAGGCTTCCAGCGCCCGTTCGACCCGACCCACGCCAACATGGCCAGCCTGCAACTGAGCCATGCCCTGCCGCCCCATGAACTGGCGGCCAACCTGCGTCGGGCGTTCTCGGGGATTGTGGCGGGTAACGTCAAGGACAAGGGCATCCGCCTGATCGAACAGAACGGCCCGTACGAGATCCACGGCGACCCGAGCATCATGAAGCCGCTGGATGAGCTGTTGAAGGCGTTTGTGGAGCAACACCGGATGAAACTGCCCGGTGGCGCGGCGTATGTGCCGTGCTATCGCGTGGTGCAGTAAGGCACATCGCCAGATCATAGGTTGGATTGCTTTAGGGCTGTCGGATGGGTGTCGAGGGTATGAAGGCGGACTAAGGTTTTACCTATTCAGACCAGCGACACCTACCATAGCGTCCAGGACCTCAAGGGCCTGATCCGCAAACCCGCCACGGCCGTCAGCATTGAACAGGTGAGCCAGGCAGTCGCCGCGCAGGGAGCAAAAGCGCGATGATTGGCCAGGATACCTTGGCGTTGCTGCAACGGACCTGCTTTGGTAAAACCTGTGTTCCACCGCCCTTATTAGAGACTGCCCAACGTGCGCACGCTTCTGCTCGCTGCCCTGCTCCTGACACCCACCCTCGCCCTGGCAGAAACCATCGCCTGGCCGGACCTTCCAGAGACCTGTTTCGTCAGCGGCCGTTCTGCCACCAACGACGATGTCGACAATGGCTGTGCGGCGTTTCTGATCAATGTGAAAGGCAAGGCGGCAGGCACGCCCATCAAGCTGGAAATCCCCCAATACGCCATGCACGTCGAAGCGGGTACAGGCAAGGAGACGCCGGTGATCATCATCCAGGCGGAAGAGAACGGCGAGATCAAGGCGGTTGGGTACAAGGAGCTAGGTACCGAACAATTGGGGGCGGCACTGCTCAAGGAAGTGCGGCTGCTGGGAACGAAAAAGCCCGGCTAAAGCCAGCCCAGTTGCGCTCCAATAAAGCTCCACAATCAAAAAACCCGCTGACCGTTACCGGTTCAGCGGGTTTTTAACTGGCGACTCAATCCTGTTTCAGGACCTCGTCAACCGCTTACAGCGCGATGTCAGCCGCCGGCTTGCTCGGCTCGGCCGCAGGCTTGGCAGCCTCGGTCGCCTGTGGGGCAGCCATTTGCGGAATGGCTGGCGGAGGCGTCAGTTGCAGAACCTTGGCAGTGTAGGCCCATTCTTGCGCAACCCGCTCAGGGCTGCCGTTCAGCTTGGTGCCATAGCTCGGCACGATCTGCTTCAGCTTTTCCTGCCAGGCCGGGGTAGCGACCTTGTCCTTGAACACTTTTTCCAGCACGGTCAGCATGATCGGCGCTGCCGTGGACGCACCTGGCGATGCACCCAACAGGCCGGCGATGGTGTTGTCGGCGGAGCTGACCACTTCGGTACCGAGTTTCAGGACGCCGCCCTGCTCTTCGTCACGCTTGATGATCTGCACACGCTGACCGGCTTGCCACAGGCGCCAGTCTTCTTTCTTGGCGTTCGGGAAGTACTCTTGCAGCGCCTTGAAGCGGTCGTCATCGGACTGCATCAGTTGGCCAGCGAGGTACTCGACCAGTGGGTATTCACGAATACCGACTTTGGTCATTGGCCAGATGTTGTGGGTGGTGGTGCTGGTCAGCAGGTCCAGGTACGAGCCTTCTTTGAGGAACTTGGTGGAGAAGGTCGCGAATGGGCCAAACAGGATCACGCGCTTGCCATCCAGCACGCGAGTGTCCAGGTGCGGTACCGACATCGGTGGCGCGCCAACCGAAGCTTTACCGTAGGCCTTGGCCAGGTGCTGTTCGGCAATCGTTGGGTTCTCGGTCACCAGGAACGAGCCACCCACCGGGAAGCCTGCGTATTCCTTGGCTTCAGGAATGCCCGACTTCTGCAACAAGTGCAGGGCACCGCCGCCCGCGCCGATGAATACGAACTTGGCGTCGGTCTCGGTCTTGCTGCCGTCTTTCAGGTTTTTGTAGCTGACACGCCACGAACCGTCGGCGTTCTTGGTGATGTCCTGCACTTCGCTCGACAGTTTCAGGTCGAACTTGGGTGTGGTCTGCAGGTGAGCGACGAACTGGCGGGTGATCTCGCCGAAGTTCACGTCAGTACCGATTGGTGTCCAGGTCGCGGCGATTTTCTGGTTCGGGTCACGCCCTTCCATCATCAGCGGAACCCACTTTTTGATCTGTACCGGATCTTCGGAATATTCCATGCCAGCAAACAGCGGGCTCGCCTGCAGCGCTTCGTAACGCTTTTTCAGGAACTTGATGTTGTCATCGCCCCACACAAAGCTCATGTGCGGAGTGGAGTTGATGAACGAACGCGGGTTCTTCAGAACGCCTTGCTGAACCTGCCACGACCAGAACTGGCGGGAGATCTGGAATGCTTCGTTGATCTCGACCGCTTTCGGGATCTCAACGGTGCCGTCCTTGTTTTCCGGGGTGTAGTTCAGCTCAGCCAGGGCCGAGTGACCGGTACCGGCGTTGTTCCAACCATTGGAGCTCTCTTCGGCGACGCCATCCAGGCGCTCGACCATCTCCATCGACCAATCCGGCTGCAGCTCATTGAGCCATACACCCAGGGTCGCACTCATGATGCCGCCGCCGATCAGCAGCACATCGACTTTCTTTGCCTCTTCCGCCTGGACGGAAGTAATCCCCATCGACAAAGCCAGACCCAGCAGGGCAGTGTTCACTTTTTTAAACATCGTAGCACCTATGATAAAACGCCTTCCGCCCTACCGCCCTCGACCTTCCGGCAACCGTGGTGCGCCAAACATCAGGCAACGTCTGGCGGGTTCCCGTACTCGCAAGTACTGCAGGGTGGGCACACAAGGCCGACGTATCGACCTCACTTTTATGTCCCTTCTGCGCTGACTTCTTATCATTATTGGCTTCAGCTACCTCGGCGACAGCTACCCTGCCGGTACGCATTCGGGAGTGCGTACCAGAGAGAGAATAGACCAAGATGGCGCGCAGAATATCATGCTCCGGCGGGATCGGGCGTCTGTTCTGGACTTGACGGTCGTGTTGGCAACAGGCTCAGCGCCACCTCGACAGACTGGCGAAGACGCTCAGGTGTAACGCCATCCCTCGCCTGGATGGAAATACCGTGCAAAAAGGTCGCATAAAAGTCCCCCAGTGCCTGCACGTCGGCAACCACGCCAAGCTCGCCGCTTTCCTGCCCGCGCTGCAACCTGTCGATAATCGACTGGGTACGTTGCAGACGGTGCTCGCGCAGCCATTGCTGAACTTCGGCGCCGTCCGGGCTGGTACTGCTTGCGGCACTCACCACCAGGCAGCCGCCGGGCCGACCCGATTGCGTGTAAGTGCTGATGGCATCGTCCAGCATGCCCCTGATCGCGCTTTTCAGGTCTGCCTGCGCCAGCGCATAGTCGGCAAAACCACCCTCGCCGCTTTCATATAACGCCACCGCCTCACGGAACAGCGCCTGCTTGCTGCCAAAAGCGGCGTAAATCCTCGCCGAGGCAATGCCCAGCGCCTCAACCAGCGCCGACATGCTGGTGCCCTCGTACCCTTGTTCCCAGAACAACAACATGGCGCGCTGCAATGCCGCTTCCCTATCAAATTCGCGCGGACGTCCGGCCATTAATTGCTTACCTGTGGGTGTGATTTCATCACTTTAACCCATATCGAGTTAACGGTAATGAATGGACGGGCCTATTCTTTGTCAATCGACAAACAATAGGAACACATGATGCGTACGCTTAAAGGACCCAGTTTGCACCTGGCACAATTCAGTGCCGCCGAGCCGCCTTTCAACAACCTGGAGAACATCGCTCAGTGGGCCAAGGCGCAAGGCTTCAAGGCGCTGCAGATTCCGGCCTGGGACAGCCGACTCTTCAATATCGAACTGGCCGCGCAAAGCCAGGCGTACTGCGATGACATCAAGGGCATGCTCGGCGACCACGGCCTGCAGATCAGTGAATTGACCAGCCATATTTTTGGCCAACTGGTGGCGGTGCATCCTGCCTACGACGCGTTGTGGGACGCATCCATTCCAGCACCGCTGCGGGGCAAACCCCAGGCCCGTACCGAATGGGCGATCGAACGCATGAAATGGACCATCACGGCCTCGCAACGGCTGGGCCTTGAAGACCTGGGCACGTTTTCCGGCTCCCTCGCCTGGCCCTATCTGTTCCCCTTCCCGCAACGCCCGGAAGGTCTTATCGATGCTGCATTCGATGAGCTGGCCCGACGCTGGCGACCGCTGCTGGACCTTGCCGACGAGCAAGGCGTCAACCTCTGCTACGAAATCCACCCCAGCGAAGACCTCCACGACGGCACCAGTTTCGAGCGTTTCTACGAACGGGTTGACCAGCATCCGCGCTGTCGGATCCTGTTCGACCCCAGCCACTTCGTGCTGCAACAACTGGACTACTTGAGCTACCTCGACATTTACCAGTCGTTCATCCGCATGTTTCATGTCAAGGACGCCGAGTTCAACGCCACCGGCCGCCAAGGTATCTACGGTGGCTACAGCGACTGGGCCAACCGTGCCGGGCGTTTTCGCTCACTGGGTGATGGCCAGGTGGATTTCAAAGGCATTTTCTCCAAACTCGCCCAATACGACTATCCGGGCTGGGCCACGCTGGAATGGGAGTGCTGCTTGAAAAACCAGGAGGACGGAGCCCGCGAAGGCGTCGAGTTCATCAATCGACATATCATTAAAGTCACCGACCGGGCCTTTGACGACTTCGCCGGTGCGCCGGTCGATCAGCGGCAGATCCAGGCCATGCTCGGCCTTCAGCACGAGGCACGACCATGAACGCTCGCACCGCCCTATCCCTCGATACCAGTGACGATTTCACACACCAATACGTGCGAATCGACGGCAAGAAAATCCACTGCGTCATGGCCGGCGCCGGGCAACCGGTGTTGCTGGTCCCGGGCTGGCCACAAACCTGGTACGCCTTCCGGCATATCATGCAAGCCCTGGCAATTCAGGGCTTCCAGGCCATTGCCGTCGACCCGCCAGGCCTGGGCAACTCAGACCGTCCTGCACTGGGCTTCGACACCGGCAATATTGCCGACGTGCTCCATCGGACGATGCTGGGGCTCGGCATCCCGCGCTATCACCTGGTCGGGCACGATGTCGGCATGTGGATCGGCTATGCGCTGGCAAGTGACCAGCCACACGCCGTGCGCACACTGACCGTAACCGAAGCCGTCATACCCGGCCTGGCCCCACCGCCGCCGATTTTTGTTGCGCCGGAACAAAACATCTTCCTGTGGCACTTCCTCTTCAACCAGATCCAGGACCTGCCCGAAGCCCTCACCACCGGGCGGGAGGAAACGTACCTCAACTTTATGTTCGACCGCTGGTCATTTCACCGCGACTCCGTTGCGTCCGACGTCTACATTCGCGCCTATTCGACACCCGGTGGCTTGCGCGCAGGGTTCGACTATTACCGCGCAATTCCCGAAACCATCCGGCAAAACACCGAGCGCGCTACCCGCATGCTGGAAATGCCGGTACTGGCCATCGGCGCCGAACACGCCACTAACGACGCCCCCCTGGTGACGCTCCAGGGGCACGCAACCGACCTGCGCGGGGCGATCATCGCCGATTGTGGGCATTTTGTGATGGAGGAGGCACCGCAGGCATTCGTGGAACATCTGCTTGGTTTTCTGCAGGCGCATCCTGAAAGCTAAAGGCTCAGGCCAGAGGAGTGACGGAACAACCTCGGGCGTGCTGGAATCAGGAAAGTCGATGGGAATCATCAAGTTTTTATGGTTTTCAGCCCTGCCCAATTGTCGATAATCGCGCCCACTCAAAAGGGAGGCGCGTATCCAGATGACACAGGCAAAAAGCTATACAGCCACGGCAAAGTGGCTGCACTGGAGCATGGCACTCATCTGGATTGCTGCCTGGCTGGTGGGAATCGTGGCCGTTCACTGGCGCGATGAATTAAACCCGCAGCATCAACTCACTTTTTTACACAAGGCGATGGCTACCACCCTGCTGTTGCTTATCGTCCTACGCATCGCCTGGCGCCTGACCCATGCAGCGCCGGCGATGCCCGACACCATGACACCGATGGTCAAGCGTGCTGCGCTCATTGGCCACCTGTTGCTGTATATCGTGGCGCTAGTCGGACTGCCGATTTCAGGCTGGTACTGGAGTTCGGTGGCGGACAAACCCATCCTGGTTGCCGGCTTATTCCTACTACCGCCGCTGGTGGAGGCGGATAAGAGTCTCTATGACCTGGCAAAGGCAATTCATACCTACAGCGCGTGGTTATGCGGTGCTCTTGTGGGAGGGCATGTGATGGTGGCGCTGAAGCATCACTTTGTTGATAAGGACAAGGTACTGGCGGGGATGCTGCCGGGGCGCATCGACTGATGTGGGAACGCCCCGGATACCCGGCCTCAACGAGGCCACTCCGTTCCTGATAAACTGATCGCCCTTCGCCTTCCCCGTCCAGATACTTCAATGCCCCTACAAATTGCATCAATGCCACTTTCCCGCCGGTTTTCGGTTGCGCCGATGATGGATTGGAACTACTAAGCCAAAGAGTCTTTAAAACAAAGGCCTACAGCTCACCCAGCTTTAGCTCGTACCACTTATGTACCACTGGACTCCTTTCGATCCATACCTACGCCCTGACTAGCCGCCTTAGGCATCAGGCAGATAACGGCCAGAAGCGGACGTACGCGACACGAGCTTGGTTGCCCCTTAATCTTTTTTGTGAGAGGTTGAGGGACGCTGATTCATCAAGGAAGATCATGGACATTCGATCGACAGAAACAGAGGATTGGATGCTACTAAAGCAAGTCCGACTCGCCGCGCTTTTGGACACGCCAACGGCATTTGGTGTCAGTTATCAAACTGCTGCCGCATACACTGATGAACAGTGGAAAGTTAGAGCCTCATCAACCGGAACAGCATTTTGGCTGGCACTCGACAAAGGTAGACCTGTCGGAATGATCGGTGCCGCAGTCAATAGTGCACATCGCTTTAACTTGATAGGAATGTGGGTTGATCCTGCTGCCCGGGGCTCAGGAGTAGCAACTCAGTTGGTAGAAGTTGTGAAAGCTCGCGCTACCGCGGAAGGCTTTGATCGCGTTTTTCTCGACGTATCGCCCGACAATGCGAGAGCCTCGAACTTCTATCTCAAGCAAGGTTTTATTTTCATGGATGAATGGGAGCCGTTAGAAAGTCATCCGTATATTACGGTTCAGACGATGCTCTGGATCGGAAGCTGATTCACGAGTTCGCTCTTAGCCGGATGTCCCTTAGAGGTCGGCTCCTGCACGTCACAACGGAAAGAAACCGGCCAATTTCTATCGACGCTGACCGGCCGCTTAGGGTCGATTGCTGCCAGTCAGGCGCAAAATCACCAGCTTTATCGGTGATGGATTGGAACGACTAATCCTACAGCCCTTAAAAAACGGGTACTAGAGCACCTTCGCCACCCACCTGTACCACTTTCGTACCAGCGCTACTCCCGCTCACTTACCCCGCCTCCCTTTTTCGCTGGCTTTCGCAAATCCGAGAGTTGCCACTGCTATGCTTGATTTCTCTCAAAACGAGCTGCATACCATGGCAAGCGAATACTCACTGACGGACGTGCTGGAACGGCTTTATCAAAATCAACAGCCCTGGAAGCCGCTGTGATGGAGCTGACTCTTTGGGCTGAGCAGCAAAAGGCTTTAGAAGTGGGTGAGAATGTTCGAGGGGCGCTTCACACGATCGGTGAAAACGCGGGCCACATCAAACAAGGCTTGGCTCGATTGGGAAGGGCAGACCGCACCTAAATGTCAGTTATCAGCCAAAAGCAGTCATTCATTGCTCCCCAAAATCAGCGACGATTCACAGTTCAATCTACTCACCGATAACAAATGAGCCACTATCATGGAAGGTACCCCAACGAAACAAACCAAAAATCGCCGCCCCCAAACGTGGTCGCGGAACGAGTTGATACTAGCTCTTGACCTTTTTATGCGTCACCCAGGAGAAAATCTTTCAGAAGATCACTCCGATGTTGTAGAACTGTCCAACTTCTTGAGACGGATGGGGGAGCTAATGGGGTGGCCTATGCCCCAAAATTTCCGTAGTCCAAATTCAATTGGAATGAGGCTTGCGAACTTCAGCCATCTCGATCCCTCGCACATAGACGCGGGTCTTCAGGGGCTTCCCAATGGGGGCAAAGGGTGCGACCTCGTATGGAGAGAGTTTTTCGGTTTCCCCGATAGATTAGCGTCAGAAGCCGCGACTATCCGAGCTGAAGTGGAAGCGGGCCATATCAACTCAATTAGCCACAGTTCGGCAACAACGACAGTAACGAGTTATATCACCCGCCTCTGTCAAAATGGCTCCAATTGGCAGTACCCCACCAGGAGCGCAGCCGAAGCATCCAATACTTTTTTCTCAAGGCACGGCTATGGCCATGAGGAATGGCTTTTTCGATTCGAATGGCAAATTGGTGGCTGGCAATATGGTTTTCTTCAAGGAGTAAATAAGGGCTGGGAGTCACGGCTAGCCCGTGGTGAGCGTGCAGGTGATGTAGTGCTTTACACCCTTACTCCCGATGGGCGTCGCTATGTGGCCCGCATTCGCCATATCGAGTTCCTAGATGAAGCTCAGGGCATTGCGGCCTTGGATCACTACAAGCGCGTAGGGTGGTATGACCGCATGCTGGAGGAAATAGACATCGTAGCTGGTGACAGGAGTGGCTTAGGGAACGGTGAATGGGCCCCTTACGTATTGAATGTTCGTTTTCGCCCAGAAGATGTTGAGTGGTATCCGCCAAACACATTTGCCAAGGCTGGGGATCCCGTGCAGCACTACAATCGGTATCAGCTCATTGAGCTCAATCACGAAGACTCCCTGCCAGAAACAGTTAATACACGCCGTCCGGCGCGGAAAGGACAGAATCTCCCTCCCATTCAAGATGGCTATTTCAGGAGTGGCAGTTCCGGACGAGAGTGCTCGCCAGAGCATGGAATAATGCAGACTGCCCTGCATGAAGAGCTGAAGATTGAATACCCTGAGGCTAGCATCGTCTTTGAAGAAAATTTTGTAGATGTCACCGTAACAACGAAGATGGAGAAAATCCTCTTTGAGGTTAAATCAGATTTCTGCACCCGCAGAGTTTTGCGCTTGGCAATTGGTCAACTGCTCGAGTACGCGTACTACTGGAATGAGTTACCAGAAAAAGCGGTTAGGCTGGTTGCGGTTGGTCGGACTGCACTGAGTCCAGAGGACGAGACATATCTCAGATACCTTACGGGAAAATTGAACCTCCCCCTTGAGTATCGCCAGGTCAAGCTGCCGTCTGAGACTTAAGAATGTCTCTAAATCAGTGCCGATGCTCAATCCCATCGGCACTCCTTGAGGCCTTCTCGCTTTCAGATGATGGATTGGACCGTTTTTTATGAAGCCCTATACCTATAAAGGCTGAAAGCCAATAAATTTTGAATACGTACCATTTTTTTACAAGCCAATGTTAGTTTTTGATCGCATGCCCGCCTTAGACACCAATACTACTTTGACATCACGCTGAAGGTTTGATAAATATCTACAATTAGAGCAACACAGAGTTATCTGCCAATTAATCGTCCCAAATAATGAGTGCCAATCTTGAAAGTAGAACTACTTATATTGATTTCTGGCGATGATACATTTTGCAATACTGCTAAGTCGTTCAGTGATTTTTTGAAAATTGACTCACTTATATCCATTACACAAAAAAAAATTAGCTACAAAAGAACCTCGCAAAGTTCAGAACTAGTAAGTGCTAACCTTGAAATTCAAACCAATAAAGTCAAATCAATCAACGAACGCTTTTTTTTGATTATTTTAGAATGTGAAAACACAGATCATATTGATGAGTTCTCTGAACTACTAGATCGTCTAAGGGATATTGTGCAGCGGATATCTCCAGAGCAGTGTACGATTAACACTCTTTGGGATGACGTAGGCCGCTCCTATGCAGAGAGGTCGTACCCAGTCATCAATGAAATCGAAAATCTGATGCGTAGGCTAATAGCCCGCTTCATGCTAATTACCGTGGGCATGAAATGGTCAAAGGACGCTATGCATCCTGATTTATTTTCACAAATCGAAAATTTTGAAGAAGAAGCCCCGTATACTGACGACCTTCAAAAACTTGATTTCATCCAACTAAGCGACGTTTTATTCAAGAAAAAGAGAGATATAAGCCTGGATGATTTTGACAGACTTCTCCAAGCAACTAAATTCAACCAAGAAGACAAAGAAAAAATATTAAAATATATCCCAAAATCAAACTGGGAAAAATACTTCTCATCTATCATTGAAGAAAAAGATATCGATCTAGAAAAAAAATGGGCTTTACTATACAAGTTACGAAACAAAGTTGCCCATAATCGGAGCATAAAAAAAACTGAATACGAAAAGATCAAGGGCCTTACCTCAGCCATTAAAGACATAATCAGCAAAGCCACGGAAAAACTTAGTGAAATAAATATAAACGAGGAAGATCGCGAACAAATAATAAATTCATACCAGCCAGACTCTGCGCTTGCCAGAGGTTATATAAGCGAGAAAGCGGTTGGTGAATATTATATCAAATTAGGCTATCGCTTAACTCCTGACTCTAGAGACATGCCTTTTGATTTCATCGCAACCAAGGGCGAGGAGTCAATTGGAGTCGAAATTAAAACAGCCCAAACACTCAACCTCCATCTTATCGTACTTAACACGCTTGTAAAATATAGCCAACAATGGGCTGATTTTAAAAATAAAAACAAGCTAACTCGAACACGCCTAATTTTTATTGTTACAGATCAGGTTCCAGAAAGCGCCCTTAAAAGACTACTGGAAAGTATTGAAAGAGTTAGTGGGCGACTGAAGGGGCGCATCGAGTTACATATTGGCAAACTAGATGAAGAAAACCAATACATTGAATCGCCCCGGGTTTCCTAGACACTCTCCAGGCTCGCTGCGTAACGCTTTTCAAACTCTACCGGTGACAGCTGATTGTTGAAACTGTGGCGTCGTTTTGGGTTGTAAAACATCTCGATGTAATCG
>NZ_JAAQWO010000008.1:0-335445 GCF_012985525.1 Pseudomonas sp. WS 5059 | reverse complement strand
TCTTTTCGGTCACTTGTTTGACCGCCTGGATTTTGAATTCTTCGGGATATCGCTGGTTGCTCATGGCACCTCCTAATGGGCCTCATTTTAAGGCTTGGAGGTGTCTACGAAACTAGGGGCGATTCACATACCGCGATTTGAATTTACCTTAGACAACGAAACTTAAACTAATCGCCGTTGACCGACAGATAAAGGTTTGGAATTTTAGTAAGCATGCAAAAAAGACGGCATTATGTCATGCTAGTTTCATTTAGAAGTCCCTTGCGAGGAGAATAACTGTGTATCTATGGCGATATATGGACTTATCAAAATTCAAACGATTTGTTGAGCAGCAGGCTTTATACTTCTGCGGCGCCCGCTACTTTGAAGACCCATTCGAAGGGGAGTATGCGTGGGGTAAAATCGGCCATGAACGGTTTCTCGATACTCAAGGAAAGCTTTGCCAATCTCACGGAGGCGGAATGCCGCTAGACGGATTTATGGCGATGAACCTTAAGACGTTGCGAGACATAGCTAACAACACCTATATAAGTTGCTGGCACAATAGCGCCCATGAGTCTGAGGCTATGTGGAAGCTCTACTGCAACGACCCTGCCACAGGTATTGCCATACGCACTACACAGAAGCAGCTAAAATCTCAACTTGAACAAAAAAATCTGCCAAATCTCGAATTGAATTCGGTCCGATACACCGCAAACTTCTGGATAAAACAATACAATCCTGAACCGAGCGTTTTTTTCTCAAAGAGAATCTCGTTTGAATACGAAAAAGAATTCCGAGCCGTTTTCAGAGAGATTCCACATGGACTGATTCACTCTATGCCTGGCAAGACTGTCCCAATCGACATTTCGACTTTAGTACACGCAGTACGAATTTCTCCACTGGCTTTGCCTGAGCTGAAAACAGAGGTAGAAGGTTTGTTACACGCAGCCGGCTTGCAAATTCCAGTTGAAACTTCTGAGATAGAAATACATCCCCTTATATCCGTAGATGAACAAATTTTTGCCCAGGGGGCTGGCTGGCAGCACTCAACAGTTAGACTGAAAACCAATGCATCGTAAAAGAACAGACTTCTATTAATTAAGATCTCCTATTTTGCTAAGAAAGCATCAGAAGCATGCGCTTTATAGCTACAGAGCAGCGATGAATTTGAACTGCTAATTCTACAGGGCATGTAATACATGCCCTTCGGCGCACACCCAAAACTCCCGTACCACTTCTGTACCACCCGCCTCCTCAGATTGCTCCCACCTGGCGCTAAACCCATGCGCCTTGTAGCGAGGCAATGCTGATCGCTAGTGCCTATATAAATCCAATCAGCAACCGACCACATCTAACGCTGCGCGGGAGAGGGCCGCGCGCGTGAATGTGAGAAGGCCGAAGAGTGCGCAATCATGCACACGGTGACAGTAGATCCCCCAGTCTAGGTACATTCAGGATTTTCATGTTGACCCAAGGGAAACCGGTTAGGTGGGTTAGTTTTTTTTGGGATACTATGAAAGCCTTGTGTGGTGCGGGTTTGCGAAGGATTGGCAAAGTTAGCTTTGGGTTAGCAGTGGTAATTACCTAACCTTTATTGATGTTAACTATATATTATATTAATCCTTTTAAAAACATATAGTTACAGAACACTAACTTTTAACCTAACCCAACCTAACCCATCAAAGTTAGGTCTCAAGCCCAGCAAACACGAGGCTTCCAGCTAATCACACTCCACTCAAAAAAAACCTAACCCTTTTCCCGAGGCACCAACGAAATCCGGCTGCCCATGCGCGCTTGTGAGCTTTGCGAAAACTACCCTCCTTCGCAGGGTTCCGCAGGCTTCTAACCTCCCCACAACACCGAGCAAAGCCTCAGCCTGGGCCGCATTGAATGGTCCGCAGGTGCGCAGAAAAAACGACCCATTTAGCCCGCAGGCGAGGTGGGGGGACGACGGCGCGCGCCAGGTGTAGACCGAGTTGCCGATCGCAGCCAGGCTGGGCAAACTGCTTGATGCCACACTCTGAACAAGACTTCGTAAGGAACGCACCGATGAGCATGCCCATACTGTTTGAGTTTGAAGCGTTGCCGGTGCGAGTCGTGACAGAAGAGAACGGAGAGCATTGGTTTTGCGCTAAGGATATTTGCACGATTCTCGGCTACAGCAACTCAAGACAGGTGATCAGCGACAACTGCCGCGAGAAGGGTGTCCGTATAACGGACACCCTAACGGAAAAAGGTAAGCAAGAGCTGCAATTCATTGATGAAGGTAACCTATACAGGCTCATCATCAGAAGCCGGAAGGAGGAGGCTCAGCAGTTCGAGTCATGGGTTTGCGACGAGGTACTTCCAGCTCTGCGCAAGACCGGCAGCTATCAACTGGAAAACCGCTCGACAGCCTCAGCGCGCATTGCTAATCACCGACTTCGATTAGTGTTAGGTAAAGAACTCCATCGCACTCGTGATCCCGCGCTGCGCACGCTTATTCACCAGCAACTGGCTGACGTGTCCAATGCATTGGGCCTACCTACCCCAGAGATCGACAGCTTAGGTCTCACCACGCCCAACGTACCGGACGTTCTTAAGACCTTCTGGGAGGCTTTGACTTTTCTCGACGGCAAAGGCGTGCACTATAACCACGCTGTTCGCTCAAATACCCTGGCCGTCAATCTACGAGAGCTAACACGCTTGCTCAGCGAGAACGGCCAATTGCTACAAATCGACACCGTCCTACGCCAAGCCATGTGGCAAAGCCAGAGTCCCCGCTGCCTGCACAAGAACCATGCTGTTCACAGTCGACTAACCGGAAGGATCATCAAATGCTGGGTGTTTGAGCGACTGGCTGAATGAGGATGGGTGCAAAAAACTCGATACATTTAGTCGTCAGGCGAGGGAGGACGACGGCGCGCGCCAGGTGCTGGAGCACATCACAGCCCAAAAATGTAGAACGTCAATTTCCTCGCCAGACCTGTGACGCATCAACGTCCCTAGGCCAAGCGCCCCCCCCCAGCAGATGCCAGCGACTACAGAGTCTTTTACACCTGAAATTCCTGTATTCACCGTAACGAACAACCAAAAATTTTGCAGGAGCGCCCTTAAAATTTTGTATCTAAGTGGTTTTTTTCATAGTGCCGAAGGGCGAAACCTCATCACTCCAGGTCAGACTTTTGCCCAGGGAAAGCCAATCTCCAGTCAGCAAAAATCCACCTCATGCGTGGCCCTTTGTCCTGGCGTAGCCGTCAGATCAGAACACCACTTCCAACGCTGCCGGCTCCCAATTCATGATCACCAGTTCTTCACTGACGTCGGCCTTTCCTTGCTGCTGATTCGCCGTGCTATACAGAAGCTCCACTATTTCAAAATGGACTCAAGCGAACACTCGCCTTATGTCAGGATTGGCGTTGATGCTGAACATGACCTTATAGGAATAAATAGAGAAAGCGGATTTTTTGTACACTAAACCGTTGTTTTTTAGTAAATTAACAGGATACTTCAATGACTTAAACTTGCAAAATCTTAGGGAGCAATAAATATGAAAAGAGATTATTTTTTAAAAAACTTAATGTGGGGAATCCTATTTTTCGGCCTTTCAGTTTACAACTATGATTGGGGCTCAAGCGTAACAATAGCCCCGAAGCTAATTCTTCACCCAATTGTATCAGGGATAAATACACTTCTTTTCCCGTTTTCAAAGCGACTTATAGAAAACATAGCTCTGCATTACACAACAAAAGAATTTTGGAGCAGAGGACTATTCATGGAAACCTCAGGAAAAAATGGCGCATACGCTGTTTTTTATTTATTTTGTTTTTTCTTTGCCATCCCCCTCGGATTAATATATCTAATATTTTCCCACTTCAAAAAACAGCACTACTCATAAGGGTAGTGCTGACACACCCATTTAAATAGTTGAAAAATATTTATTCATCATTTCAACTGTAGTATCGTTAATGACTGCCCCTGTCAAAGCCATTAAAGCTCCGAACCCTAGTATCCCCAGCGGCGTTACCGCTGCGAACCCAAAGACAACCCCAACTATGGCTGTCGCAGCTAATCCAAGCCCAATAGTTTCGAGCTTTACAAAAGCTGGCTTCCAGTCACCAGACCTCATAGCCTTACTAACTTCCAGATAAACATCTTTAACATCCATTGCTTTCCCTACATATCCAAATCCTTTGCCAAACTTGGCAGCAGCCTTACCGACAGCATCAAAATCCATTGAGTCAATCTGCTTTGCTGCCGCATCCCAATCCTTAGCACTAAATTTTTTATCCAAAATACTCTTATACTTATCAAATGCTTTAAATGCCTCATCGGCACTGCGAATACTTTTCCCTTTAGCGCTCTCTGCCAACTCTTGCGCTAGCGTAGAGGCCTTATTACCAAACTTACCCGCTACCTCTTCATAAAAGCTGGCGGTGGCCTTAATAGCATCTTCATATTTAGCTTGCTCATCAGCCGCCCGTTTCGCCTCTGCCACAGCCGCAGCCTCTGCGGCGACTTTCGCGATAGCCTCAGCTGCAACACGGGCCTGCTGAGCAGCTGTAGTAGCGTCCAACACTGATTTAACCCCTGCGGCCTTAGCAGTTAACGCTGCAATAGCAGTTTCAAGCAGCTTTGCCTCGTAAGCCGCTGTCAGCGACTTATGCCGCTCATAAATTATATCGTCGTCAGCGGTCACTCCTTGCCTACGGAGACGAGACATACCTTTGGCAAAATCAATAGGTGTCTTACCAATAGGGTTGCTACCATAAAATACTTCGCTTGCTTTAATCTGCTCTTGGAGATCGGCACTCTTTTGTGCGATCAGAGCATTGTGCAAAGACAGCTCATGCGTAAGTTTCTCAACTGGCGTATTACCGGAATCTGGATTGCTTGCCTTTAACTCTTCAATCTCTTCCTTTAGCAAAGTTTCCTGATTTTTTAGCACCGCTTCATACTGCTGCTTGATTTTAGACTCTTGCGCACCAAGCGGCCCTCTTACCATGCCAACCCAACGCGCACCTCCAGGGCGATTTTCAGGATCAAATCCCAATAGCTGTGTCCATTTTTCATTGTGGGCACGAAGGGAATTATCACTATCATAACCCCCACCCATTCCATACATTGAAAACTTTGGAATTTTCCCTGCGGTGATAATAGTAGGCCCGATTTCTAATGGCCCCCCAGAAGTAAATCCACCGGTTCCACCGGACGTAGGCGGAGTAATAGGCACTTTTACAAGAATGTTCTTTTCTGTCATATCGATTTCCTTTTCAACTTAACTAAAATAAACCTGGTCAAATGTTTAAACCAGAATTTCCGGGTTTCCTTACCTGACAGTTCTCAGCATCAGTGATGTTTAAGAGGGAGAAAGCAAGGCACACAAACACTGTACATAAACACAGTTAAAAACATCAAGAAAAATATGCACTGGCGCATATTTTTCTTGATGAACGGTATTGATATACGTTTGCATTTACTGCTAAAGCGAACGTCAAAACCAGTTTTTTGACGGCTAAGGACGGGCCGCAGTTGACGCGTAGGTTTGACTCCTCGTTTGCTGCGCAAGGGGTTTAGGCCCCCGCAGGAACTGCATAGGGGTTGAAGCGAACAACCTCCTCCCCGAGCCATTCATTCACTTGCGACATACGAGCCTGAATCGGCTCCAGCTCATTGGCCGCATAGATCTGCGCCGCCTCCCTGATCGATCCAAACCCACCCGCGTTTTGCGGCACGATGCCCATCAGCTGCGGAGGAATGCGCAAGCTTGCAAGCACGTCGTCACGGGTCTGATTTTTGATCGAGTTGAATTCGTCCTTGGCCGTCACTTCGCTGACCGGGATGATCTGCAAGCCATCTTTTTTGCCGTTCGGCGAATACACGAATAGATTGCGGAAATTGCCAGGCCCCTTGGAGTCCTTCAGCGCCTTGCGCAGCGAGTCGACGTCCGCTTCGTTCTGCGCCGCATCGGTCATGTACAAAATGAAGCCCGCGTGACTGCCATTTTCGTAATACTTGCGGCGAAACAGCGTGGCCGACTCATTCAACAACGCCGACTGCAACGCACTGATCCACTCGGGCAACCCGTACACCTCCTGGTGCAGATCCGCTTCCCGCAGATGAAAGACGGTGCCTGGTTCAAATTCATGCTCTTCTTTCCAACCCTGGACCATGAACTGCCGGCCGTCCTTGCCCGAACGCATGTACTTCGCCAGCGGCGGCACCAGCTCGCGTACCGGGCCAAGCATCGACCGTCGAGCCTCCAGATAACCGTTACCCAGGCACAAGAAGTCCAGGGCGAACTGTTCAAACGCCGCCCGCGACAGCAGTCGGTGCGGGATAAAGGTCTTGCTCAACAAATTGCGCTTGAACATCAGCCCAGAGTGCAAATGCACGCTGGAACCCACCGACCGCGCCAGGCCATCCAACGACAGCGGCGGCTCGTACCATCGCCCGTTAAACCAACACTCCAGATAATCGAACACCTCCCGGCCACTCAATACCGGTGTGGGCTCTCCGAAGCTGAACGCCTCGATCTTGCTGTCACCGCGAGGAATAAACTCCTGCGTTGCAACCGTGGCGGCCTGGGCCAATTGCTTGGTATTTCTGCGGCGGTTCGACATCAAAAAATCTCCATCCGACCGGTGTTGGCAGTGGTCTGCCCCTCCAGCGGTTCGTTGTGCAATGCGTGAAAGAGCGCCCACGCCAGGTCGGCGTGGCCGGTGTTGTCGTTGCGGCCGGCGGTGTAGGTGAATTGGCGACCGCCGGCGGTGATGGTCTTGCGGATAGCCATCAGCGACTGCGCCATGTCGGTCCAGCCGGCGTCGAACTCCAGCCGGCCACGGTGGATCACGTCGTAAGCCTTCAGCACCAGGCGGGTCTTGACCTCTGGCGAGTAGCTGAAGGTGGTGACGTTAGGAAAAAATTGCCGCACCAGCTGCGCCACGCCGCTACCCAGGCCGGTGACGTCGATCCCGATGTACGTCACCCAGTAACGGTCGCAGACGGCTTTGATCACGCTGGCCTGGGCCGCAAAGTCCATGCCTCGGAACTGGTGACGCTCCAACACCCGGAACTTGCCCCCTGGCACCATCGGCGGCGCGACGACCACCAGGCCCGAGCAATCGCCGGTTTCCGCCGGGTCATAACCCACCCACACCTGGCGATCACCAAACGGCCGCATAGCAAACGGCTTGTAGTCCTCGGCCCACTCAACCCAGCTATCAACCATGCACGGCTGCAACACCGTCAGCGGGAAAATGCTCGCGCCGTCGTCAACGAACTCGCACATCAGCAAGTTGGCGAACGCCTCGGGGCTGTACTCCCGGCGTAGCTCCTCAATGTCGAACAGGTCGCAGCCGCCCTCCTCCGCGTCGAGGATGGTGACGATCTGGCGCCACAACCGGTCCTCACAGAAACGGCCCTGCTGGAGAGCGCCATGGGAAACATCGACCTTCGTGTGTTGCGCCGCCGGCTTGCCTTTGTTGAAGCGTTCGCCCGTCCAGAAGGTGTAGGCCTCGTGGGCCATGGTCGAGGGCGTCGAGAAGTAGGTTTTGCGCCACTTCTTGTGCATTGCCATACCCGACGCAACCTTGTTCAGTTCCTCAAACTTGAACGTCCAAAAGAATTCGTCGAAGTAGAAGTTGCCGTGGTAGCCCTGGGCCGTCCGAGCATTGGTACCGAGGAAAAACAGCTCGGCACCGTTGGGTAGTACGATTGGATCGCCCGTTAACTCGACACCGATCACCTCACGGGCAAACGCCTGGATGTACCCACGAAACAGGTAGGCCTGGTTCTTCGACGCTGACAGGAAGATCTGATTGCGCCCGGTTTCCAGCGCATCAATAAACGCCTCGCGGGCAAAGTAGTAGGTAGCGCCGATCTGCCGGCTCTTGAGGATGACGCGGGTGCGCTGATTGCCGGCCCGGTGCCAGTCTTTCTGGTAGTCGAAGCAGCCGTCGATAAATGCTTCGCGCAGCAGCTCGATCTGCTCTTCGCTGATGTCGTTTTTCGGGGTCTTTTTCTTCGGGCCTTCGGTGCGCTTGGCGAGGTTGGGGTTGAGTTCGGTTTCGGTACCGCCGCCCTGAAAACGCTGAATGCGCGCCTGCCGCTCCAACTGGCGGTGCAGCAGGTCGATCTCTTTGAAGTCGCCGCTGCTCTTCCCCTCCTTGAGGATCAGTTGCACCAGACGTGCTTCCAAGGCCCCGCCGATCCGTTCAACGTTGTCGGCCCGGTCCCATTCGTCGCGGGCCTTCCAGCTGTGTAGCGTTTTTTCCTTTTCGCCCGTAGCCTCGGCGATCTCGCAGATACGCCAGCCCATCCAATACAGAAACTTGGATTGGCGCCGGGGATCGATGGGGAGCAGTTCGGTCGTAGTCATGGCCGCGATGCTGCCGCCCATGCCTTCGAGTCAGTAGCGCCGCCTCTTGTAATAGCCCTTCCTACAATCCCGCCTCGTTGCCGCAACTCGCGCGCGTCACGACCATGCCCCTCATTGCAACGCATTAAGCGCCCTATGCATTGAGGATTCCCGACATGAAGAAATTTCGCAGCAACTGGTTCCGCGTCGCCGTCGAGGGCGCTACTTCCGACAAGCGCACCATCAAACGCAGCTGGCTGGAACAGTCCGCGAAGAATTTCAACCCGTCCACCTACGGCGCCCGCATCTGGCTGGAGCACTTCCGCAGCGTGATGCCGGACAGTCCGTTCAAAGCCTACGGTGATGTGCTCGCGGTCAAGACCGAAGAAGTAGAAATCCACGGCCACAAAAAGCTGGCCTTGTTCGTCCAGGTCGAACCGACCCCTGAGCTGATCGCCATGAACAAGGCCAAACAGAAGATCTACACGTCGATCGAGATCGACGACAGCTTCGCCGACACCGGCGAAGCCTACATCGTCGGACTGGCAGTGACCGATTCACCGGCCAGCCTCGGCACAGACGTGCTGGCGTTCTCCGCGCAAAAGCCTGAATCCAGCCCGTTCAAGGATCGCCATTACTCCACCACTTCGATGTTCACCGAGGCCGTGGAAACCGAGCTGCAATTTGAAGAAATCGAAGACAAGCCCGGCCTCGGCGCTCAGCTCTTCAGCAAAGTGCAGGCGCTCCTGGGCGGCAAGCAGGCAAAGGACGATGCCGAGTTCGCCCAGATCGGCCAGGCCGTCGAAGCGATCGCCGACCACGTCAAGGATTTGCCCGAGCAACTGGCCGCCGAGAAGATATTCTCCGGCGATTTAAACACCAAGGTTGAGCAGCTCAGCAAAGACCTGGTCGACCTGAAAACCACCCTCGGTAAGACCCAAGACCACTCCCAAACCCAGCGCCCACCGGTAACCGGCGGCGGCAACCAAGCCCTGGCTGAGTTTTGACCTGCGGCCTACACCGCCCAGCCCACTATCGGAGACACCCATGCGTAACGACACTCGAAAACTCTTTGCCGGCTACCTCAGCCAGGTCGCGCAGCTCAACGGCGTTGAATCGGCCACCGCCACCTTCAGCGTCGACCCAACCATCCAGCAGCGCCTGGAAACCAAGATTCAGGAGTCAAGCGAGTTCCTGACCAAGGTCAACGTCATCGGCGTCGATGAACAGGAAGGCGAAAAGGTCGGCCTGGGCGTGGGCGGCACCGTTGCCAGCCGTACCAACACCAACGTCAAAAAACGTGAACCGCGCAGCATTGGCGCTCTGTCGAGCGACAAGTACAAGGCCGAACAAACCGACTTCGACACCTTCGTCAGCTACAAACAGCTCGATGCCTGGGCCAAGTTCCCGGACTTCCAGACCCGCCTGTCCAGTGCTATTGCTCAACGCCAGGCGCTCGACCGCATCCAGATCGGTTTCTACGGCGTTTCGGCCGCAGAGCAAACCGACCGCACCACGCACCCGCTGTTGGAAGACGTCAACATCGGCTGGCTTCAGCAGTACCGCACCCACGCCCCCGACCGCGTGCTGAAGGAAGGTGCTGTCGCCGGCAAAATCACCATCGGCAAAACCGGTGATTTCAAAAACATCGACGCCCTGGTCTACGACGCTATCCAGCTGCTCGACCCTTGGTATCGCCGCAACCCTGGCCTGGTGGTGCTGACCGGTCGCGAACTGGTGCACGACAAGTTCCTGGCCTTGGTAAACAAGGACCAGGACGCGACCAACACCCTGGCGAGCGACCTGATCATCTCGCAACGCCACGTCGGCGGCCTGCCGCTGTACGAGGTGCCGTACATCCCCGAAGGCACGATCCTCATCACCACATTCGCCAACCTGTCGGTGTACTGGCAGATCGGCGGGCGCCGCCGCTACCTCAAGGAAGAGCCGGAGTGGAACCGCGTCAGCAACTTCGAATCGTCGAACGAGGCGTACGTGGTCGAGGAATATGGCCTGGGTTGCCTGCTGGAAAACATCACCCCAGTCGAAGACGCCGGCGGCGAGGGTTAATCCCATGGCACTCAGCATTGCCCAAGCCCACCAACGCCGCGCTCGCGCGGCCATGGAAGCAGCGAAAACAGCACCGCAGCAATCCATGGCCGGTGCCACCGCTTACGAGCACCAGTTGAATCAGCTGCTACAGGATCGGCTACGCCTGAAGGCGATCCAGTCCACTGCCGCCAAGGAAGCGCTCAAGCCGCAGCTGTTGCCTCAGTACGTCCCTTATGTCGAGGGCGTACTTGCGGGCGGCAACGGCGCTCAGGATGACGTTCTGACCACCATCATGGTTTGGCGGATCGACGCCGGTGAATACGCCGGTGCGTTGGACATTGCCGATTACGTGCTCAAGCACAAGCTGATCATGCCCGACCGTTTCGAGCGCACCACCGGTTGCCTGGTAGCGGAAGAAATCGCCACCGCAGCACTGAAAGCGCAAAAAACCAACGGCACGTTCGACCTGAGCATCTTGCATCGCACCATTGAGCTGACCGACGAAGAGGATATGCCTGACCAGGCCCGCGCCAAGCTCTACCTGGCAACAGGCCGTGCCACGGTGCATGGCATCACGGCAGAGGAACCCGGCCAGCCGGGGCAGATTCAGGCCGGTATCGACCTGCTCAAGCGCGCCATCGAGCTGCACGACAGCTGCGGCGGCAAGAAGGATTTGGACGGCGCCGAACGCCTCCTGAAAAAACACGCTGCACCAAGCAGCTAACCGAGCGTCCCCACGCACCCCGCCGGCTCGGGGCGGATCGGCCAGGCCGCTCCTCCTGAACGTGAAGCCCCGACCACCGGCGACCTATTTTTGAGTGCCGTTCCATGAGCGCATTTGTAGCCAGCGGCCCAGTTGCCGGCGGTCATATCAACACCAACCCCTTCTGGCCGTCGATTGACCTGGACCACTTGCGCGCCACCCTGCGCATCGACTCCAGCGTCACCCCTGCCCGCCTGGAAACCGCCGTTATTTCTGCAGCTATCAACCTCAACCGCGAGCTGGCCGAATGGCGGGAAGTTCAGCAAGCAGCCGGCCACGCCACGCTGGACGACGTACCAGGTGATCGCATCAATGACGTTTCGGTAAAAGCCCACCTCTACCTGCGGGCCATAGAGGCCGGTACCGGCGCCGAAGTCTGCGAGCGTCACCGCGACTACAGCGCTACCAACGCCGGCAGCCAGAAGGCCGAAGAAGTTACCCCAACCATCGACGACTACCGCCGCGACCTGCGCTGGGCCGTGCGCGACTTCCTCGGGCGAACCCGCACAACCGTGGAGTTGATCTGATGGCCGTCGCCATCCGTGCCAATCAAAACGACACGGTCGACGCCCTGTGCTGGCGTTTCTACGGCCGCACCGCAGGCGTCACCGAGGCCGTCCTTGAAGCCAACCCCGGCCTGGCCGACCACGGCCCAATCCTGCCGCAAGGCCTTGTCGTCAACATGCCCGAAGCCCAAACCAGCGCCCCGCAGCGGCAAATGGTGAACCTATGGGACTGACTGAGCTGCACCCGGACCTTGACCCCCCCAACCCTGGACAACGGAATGAAGCGCATGCCTGAACGTCCCGACACCTGGGCCTGGCTCGCCGCCTGGCTCGAACAGAACTGGCCGACTCTTTACGCCGGAGTCCTCGCTGTGATCATCGCAGCCCTACGGATCATGTACGGCGGCGGCACGGTGCGCCGCATGCTGATCGAGGCGCCGCTGTGCGGCACCTTGGCCCTGGCTGCCAGCCATGGCTTGGCCTTGCTCGGCATTCCAACCACCACCGCGCCGTTTTTCGGCGGTGTGATTGGTTTGCTCGGCGTGGAGGGCACGCGCGCGGTCGCCAAGAAGTTTTTCACCCGCAAGGTAGAACAACTATGACCACCCTACGCCACGGCGACCGCTCACAGGCCGTCCGCACACTGCAAAAGAACCTCAACAACCACGGCGCCAAGCTGGACGTGGACGGCAGCTACGGCGACGACACCGAAGCTGCTGTCCGGGCCTATCAGCTCAAGGTCGGCTTGGTCGCTGATGGCGTGGCCGGCAGTAAGACCCAGGCCAGCCTGGCCGGTGGTGACTGCGCCCAGTTGCTGCGCAACGGCGACCTGGTCGCGGCCGCCGAACGCCTCGGCGTGCCGCTGGCAAGCATCTATGCCATCAACGAGGTGGAATCCAAGGGCAAGGGCTTCCTCGACAACGGCAAGCCAGTGATCCTGTTCGAACGGCACATCATGCACCGCCAGCTCGCCAAGGTGCGGCACGAAGGCGATGACCCGGCCGAACTCAAACGCCACGCCGACCAACTCGCCGCCGTCAATCCCGCATTGGTCAACCCAAAGTCGGGCGGATACTCCGGCGGTACCGCCGAACACCAGCGCCTGGCAATGGCTCGCCTGATCGACGACACCGCCGCCCTTGAATCTGCGTCCTGGGGGGCTTTCCAGATCATGGGCTTCCACTGGCAGCGCCTGGGCTGCACCAGCGTGCAGGACTTCGTGGCGGCCATGAGTGCCGGCGAATCGCAACAGTTCGACGCCTTCACCCGCTTCATTGAAACCGACCCGGTGTTGCACAAGGCGCTGAAAGCCCGCAAATGGGCCGAATTCGCCAAGCTCTACAACGGCCCGGACTATCAACGAAACCTCTACGACGTGAAGCTCCAGCGTGCATACGAACGGCACGCCGACTGCGGTTGCGGGCAAGGGGTAGCGGCATGATCGACTTCGAAGCGGTGCAAAAACTGCGAGTGCAGGACGGCGATCTGCTGGTGGTGCCGGAATCCACCGAACAGGACGATATGCAGGTGCTGGCCGAGGCCGTTCAGTTGATGAGCGGTGCCAGGGCCGTGATCGTTCGCGGCCCTATTAAACAACTCGATACCGAAGCCATGAATAAGCTCGGCTGGTACCGCGCATGAGCACCCTGCGTCAGGCCCTGTACGGCATTGCCCTGCTCGGTGCCCTGGCGCTGCTGATCTGGGGCCAGCAACAGCGCATCAACGTCGCCGAGGGCAAGACAGAGCTGGCAAATGCGGCGGCCAAGGCTGCCCGCGCAGACGCAGACCGAAACCTCACCACAGCCAACACACTCACGAACACCCTGAAACATGAACGTGACGCCCAAAGTGCCTTGCGCACCCAACAGGATCAGTTGCGCCAGGGCCTGGCAAAGCGCGAGCGAACCATAGAGGAGCTGAAACGTGAAAACGCCGAACTACGCACCTGGGCTACTCAGCCTTTGCCTGATGCTGCTCGCAGGTTGCGGGAGCGCCCCGCCCTTACCGGCGCCGCAGCTTACCGTGACTGGCTGTCCGGCCGTGGTGCTGTGCCAACTGCCGGCGACCAGCCCACGCAATAACGGCGACCAGCTTACAGACCAGGACCGCGTTGAAGCCGCTTGGGCGGATTGTGCCGCACAGGTCGACATGGTTTATCAACATCAGCAGGCAGCGCCATGAACAAGCCCGAAAGCCTACGCGCACACCTCCTGGCCACCGTCGCCGAATTCAAGCACAACCCCGACCGACTGCTGATCTTTATCGACAATGGAAAAATCCGCTGCACATCAGCGGAAAGTCTCTCTTTCGAGTACAGCTTTGACCTGCAGATCATCCTCACCGAGTTCTCGGGGCACCCTGATAGCGTAATGCTCCCGCTGCTGGGCTGGCTCAGCGTCAACCAAAACGAACTGTTGGATAACCTCAGCAAGGTCAAAGATGGCATTGCGTTTGAGGCCGATATCCTTGACAAGGGCGCGGTAGACCTCAGCATCAACCTGCCGCTGACAGAGAAAGTGATCGTCGGCAAATTTGACCAGGGCAACACCACCGTCAAACATCCAAACGAACCACAGCGTGTAGCGGGCTACCTCGATCCGAACTGGAAACCGGGCGCCCAGGGCAACACCAGTGAATGGATTGTTCCCGATGGCAAATGATCTGGAAGCGCTGGAGACCTGGGCAGCCACGCTGCTGGAACGGCTGGCGCCTGGGGCACGCAATCAACTGGCCCGCAGCATTGGCCAGGAGCTGCGTCGCAGCCAACAAAAGCGTGTTATTGCCCAGCAAAACCCGGATGGCACCAAGTTCGCCCCACGTAAACATCGGAATCTACGCGGTAAACAGGGCCGCATTCGACGCAAGCTGGAAATGTTCAAGAAGTTGAAGAACGCCACCTACCTCAAGGCCCGAGGTGACAGCAACGCCATTACCGTGGGTTTTACCGGGCGAATCGCCCGCATTGCCAGGATTCACCAGTACGGTTTGAAGGACCGCGCAGAGCGTGGCGCTCCCGATGTGCAGTACGAACAACGTGAAGTGTTGGGGTTCACCGAAGCGGATCTTGAACTAATCCGCGACGGGTTGTTGTTTCACCTCACTCAGAGCTGATCGAGAGATACCTCATCAATTTCAATCTGTCCTGGTGACTTATACAAAACCGAACGTCTAACAGGCCTCTTAAATAAAAGCTTGCCTTTGAAGTAGAATTTAAAAGCATTGACAAGTTCTTCGGGCGCCCTAGGGTCCAGCAAAATATTATTAACAAAATCATGAGGATCAACAGGGACAGTAAAGCCCGCGTGTTCTTGCGAAGGCTGCGCATCCTTTGAAAAAAGAATTGCTCGCCACTCTTTCTCGTGATTAAACGCCAGACGCTTAATATATAGTGCATCTACTGCGCGAGAGATTTTAAATTCTTCATTAAGATCCGCCGCAATATCTTTTATCTTGCCAGCCAACATAGCTGTCGAGTGATATCGAACCTTCGCTACTCGGGAACTATATTTTTTCAACTTTGCCGAAGTATTTAATACTGATTCCAACTTCGATCTAGTGGTTGAAATTCGAACACCCATTCCATTTTGCGAATAAATCCTCCACATCGCATCAGAAATTGGGGCACTGCTCCAGCACTGGGCAAAAACAGCGTGGTTTTTTGAATGCTTAATTCGTTTTTCGTAAGGGTCGTCCCAAACCCCCGGATTAGCAAAATACAACTCTCCCTTTTCAAAAATCTGAACCACTCGCGTGAAATCCAATATTCGATAAAGCCGTTGAGAAACATCCGTTTTTACCATAGCCGCTCTCCTGATTTTCCATAATTTTAACAACTGCACTCTCTGTTTGTAACGTTCGCTCCTACAAACACAAACAGCTGCACATGTTCGCGCGAGCAATCACCATCGGCGCCATGAACAATTTCGCCGCCCTCTCCCGTATGCTCGAAAACCTCATCCGCCTCGGCGTCATCGCCGAAGTCCAGATGGTGCCCCCGCGCGTGAAAGTAAAGACCGGCGAATTGACCACCGCCTGGCTGCCCTGGCTGGCCCTGCGTGCGGGGGCCGACCGGGAGTGGGACCCGCCCACCGTCGACGAACAGGTCATCCTGATCAGCCCGTCCGGCCAACTCGCCAATGGCGTCGTCATCACCGGCCTACCCAGCGATCACATCCCCGCCAACGGCAACCGCGCCGGCCTGCACCGTCGCACCTACGCCGATGGCGCAGTGATCGAGTACGACAGCGTCGCCCACCACCTCAACGCCACCCTGCCCGATAGCGGCACCACTAACTTGGTCAGCAAGGGCGGCATCAACATCATCGGCCCCATCAATCACCAGGGCGACTACAACCAAACCGGCAACCAAAACGTGGTCGGCCTCGTAACCGTCTCCGAAGACGTGGTGGCGGCCGGCATCAGCCTGGTGAACCACCCGCACGGCGGCGTCACGCCAGGCAGCGGCAAGACGGGAAAACCAGAATGAACCGAGAAACCGGCGGCGCCATCGGCGATCTGGACCTCATCAGCCAGGCGATTACCGACATCCTCACCACCCGCATCGGCACCCGCGTCATGCGCCGCGAATACGGCAGCCTGCTGCCCGAGCTGGTGGACCATCCCTTCAACGATGCCACCCGCCTGCGCGTGTACGCGGCAGCAGTCATGGCATTGATGCGCTGGGAACCGCGTATCAGCCTGAACCGGGTGCAGTTCCTCGGCGCCAATCTGCAAGGCCAATCGGTGCTGGACCTGGACTGCACCCTGGTGGACACCAATGAGCCGTTGAGCATGAGCCTGCCGCTGCAACTGGGGGCCAGTGTATGAACACGTTCGCCGCCATCGACCTGAGCCTGTTGCCCGCGCCGCAGATCGTCGAGCAGATCGACTACGAGCAGATCCTTGCCGAGCGCAAGGCCTACGCCATCAGCCTGTGGCCGCTCGAGGAACAGCCAAAAATCGCCGCACGCCTTGAGCTGGAGTCGGAGCCGCTGACCAAGCTGCTGCAAGAGAACGCTTACCGCGAGACGATCTGGCGCCAACGGGTCAACGAAGCATCAACCGCCAATATGCTGGCCTTTGCCAAGGGCTCCGACCTGGAAAACTTGGCCTCCAACTTCAACGTCAAGCGCCTGGTTATTCAGGAAGGCAATGCATCAGCATCCCCGCCCGTGGCGCGGGTCATGGAAGATGACGACAGCCTGCGCGAACGCACGCAGATGGCCTGGGAAGGCCTCAGCACCGCAGGCCCGCGCAACAGCTACATCTTCCACGCCCGCGCAGCTGACGGCCGGGTTGCCGATGCCACAGCGGAAAGCCCTTCCCCGGCCGTGGTCGTGGTGACGGTCCAGGGCATGCTGGCCGATGGTAGCGCGGAGCCTGGGTTGCTGGCCGTGGTGGACGCCTACCTCAGCGATGATGATCGCCGGCCTGTCGCCGACCGCCTGACCGTCCAGGCCGCACAGATCCTGCGTTATCCGATCAAAGCCAAAATCTATTTGAAAACCAGCGGCCCGGAAACTGAGCCAGCGCGGACCGCTGCCGAGCAACGCTTAAAGAACTACGTCCACCAGCGTCGGCGCCTGGGCATGGAAGTCTCAGAATCAGCGATCCACGCCGCGCTGCACGTCGAGGGCGTGCGCAAGGTCGTGCTTGAAGGCTGGACCGACATCATCGCCACGCCTTACCAGGCGCCGTTCTGCACCGATATTCAATTGTCGGTTGGGGTGGAGTAATGGGCGCCCAGCACCTGCTACCCAGCAACTCGATGCAGTTGGAGCGTGACGCGGCCGTGGCACTGGCGCAGATCCAGCGGGTGCCTATTCCGATCCGTCTGCTGTGGAACCCTGACCTGTGCCCCCTCGCGGTATTGCCATACCTGGCTTGGTCGTTTTCGGTCGACCGCTGGGACAGCAACTGGTCGGAGTCCACCAAGCGCGCGGCGATCCGGGCCGCGTACTACCTGCATTCGCACAAGGGCACCATTGGTGCGTTGCGCCGAGTGGTCGAGCCCCTGGGCTATCTGATCGAGATTATTGAGTGGTGGCAGGACGTGCCGGTTGGCATACCGGGCACCTTCAAACTCAAGGTCGGCGTGCTGGAAACCGGTATCACCGAAGAGATGTATCAGGAACTGACCTTCCTGATCGATGACGCCAAACCCCGTAGCCGCCACCTCACCGGCCTGGCCATCAGCCTGGAAACCACCGGCAGTTTCTATATCGGCGCCTGCGTCAACGAAGGCGATGAACTCAGCGTTTACCCACCGACCCAACGCGACATCGAAGTCAGCGGCTATCTGCGCCTGGGCGGTCGCGAACATCACATTGATACGATGGACATCCTCCCATGATCGACCAGAACAGCCAGTTTCAAGCCATTCTTACGGCCATCGGCGAGGCCAAGCAGGCAAACGCGGATGCCCTGGGCGTCCCCTGGACGTTCGCGCAGATGGGTGTGGGTGATGCCAACGGCACCGACCCGTTCCCCGACCGCCTTCAAACCAAGCTGATCAACGAGTGGCGCCGTGCACCGCTCAACCAGCTCAAGCCAGACCCGAAAAACGCCGGCATCATCATTGCCGAGCAGGTCATCCCGGAAAATGTCGGCGGTTTTTGGATTCGGGAAATTGGCCTGTACGACACGGACGGCGATCTGGTGGCCGTCGCTAACTGCGCGCCAACTTTCAAGCCGCTGCTGACTCAAGGGTCCGGTCGAACGCAGATTATTCGAATGAATCTGATCGTTTCCAGCCTGGCCAACATCGTGCTGAAGATTGATCCGTCAGTAGTCCTGGCAAGTCGGGATTATGTGGATCGTTCGATTGGTGACGTGCTGCCGGCGGATAAAACGCCCGGTACTTATCACCGAGTTACGATCAATGCGCGGGGCATTGTGGTGTCGGGCAGCAATCCAACCACGCTTGACGGATTCGGCATTAAAAACGCTTACACCAAAGACCAGACCGATAGCCTGCTCGATCAGCGGGTTGCCGCAGACAGCATACTGGCGGCAGGTGTGGTGAATGGAGACCCAGGCGCGCCATATTTCAGGTTCAAGAAACCTGATGGCTCTGTGGGTCATATCATCAACCTGTCATTGTCATCTCATGGTCACACCTTCGATAGCTTGAGTGACAAGCCAACAACACGAGATGGCTATAACCTCCGCGATGTTTTTACAAAGACCGAAACACGAGCCGGTTTTGTTGCAGCCGGTTCGGAAAACCGCATTGCTCTTTCCTGGGCTGCGGAGGGGTTAAAAGCCGCTGTTGATGTTACTGACCTCGGTGCGTTATGGCTGACGTCGAACTTCAATCCTGACACGAAGGCAGACAAGTCCAATACCTACACCATTGGGCAAACAGATGTTCGTTTATCGCAGCGAGTTGTCAGCGATTGGATATCTCACGCAGGGTTGATTTCGGATAACCCGGACCTTCCTTACTTCATGCAGACTTCGACCGGCGCTATTTTGCAGCTTGCTCGCCGGGTGCATCGTCACGCATTTTCCGATCTGGATGGGCTTCCGCCTACAGCTGTTGGGCATGGGATCTACGACGTCTACTCCGTATCTCAGTCAGATGTAAAGTTCAATCAAAAGCTGACCCGCGATGCGATTAGCGTGGCTGGATTATGGGGCGGCGACATCAACCTTCCGTACTTCCGGAGGGCTTTTGATGAACAGCCGGTTTACTTCATCACCCAAACCACCCTGCCGAAAAACACCTGCCAGAAGGGTATTCCAGGCTGGTGGAAATGCGCCGATACCGGCCTGCTACGTCAGCGGGTCTCCATCTATATCGGTGATGTCTCAACGGCATGGGCGGGTGCGGTTACATGGCCTGTTGCCTTTGCAGAGCAAGCTGATTCAGTGAAGCTTTCGTTTCTCCATACCAATGGTTCGCCGGCAACCGTCTCATGTGCGTATGCCGACCTGACCCGCACAGGGTGCAATTTGCGCGTAGATGAATGGGGGTTAAATCCGCAGTACGGGCTGACACTTATCGTAGAAGCGGAGGGTTATTAAGATGAGCGCGTATTTTCACTCAAAAAGTGTCGGGTTCTATACCGATGAGGTTCACGGCCCCCGGACTATCTTGGTAGTTGATCCCAAGTGGAAGCAGCCAGAAATCCAGATTACTGATCCCGATTGGGTTCCTGGTGACGATGATAAAGACGCAGAGCCCCCGCTGATTAGCGCCCCCGACCCTGACGCGGTTCCGCCCCTAATTGAAGTGCCGAACCCCAAATGCTCGCTGCCTCCGAAGGCCGAACTGCGGGACCTGCCCCAGGACAAGTACCTGGCGCTCCTAGTCGCACAGTCCCAAGGTAAAGTCATTCAAGCCAATTCAAAGGGAGAGCCTGTTGCTGTTGCTCCACCTCCGCCCAGTGACGCAGAGCTTGAACGGCGCGAGCGTATTTGGCGCGACTCAGCGCTGGCAAACACTGACGGTTTGGTTGTGCGCCATCGTGACGAGTTAGAGCTTCAACAGGCTACAACGCTTACAACTGAACAGTATCAGCAGTTGCAGCGTTATCGCTTGGACCTGCGAGCCTGGCCCGTCGCGGAACATTTTCCAGACAGACAATTCCGGCCAGTAATACCAGATTGGGTCTCTGCCAAGAACTTGTAAGCGTTGCGACTACAAGCCCGCGCGCTCGCCCAATCGGCGCGCGCGCGGCAGCCTGTGTACTGTCATTCCATCACAGCGCAGGCAACCACCCATGGCCGGTTCAGACTATCTCCACGGCGTGCGGGTCATCGAACTCAACGACGGCACCCGCCCCATTCGCACCATCTCCACCGCAGTCATCGGCCTGGTTTGCACGGCTGAAGATGCAGATCCCCTGATGTTTCCGCTGGATACCCCGGTACTGCTGACCAATGTGCAAAGCGCCATTGCCAAAGCCGGCGTCAAAGGCACCCTGGCATCCAGCCTGCAAGCCATCGCCGACCAGACCAAGCCCTACACCATCGTGGTGCGGGTCAAGGAAGGTGCCGACGAAGCCGCCACCACCAGCGCCCTGATCGGTACCACCACCGCCGATGGCAAGTAGACAGGCATGAAAGCCTTGCTCGCTGCCAAAGCCCGTGTGGGCATGACGCCGCGCATTCTCGGCGTGCCAGGCCTCGACAGCCAGCCGGTAGCCACCGCCCTGGTATCGATTGCCAAGGACCTGCGCGCCTTCGCTTACGTCAGTGCTTGGGACTGCAAAACCAAGGAAGAAGTGGTCGCCTACCGCGAAAGCTTCGGCGCCCGTGAAGTGATGGTGATCTGGCCGGAGCTCCAGAACTGGAGCACCGTCACCAATGCAACCGTTACCGCCTCGGCAGTGGCGCGCGCCCTGGGCCTGCGGGCCAAGATCGATCAGGAAATCGGCTGGCACAAAACTATCTCCAACGTCGCCGTCAATGGCGTGACCGGCATCAGCGCCGACGTGTTCTGGGATCTGCAAAACCCGGCCACCGATGCCAACTACCTCAACAGCAACGAAGTCACCACGCTGATCAACGAGGGCGGCTTCCGCTTCTGGGGCAGCCGTACGTGCAGCGACGATCCGCTGTTCGCCTTCGAAAACTACACCCGTACCGCGCAGATCCTTGCCGACACCATGGCCGAGGCGCACATGTGGGCGGTCGACAAACCCATGCACGCCTCACTGGTGCGGGACATCATCGAGGGCGTTAACGCCAAGTTCCGCGAATGGATTGCCCAGGGCTACCTAATCGGCGGCAGTTGCTGGTACCCCGAAGACATTAACGACAAGGACACCCTCAAGGCCGGCAAGCTGACCCTGGACTACGACTACACCCCAGTGCCGCCCCTGGAAGACCTCACGCTTCGCCAGCGCATCACCGACCGCTACCTGATGCAGTTCGCCAGCCAGATCAACAGCTAAACCGGGCCTCCCCGCGAGGGGAGTTAACCCTGTGCCATACCCCCGGAGAACACCGCCATGGCTCTGCCCCACAAGCTCAAAAACCTCATGTTGTTCAACGACGCCAACATCTACCGTGGCTTGGTTAAGTCCGTCACCCTGCCCGCCCTCGGCCGCAAGATGGAAGCGTATCGCGGCGGCGGTATGAATGGCCCGGTCAAGGCAGACCTGGGCTTTTCCGATGACGGCATCCAGTTGGAATGGAAAACCGGTGGCCTCGATCTGATCAGCCTCAAACAGTTCGGCGCAGTCAACGCCTCGGGTGTGGCACTGCGCTTTTCCGGCGCCTATGAGCAGGACGACACAGGCGAAGTCAGCGCCGTGGAAATCGTGGTGCGCGGCCGTCACGAAACCATCGAAATGGGCGACGCCCAGCCAGGCGAAGACACCGAGCATTCCATCACCACCACCTGCACCTACTACAAGCTGACGGTCGATAACGAAGAAATCATCGAAATCGACCTGCTCAACTTCATTGAGAAGGTCGGTGGCAAGGACATGCTGGAGAAACAGCGCAAGGCCATCGGGCTCTGATCCCGGCCCTCGATCGATAACCCCACACGTTCATCACCAGGAGCTTTTCCAATGAAACCAGCAGCCACCGAACAACCCGACGTCCAGCCACTGGCCGACGAAAACACCGTCGTCCTCGACTCCCCGATCCGTCGTGGCGTCACCACCATCGACCGCATCACCCTGCGCAAACCCAGCTCAGGCGAGCTGCGCGGTGTGAGCCTGGTAGACCTACTGCAAATGGACGTCGCGACCCTGATCAAAGTCGTGCCGCGCATCAGCAGCCCAACCCTCACCGCGATTGAGGTCTCTGGCATGGACCCGGCCGATCTACTCGCCCTCAGCAGCAAGATCAGCGGTTTTTTGTTGCAGAAGTCGGCGAAGACGGATGCATCCCTCGTTGCGTAGAGGACGCCATGGCCGATCTGGCCGTGGTTTTTCACTGGGCACCGGCTGATATGGATCAGTTGGGCCTGCAAGACCTGATGGACTGGCGCGAGCGTGCCAGGGTGCGGAGTTCCACCGATGGCAAATGATCTGAAACTTCAGGTGCTGCTCAGTGCCATCGACAAAGCCACCCGCCCGCTGAAGCAAATCAACAACGGCAGCCTGGAGACCGCCCGCGCGCTCAAGGCTGCCCGCGACCGCCTGAAGGAACTCAACGCCCAGCAGAAAGACGTCACCGCCTGGCGGTCGCAGCGTGCAGCTGTCGAGCAGACCAACGAGGCGTTGAATGCTGCGCAGGCCAAAGTCAAAACCCTCAGCCAGCAGTTTGCCGCGACCGGCGTGCCGACCAGGGCAATGGCGAAGGATTTTCGAACGGCCGTGCGCGAGGCCCATCGGCTGAAACAGCAGCACCAACAGCAGAGCGAGCAGCTCCAGGGGCTGCGCTCACGACTGTATGACGCGGGTATCAGCACCAAGAACCTGGGCACACACGAACGCCAGCTGCGCGAGCAAATCAGCGCCACCAACGCCAGCATCAGCGCGCAGGGTAAGCGAATGGCCGAGCTGACCGCCCAGCACAAGCGCGCAGCGACGGCCCGTAGTGCGTATGACAAGGGGCAGCAGTTCGCCGGCAGCGCGGCTGTCGCAGGTGGTGCCAGCCTGGGTATGGCCTACGCGGCCAGCCGCCCTGTCATCGGCGTGGTCAAGGAATACGTCGACTTTGAAAGCGCCATGATGGGCGTTGCCAAACAGGTCGATGGCGCGCGCGACGACAACGGCAAACTCACCAGCACCTACTACGAGTTTGCAGACGCTATCAAAGCGGCCAGCAACGAAATGCCCATCGCCACGACCGAATTTGCGGCCTTAGTCGAGGCCCAGGCGCGCGCCGGTATCCAGGGCAAAGAAAACTTGCTGACCATGGCAAAGGTCTCGGCCACTGCCGCCGTTGCCTTTGACCTTCCCGCTGAGCAGGTCGGCGAAGACATGGGCCGGATCGCCGGCTTGTACAAAGTGCCGATCAAGAACATCGCCGAGCTGGGTGACGCGCTCAACTACCTGGACGACAACACCCGCTCCAAGGGTGGCGACATCATTGAGACGTTGACTCGCATGAGTGACGTGGCCGACAAGCTCGACTACCGCAAGGCTGCGGCTCTGGGCAGTACATTCCTGTCGTTGGGCGCGGCACCCGAAGTCGCCGCCAGCGCCTCCCGGGCGATGGTGCGCGAGCTGGCTATCGCGAACATGCAGAGCAAGACATTCCGTGAAGGCATGAAAATGGTGAACATGGACCTGAATGAGGTCCAGGGCGGCATGACCACCGATGCCATGGGCACGATGATGGCGGTACTTGAACGCATCAAAACGATAGACCCCAAGCAACGGACCGAAGTAGCCACGCGAATTTTCGGTAAAGAGTACGGCAAGGACGCCGCCAAGCTGGTCAACAACCTGGATGAACTGCGCCGCCAGCTCAAACTGGTCGATGACACAGCCGCCAATGGCTCCATGCAAAAAGAAATGGATATCCGTGCTGATGCTATCGAAGGCCGTTGGCAGGTGTTACAGAACAAGCTGTTCAACACCAAAAGCGGTGCAGGTGAGACCATGCGAGCCACCATGCTCGACGTCATGGACGCGCTCGGCGGCGTGCTGGACAAAGTCAACGGATGGGTCAAGGCAAACCCCGTCCTCACCGCATCCCTGCTCAAAATCGTCGCCAGCGTGGCTGTATTGTCCGCCGTGTTCGGCGGTCTCGCCCTTACTCTCGCGGGCATTCTCGGGCCGTTCCTGATGCTGCGTTTCGGCCTGGCAATGTTCGGTATCAAACTGCCAGGCATCATCGGCATCTTCAAAGTTTTTGGCACAGTCCTGCGCACGCTGGGCGGCATTCTGATAGGCCCACTTGTGACCGCCCTGCGCACCGTCGGCATCGCGCTGTGGGGGCTTTCGGCCAACCCGATTGTCCTGGTCATCGCCGCCGTGGTCGCCGCCCTGGCCGCAGGCGCCTACCTGATCTACACCAACTGGGACGCAGTGAAGAACTACTTCGCCAACGCCTGGACGGAGATCAAAGCCGGCTTCAGCGGTGGGGTCGTCGGCATCATCAACACCTTGGCCAACTTCAGCCCCATCGGCCTGATTTATCAGGCCTTCGCCGGGGTGCTGAGTTACCTGGGCGTGGATCTGCCCAGCCGTTTTACCGAGTTCGGCAACATGATCGTCAATGGCCTGGTCAACGGGCTACTGGCCGGACTGGGCAGCGTCAAAACTGCCATCAGCTCAATCGGCGACGCCAGCATCGGTTGGTTCAAGGAAAAGCTCGGCATTCACAGCCCGTCACGGGTGTTCGCCGAGTTGGGTGGGTTCACCATGGCAGGCCTGACCAAAGGCCTGGAGGGCGCCCAGAAAGGCCCCCTCGACGCCCTGAGTAGCATGGGCAAGCAACTCACAGCGGCCGGCACGCTGGCCCTGAGCGCCACCGCCCTGCCGGCGCTGGCCGTAGATGACCGCCCGCCCATCAGCAGTTCACCAGCAGCGACCACGTACGACAGCCACGACGTGTATCAAATCACCCTGCCAGCGTCGCCGAGCATGGACCTGCAGAGACTGGAAAAGAGCCTGCGCGCCATGCTCAACAAGATCGAAAACGAAAAAAAGGCGCGTCAGCGCAGCAAACTTTCTGACCGGGAATAATCACCATGATGTGTGCCCTCGGCATGTTCGTGTTCAGCCTCTCCACGGCCGCTTACCAGGAGCTGCAGCGCCAAACTGATTGGCGCCACGCCAGCAACAACCGCGTCGGCGCGGCTCCTGCACGGCAGTTCGTGGGCCGTGGGGACGACTCCATCACCCTCCCCGGCATTATTTTCCCGGAGCTGGCCGGCAGCGCCCTCAGCCTGGACGCCCTGCGCCTGATGGCAAACACCGGCAAAGCCTGGCCCATGGTTGAAGGCAGCGGCCGGATCTACGGCCTGTGGGTGATCGAGAGCCTCAGCGAAACCAAAACCATATTCTTCAGCAATGGCACTCCACGGCGCATTGAGTTCACCCTGAACCTCAAACGCACCGACGATGACCGTATTGATCTGCTCGGCGCTGCCACCAATATCGGCGTCAACATTCTGCGGGGGCTGCTGTGATTGATGCCGCGCTGTCCAAGGTCACCGGCTACCTCAAGGACACTGCCCAGCGCTTCATCCGCGACGCGGCCTACCCGGTACCGGCATTCCGCCTGTCCGTGGACGGCCTCGATATCGCCCGGAAGATCAGCCCGCGGTTGATGAGCCTGGAACTGACCGACAACCGCGGCGTCGAGGCCGATCAACTCACCATCACCCTCAGCGACCACGACGGCCTGCTGACCATCCCGCCCAAGGGCGCAGTGCTGCGGCTGTGGCTGGGTTGGAGTGATACAGGCCTCGTGGACAAAGGCACCTACACCGTCGACGAAACGGAGCACAGCGGCGCGCCGGACGTGCTGAGCATTCGCGCCCGCTCGGCGGATCTACGCAAGGGCCTGAAGACCAAACGCGAACGCAGCTGGAGCAACACCACCCTCGGCGAAGTCCTGGGCGATATCGCCATGGGCAACAACCTCACCGCTACCATTGCCGGTGCCCTGGACGGGTTGCCCATCCTGCAACTGGACCAGGCCAACGAATCCGACGCCAACCTGATCAGCCGCCTGGGCGAAGAATTCGACACGGTGGCCAGCGTCAAAGCCGGCTGCCTGCTGTGCCTGCCGGCCGGAGGCGGCAAGACCGCCAGCGGTCTGGATTTGCCCCACATAACCCTGACCCGCACCGACGGCGACCAGCACCGCTACCTGCAAGCCGACCGCGATAGCTACGACGGCGTACGCGCCTATTACTACGACGTCAACAGTGCCAAGAAACAGGAAGCCATTGCCGGCGGCGGCGACAACCTCAAAGACCTGCGCCACACCTACAGCGACCAGCAGTCAGCCCTGCGCGCTGCGCGGGCCGAATTCAGGCGCCTGCAACGCGGCAGCGCCACCCTGAGTTACACACTCGCCATGGGCCGGCCGGATCTGATACCCGAGCTCACCTATACGCTCCAGGGCGTGAAGGCGGAAATCGACGAGATCATCTGGTATGGCGGGGATGTACAACACAGCCTCACTGCTGACGGCGGTTATACCGTGAGCCTGGAACTTGAGAGTAAGTTGCCCGAGGACAATGTTGAGGATCTGGCAGAGGAAAACGCAGGGGATTACACCGGGATCATCGCCTACTACCGGGATGAGAAAAGCGGGAAGGAAAAAACTATAACTGCGGGGGATCAGGCAAAGCCGAGGCGGTTACGATGGCTATATGCAAGTGCCAAGACCGCTAAACGGGCAGTGGAGAGAGAGTGGGCAAAGTTTACACAGTAATTTCTTACTCGAACAAAAAACAAATCAAGTCTGGCATCCATCGATAGGAAAGCATGCCTATCATTACTAGAGTAGGAATAACCGCCAACACAAAAAATGCTTGAAGTGTGACCTTCAAAAAACACCTCTGCGACTTAATTTCTTTTTTGCTTTTATTTAACAATCGCTGCAAATTTCCAGGATATGTACTCAATCGCTTATCAAACAAGTCAAACGTAATATTTAAACTATTATCCAAACGTTGAACATTCAAATGCTGATTCCATAAAACTCCGCAAAAAATCAATGTAACCATCAAAACTCCCACAGCAATCGAAAAAATCTCAATGGGATCCACAGCCTTATTAAGAAGAACGAGAGCCCCAAATGATAACGGCAAGGCCAACATCTTACCAGCCATATCACTCAACACACCACTCAACTTGGCTCCATATTCCAACTCTGCCTTTGCCAACTCCGCTCTTACTTTATCAAAAGAAAAACCATGAACATAAGCCTGTAGATTTTGCCAGTATTTACGCAACACATCTTCCCAATGCATTAGAACAAAAGGAAATGCTTGGTCGTCTCCCGCAGACTCTATAACATCAGCAATAGCGGAGTTAAAGATCAGCTTACGTTCCTCCAGATGCATCTTGTGTTCATCTTGAGAAGATGCCAACGCCTTTACCAGACTGACATGCCGCAGCTTCACATCTAAAATTGTTTCATCGACTTCTGTTTTCAAAACAAAGGTTTTTGGCTTTCGATTATCGTCAGCAGGTAGAGCAAAAAAAATATTCTCATATGAGTCGGAAGACTTACGATCCACCACAGCCACTAAACCACAAAGCCCATCGATCAGATCACAACAAAGCTTAATAGTTTTGTGCTTGGGGTGTTCAACGCCATCCGTCGTAGACCAATTTTCATCAACTATATAAAAGTCTTCTGGCAGTTTCCCTTTACCCAACGTAGGAGTAGCTTTAATAAAGCTTCTAAAAGTTGAATGAAACCTCCCAAAATCCGAGGTCGGCAAATCGAATTCTATATCTATATTACCTTCAGACTCATCTGCATCTATCAGCCTTCCATATTTTTCAGCTAATTTCCTGCACTTATCAACACACTCCCTAATTTCTTCAGTGCAAACGCCACTATAGATAATTCTATCATCATCTATTAATGGCCGGCCTAACAGCCTATATAATTGCACCACAACGGAAAACACTTTTATTTAACCTCATCTGCAGCAAGAGCCGCCTCAATAGCACGACACATTTTTTCTGAAGGATCTGAAAGAATTATCTGCCTAGCCTCACCATTATAACAAACTTTACTATTAGGAGTCCTTCCTAAAGATCCTTTTTCAAACTGCAGTGCCCAGTGGCGCCCAGAGTCACCTTTGATTCTTATACGCTGATTAAGCGCAACCTGGTTAACAGCAAATTCCTCTGGCACTTGATTGACTTCATCATTCAAGAAATCTTTGAGTTCTGCAACGTAGGCCGTTAATTCGGCTTGTTCAGGCTGTATGCAGGAAGTAGCTGCAGCATGTATTCCTTCAAGAGTTGCATGGTGCCCATCTTCAATCTTCTGCTGCAGGTATCGAACTACATTTTCGCGCGCTAAAACCTTAAGATGCTTAATCGGCTCTCGGCTTTTAAAAAACGACTCCACCATATCCATGGCATTTCTAGTCGCCCTTGCGGAGGCGACCCCCTTTTCACAACCTAGAGCCTCCACGAAATATCCAGAAGCCTCACTGCCCTTCCCTTTACTAATGAAACATAAATAAGTTTTTTCTTTCTCCATTTCAATTTCTGCTAATTGCTCCTCATCCAAATCCGCAACCTCAGCCACCGGATTCAAGAATTCAGACAGCCTGGATAAATTTATTCTAGCCGCCTGTTGAATTTTTGACATATCAATATCAGTCGTTTCTTCAGGAATATAATCGGCATTGAGCTTCAGCCCATCACGCTGCTTGATACTAGTAACAAGAAGAAATGGCACATTATCATTTAAATACTGCGCGAACAGAATATACCCGCCTGTAGATAGGGCTTCAGCCAAGGATTTCCCTATAAGCTCATCAAGGGCAATGTGAGTTAGATGCTCAAACTTATCAGCATTCGAATCAACTATGTAGGACGCCACTTCTGGAGGAAAAGCACCTTGCCTCCCGACCTCCGAAAATTGCCCCCACACGACATTATTACCTGTCTTCCCTAGCACTCCATGGATACTAGAAACAAGCTTTACCACACTCGGCTTTGCCACATCAAAAAGCGGCTTCTTCACTATCTTAGCCGGATCCACATTAGTCGCATGCTTCTCTTTATCGAAACTATGTATAACTGCATACTTCAATTCAAATGCCATATAACTCCCCAATAAATCAAAACTTAAATCAGTTTCCATTCGAACATAATATTTACCTTCCCCAAAAACCGAGCGCGCACACGCACTCACACTTTCGAGATTTTTTAAGGAAGTTTTATAACCATCAGCATATCCTTATGATTTTTCGAAGGGACAGAAAATCACCATTTTCTTTTTTGCTTAATTGGTGAGTCGTGATCCGATACTTCCCTGTCTAGGATCCGTTCTTAATGGGTACAGATTATGCTGGCCGTTTGGTATCGGCAAGGGCTTCAGTCAAATCCTTGAGGCGCTGCTCGACATCCATTAAGCGTTTCTTTTCTTCAGCAGCGCTTTGTATCTCCCGCTTACCGGCCTCTCCAAGCGAGCGGAACAGCTCAAGGATGGCCTCCTCCTGCTGATTTGCAGCCTGCGCATCAGATGTCCCAGCTGACACACCCAGAAACATAGAGCCCTCTCCTGTCAGCAGCCAATCCAGACTTATACCCAAATGAGTGCGAATGGCAGCCATCGCCTTTGCATTGGGCTCGCGTTCGCCCAGAAGGTAGTTCTGAAGCGTTCTGTAAGGGATCCCCACTACCTCTGAGGCCTCCTTTATAGACATTCCTCTGTCGTCTATTACGCTGCGCAAACGCGTCGCTATACTCATTTTTTCATATATTCCGATTTACGCACCCGTTTTGGTGCGTATACTGCGAACAAACAGGTACATCTTAACCAACTAGGAACACTCGAACCATGAGCCAAGCGATGGAGAAGCGCCAGATCCAGGCACGACTGATCGAACGCGGCAGTAACTTCCGTCAGTTCGCCCTCAGCCATGGCTACGAGGTGAGGACGGTCACCCAGGTGGTTCAGCGCTGGGCCGGCCACGAAACCCTGCCGCGCGGGCGGCTGACATTCCAGATCCTGCGGGACTTGTCTCGGGTGATTGGCAAAGAGGTATTGCCTGGGATCCTGGCGGAAGGCACCGAGCAGACCGCAGCACAGGCTGTATGAAACAACTGTAGGGGCGATGACTCCAGGGGGATACCAGAAGATGAAACGCCCAGTTCTAGCGACCAAGCGGCAAGTCATGAGCGCTGTCATCAACGACTACGAAGGTGGCCGGGAATGCGCAGCGGCACGCCTCGGGTACGAACTCAAAAAGTTCGATAACCACATCTATGAAAACGCCGGCAGCCGACCTTTGAGCGATGAGCAAATACACCTGTTAGAGCAGGACATGGGCACGACCTACCTGCCTGAATACATAGCCGCTATGTACGGGGGCATGTTTGTGCCCCTGGCCAAGCCTGAAACACTCGATAACGTCGACCTCTACGGCCGCTCGGTGCGGGCCGCAGCCAAGCGTGGCGTGGTCGACCAGATCATCGCCAAAGCATTGGACGACGGGGTCATCGAACGGGATGAGGCAGAAGCCATCCTGCGCGCTCACAGCCATTACATGGCAGCTCGCCACTCCGAAGTTCTGGCAACGATCCTGCTGCACAGCCGAGGGCAGAAGCATTGAGCACATACAAGCTGGTTTGTCCTTCCTGCTACGGCCCGCTGCGCATTCGAACGTCTGAGGGGCAAACGCCATGTTTCCGATCCTTGTACTACCAATGCATGAACGTCGTGTGCGGGGCAACGTTTACCGGTAGCCAGACCATAGATTTTCAGCTCAGTCCGTCGGGTGTTGAGCGACCGCTGACCATAGTCCCAATCGCCCCGTACATGGCTCGTCAAAAGGCGATACGCGACAGCCGTGCCGATACCAACCAACCCGATTTGCTGGACCAACTGGACGTGGAGACTGCATCCGTATGAACGCCATAAACTTGACCGCCAACCCCACCAGTGACTACCGCGTAGCGATGCAGCAAGCAGCTGTAGCCTATCTGTACCGCCACCGCTCCCAACACTTGGCCGGTGACACCCAACTGCTGGACAACTGCGCCCGTTACCTGACGCTGTCATTGGAAGTGCCGCCGCACCTGGTGCAACGCATTGCGGAATTAGCCGTGGCCGAGTTCGAAAGTATGACGTGCAACCGCATTGCCTGGCTCGGCATCTACCCCAGCAGCGGTCCATTCCGGCCGGTCATTTGGCTGCTGGACACCTGCACCCAACAGCGACGCCCTGTGTCAGCACGATTGCTTCCCACGCATCTGCTGAATCACAACCTCCCTCAATAACACCCAACCTCCCCTCTTCTGTATGCCCGCACCGCGTGGGTAAGGGGAAACTGCAACTTACTGGTGGCCGAAATGAGCAAAATCACCATAAAACTGGAGCTGGACGAACAGCAGGCGCAGCACTACCTGTTGTGGCTGACCAGTCAGTACGAAGTCACCATGGCTGATATTTGGTACTCCGACCGCTACCGGAATGTGCCAAGCGGCCAGCGGGCGCCGAAGGTGCTTGAGGACTTGCCTTACCTGGCCGGCATCTGCAAGACACGCACCGAGCTGAAAAAGCAGCTCGTCCCCACCATGGGGAATGCGCAGTGAATCGCAAGCCCATGGAGCACCAGATCCGCGCCGATGTGATTCAGCGCCTGGAATCTGACTACGGCCTTCAACACATGAAGGGCACGCATTACATGCGCAAGGGCACTTGCCCGCAGTGCAACCAGAAACGCCTGTTTTCTCGCCATGACGAACCTTGGTTCATTCGCTGTGGCCGCGAGAAAAACTGCCGGTACATGGCTCCTACTAAAGAGCTGTATCCAGACCTGTTCGACGACTGGAGCAAGCGGGCTCCTGCTACCCGGGACGAGCCAGCCGCCAGTGCCAAGGCGTACCTGTCTTTTGCCCGAGGCTTTCGCACTGAACTGATTGAGGGTTGGTATACCCAGGAAAGCTACTTTGACCGGGATCTGGAAATCGGCTCTGCAACCGTCCGTTTTCCCCTGGAGCACGGCGGGTACTGGGAGCGCCTGATTGACCAGCCTTCGCGCTTCGGCAAGAAAAAGGCCCGCTTCCAACCCCTCAAGAGCTACAGGGGGCACTGGTGGTGCCCGCCTTGCCTGGATCTGCTTGAAGTGAAAGAACTGTGGATCGTTGAAGGCATCTTCGACGCCATCGCGCTCATTCATAACGGTCTATCAGCAGTTGCAGCCCTGTCTTCAAATGCCTTTCCAGAGGAGTCACTGAAGGCGCTGATCACCTCTCGCGGCGGTAAAACACCTAAGTTGATCTGGGCTCTGGACAACGAGCCAGGCGCTCACAAGTACACACAGATGTGGGTCAAACGTGCCCGCGAACTTGGTTTCACCTGCGAAGCCGCGCAGATCCCGCAGCCGGACGCACGCAAGGTCGACTGGAATGACCTGCATCAGCGCTGGGCATTCATTGACGACGAAACAGCACGCGCAGAACGCATCAAAAAAGACCTGAGGGAAGCCAGGCACCAGGGCGATCTGCTCATTGCTGACAACGCCAGCGACAAGGCGATGCTCATGTATCACTGGCGTGAGCGGGAGGAGTTTCACTTCTGTTTCGACTCCCGTTTGTACTGGTGGAAATTGGACATGGCGAAATTCAACACCGCCAAGCAGACGTTCGACAAAACCGATAAGCAGGAAGAGCAAGTGCTTAACGAAAGGCAAATCCGGGACAAAGCCTTGCAGATGGCCGGCTGCGTCGTCGAAATCGCCAACTGCTACCCCAAGGCCCTCTATTTCCAGCGCAACGAGATTACCGACGAGTCCTGGTACTTCTTCCGCGTCGACTTCCCCCACGACGGCGGCTCCGTGAAAAACACCTTCACCGGCGGCCAGGTCGCTGCCGCAAGCGAATTCAAAAAAAGACTTCTCGGCATGGGTGCCGGAGCCGTGTTCACCGGCAGTGGACAGCAATTGGACAAACTCATGAAAGATCAGCTTTTTGGGATCAAGACCGTCCAGACCATCGACTACGTGGGCTACAGCAAGGAATACCGCTGCTACGTGTTCAACGACGTAGCCATCCGCGAAGGCCAGGTCATCAACATCAACGAAGAAGAATTCTTCGAAATGGGCAAGCTCAAGCTCAAAACCCTGCAAAAGGGGGTCAAGATCGATCTGGAAAAAGACAGCAAAAAATACGACCCGCAGTGGCTTGGCCTTCTCTGGCAGTGCTTCGGCGCCCAGGGCGTCGTGGCGCTGACCTTCTGGTTTGGCTCCCTGTTCGCCGAGCAGATCCGTGGCCGCTACCAGTCGTTTCCGTTCCTTGAAGCCACGGGCGAGGCCGGCGCCGGCAAGACCACTTTGCTCACACTGCTCTGGAAACTCGCGGGCCGTGATGGTTACGAAGGGTTCGACCCGTCCAAATCCACCAAGGCCGGCCGCAGCCGCTTGATGGGCCAGGTGTCCGGCATGCCCATCGTGTTGCTGGAGTCAGACCGCAGCGGCGACGACAAGGCCCACGCCAAAACCTTCGAATGGGACGAGCTCAAGGACTACTTCGGCGGCGGCACCCTGGCAACCAAGGGTGTTAAAACCGCAGGTAACGAAACCTACGAACCACCGTTTCGCGGCACCATTGCCATCAGCCAAAACGCCCCGGTGGTGGCTTCTGAGGCGATCATGACGCGGATCGTCAAACTGCACTTTGTACGACCGAACGTGACGCCTGAAAGCCGTGCGGCAGCGGATCACCTCAATGCACTGGACGGTTCGACACTCAGCAACTTTGTTTTGCAGGCCGTGCGCAAAGAGCTGGAAGTAATGGAGCTTTTCGGACAGCGGGTACCGGGCTATGAGGCAAAGCTGCGCAACCTGCACTCCCATTGTTTCGCTTGTGATACCCGATTCAAGGACGAACACAGCGACTGTAACCACTGCGGCAACAAGCTGCGTGGCTACATCCGCGTGGAGCGGATCAACAAAAACCACGCCCAAATGCTCGCCCTGCTGGACTGCCTATGCATGGTGGTGCCGCTAACCGACGCCCAGGTCGAGCACACCCGCTCGCAGATCATCCGCATGGCAATCGAGCGCCAGGCCTCGATCAGCTCCGACCACCCGGTGGTGGCTGAATTCTGGGAAGTTTACGAATACCTGGAAGGCCTCGACGCCGAAGGCCCGGTGGTCAACCACAGCAAAAAAGACCACGTCATCGCCATCAACCTAAACGACTTCGTGAAATGTGCGGCAGAGAACCGGCAAAAAATCGCCGACGTCGGTGAGCTGCGCGAACGCCTGAAGGACTCCCGCTCCCGCAAGCTGCTGGACGTCAACAAGGCGACCGACAGCGCTGTACGCGCATACCAATCCACCAAAACCAACGCCGTCGTCACGAAACAACCCATCGTGAAGTGCTGGCACTTCCAGGCCTGACACCTCACCGGTTTACCCGCCAGGCGCTGCAACGTCTGCCACCACCCAAAGGAGAAGCACCATGCATGTACAAGTCATCACCGGGGAAGGCCAAGAGGGGGAAACCAACCGACTCCGGCATCTGAAAGAGCTGAAGGACTGGTTTAACAAGTCGGGGAAAACTGTTCACGCAGAAGCCTACGACCCAGCCGGCCTGGTCGCGATCCTGGAGGTTCGTGCGGTAAGCGATAAAGAAATCCTGGTGCTGGAGTGCAGCCGGGAACAGATCCAGGCAGTTCTGGAGTGGCAATCCGAGACAGATGACGTTGTCGAGTTTGAAAACCTGCTCCTGCACCTGGTGCGCAAGCAAAACCCAATCGGCGAAAGCCAGTAAGAAGGTGGTGCCGAGGGGCTGCAACCCCTCGACACCGACCACCCAAAGGAGAAGCACCATGCAAGTGAATCAACCCAAAGGCGGCACCGTAGAGGCTACCACAGCTCCACTCGCTGTCGGCGACAAGGTCAGTTCCGTCGCATTGAGCGGTGGCGGCCGGGAATACCGTCTCAGCGCACGTACAGGCGTAATCGTAGGGATCGTTGGAAATGTTGCCACCTTGGGTGCTGCGCAGGAGGTCGCTCTATGACCGTCCTTCTCCTGCTATACCTGTGCGCAGACGCAACCCGCACAGATTGCCAGGTACTTCCCGCTCAACTCTGGCAAGGACCTGATGCATACGAGCTATGCATTGCTACGGTGCCTGGCCTCACACAAGCCCTGACCGCTCCAAACCGCGAGCGGCACCGATTTGTGTGTGAAATTCAAGCAGATGGCGAGCAAAACGCCGGGCATCACGCTAAGCCGACATTCATTCATCGAACGTTTCGGATGTGAGGGAATACCCATGAAAACAGCCTTCATCCTGATGGCTCAATATGATGGCCAGGCAGTTATCTCACTGGAACTGGTTTGCAGAGACTATTTCACACACCTGACACCGGACATGTTCCAGCGCAAGGTCATGAGTGGTCAGATCAAGCTGCCAATTACCCGCCTAGAGCCGAGCCAGAAGTCTGCCAAGGGCGTCCACATCACAGATCTGGCCGTCTACCTCGACCTACAGCGCGCCGCCGCGGTTAAAGAGCACAACCAACTCAACGGGTTAAAACCCGCCGTTTGAGCCACTTCATTGATGCGGCGCCCAGCTGGACGGGCGCCCTTAATATCTTTTCATGCCACTCCCAGCCCACATATCGGTCACCTTTGCCACGCAGGTGGGTGTACCGCCGCATAGAGTTCCAATCCCTGTGCCCGGAAACACTCGCCACACGCGGGATATCCCAGTCCATTTCAAACAGGCGGCTCACACCTTCATGGCGAAGGTCATGGAAGTGCAGGTCTGCGATTTCCAGGAACTTGCAGGCCTTCGCCCAGGATGTCGAGATAGATTCGGGGCTGTAGGGGAATATGTCGTCGCCAGCCCTTGGCATTGTCTGGAGGATCTGCCACGCCTCGTCCGGCAGGAAGCACCAAACATCGTTGCCGATCTTCTGGCCGGGGTTCTTCATGTCGCGCACCAGCACCCTCTGACCAGGCTCGTCGACATCCGCCCAGCGAATACGGGTTATTTCATCCAGCCGGCGCGTGGAGAAAAGGGCAAACCCCACGACCTTCAACATATTGATGGCGGTCGGGCGCCTGGCCTGCATGGCCTGGTAGTGCGTAAGCACCTTTCCCAACTCGTCCAAGGTCGGCCGGCGGGCACGCTCCCGGCTTTTCAGGTTGTAGCCCAGCTTGCGCAGCACCCGCCTGGCACCGCCCATGGCGAGGGGATCGACCTGGTAGCCCCAGGCATCTCTGGCAATCGCCAGAACAGCGCCGAGATGCGCCAGGTCGTTGCCGGCGGTTTGTGGCTGAACCCCGCCACCCTCTTGGCTCATTCGCCAGAGAGCGAAGTCGACCAGGCATTGGGTGGTGACGTCGGTATCGTTGAGCTTGCCGATATCCATCTTGCCGATGGCTTCCAATGTGGCCTTCTTGGTTTTGCCTAGAGGCCGGGCCTTTTCCACTTCCAGCAGGTACTGCTTGATCATTTCTTTAACGGTGACACCCTTCCGGCTCGCCCGTTCGATCGCACCAGGCTGGTCCAGCTCCGATTCGCGCTTGCGCGTCCACGCCTGGGCTGCCTGTTTCCGGGCGAAGGTCTGGCTCTCTTGGTAGACTTGCACTCCGTCGCGCTTGATGCGGATCTGAGCCGTGTAGCTCACAGTCCCATCCGCCAGTTTTCTTGCCCTGATAGTCGCCATATCGAAAGTGGTACGCGTCAATTTTGAGGTGGTACATCGTACCACCGAGCCCTGAAAAACGCCTGAAAACGCCCTAAAACATGCCAAGAACACGTTGAGTAAAATGCTAGATAAACAGAGCTTTAGCCCAGCAGAATCAAGCCCCGCACTGTCTCGGCGCTTTAGCGTTGCACCTATGATGGATTGGACCGACCGCCACTGCCGCTTTTTCCTACGTCTCCTCTCCAAGCACGCCCTGCTTTACACCGAAATGGTCACCACCGGCGCCATCCTCCGCGGTGACCACGAACGCTTCCTGCGTCACAACGAGGCCGAGCACCCACTGGCGTTGCAACTGGGCGGCAGTGTTCCAGCCGATTTGGCTGCCTGTGCCCGCATGGCCGAGGATGCAGGCTACGACGAAGTGAACCTGAACGTCGGCTGCCCCAGCGACCGGGTGCAGAACAATATGATCGGCGCGTGCCTGATGGGGCACCCCGCTCTGGTGGCGGACTGTGTAAAGGCGATGCGTGATGCGGTGTCGATTCCGGTGACGGTCAAGCACCGTATCGGGATTAATGGCCGGGATAGTTATGCCCAGTTGTGTGATTTCGTCGGGCAGGTGAAAGACGCGGGTTGCACCAGTTTTACCGTGCATGCGCGGATTGCGATTCTGGAGGGGTTGTCGCCCAAGGAGAATCGGGACATTCCGCCGTTGCGTTATGACGTAGCGGCGCAATTGAAGCGGGATTTTGCCGAGTTGGAGATTATTCTCAATGGCGGGATCAAGACGCTGGAGCAATGCGAAGAGCATTTGCAGGTGTTTGATGGGGTAATGCTGGGGCGTGAGGCTTATCACAATCCGTATTTGCTGGCAGAAGTGGATCAGCGGCTGTTTGACAGTACGGCGCCGGCGATCAGTCGGGCCGAGGCGTTGGCGAAGTTGCGGCCTTATATCGCCGAGCACTTGGCCACCGGTGGGGCGATGCATCACATTACGCGGCATGTGTTGGGGTTGGGCACCGGATTTGCGGGGGCGCGCAGGTTTCGGCAGTTGTTGTCAGTGGATATTCATAAGGCCAGCGATCCGTTGGCGTTGTTGGATCAGGCTGGGGCGTTGCTGGAGGGCCACTGACGGAGCGGGTCAGTCGGTTTATTGGACGACTGGTCCAGCGCTATCGCGGGCCAGCCCCACATTTTGATCGCGGTGCAGGCGGAACCTGATGGCGATTCTGCCCTCCTATCTAGCAGCACGGCCGGTCATTCAAACGGCTGTTTTCAGGTTGTTGCCCTCGCAAACGATCGAACGCATTTGCGCCCTTGAGCGGCTAGCAACCCTCGGGTAATGTCATCAGACCCATAGGACAGAGCACGCCCATGACTTCCAAGCTGGAACAACTCAAGCAATTCACCACTGTAGTTGCCGACACCGGCGATTTTGAAGCTATCGCTCGCGTCAAGCCACAGGATGCCACCACCAACCCTTCCCTTTTGCTCAAGGCTGCGTCAATTCCAGGCTACGCCAAGTTGCTGGATGCCTGCGTGCAGGATTGCAACGGTGATGTGGGCCTGGCCAGTGACCGCTTTGCGGTGGCTGTGGGCCAGGAGATCCTGAAAGTGGTGCCAGGACGCATTTCCACCGAGGTGGATGCGCGCCTGTCGTTCGACACTGACGCGGTACTCAAGCGTGCGCATCGTCTGATCGACCTGTACGAAAAGGCAGGTATTGGCCGCGACCGCGTGCTGATCAAGATCGCGTCCACCTGGGAAGGCATTCGTGCCGCCGAGCAACTGGAAAAGGAAGGCATCCAGACCAACCTGACCCTGTTGTTCTCATTCGCCCAGGCCGTGGCCTGCGCGGAAGCCGGGGTGTTCCTGATTTCACCGTTTGTCGGTCGTATCTACGACTGGTACAAAAAGGCCAACGGCAACGACTACATCGGCGCCGATGATCCAGGCGTGCAGTCGGTCACCCGCATCTACAACTACTACAAGGCCAATGGCTACAAGACTGTGGTGATGGGCGCGAGCTTCCGCAACCTGAGCCAGATCGAGGAGTTGGCCGGTTGCGACCGCCTGACCATCAGCCCGGACTTGCTGGAGAAGTTGGCGGCCGACACTGGCAAGCTCGAGCGCAAGTTGGCGCCAGGCCACGCCGGCGAACCTCGCGTGCATATGACCGAGGCGCAGTTCCGTTGGGAGTCCAACGAAGATGCGATGGCCACTGAGAAGCTGGCTGAGGGGATTCGTCAGTTTGCCCGGGATCAGGAGAAGCTGGAGGCGTTGTTGAGCGCCAAGCTGTAAAAAGCGAGCGCGGCAAAAAGGGCGGCATCTTTGGGATGCCGCCCTTTTTTGTACCCGCTCAATATGGGTGGTTGGGCTGGCGCTATCGCAGGCAAGCCAGCTCCTACATCTTGGCCTTCTCAACAGTGAGATCAGTGACGCTCCAGGGCGTTGACCAGGTCGTGAAACGCCTCGCGGTTGGATTCGTTCAGGCCCATCAGGATCTTGTGCGCTTCCAGCACTTTGAGCCGCACCACTTCCTCGGACTGGTCCTGGGAAGGCAAGTCGGTCAGGCATTCCGGACAGGGGATCGGGCGATCGACGATGTTGAACACCTGGTCGAAACCCATCGACTGCAACAGCCGGGTGATGTCTTCGTGTGTGGTGACGACGGTCGGCAGCAGTCCAACCTTCTGCCGCGACAGAATGGACAACTTGGCCAACAGCCCAAGGGTGGTGCTATCGATGCTGCGGGTTTCGGTCAGATCGATCACGATCGCCGAGAAATTCAAGGCTGTGAAAATCCGCTCAATCGTTGCATCCAGCGCCGAACACAAGGTCAGGCGCACTTCACCGACAAACTTCAGGACGAAGGTCCCGTCTTGCTCGGCGAATTGGATTCTTCCGGTACTCATCAAAGATTCCTGCTCAACACCAATAGGGCGATATCATCCGGCATCTCCCCTAGCGTGGCCAATCCAAAAACCTGCCGCAGGCCATCCAGGCTGCCGCCCGCCGACCTTACCCGTTGGGGCAAGGCGGCTTCTTTCTCTTTGAGTGTAGGCTCTGGAAGAAGGTCCAGGATGCCATCGGACATCAGCGTCAGGCTGAAGGCCGGTGGCAGTTCCAGGATGTGATCTTCATAGGTGGCTTCGTTGAACAAACCCACCGGCAGACCACGCCCTTCCAGATAACGCACACTGTCTGGAGTGTATAAAACCGGCAATGGCAGGTGACCGCCAATGCTGTAGGTCAAAAGACCCGTTTCTTCATCAATCACGCCGCCCACCATCGTCACGTGCTTGCCCAGCTTGCAGCTGATCAGGCCCCGGTTGATGTGGCCCAGCACTTGCGAGGGAGTGAACTCCGGCAAAGTGCCGTTGCGCTTGGATTCGAACAACAGCCGTGTGGTCATGAACTTCAACAACACAGTTACGAATGCAGAAGATGCGCCGTGCCCGGAGACATCGGCCAGGTAGAACGCGACACGGCGCTCATCAACGCGAAAATAGTCGACAAAATCACCCGACAAATACAATGAAGGGATGATCTGGTGAGCAAATTGGAACTCGTCGATGCTCCACGGGCTGACCGGCAGCATGTTCATCTGCACCTGGCGACCGGCGTTCTGGTCTTCCTGGAGCAGGTTGAGGCTGGCTTCGAGTTCACGGTTGGCGGTTTCGAGCTTTTCGCGGTAGCGCTGGTTTTCCAGCAGCAGGCGGGCACGGTCCAGTGCACGGCGCACCGAGTGTTCCAGGACGGCCAGGTCTTCCAGGGGCTTGATCAGGTAATCGGCGGCGCCCAGGCGCAAGGCTTCCACGGCGTCGTTCATCACTCCGGCACCCGACACGACAATGACCGGCGTCTGCGGGGCAAGCTCGGTCACCTGGCGGATCAGCTCAAGGCCGCCCATCTGGGGCATGCGCAGGTCGCAGATCACCAGGTCGGGCTGGTCGCGCTCGAACACCTGGAGACCCTGAAGACCATTGCCGGCCTGCAGGACGCTGAAGCCACTGTCTTCCAAATAGGCCGCGAGGCTCGCGCGCACTACTTCGTCGTCATCGATTATCAGCAGCGTGGCACTGGTTTTTTGCATGTGGGCAAACGGCGCCAGAATTAGGTTGGCGTAGGCAGTCAGGCAATGGCCCGGCTCGCACTACTGGATTCGCTTTCTAGCCTCTCTGTCCTACAAAACATGAGCTGTTGGCCCACGCACAAAGGTAAAGCAGAGGTGCCCTTCTAAGGCGCAGACGGTACTCCCATCCGCCAGGGGTTTCAAGCTCATGCCGATGGTCGCTGGGCGTCTTTACATCGCAAATCACCGGGAGTTATAAGAACAGGCAAAACCACAACGCAATGGAAGGATGAAAGCTATGAGCGCAAATGAACGTGACTACGCAGAAAAGCGCGATTTCATCCGCATGCGGGTGGATGCGGACGTGTCGCTGATCCATGCCGGGCAAGAGATTGCCGGGGTCTGCCTGGACCTCTCCAGCTCTGGCATGCAGGTCCAGGCGCAGCATCCATTCAACGTTGGCGACCAACTGAAGGTGCGTATCGACTCAGAACACGCCGCGCTCAAGGGCCTTGAGGCAGACACCGAGGTGGTCTGGGCCAGGAAAGAAGGCGACGACCAACACCTGGGCCTGAAAATCCTCACGATGTACTGAAATCAATGCACACAAAAAAGGCGGCCTCAAGGGCCGCCTTTTTCATTCAAGGTTTAACCTTAAAAGTCATCCACTACATTGCCGTCCTTGACCTTGAACTCGCGGTTCTGCAGATAGGCATTGCGAATAAAGGTGTATTTGTCGCCGTTGATCAGCTTTTCAGCCGACAGCAGGCTGGCGCGGGTATCGATGATATCCAGGCCCATGGCGCTGTTGCGCGTAGGAATGTCGTTCATGTAGCGGTAGGGTTCGGTGTAGCTGTCGACATACTTGGACGGTGCATCACGCAGGGTGCTCGGGCCCAGCAGCGGCAGCATCACGTACGGACCGCTGCCCACGCCCCAGTAACCGAGGGTCTGGCCAAAGTCTTCATCGCTGCGCTGCAGCCCCATTTTGGTGCCGACATCAACCAAGCCCAGCACGCCAAACGTGGTGTTGACCAGCAAGCGCGCGGTATCGACACCGGCCTGATGCGGCTTGAGTTGCAGCACGTTGTTGGCCAGGTTGCCCACATCGCCGATATTGCGGAAGAAGTTGTGGATACCGTCTTCGACAAATTGCGGGGTGATGAACTGGTAGCCCTGGGCCAATGGCTTCAGTGCATAGGTATCAACGGTGTCGTTGAACGTGAAGATCGGGCGGTTGATGCTCTCCCACGGATCTTCTTCTGCGGCCTGGGCGGCGAAAGGCACCAGCAGGACACTGGCACATACCGATAGTTGAGCAAGACACTGGCTCCAGCGCATAGCTTGAACTCCTTGAATGATCTGTCATGGGCGCTATGCCCTGAATAAGGCGGCAGTATATGACGGAAGTGTAGGATTAGGCAGCTTGACGGAATTGTCATTCAGAAAATGTACAAATTCCCTACAATCTCATCAGGTGTCATCTGCCTGTCACGGACCTCCGATAGCGTCACAGCTATTTTCAGGGACGTCGAAATGCCCCACCCCCAGATCGTTGCAGACAACGCCCCTTCCCTGACCGCCGTGTTGTTTGGGCTCAGTGGTTGCCTGGTGGACTTCGGTTCCACGGCCCACGCCAACACCATCCCCGCAGCCGAAACCCTGGCCACCCCTGGTGCCCTGAATATCCTGCAATGGCTCAACACCCAAGGCACCCCCTGCGCCTGGCTGGATGAGTTGCCTTGCGCCGTCACCACCCCGCTGGCCGCAGCCCTGCCCGGCTGGGTGCATGGCTGCCGCCCTGCGACCGCCCCCTGGCCTGCGCCCCATGCCTGCTGGCAAGCGTTGATGGAGTTGAACATCGCACACCTGGATGGCTGCGTGCTGGTCAGTGGCGAGCCGCGGCTGCTGCAATCAGGGCTCAACGCTGGGCTCTGGACAATTGGCCTGGCGTCCTGCGGCTCCCTCTGCGGGCTCTCCTCTGGCCAATGGCAAGCGCTGGACGAACAGGCACGCGAACACAAGCGCGCCAAGGCCACCGTCGCGCTATATGGGCTTGGCGTGCACTCGGTGATTGATCACCTGGGTGAACTGGGCACCTGCCTGGCGGACATCGGCCTGCGCCGGCTCAAAGGCGAGAAGCCCTGATCAAGATCATGCACAGTCGCCGCCAGTGGATTAATCTACAGGTCGTCCCGTAGACCTTTCTCGGCGTGCCGTGGTCTATGCCAGTGCCTATTGATAAAAGGAAGAACGCCATGCCTGCCCGCGAAAAACTGCAAGAACAGGTTTCCATCCTGCGCGAGCAATTGAACCAGGACCCGCCTCTGTCGCTGGAAAAACGCGAAGCGCTGGAAGCGTTGATTGCCAAGTTTGAAGTGCAACTGGAACTAGAACCTGCCACTCAGAACCCCAGCCTTGCCGACGGTGTCAACCTGGCTGTAGAACGCTTCGAGCTGGAGCATCCGGGCATAGCCGGGACATTGCGCAATATTGTGGTGACCCTGGGCAATATCGGGATCTAATCCGCATCCAGGCCAAACCCAGAACCAAAAAATGTGGGAGCGGGCTTGCTCGCGATAACGGAGTGCCAGTCACCGAAGATATTGACTGAAACATCGCTATCGCGAGCAAGCCCGCTCCCACATTTGTGTGGTGTAAAGCTTACTGGCGAGCCAGGCGCAGGTTCTGGAACTGCACAGCCTCGGTACTGCGATAGGGGTTGATATCCAACCCACCGCGACGCACATACCGCGCATACACCGTCAACTTCTGCGGCTTGAGCAACCGCTGCAGGTCGAGAAAGATCCGCTCCACGCACTGCTCATGAAAGTCCGAGTGCTGGCGGAAGCTCACCAGGTATGCCAACAGGCTCGCATGGTCCAGCGCCGCGCCACGGTATTCCACCGCCACGCTGCCCCAGTCCGGCTGGCTGGTCACCGGGCAGTTGGACTTGAGCAGGTGGCTGTGCACGCTCTCCTCCACCACACGGGAATCATCGCAACGCAGCAATTCCGGACGCGGATGCTCGTAGTTGCTGACACTGATATCCAGGTCATCGATGCACACCCCCGGCAGGCGCACCACGCCTTCGTCTTCCACCTCGGCCAGGCTGCGGATGCGCACACCCACGGGTTTGCCGGCCGCCGCGCTCAAGTCGGCACGCAAGGTCGCCTCAAGGTTGGACACATCGGCAAACGGCGTCTGGTTCAACGAGTTGAGGTAGAGCTTGAAGGACTTTGACTCGATGATGTTCGGCGAGTCAGCCGGGATGCTGAACTCACCGATAGCCACCACCGGCTTGCCAGACGGCAGCAGCCAGGACAGTTCAAAACAGTTCCAGAAATCCACGCCCTTGTAAGGCAGCGTCTGGGCGGTGAGGCCCAGCTCGGCCCATTTGGCGGCGCGAGGGATAGGGAACAGCAATGAAGGGGTGTAAGTGGAGATGTATTCACTGGACTTGCCCAGCGGCGAATGTTCGGCTGCGGGATGCATGGCGGAAACCTGGCTAAATAAACCCCGCCAGTCTACCAGCCTTTGCTCCCGGCCTTAACCCGCGCGTCAGGGGGCAACAGTCAGCTTGCCGACCATCCCCGCCTGGTAATGCCCGGGGAGGTTGCAAGCGAACTCCAGGGCCCCTGCCTTGCTGAAGGTCCAGGTCAATTGCGCGGTCTTGCCCGGCTCCACCAGCACGCTGTTGGGATCGTCATGCTTCATGCCACCCATATCACCATGGCCCATCGCTGCGTGATCCATCTGGCCCATGCCGGTGGCGGTCAACATGCCGCTGGCTTGCATCTTGAGCATTTCTTTCTGGTGATCGGCATGCATGCTTGCGTCACCCAGGTTGAACTCATGCAGCAGCTGCCCCTTGTTGACCAGCACAAAGCGCACCGTCTCACCGGCCTTTACATCAAGTGAGGTGGGTGCAAAGGAAATATCCTGCAGCACCACTTCCACCGTACGAGTGGCCTTGGTCGCCGGCGCCGCCTCGCCAAAGGCAAACGTGTGAGCGCCATCGGCCAGCGCCGGGACGCTCAACATCATCAAGCAACCTGCCAGCCACCCAGATTTACGCAAAAACATGTTTATCCTCCAAAGGTATAAGACCAGCCTGTGGGACACTCTAATAATGCACCGCTGCCAGTTACCTGACTGCTAGATTACAACTTTGTCAGGTTGCGCCAGCCCACCGGCGCACACGGTATAAAGCCCGCTGCTACCCCGCCATGAGTTGCCTATGAAACTGCTGATCGTCGAAGACCAACCCAAAACCGGCCAATACCTGCGCCAGGGCCTGGCCGAAGCCGGGTTCAATACCGAACTGGTGGCCGACGGCACCACCGGCCAGCACTTGGCGCTGACGGGTGACTACGACTTGCTGATTCTCGATGTGATGCTGCCGGGCCGCAGCGGCTGGCAGATCCTGCAGGCGGTGCGCAGTGCCGGCCTGGAAATCCCGGTGCTGTTCCTGACGGCACGGGATGCGGTGGAAGATCGGGTCCACGGCCTGGAGTTGGGCGCTGACGACTACCTGGTCAAGCCATTCGCGTTCTCCGAACTGCTGGCCCGGGTGCGCAGCCTGTTGCGCCGCGGCAGCAGCACACCCCAGGAAACCAACCTGCACCTGGCCGACCTGCGCCTGGACCTGATCCGGCGCCGCGTGGAGCGCAGCGGCCAGCGTATCGACCTCACCGCCAAGGAGTTCGCCCTGCTGGAAATGCTCCTGCGCCGCCAGGGCGAAGTGTTGCCCAAGTCGCTGATCGCCTCCCAGGTCTGGGACATGAATTTCGACAGCGACACCAATATCATCGAAGTGGCCATCCGCCGCCTGCGCTTGAAGATCGATGACGGCTTCCCCAACAAGCTGATCCACACCGTGCGCGGCATGGGCTATGTGCTGGAAGAGCGATTCAGTTGATGAAACGCCTCTCCCTGGCCAGCCGCCTGGCCCTGCTGTTTGCCGGCTGCACCGCCGTGGTCTCGCTGCTGGCAGGCGTATTGTTCAGCCAGGCCAGCGAAAAGCACTTCATCGAGCTCGACCAGCAATTGCTCGACAGCAAGCTGCTGGCCCTGCGCGGTGCCCTGCAAGACGCCGATACCCCGGTGCTGTTCGCCCAACGCGTGGCCGCACTGACAGACGAACTGAGCCATCAACCGGACCTGGCCGTGCGCGTCAACGCCGCCGACGGCCAGCGCTGGTTTGACAGCGCGCCGCGCATCCCCGCCGACCTGCCCACCGCGCCCGGCCTGCACAGCCTGCAAAGCGCCGGCACCAGCTACCGGGTGTACAACGCTGCGTTGAACCCCGCCCAGCCCGGTTCTGCGCAGTTGGTCCTGATGCTCGACATCACCCATCACCAGCACTTCCTGCAACGCATGCAACACCTGATCTGGCTGACAGTCGGCCTGTCCGCCCTGGCGACCGCGCTCCTTGGCGCCTGGGCCGCGCGCAGCGGGCTGCGGCCCCTGCGGCGAATGACCGAAGTGGCCAGCAATATCCGCGCTCACTCCCTGACCCAGCGCCTGCCCCAGGAACAGATGCCCGCCGAACTGGCGGAACTGGCCCAGGCCTTCAATGCGATGTTTGGCCGCCTCGATGATGCGTTCCAGCGGCTATCGGCGTTCTCTGCCGATATCGCCCACGAACTGCGCACGCCGTTATCCAACCTGCTGACCCAGACCCAGGTGATCCTCACCCAACCCCGGCCGCTGGAAGACTACCGCGAAGCGCTGCACAGCAATCTGGAAGAGCTGCAATGGATGGCCCAGTTGGTCAACGACATGCTGTACCTGGCCAAGGCCGACCACGGTTTGCTCAACCCCAAACGCGAACCCCTGGCCCTGGCCGACGAGGTAGATGCCTTGCTGGAGTTCTTCGCGCCGTTGGCCGAGGACGCCCAGGTCAACCTGCTGCGCGACGGCAGCGCCAGTGCCGCCGGTGACCGCAGCATGCTGCGCCGGGCGTTTTCCAATCTGTTGGACAACGCCGTGCGCTTTACCCCGCCGGGTGGCGAAGTACGGGTGAAGATCAGCGAAAACGCCCAGGGCGTGACACTGAGTGTGGAAAACACCGGGACCGGGATTCCCCAAGGGTTGCTGCCCAAGCTGTTTGACCGGTTCTACCGCGCAGATCCGGCACGGCACGAAGGCAGCAGTGAGCATGCGGGGCTGGGGTTGGCAATTACCCAGTCGATTGTGCGGGCGCATGGGGGGAGGATTTTCTGTGAATCACAACCGGGGTGGACGCGGTTTGTGATTGAGTTGCCACAGGGGGTTTGAGGCAAGCTGGGCGAGCCTCATCGCGGGCAAGCCCGCTCCCACATGTTGATTTGCGAACACCGTCAAATGTGGGAGCTGGCTTGCCTGCGATAGCGATCTCAAGACCTACGAATATCTCAGGGCATGCGCCGGCTCGATCTTCGCCGCCCGATACGCCGGGTAGATCGTCGCCAAAAAGCTCAACACAAACCCCGCGCTGCAAATCAGCAGCACATCGCCACCTTGCAGCTCCGATGGCAGGTTGCTGACGAAATACACGTCCGAACTGAAGATATGCTGCCCGGTCACACGCTCCATCCAGCCCACCAGCTCACTGACGTTGAGCGCGGCTATCACCCCCAGCACGCCGCCAATCAGAGTGCCGACAATACCGATCACCGTGCCCTGGACCATGAAGATCGCCATGATCTGCCGTGGCGTGGCGCCGATAGTGCGCAGGATCGCGATGTCCGCGCCCTTGTCGTTCACCACCATGATCAGCGTGGCGATGATATTGAAGGCCGCGACGGCGACGATCATCAGCAGCAACAGGCCGATCATGGTCTTTTCCATCTTCATCGCGCTGAACAGGCTGCCCTGGGTATGGGTCCAGTCATCGGCCTTGTAGGCCGCACCCAGCCCACTGGCGATGTCTGCCGAAACCTTGGGCGCCGCATACAGGTCCTTGACCGCCAGGCGCACGCTTTGCACCTGGTTGGGCTGCCAACGCAGCATCTGCGCGGCATCGGCGACGTGGATCAGGGCCATCGAGCCGTCCAGCTCGGCACCGACCTTGAACACACCGACCACATTCAAACGCTGCATACGCGGGGTAATGCCGCCGGGAGCCGTGCTGATTTCCGGGACGATCAATGTCAGTTTGTCACCCACATGCAGGCGGAAACGGCGTGCGGTGATTTCCCCGATCACCACGCCGAACTCACCCGGCTGCAGGTCTGCCAGGTTCCCCTGGACGATATGCTGGGTGACGATGGAGACCTTGCCTTCCTGCGCCGGGTCGATCCCGCTGATCTGGATCGGCTGCATCGAACCCTTGTAGGACAGCATGCCCTCCATCTCGGTGAACGGCACGGCGGCGGTCACTTCGGGGTTTTTCAGGGCGGCGGCGGCCACGGGCTGCCAGTCGCTGATCGGGTTTACGCCGACGATGGTGGCGTGCGGCACCATGCCCAGAATGCGTGAACTCATTTCCCGCTGGAAACCGTTCATCACCGACAACACCACGATCATCGCCAGCACGCCCAGGGCGAGGCCGATCATCGAGGTCATCGAAATAAACGAGACAAAACGGTTGCGGCGCTTGGCGCGGGTATAGCGCGCGCCGATAAAAATCGATAACGGTCTGAACATTCGCTTGCACCGCCTGAAAAAAAAGAAAACCCAGGCACAGGCGCCCGGGCTTGAAACAGGTCAGATGGCGACCAGATGACCTTCCTGCAGGTGCAACACGCGGTCCATCTGCCGGGCCATGCTCATGTCATGGGTCACCACCAGGAACGCGGTGCGCATCTGGGTACTCAGCTCCAGCATCAAGTCCTTGATGCCCTGGGCGGTGTGGGAGTCGAGGTTGCCGGTCGGCTCGTCGAGCATCACCAGGCCTGGGTTGTTCACCAGGGCGCGGGCAATCGCCACACGCTGGCGCTCGCCACCGGACAACTCTGAAGGCTTGTGCTCCAGGCGATGGCCAAGGCCGACGCGCTCCAGTAACGCCGTGGCACGCTGGCGCGCCTGCGGGATCGCGGTCTTGCCGATCAAGAGCGGCATGCACACGTTTTCCAGGGCGGTGAACTCTGGCAGCAAATGGTGGAACTGGTACACAAAGCCCAGGGAGCGGTTGCGCAACTGGCCACGGGCCTTCTCGTTCAACGCCGAGAGCTCTTCACCGGCCAGCCACACGCTGCCGTGGGACGGCGTATCAAGGCCGCCCAACAGATTGAGCAAGGTACTTTTGCCGGAGCCGGAACTGCCGACGATCGCCACGCGCTCGCCGGGATGCAGTTCCAGTTGCAGGTTGGACAGCACCACTACCGATTCCGGGCCTTCCTCGTAGGATTTGCCCAGGTTGCGGCAGCTCAGGATTGCTTTTTCACTCATGCCCGATTCACTCATAGCGTAAAGCCTGCGCCGGCTGGGTACGTGCCGCGCGCCAGGCTGGATATAGGGTGGCAAGGAAACTCAGGACCAACGCGGCGCCGCCGACCATCAGCACATCCTGGCTCTGCACCTGGGATGGCAAATAGTCGATGAAGTAGACGTCGGCGTTGAGAAACTTGCGGCCGATCAGGGTTTCGACGCCGGCGATGGCGGCGCTGACGTTCAGCGCGGCAAAAATCCCCACCGCCGTACCGATCAAGGTGCCGACCACGCCAATCACCGTGCCCTGGACCATGAAAATCGCCATGATCTGCCCCGGCGTGGCGCCAAGGGTACGCAGGATGGCGATATCGCCCTTCTTGTCGTTCACCACCATCACCAGGGTGGAGATGATGTTGAACGCGGCCACGGCGACAATCAGCAGCAACAACAGGCCGATCATGGCTTTTTCCATGCGGATCGCCTGGTACAGATTGCCGTGGGTACGGGTCCAGTCGCGGGCGTAGTACTGGCTTTCACCCAGGTGCTGGGCAATTTCCCAAGCGCCGCGCGGTGCTTCGAACAAGTCGTTGAATTTCAGGCGCAGGCCCTGCACCTGGTCCGGCTTCCAGCGATGCAGGCGGGCCAGGTCGGTGAGGTTGGTCAGGCCGAGGAAGCCATCGATCTCGCCGGCGCCGACATGAAAGATGCCGACCACGGTAAAGCGCTTCATGCGCGGGAACATCCCGGCCGGGGTCACCGTGACCTCGGGGGCGACAAACGTCAGCTTGTCGCCGATAGCCACGCCCAGCTTGGCTGCCGCCCGGTCGCCAATCACGATGCCGAAGCTGCCAGGGGTAAGGGCATCGAGTTGGCCCTGCTGCATGAACTGGTCAATGATCGAGACCTTGCGCTCCTGCGCCGGGTCGATGGCATTGAGCAGGACTTTCTGCACCTTGCCGTCGTTGGTCAGCAGGCCCTGCATCTGGGTAAATGGCGCGACGGCCAGCACCTTGGGGTTCTGCTTGACCTTGTCGGCCAGGCCTTGCCAGTCACCCAGGGGCTCGCCGGACTCGATGGTCGCGTGGGGCACCATGCCCAGCACGCGGGTGCGCATCTCATGATCGAAGCCATTCATCACCGATAGCACCACGATCATCACGACAACGCCCAGGGCGAGTCCGATCATGGAGGTCAGGGAAATGAACGACACAAAATGATTGCGACGCTTTGCACGGGTATAACGCGTGCCGATAAATACGAAGAGAGGTCTGAACATGTCGGGGCTTGTTCGGAGGAAAAGAAGACGTCCCGGTGGCGGGGTCTGGTAAGCAGCTTTACACTCAGACCATTACCGTTACCTGGGGTTCGCCATGACGACATTAGATGAAGAAGATCGCCGCGAATACTACCGTATCGACGACATGATCGCACTCCAAATCAAAAGCCTGTCGGCCCCGCAAGCGGCGAGCAAGGAAGTGTTGCTGGATGATTCCCCGCTGTTCAACCTGCTCAGTGAACTGCACCTGAGCGAATTCGAGTCCCAGCACCTGCTGCGCCAGCTCGGCGAGCGCGACCGCACCCTCGCCGCCTTCCTCAAGGTGCAGAACAAACGCATGGACCTGCTCAGCCAAGTCATGGCGCAAAGCCTGCTGGGCGAAATCGGTGCGCCGCAGCCGGTGATCATTTCCGAAGGCGGTATCGACTTCCAGCACCCCACGGTGCTCGCGCCGGGCAGCCACCTGGCAGTCAAGCTGGTGCTGATGCCCCAGGCGCTGGGCCTGTTGTTACGGGCCAAGGTCACCCACTGCGATCCAAAGGGCGATGGTTTTGACGTAGGCACCGAATTCGAATCCATGACCGACGCCCAGCGCCAGTTGCTGGCGCGCTATATATTGCAAAAACAGGCCCAGGAACGGCGCCTGGCCCGGGAACAAAGCGACGGCCAAGACACCTGATTTGATATTTATCCAGCCATACACCTGGCGAAAAGGAGCAACTGTGACCCTGATTTATGGCCACCGCGGCGCTAAAGGCGAAGCACCGGAAAACACCCTGACCAGCTTCCAGCAATGCCTCAAGCACGGCGTGCGCCGTTGCGAGCTGGACTTGCACCTGTCCATGGACGGCGAGTTGATGGTAATCCACGACCCAACCCTCAAGCGTACCGCCGACCGGCGCGGCAAGGTGGTGGAATATGCCGCTGCCTACCTGGTGAAGATGGACGCGCGCAACGGCGGCCCAGGCTGGGTCAGCCCCTGCCCGATCCCGCGCCTGGAAGAGCTGTTCGAGAAGTGCGACTTCGATCACTGGCAACTGGAAGTCAAGAGCGCCTCGCGCACCCGCGCCGCGACCACTGTGCTGGCGATCCGCGAAATGGCCCAGCGTTTTGGCTTGCTGGACAAGGTCACCGTGACCTCAAGCTCGCGGGAAGTGTTGAAGGCTGCCCTGGAGTTGACGCCGGACCTGTCCCGTGGACTGGTGGCCGAATACGCCTGGCTCGACCCGCTGAAGGTCGCGCAGAACTATGGCTGTGAGATTTTGGCGTTGAACTGGACGTTGTGTACCCCTGAACGCCTGGCCAAGGCCCAGCGCCAGGGGTTGCACGTGTCCGTGTGGACGGTCAACGAACCCGCGCTGATGCGCAGGCTCGCCGACTTCGGCGTAGATAGCCTGATTACAGACTTTCCCGGTTTGGCCACTGCCACTCTCGGGAATTACTGAAATCGGTCTCCCCGGCCGGCTCAGGCCACCGGCCGGAGCCGCTCAAAAAAGCCGGTTAAGGCCGTCGTAGGCCGCTACCCGATAGGCTTCAGCCATGGTCGGGTAGTTGAACGTGGTGTTGACGAAATACTTCAGGGTATTTTGCTCGCCCGGCTGGTTCATGATCGCCTGGCCGATGTGCACGATCTCCGAGGCCTGGTAGCCGAAGCAATGCACGCCGAGCACTTCCAACGTCTCGCGGTGGAACAGGATCTTCAGCATGCCTTGCGGCTCGCCGGCGATCTGCGCACGCGCCATGCTCTTGAAAAACGCCTTGCCCACTTCGTAAGGCACCTTGGCCTTTGTCAGTTCGTGCTCGTTCTTGCCGATGGAGCTGATCTCGGGAATGGTGTAGATCCCGGTCGGCACGTCGTTGACGTAACGCCAACTGCCGTTGTCGACAATGCTGCCAGCGGCAGAACGGCCCTGGTCGTGGGCGGCACTGGCCAGGCTCGGCCAGCCGATCACATCGCCGGCACCATAGATATTGGTGACGCAGGTGCGGTAGTTCTCATCCACCTCGATCTGGCCACGGCTGTTGACCTTGACCCCGATGTTTTCCATGCCCAGCTTGTCGGTGTTGCCGGTACGGCCGTTGCACCAGAGCAAGGCGTCGGCCTTGATCTTCTTGCCGGACTTGAGGTGCAGGATCACTCCGTTGTCCAGGCCTTCAACGCGATCGTATTCCTCGTTGTGGCGCACGGTGATGTTGTTGTTGCTGAAGTGGTAGCTCAACGCCTGGGAGATTTCCGAGTCGAGGAAGCTCAGCAACTGGTCACGGTTGTCCACCAACTCCACCAGTACACCCAGGCCACTGAAGATCGAGGCGTATTCACAGCCGATCACGCCGGCGCCGTAGATGATCAGTTTGCGTGGGGTGTGGCCCAGGCTGAGGATGGTGTCGCTATCGTAGATACGCGGGTGGTGGAAATCGATATCGGCCGGGCGATACGGGCGCGAGCCAGTGGCGATGATGATGTGCTTGGCCACCAGTTTCTCGACCACGCCATTGGCGCAGACCACTTCGACAGTTTGCTCGTCGGCGAAGCTGCCGGTGCCGAAGAACAGGTCGACACGGTTACGGGCGTAGTAGCCGGTACGCGAGGCGACTTGCTTGGAAATGACTTTCTCGGCGCTTTTCAGCACATCCGGGAACGAGAACCAGCGCGGCTCACCAATGGCCCGGAACATCGGGTTGGTGTTGAACTGCATGATCTGGCGCACCGAGTGACGCAAGGCCTTGGACGGGATGGTGCCCAGGTGGGTGCAGTTACCGCCGACCTGACGACGGCTATCGACCATCGCCACCTTGCGTCCTGCTTTGGCGGCATTCATCGCCGCACCTTCTCCAGCTGGGCCAGAACCCAGTACCACCACGTCGTAGTTGTAGACAGCCATGCGTACTCCTCAGAACAGGCCAGGGCGCACGGTTGGGCGCCTGGCTAAATCATGCCGCGGCCAGCGGTCATGAAGGATCAAATAGGCTCAGGTGTGTGAGCCGGGGCACAGTCTATATAAGGCTCAACGCCGCGCACATTAACCCTTGGTCGCGTCGTAGGCCAGTTTTGCCTTTACTACACAGTATTGATTACGGCTTGACCGCCGTCAGTTGTTCGAACGCTTTGTTGCTGCGTGTGACGAAAGCATCCCCCTCTCGCATCACAAAAAACGCCGCGATCTGGTGTTTTTCTGCATAGTCCCAGCCTTCTTCAGGCCCCAGCACCAGCAGCAACGTCGACAAGCCATCGGCCATCAACGCCGAAGCCTCCAGCACCGTGACCGACGCCAGGTGATGGGTGATCGGCGCACCGGTTCGCGCATCGAGGGTGTGGGAATAGCGGCGACCATCCTGCTGGAAATAATTGCGATAGTCACCTGAAGTAGACACGCCAAAGCCGTCCACTGCGATAACGCGCTCAGCGACCTGCTGGTCATCGCGGGGCTCCTCCAGGGCCACACGCCAGGGCGTACCGTCAGGTTTGCGCCCGGCGGCCTTGAGCTCGCCGGTCACTTCGACCAGGTACCGCTCAATGCCCAACTGATCAAGCCGCTCGGCAATCCGGTCCACCGTGTAGCCGGCGGCGATGCTGTTGAAGTCCACCTGTACCGCCGCATCCTTGCACAACTGGCCAGCGTCGATACGCAGGTGTTGATGGCCGACCCGCTGGCGCGCCTGGGCCAGCGCCATGGGCTCCGGGACTTTTACCTGGCGCGCCTGGGGGCCAAAACCCCACAGGTTCAGCAGCGGCTCGACCGTCAGGTCAAAAGCGCCGCCACTGGCCTGGGACAGTTGCTCGCCTGTGCGCACCAACCGCAGGATCGATTCGGGCATCGCCTGACAGCGGTTGGCCGGCAGGTCGTTGAAACGCTCGATATCGGAATCGCTGCGATAGGTCGACATCTGCCGGTCGACCTCGGCAAGGATGCGCTCGACTTGCGGCTGTACAGCACTGGCCGCCGGCGTACCGGGGGTGCGGACGTACTTGATCGAATAAGTGCTGCCCATGGTCGGGCCGCCAAAAGCCTCCAGGGGCTCACCTTTACCGCAGCCCGCCAGGATCGCCAGTGCAGCGCCCACCACTACGTATCGCAAACCGCCCATAAGCCACACAACCTTCTCGCTGCTGAAAACCAAAATGATGCCGCACTCAAGCATATTTCCCGGGCGAGCCATTATGCGGCATGTCGTCGCCTGCTCAGGACCACTTGCGGCAAATAGCCAGCGTGCTAACGGTTTTTGTTGCTCGGCAACACGGATACACATATGGTTACAAAACTCTTTGGCGCCACCGCGCGCCCAGATTCTGCAGCACGGACGAACAACAGCCAGGGATTTCCAACAAGATAGCCAGTTGAGTAAATGACATGTCCAGCACCACGGGCAAAGGCAAGGCGATCTTTCGCGTTGTCAGCGGTAACTTCCTCGAAATGTTCGACTTCATGGTCTACGGCTTCTACGCCACGGCCATCGCCAAGACCTTCTTCCCTGCCGACAGCGCCTTTGCCTCCCTGATGTTGTCCCTGGCGACCTTCGGTGCCGGGTTCCTGATGCGCCCGCTGGGGGCGATTTTTCTCGGTGCCTACATCGACCGCCATGGCCGTAAAAAAGGCCTGGTGATCACCCTGGCCATGATGGCCGCCGGTACGGTGTTGATCGCCTGCGTGCCCGGCTACGCCACACTCGGGGTGGCCGCGCCGCTGATCGTGCTGCTTGGCCGGTTGCTGCAAGGCTTCTCCGCGGGTGTCGAGCTGGGCGGGGTTTCGGTGTACCTGGCAGAAATCGCCACGCCGGGGCGCAAGGGCTTCTTCGTCAGTTGGCAGTCCGCCAGCCAGCAAGCCGCCGTGGTCTTCGCCGGCCTGCTGGGCGTAGGCCTGAACCACTGGCTAAGCCCCGAGGAAATGGGCGAATGGGGCTGGCGCGTGCCGTTCCTGATCGGCTGCCTGATCGTGCCGGTGATCTTCGTGATTCGCCGCTCCCTGGAAGAAACGCCTGAGTTCCAGGCGCGCAAACACCGCCCTACCCTGCAGGAAATCATCCGTTCCATTGGTCAGAACTTTGGCATCGTCGTGGCAGGCATGGCGCTGGTGGTGATGACCACCGTGTCGTTCTACCTGATCACTGCCTACACACCGACCTTTGGCAAAGCCGAGTTGCACCTGTCGGACCTGGATGCGCTATTGGTCACCGTGTGCGTGGGCATTTCCAACTTTATCTGGCTGCCGGTGATGGGCGCCGTGTCCGACAAGATCGGCCGCAAACCCTTACTGCTCGGCGCGACGATTCTGGCGATTCTCACGGCATACCCGGCGTTGTCGTGGCTGGTGGTCAATCCGAGTTTCAGCCACCTGCTGATCGTGCTGTTGTGGCTGTCCTTCCTGTATGGCTCGTATAACGGCGCCATGGTCGTTGCACTGACCGAAATCATGCCGGTGGAAGTCCGCACCACAGGTTTTTCCCTGGCCTACAGCCTGGCGACCGCAACCTTTGGCGACTTTACCCCGGCCGCCTGCACTTACCTGATCCATGTGCTGGATAACAAGGCAGCGCCGGGGATCTGGCTCAGTGGGGCGGCGGTGCTGGGGTTGATTGCGACCCTAGTGCTGTTCAAGGGGAATCGGCATGAACTGCGCACTGCACAGGCTTCGGTAGTCGGTGGGGCCTGATAGATCGCTATCGCGGCGATGCGGCGGCCCGACAAGCCCGCCCCCACATTTGAATGTATTCGCAAATCAAACTGTGGGAGCGGGCTTGCCCGCGATGAGGCCTTCAAATCCAACACAATCCCCCAGACACAAAAAAGCCCCGAACCAGTCGGGGCTTTTTCATCTACCGCTAATGCTTAGCGCGGAAACGCCGGCGGGTTGACCCCAGCCATGTCTTCCATCACGCGCACCACCTGGCAGCTGTAACCGAATTCGTTGTCGTACCAGACGTACAGTACAACGCGGTTATCCTGGGTGATGGTCGCTTCAGCATCGACCACACCGGCGTGGCGCGAGCCAACGAAGTCGGTGGACACCACTTCCTGGGAATTGACGAAGTCGATTTGCTTATGCAGATCGGAGTGCAGCGCCATGTAGCGCAGGTACTCGTTCATCTCTTCACGGGTGGCGGCTTTCTCAAGGTTGAGGTTGAGAATGGCCATCGACACGTTCGGCGTAGGTACACGGATCGCGTTACCGGTCAGCTTGCCGGCCAGCTCAGGCAGGGCCTTGGCAGCAGCGGTGGCAGCACCGGTCTCGGTGATCACCATGTTCAGCGCGGCGCTACGGCCACGGCGATCGCCCTTGTGGAAGTTGTCGATCAGGTTCTGGTCGTTGGTGTACGAGTGAACGGTTTCGACGTGGCCGTTGATGATGCCGAACTTGTCATTCACAGCCTTGAGCACCGGCACGATGGCGTTGGTGGTGCAGGAAGCGGCAGACACGATCTTGTCGTCAGCGGTGATTTCGTTGTGGTTGATGCCGTGAACGATGTTCTTCAGCTTGCCCTTGCCAGGCGCAGTCAGCACAACGCGGTCGATACCTGGGCACGCCAAGTGCTGGCCCAGGCCGTCGGCATCACGCCAGACGCCGGTGTTGTCCACCAGCAAGGCGTTCTGGATGCCGTACTGGGTGTAATCCACCTCGGTCGGGTTCTTCGCGTAGATCACCTGGATCAGGTTACCGTTGGCGGTGATGGTGTTGTTTTCTTCGTCGATGGTGATGGTGCCATTGAACGAACCGTGTACCGAGTCGCGGCGCAAGAGGCTGGCGCGCTTGGTCAGGTCATTCTCGGCGCCTTTGCGCACGACAATGGCCCGCAGGCGCAGGCCGTCGCCACCGCCGGTTTTTTCGATCAGGATGCGTGCCAGCAGGCGGCCGATACGACCGAAGCCGTACAGCACCACGTCGGTACCTTTGCGGGACGCGGCATTTTGCTGGCCAACCACGTCGGCCAGCTCTTCACGCACGAACTGCTCGGCGCTGCGGCCATTGCCTTGAGCGCGGAATTTGAACGCCAACTTGCCCAGGTCTACCGAGGCCGCGCCGAGCTTGAGCTCGCTCATGGCTTTAAGCAGAGGGAATGTTTCGTGGACGGAGAGTTCGCTATCGTCGGCAGAACGATGGCGAGCAAAGCGATGAGCCTTGAGAATCGCGATGACTGATTGGTTGATCAGGCTGCGGCCATAGATCGAGCTCACCACATTGTTATTGCGGTACAGCTGACCGATAAGCGGGATCATCGCTTCTGCGAGTGCTTCACGGTCGATCCATTCACCAAGACACTGGTCGGGCTTCTGAGTCACGGGAACCTTCCACATGTAGGGGCTGAAAAAAGGGGCTACATTATGCCGCCCGACCGCCCCCTGAGCAATGCGCGTCACGCAACAAAAGCCCTTGCAAATAATTTTCACCGCGCTACAGGCCAGTAAATACGCGGCTTCCAGCGAACCCCTCGGAGAGAGCCCCAGGCGACTTGTCCGTAACCCTCCGAAACATATGTGCATTTCGGCACTACATATTGAGTCAAAACCGCGCATTGTTTGTCTTAGCCACTACATTTCCTACAAACCGTAATAGGCACAGTCAGCAACTGACAGGCGGCACTCCAGGCCGTTACAATTACCGACTTTGTCGCAACGCTGGAGCTCAACCTTCCGTGCCCGTCCTGCGTCTACCGCTACTCCCTGCCCAGGCAGGTAAACAGCATTGGGGCAATCTGCCCGGTGCCGCCCTGAGCCTGGCCATTGCCGAGGCTGCCAGTGCAGCCAAGCGCTTTACCCTGCTCCTGACCGCCGACAGCCAAAGTGCCGAGCGGCTGGAGCAGGAGCTGAGCTTCTTCGCCCCCGATTTGCCGGTACTGCACTTCCCGGACTGGGAAACCCTGCCCTACGACTTGTTCTCGCCGCACCAGGACATCATCTCCCAGCGCATCGCCAGCCTGTACCGCTTGCCGGAACTGGCCCACGGTGTACTGGTGGTGCCGATCACTACGGCGCTGCACCGCCTGGCGCCGACCAAGTTCCTGCTGGGCAGCAGCCTGGTGCTGGATATCGGCCAGAAACTCGACGTGGAGCAAATGCGCACGCGCCTGGAAGCCAGTGGCTACCGCTGCGTCGATACGGTGTACGAACATGGCGAGTTCGCCGTGCGCGGGGCACTGATCGACTTGTTCCCGATGGGCAGCAAACTGCCCTACCGCATCGACCTGTTCGATGACGAAATCGAGACCCTGCGCACCTTCGACCCGGAAAACCAGCGTTCCATCGACAAAGTACAGTCGATCAAACTGCTGCCGGCCAGGGAGTTCCCCCTGCAAAAAGACGCGGTCACGCGCTTCAAGGCGCGCTTTCGCGAACGCTTTGACGTGGACTTCCGTCGTTGCCCGATCTTCCAGGACTTGAGCAGCGGGATTACGCCTGCCGGTATCGAGTACTACCTGCCGCTGTTCTTCGACGAAACCTCGACCCTGTTCGATTATCTGCCCCAGGACACTCAGGTGTTCTCGCTGCCGGGTATCGAGCAGGCGGCGGAAAACTTCTGGAACGACGTGCGCAACCGTTATGAAGAACGCCGCGTCGACCCCTCCCGGCCTTTATTGCCGCCTGCCGAGCTGTTCCTGCCGGTAGAGGACTGCTTCGCCCGCCTGAAAAACTGGCCGCGCGTGGTCGCCAGCCAGCAGGATGTGGAAGCCGGCGTCGGTCGCGAGCGCTTCCCGGCCCAGGCCCTGCCCAACCTGGCCATCGAGGCCAAGGCCAGCCAGCCGCTGCAAGCGTTGTCCGACTTCCTCGGCGACTTCCCCGGCCGTGTGCTGTTTACCGCCGAATCCGCCGGGCGCCGCGAAGTGCTGCTGGAGTTGCTGGAACGCCTGAAGCTGCGACCAAAAACCGTCGACAGCTGGCCAGACTTTGTCGCCGGCAAGGATCGCCTGGCGATCACCATTGCGCCGCTGAACGAAGGCCTGCAACTGGATGATCCGGCCCTGGCGCTGATTGCCGAGAGCCCGCTGTTCGGCCAACGCGTGATGCAGCGCCGGCGCCGGGAAAAACGCGCCGACGCCAACAACGACGCGGTGATCAAGAACCTCACCGAACTGCGCGAAGGCGCGCCGGTGGTGCACATCGACCACGGCGTGGGGCGCTACCTGGGCCTGCAGACCCTGGAGATCGACAACCAGGCCGCCGAATTCCTCACCATGGAATACGCCGAGGGCGCCAAGCTCTACGTGCCGGTGGCCAACCTGCACCTGATCGCGCGCTACACCGGCAGCGACGACGCCCTGGCGCCGTTGCACCGCCTGGGCTCCGAGACCTGGCAGAAGGCCAAGCGCAAGGCCGCCGAGCAAGTGCGCGACGTGGCCGCCGAACTGCTGGACATCTATGCCCGCCGTGCGGCCCGCGAAGGTTATGCATTCGCCGACCCGAAGGCCGACTACGCCACGTTCAGCGCAGGCTTCGCCTTCGAAGAAACCCCGGACCAGCAAACCACCATCGATGCGGTGCGCGCCGACATGCTTGCGCCCAAGCCCATGGACCGCCTGGTCTGCGGTGACGTGGGCTTTGGCAAGACCGAGGTGGCGATGCGCGCCGCGTTCATCGCGGTGCATGGCGGCCGCCAGGTGGCAATCCTGGTGCCGACCACCCTACTCGCTCAGCAGCACTACAACAGCTTTCGCGACCGCTTCGCCGATTGGCCGGTGACCGTGGAGGTGATGAGCCGCTTCAAGTCGACCAAGGAAGTCAACGCCGCCGTGGCCGACCTGGCCGAAGGCAAGATCGATATCGTGATTGGCACGCACAAGCTGCTGTCGGACGATGTGAAGATCAAGAACCTGGGCCTGGTGATCATCGACGAAGAGCACCGCTTTGGCGTACGCCAGAAGGAGCAACTCAAGGCCCTGCGCAGCGAGGTCGATATCCTGACCCTGACCGCCACGCCAATCCCGCGCACGTTGAACATGGCGGTGTCGGGCATGCGCGACCTGTCGATCATCGCCACGCCGCCGGCGCGACGCCTGTCGGTGCGCACCTTCGTCATGGAGCAGAACAACAGTACGATCAAGGAAGCCCTGCTGCGCGAGTTGCTGCGCGGCGGCCAGGTCTACTACCTGCACAACGATGTGAAAACCATCGAGAAATGCGCCGCCGACCTCGCCGAACTGGTGCCGGAAGCACGGATCGGCATCGGCCACGGGCAGATGCGCGAACGCGAACTCGAACAGGTGATGAGCGACTTCTACCACAAGCGCTTCAACGTGCTGATCGCCTCGACCATCATCGAGACCGGCATCGACGTGCCGAGCGCCAACACCATCATCATCGAGCGCGCCGACAAGTTCGGCCTGGCGCAACTGCACCAATTGCGTGGCCGGGTCGGTCGCAGTCACCACCAGGCCTATGCCTACCTGCTGACGCCACCGCGCCAGCAAATCACTGGCGACGCCGAAAAGCGCCTGGAGGCCATCGCCAACACCCAGGACCTGGGCGCAGGCTTTGTGCTGGCCACCAACGACCTGGAAATCCGTGGCGCCGGCGAACTGCTGGGCGACGGCCAGAGCGGGCAGATCCAGGCCGTGGGCTTTACCCTCTATATGGAGATGCTCGAGCGGGCGGTAAAGGCCATCCGCAAAGGCGAGCAACCGAACCTCGATCAACCCCTGGGCGGCGGCCCGGAAATCAACCTGCGCCTGCCGGCGTTGATTCCCGAGGACTACCTGCCGGATGTGCATGCACGGCTGATCCTGTACAAGCGCATCGCCTCGGCCACCGACGAAGAAGGCCTCAAGGACCTGCAAGTGGAGATGATCGACCGCTTCGGCCTGTTGCCGGAACCGACCAAGAACCTGGTGCGCCTGACCCTGCTCAAACTGCAGGCCGAGCAACTGGGAATCAAGAAGGTCGACGCCGGGCCGCAGGGCGGGCGTATCGAGTTCGAAGCGCAGACGCCGGTAGACCCACTGGTCCTGATCAAGTTGATCCAGGGCCAGCCCAACCGCTACAAATTCGAAGGCGCCACGCTGTTCAAGTTCATGGTGCCGATGGAACGTGCAGAAGAGCGCTTTAATACATTGGAGGCGCTGTTTGAGCGCCTCATCCCGAAATCTGCTTGAAGGACGCCCCATGCGCCTGCTTCGTATCCTGAGCCTGTTGTTGGTGGTAGTTGCACCTTCGGCGTTTGCCGACAGCCTCTACCAGGTGGAAATGATCCTGATCCGCCAGAATGCGGAGCCGGTGATCAACAGCCGGCCAGCCCCGGAAGACTGGGCCGCCGGGGCGCCACGCCAAGGGATCGAGAAAATCAGCCCGCCGCGCCTGAACAACATCGTCGAGAAACTAAAGGCCAATGGCGACTACACCGTACTGCTGCACAAGGCCTGGGAACAGAACCTGGGCGAGCAGCCGGTGAAGGTGAAAATCACCGACGGCCAGGAACAGTTCGGCCAGTACCCCATCCAGGGCACCCTGGACCTGCAACTGGGGCGCTTTACCCGTATTGACGCAAGCCTGTGGCTCAACCAGTTCGACAACAACGGCAGCGTGATTGCCAGCGAACACCTGAGCCAGCCAGACGTGCGCACCAAGAACAACCAACTCAACTACCTGGACGGCGGCCACCTGGCCTTGCTGATCAAGATCACCTCCCTCACCGCCAAGCCACCGAGCGCACCGCCGCCCGGCCTCGCGGACTGATCCAGCGCCATGCCCCTGACGCCCTCGCTGACCAAGCCCCTGGCCCCCTCCTGGGCCAACCGCTTCAAGGAACAAAGCCTGGAGCGCGGCAGGCGCTACGCCCTGGAAAACCGCGTGCGGATTGTCGAGTCGGGCGACAGCACCATCATCGCCAGTTGCGAAGGCTCGGGCGGCAATGTGTATCGCCAGACCATCTCTCTGCGCGAGTCGGCCAAAGGCACCTTGATCCTGGTGGACAGTCGCTGCACCTGCCCCGTGCACACCAATTGCAAACACATCGCGGCGGTGCTGCTGCAGGTCCAGGAAACCCTGGCCTACCCGGCAGCGGCCAAGGATGCCGAACTGCTGGAGAAGCTGCAGGCCGTGCTGGATAACCGCGTGGTCCTGCCGCAAGTGGTGCTTGAGGACGTGCAGCCGATTCCACGGCTGTGGCTGGCCAGCATCGAGTTCAGCGCCTTTGAGCCGCGCAACGGCAAGATGCAGCGCTATATCCAGCACCGGGCGGCGCTGTCGTTCAATTACCTGGGCAATTACGTCAGCGGCCAGAAAAACGCCGATATCATCGTGCGCCAGGAAACCCAGAGCCTGCGGATCAAGCGTCACCCCGAGGTGGAACAAGGCTTTCGCGAACACCTGCGCCTGCTTGGCTTCAAGATCGCCACCCGCCAGAGCAAGGCCCTGCCGGAAAGCGCCGGCGAGTTGTTTGAGATGGTCAATGACAGCGCCTGGCTGAACTTCACCCTCAACGCCTCGCCGAGCCTGCGCGCTGAAGGCTGGGAGCTGCAGATCGATGAGGATTTCGGCTTTGACCTGAGCCCGGTCGATGACTGGTACGCCAGCGTCGATGAAGTGCCGGAGCGCGACTGGTTCGACCTGGAGCTGGGGATCATCGTCAATGGCGAACGGCTGAGCCTGTTGCCGATCCTGTTGAACCTGATGCGCTCCCACACCGAAATCCTCAACCCGGAAAAACTCGCGCGCCGTCGCGACGACGAACTGATCCTGGTGAACATCCCCGGCCTACCCAACGGTGGCCACGGCCCACTGCAAGTCGCCCTGCCCTATGGCCGGCTCAAACCGGTGCTGGCGACCCTCGGCGAGTTCTACCTGCAAGAGCCCGGCACAACTACCTTGCGCCTGGCCAAGGCCGACGCCACTAGGCTCAACCCGCTGGAAGACCTGCCCCTGCAATGGGAAGGCGGCGAGCAGATCCGCAGCTTTGCCCAGCGCCTGCGCGACATCAAGGACTTCACCTGCACCGCCCCCAAAGGCCTGAACGCCACGTTGCGCCCCTATCAACTCGAAGGCCTGAGCTGGATGCAGTCCCTGCGCCAACTGGAAGTGGGCGGGATTCTCGCGGACGACATGGGCCTGGGCAAAACCCTGCAGACCCTGGCACATATTCTCAGCGAAAAAATCGCCGGGCGCCTGGACCGGCCGTGCATGGTGGTGATGCCCACCAGCCTGATCCCCAACTGGCTCGACGAGGCCGCGCACTTCACCCCGCAGCTCAAGGTATTGGCGCTGTACGGTGCCGGGCGCAAGAAACACTTCGCCCAGTTACAGGATTACGACCTGCTGCTGACCACCTACGCCCTGTTGCCCAAAGACATCGAGCAACTGGCCGCGCAGCCGCTGCATGTGCTGATCCTCGACGAAGCCCAATACATCAAGAACCCCACCAGCAAGGCCGCCCAGGCCGCCCGCGAGCTGAATGCACGCCAGCGCCTGTGCCTGAGCGGCACGCCGCTGGAAAACCACCTGGGCGAACTGTGGTCGCTATTCCACTTCCTGCTGCCGGGTTGGTTGGGCGATGTAAAAAGCTTCAACCGTGATTACCGCGTGCCCATCGAAAAACGCGGCAGCGAAGTGCGATTGCAACACCTCAACGGTCGGATCAAGCCGTTCCTGCTACGCCGCACCAAAGAACAGGTGGCCACTGAATTGCCGCCCAAGACTGAGATCATCCACTGGGTCGATCTCAACGAAGCCCAGCGCGATGTGTACGAAACCATGCGCCTGGCCATGGACAAGAAGGTGCGCGAGGAGATCACCCGCAAGGGCGTGGCTCGTAGCCAGATCATCATTCTGGAAGCGCTGCTCAAGCTGCGCCAGGTCTGCTGCGACCTGCGCCTGGTGAACGACGCCACCCCGCCCGCGCGCGGCAGCAGCTCGGGCAAGCTCGACAGCCTGATGGAGATGCTCGACGAACTGTTTGCCGAAGGGCGCAGGATTTTGCTGTTCTCGCAGTTCACCTCAATGCTCAGCCTGATTGAGATCGAACTAAAAAAACGCGGGGTCGCCTATGCCTTGCTGACCGGCCAGACCCGCGACCGGCGCACGCCGGTGAAGGACTTCCAGAGTGGCAGGCTGCAGATCTTCCTGATCAGCCTCAAGGCTGGCGGCGTGGGGCTTAACCTGACCGAAGCCGATACCGTGATCCACTACGACCCCTGGTGGAACCCAGCCACGGAAAACCAGGCGACTGACCGTGCGTATCGCATCGGCCAGGAGAAGCCGGTATTCGTCTACAAGATGATTGCCCGGGGCACCGTGGAAGAGAAGATCCAGGCGTTGCAGCAAGAAAAGTCAGACCTGGCGGCGGGTGTGCTGGATGGTCGTACTACGGGCGACTGGAAGTTGGGCAACGAAGATATCGAGGCGCTGTTTGCGCCGTTGCCCCAAAAGCTAGAGAAGCGTTGATAGTTAGATAGCTATCGCGGGCAAGCTCGCTCCCACAGGGGGGGGGGCTCACTGGGGCAGAGATTTTTGGTACCGCCACAAATCAAATGTGGAAGCGGGCTTGCCGGCGATGGGCGCAGCTCAATCTCATTCGATCAACTGCGCATCCCGAAGCGCGCCGAGCGCCGCCAACCAACGTGGGTCCTGCTTGTAGTCAGTCGACGCAATCGCCTGCCCACGCATACGGGCAATGCGCGCCGACGGCGTGACCTTCATGCGCTGGGCGGCACTCAGGGCCAGCTCGGCGGCCGCACGGTCATTGCACACCAGGCCCATGTCGCAGCCAGCACTCAACGCAGCCTCGATCCGGCTCGCCGCATCCCCCACCACATGGGCACCGGCCATGGACAGGTCATCACTGAAAATCACCCCGTCGAACTGCAACTCGCCGCGCAGGATGTCTTGCAGCCAACGGCGCGAGAAGCCGGCCGGTTGGTTATCGACCTGCGGGTAGATCACGTGGGCCGGCATGACCGCGGCCAATTGCTTGCTCAGGCGCGCAAAGGGCACCAGGTCGTGGGTGCGAATCTGTTCCAGGCTACGTTCATCATTGGGAATGGCGACGTGGGAATCTGCCTCCGCCCAGCCATGCCCCGGGAAGTGCTTGCCGGTGGCGGCCATGCCGGCGCTGTTCATACCCCGGATAAAGGCACCGGCCAGCAGCGCTGCACGTTCGGGATCACCTTCGAACGAACGCGTGCCTACGACGGCGCTGCGCTGGTAGTCGAGGTCCAGCACGGGGGCGAAGCTCAGGTCCAGGCCAACCGCCAGTACTTCCGTGGCCATGACCCAGCCACACTGCTCGGCCAGGTATTCGGCGTTCGGATTGTCCGCCAGCGCACGCATGGCCGGCAGGCGTACAAACCCCTGGCGCAGGCGCTGGACCCGACCGCCTTCCTGGTCGACGGCCAGCAGCAGGTCCGGGCGCACCGCACGAATGGCGGCGCTCAATTCCCGCACCTGGCGCGGATGCTCGATATTGCGCGCAAAAATGATCAGGCCGCCCACTTCAGGCTGGCGCAACAAGTGGCGATCTTCAGCTGTCAGCCAGGTGCCGGCGACGTCCACCATCAAAGAGCCTTGCAGGGCAGCAGTCATAAATTTTCCTTGAATGACGCGCGCACCCCGCCGCTTCGCCAGGTCGAGCCGGGCAAGGCGATGGGGTGCGGGTAACTAGTTGAAATCGGCATGGGCGGCTAGCTTAGCGGATGCAAGCGGTTGCGCCCAGACGCCAGTGGCTAAACCTTGGCCGCCACCGGTACGGACTTGCTGCGCGGGCGCAGTTGGGCGGCCGCCATTGCCGGGTCGGTAACACCGCTTTCAGCGCGCATGCCAGCGGCCAGGAACGGCACCATCAGGCGCATGACCTGCTCGATGGAGGTGTTGACTCCAAAATCGGTCTCGGCGATAGCGCGCAAGGCCTTGATCCCGGACATGCTGAACGCCGCTGCGCCGAGCATGAAGTGCACGCGCCAGAACAATTCGATAGGCGGAATACGTGGCGCCGCCTCGTTGACCAGCAACATATAGCGACGGAAGACCTTGCCGTACATGTCTTCGAGGTAACGGCGCAAGTGGCCCTGGCTCTGGCTGAAGGCCAGGCCCAGCAGGCGCATGAAGATCGACAGGTCATTGCCGCTGCGTGGCTGCACCACCAGGGCTTGTTCGACGAGGATTTCCAGCAGGTCTTCCAGGCTCGGCTTATTGTCGGGCTTGGCTTGGCGCCGCTCCAACTCACGGTCGAGGCTGATGCAGAACGGCCCCAGAAAACGTGAGAAGACGGCCTGGATCAGGGCTTTTTTCGAGCCGAAATGATAGTTCACTGCCGCCAGGTTGACCCCGGCTTTGCTCGTGATCAGGCGCAATGAGGTTTCAGCAAATCCTTTTTCCGCGAACAACTGCTCGGCAGCATCGAGAATGCGTTCAACGGTTTCCGACTGGGCCATGGCTACTCCGCCTGACAAACACTTGTTTGAAACATACGTTTCACCTTGTGCAATGTCAAGCCTGCAGGTCCGTTTTCCGGCCGGGCAGTCACCCGATTCGCACCTATTTAATCACATCTTCAACGGCCTGTAGGCCGCGCTATCTCCGGGCTTTGCAAGGACCGACGGATGACCGTCCGGCGGAGTCGGCAAAAACGATGATTGCCAAGCGCAGTTCACTGTATATAATCCCAGTCACTGTATAAAAAGACAGAGCGATCAACATGCTAAAACTGACGCCACGCCAAGCTGAGATTCTCGCTTTTATCAAGCGCTGCCTCGACGACAACGGTTATCCGCCGACCCGGGCAGAAATCGCCCTGGAGCTGGGGTTTAAATCCCCCAATGCTGCCGAAGAACACCTGAAAGCCCTTGCCCGCAAGGGTGCGATCGAAATGACCCCGGGCGCATCCCGTGGCATTCGTATCCCTGGTTTCGAAGCCAAGGCTGACGAATCGACGCTGCCGATCATCGGCCGGGTCGCTGCCGGTGCGCCGATTCTTGCACAACAGCACGTCGAAGAGTCCTGCAATATCAACCCGACCTTCTTCCATCCTCGCGCCGATTACCTGTTGCGGGTCCATGGCATGAGCATGAAGGACGTGGGTATCTTCGACGGCGACCTGCTGGCCGTACACACCACCCGCGAAGCGCGCAACGGCCAGATCGTCGTGGCCCGCATCGGCGATGAAGTGACGGTCAAGCGCTTCAAGCGCGAAGGCAGCAAAGTCTGGCTGCTGGCAGAAAACCCCGAGTTTTCGCCGATTGAAGTCAACCTGAAGGATCAGGACCTGGTGATCGAAGGCTTGAGTGTCGGCGTTATTCGCCGCTAACGGAGGCATCATGCAGTTCCCACATGCGCAACAACATACACAACTGCCACTGTTTGAGGCCTTTTTGGCCCAGCCGCTTGCACCTATCCTCAGCGAGACGGTGGAGTCCCCATGGACCGCCCCCGCCGAACCGGAGGTATTCAGTGAATTGTCGTTGCGTGGCGCTGCCGGGAACTGCCTGAGCTTGCTGGCGCCAATCCTGCGTGACCTGAGTGAGGAACAGGACGCCCGCTGGCTGACCCTGATCGCCCCGCCGTCCAGCCTGACCCAGGCTTGGCTGCGGGATGCGGGCCTGAACCGCGAGCGTATCCTGCTGCTGCAACCGCGCGGCACCCAGAGCGCCCAGCAACTGACCTGCGAAGCGTTGCGCCTGGGGCGTAGCCACACTGTTGTCAGCTGGCTGAACCCGCTGGGTGCTTCGGCCAAGCAGCAGTTGATCAGCGCAGCGCGCACGGGCGATGCACAAAGCTTGAATATTCGATTGGGATAAGCCCGAGACTGACGCGCAACGCGTTATCGGGAGTGGTACAGGTCGTCCGATTGCAGCCTGACGTCAGGTCAGTGCCTGCGATGGACGCAAGGCTTCTACAGAATTGAGAAGCCGATTGAACATTTGAATCTTAAAAACGACAAACGGACTCAGTGAAGAACCCGTGGACCGTCGTCTTTCTCTGGCTCACCTTCAGCCAGGCGCCCCGCCATCTGCACACCCACGCTCAACATGGCTTTTGCCACTTCCACATGCTGGCCTTGCAGGAACGCCTTGGCGTCCTCGGAAAAGTCCAAAGTCACCAGAGAACCCTCGTCCTCAGCCCTGCGCAGCTCAATTCGGCCGTCGGGCAATTCAACAATTTCCAGAAAGGACGTTGGCATAAAAGTCTGTTCTCCACGAAAGGCCGGCATTATATCAGTCATCAACGCGGCCTCGCTCAGGATCTGAACAGCTTTCTTTACGGCTTGATGAATGGTCTGTAGGCGTTGGCTTGCCAGCGATAGCGCTCTGGCAGTCAACTTGGCATTGCTTGATCAATTGTTATCGCCGGCAAGCCGGCGCCTACATTGTCTTGCCGCTCAGCACTCGTTCAAGCCATCCCGAAAGCGGATCGCCAGCTTCTTCAGTTCCTGGCGCCAGCTCTCCAACTCAGCCCGGCTCAGCGGCTCCGGCCCTTCTTCTTCCAGGCTGACCGCAACGATCAACGGCTGGGTCACATCGCCCTTGGGCTTGTGCGGCACACGCGGCGGCTGGAACAGCGCCGAATGGGCAGCCAACAAGCGAGCCAGCCAACTGTCAGGGCTGCGGGCCATTTCCACCAGTTCGGCCAACTCGGGGATGGTCATAGACTCGAGCACCTCACGGGTCAGGATATCCTCGGCCCGAGGCGCATTCGCCTGGGGCAGGCGATAGAAACCGGCAATTTCATGACACAACCCCAGCAAAGCCCCATACAGATGGAACAAGGCCGACTCTCGCCCCGCCTGGACCAGCGCAATAGCATTCATCTCCTTCCCTTCCTCGGCACGACCAAGGGCTTCCAGGGACAAACCCGCGAAGTAAATTTTCTGGTTGGTACGGGTATAGAGTTCGTTGGCCATGACGGCAGTCTCCACAACGACATAGATGTGATGCTGGCTGAACAGTGTCACGGATGAGACAAGCCCACTGCAAGCGCAAAACAAAAGGCCGCCTGTGAAGGCGGCCTTTATTTCAATGCAGGAGCGGGATCAAGCGCCCTGGCGCTTGTCCTCGACCTTCCACTTGCCACCGTCGTAGAACGCCTTCCAGCCCGTAGGCTTACCGTCCACTTCAGTCTGCACGTACTGCTCCTTGGTCTTGCGGCTGTAGCGGATCACGGCCGGACGACCGTCGGGATCCTTCTTCGGCGCTTCGCACAGGAAGTGGTACTTGGGATCGATCTCGTCCTTGTGCGGCACGATCTCCATCACCAGCGGTGCACGGGTCTCGCGGTTTTTCGGGAACTGGCTGGCAGCCAGGAACAGGCCCGAAGCGCCGTCACGCAGGATGTAGGTGTCGTTGACCTTCTCGCACTTGAGCTCGGGCATCTTCACCGGGTCCATCTTCGGCGGCGCCGCGTCACCGCTTTTCAGCAGCTTGCGGGTGTTCTTGCAGGTCGGATTGGTGCAACCGAAGAACTTGCCGAAGCGACCGGTCTTGAGCTGCATCTCGCTGCCGCACTTGTCGCATTCCAAGCTCGGGCCTTCATAGCCCTTGATGCGATAGGTGCCTTCTTCAATCTCGTAGCCGTTGCAATCGGGGTTGTTACCGCAGATGTGCAGCTTGTGCTTCTCGTCCAGCAGGTAGGCATCCATGGCCGTGCTGCAGATCGGGCAACGGTGCTTGCCACGCAAAACCAGCGACTCGGATTCACCCTCGTCGTCGGCGGCGATTTCATCACCCGGCACCAGGTTGACGGTGGCCTTGCAGCGCTCTTTGGGCGGCAGGCTATAGCCCGAGCAACCCAGGAACACACCGGTAGACGCGGTACGGATCTGCATCGGCCGGCCGCAGGTGGTGCACGGAATATCCGTCATCACCGGCTGGTTGGCGCGCATGCCGTTTTCCGGGCTCTCGGCTACTTCGAGTTTTTTCTTGAAGTCACCGTAGAACTCGTCGAGGACATTTTTCCAATCGCGCTCGCCCTGGGCCACGTCATCGAGGTTCTCTTCCATGCCGGCGGTAAAGCCGTAGTCCATGAGGTTGGAGAAACTCTCGGACAAACGCTCGGTAACGATATCGCCCATCTTTTCCGAATAGAAACGACGGTTATGCAGGGCCACGTAGCCGCGGTCCTGGATGGTGGAGATGATCGCCGCGTAGGTCGAAGGACGACCAATACCGCGTTTTTCCATTTCCTTGACCAGGCTGGCTTCCGAATAACGGGGTGGCGGCTTGGTAAAGTGCTGGCTCGGGTCGAGCTTGATCAGCTTCAGCGCATCGCCCTGGGCCATGTCTGGCAGGACGTCGTCATCGCCCGGCTTGGCAATTTGCGGCATCACGCGGGTATAGCCGTCGAACTTGAGGATACGACCCTTGGCGCGCAGCTCGAAGTCCCCGGCACCCACTGTGACGGTCGTGGACAGGTATTGCGCCGGCAGCATCTGGCAAGCCAGGAACTGGCGCCAGATCAACTCGTAGAGGCGCTCAGCGTCGCGCTCCATGCCGCTCAGCTTGCTTGGCTCGGTATTGGCATCGGAGGGACGAATCGCTTCGTGGGCCTCTTGTGCGCCTTCCTTGCTGCTATAGACGTTTGGCTTCTCCGGCAGGTACTTCTTGCCGAATTCGCTTTCAATATAAGTACGCGCCATCGCCACCGCGTCCACCGACAGGTTGGTGGAGTCGGTACGCATGTAAGTGATGTAGCCCGCTTCGTACAGACGCTGGGCCATCATCATCGTCTTCTTCACGCCAAAGCCCAGGCGGTTGCTCGCGGCCTGTTGCAGGGTGGAGGTGATGAACGGCGCCGACGGCTTGCTGCTGGTGGGCTTGTCTTCACGCTTGACGATGCTGTAGCTGGAAGCTTTGAGCTTCTCCAGCGCGGCCATGGCCTGGGCTTCGTTGAGCGGCTTGAAGGCCTCGCCTTTCTCGCGGGCCACTTCAAAGCGCACGTTATTGCCCTTGGCGGTGCCGAGGTCCGCGTGGACTTCCCAGTACTCTTCAGGGTTGAACGCACGAATCTCGCGCTCACGCTCCACCACCAGCTTGACCGCTACCGATTGCACACGACCAGCGGACAGGCCACGGGCGATCTTCGCCCACAACAGCGGCGAGACCATGTAGCCGACCACGCGATCGAGGAAGCGCCGAGCCTGCTGGGCATTGACGCGGTCGATGTCCAGTTCGCCCGGCTTGGAGAAGGCTTCCTGGATCGCCTTCTTGGTGATTTCGTTGAACACCACGCGTTTATAGCGGCTGTCGTCCCCACCGATGGCTTCGCGCAGGTGCCAGGCAATGGCTTCCCCTTCGCGGTCCAAGTCCGTCGCGAGATAGATGGTGTCAGCATCCTTGGCGAGCCGGCGCAGCTCCTCGATCACCTTTTCCTTGCCCGGAAGGATTTCGTACTTGGCCTTCCAGCCATGATCCGGGTCCACACCCATGCGCGAGACCAGCTGCTTGCGCGCCTTCTCTTTAGGCGAGAGCACCGGACCTTCGCCCGCAGCCGCCTTGCCGCGCTTGGCAGCAGGCTCCTTGCTGGCGCTAGCCGAACCGCTGGTGGGCAGGTCTCGGATATGGCCGATACTCGACTTCACCACGTACTCGTTACCCAAGTACTTGTTGATGGTCTTGGCCTTAGCCGGGGATTCCACAATGACCAGCGATTTGCCCATGGATCGGAAAATTCCTGAATTCGAGAAGAGAAAGGCGGTTGGCGCCTGACGCGGCAACGCTATATATAGTGGCAACACAGTGAGGTCAAGCACAGCATTCTGCGCAACCTGCCGTTATTGCCCTGAAAAAAGACTGGGTTCGACCTGCACCAAAGCAAAGCGCGGGACCTGCTTGCCGTCAACTTCGACGGTCTCCAGGAACATGCTCAAGGGGCGCACCCAAAAGCCGTAATCGCCATACAGTGCTTGGTAGAACACCACTTCTTCTTCGGTCTCGGAGTGCCGCGCCACATTAAAAACGCGGTACTTGGGACCTTTATAATGCTGGTAGAGCCCTGGTTCGACTTTCATGCTGTGGCCCTCTTACAAAATTTATAAAAAAAAATTAAAAATTCCAAAAAACAAAAGCCGGGGCACTGGGCCCCGGCTTCCGTCAACCCAACGCTTAGACGCGTTCGAAGACGGTAGAAATGCCTTGGCCGAGACCAATGCACATGGTTGCAACCCCAAGGTTGCCGCCATTTTGCTTCATCACGTTAAGCAAGGTGCCGGAGATACGCGCACCGGAGCAACCAAATGGGTGGCCCAGGGCGATTGCACCGCCGTGCAGGTTAACCTTCTCGTTCATCTTGTCGAGTACTTTCAAATCTTTCAGCACTGGCAGGGCCTGTGCGGCGAAAGCTTCGTTGAGCTCGAAGAAGTCGATGTCGGAGATACTCAGACCTGCGCGCTTCAAGGCTTTTTGTGTGGCCGGTACTGGACCATAGCCCATGATCGCCGGGTCCACACCCGCCACAGCCATGGAACGGATCACTGCCAGAGGCTGGATCCCCAGGTCCTGGGCACGCTGGGCCGACATCACGATCATGCACGAAGCACCATCGGTGATCTGCGACGAAGTACCGGCAGTCACGGTGCCGCCCTTTGGGTTGAATGCCGGCTTCAAGGCCGCCAGGCTTTCCAGTGTGGTGTCCGGACGAATGGTTTCGTCGTAGTCGAACAGTTTCAGGAAACCGTTCTCGTCATAGCCGTTCATCGGGATGATCTCATCCTTGAACTTGCCTTCCACAGTCGCCTTGTGGGCCAACTGGTGGGAGCGCAGGCCGAAGGCGTCCTGGGCTTCACGGGTGATGCCATGCATCTTGCCGAGCATTTCTGCGGTCAGGCCCATCATGCCCGAGGCTTTCGCCGCGTACAGCGACATGTGCGGGTTAGGATCGACGCCGTGCATCATGCTGACGTGGCCCATGTGCTCCACGCCACCGACCACAAACACATCACCGTTGCCGGTCATGATCGCCTGGGCGGCGGTGTGCAGTGCGCTCATGGACGAACCACACAGGCGGCTGACGGTCTGGCCGGCAGCGGTGTGCGGGATCTGGGTCATCAAGGAGGCCATGCGCGCGATGTTCCAGCCCTGCTCCAGGGTCTGGTTGACGCAGCCCCAGATCACGTCCTCGACTTCGTTCGGGTCGACCTTGACGTTGCGTTCCAGCAGCTTGCTGATCAGGTGCGCCGACATGTCTTCGGCGCGGGTGTTGCGGTGCATGCCGCCCTTGGAGCGGCCCATCGGAGTACGACCGAAGTCGACAATCACGACGTCTCTTGGATTCAAGCTCATAAATATTCTCGCTCTAGTCGTCTGGGCACTTAACCGAAGAAGCTCTGGCCATTCTTGGCCATCTCGCGCAGCTTCGCGGTCGGGTGGTACAGCGGGCCCAGATCAGCGTACTGATCAGCCAGGGCAACGAACTCGGCCACACCGATCGAGTCGATGTAACGCAGCGCACCACCACGGAATGGAGGGAAGCCAATACCGTACACCAGGCCCATATCGGCTTCGGCAGCGGTTTCGACGATGCCATCTTCCAGGCAACGCACGGTTTCCAGGCACAGGGCGATCATCATCCAGTTGATGATGTCCTCGTCGGACACCTCACGCTGCTCGTAGACGATTGGCGCCAGCACTTCGTGAACCGATGGATCGGCAACTTTCTTCTGCTTGCCTTTCTTGTCGGTCTCGTAGGCATAGAAACCCTTGCCATTCTTCTGGCCCAGGCGCTTGGCTTCGTACAGCGCATCGACAGCCGAGCGACGGTCGTCTTTCATGCGGTCCGGGAAGCCTTCAGCCATGACGTCGCGACCGTGGTGGCCGGTGTCGATACCGACCACGTCCATCAGGTACGCCGGACCCATTGGCCAACCGAATTTTTCCATGACCTTGTCGATACGCACAAAGTCCACGCCAGCACTGACCAGCTTGGCGAAACCACCGAAGTACGGGAACAGCACGCGGTTGACCAAAAAGCCCGGGCAGTCGTTGACCACGATCGGGTTCTTGCCCATTTTCTTGGCGTAGGCAACGGTGGTGGCAACTGCCAGCTCGCTGGACTTCTCGCCACGGATCACTTCTACCAGCGGCATCATGTGCACCGGGTTGAAGAAGTGCATGCCGACGAAGTTTTCCGGACGCTTGAGGGCCTTGGCCAGCAAGGTGATGGAAATGGTCGAGGTGTTGGAAGCCAGGATCGTGTCTTCTTTGACCTGGGCCTCAACTTCAGCCAGGACCGCCTGCTTGACCTTCGGGTTCTCGACAACGGCTTCGACCACCAGGTCGACGTGGCCGAAATCACCGTAGGAAAGCGTAGGACGAATGCCGTTAAGCACTTCAGCCATCTTCGCAGCGGTCATGCGACCTTTATCAACGCGGCCTACCAGCAGCTTGGCGGCTTCCGCCAGACCTTGCTCGATACCGTGCTCATTGATGTCTTTCATCAGGATCGGTGTGCCTTTGGACGCCGACTGATAGGCAATACCGCCACCCATGATCCCGGCACCGAGGACGGCAGCCTGTTTCACGTCTTTGGCAATTTCGTCGTAGGCCTTGGCCTTTTTCTTCAGCTCCTGATCGTTCAGGAACAGGCCGATCAGGCTCTGCGCAGCAGAAGTCTTGGCCAGTTTGACGAAGCCGGCGGCTTCGATTTCCAGGGCCTTGTCGCGACCGAAGTTCGCGGCTTTCTGGATGGTCTTGATCGCTTCGACCGGGGCCGGGTAGTTAGGGCCCGCTTGACCGGCGACGAAACCCTTGGCGGTTTCGAACGACATCATTTGTTCGATGGCGTTGAGCTTGAGTTTTTCCAGCTTCGGCTGACGCTTGGCCTTGTAGTCAAATTCGCCGCTGATGGCGCCCTTGATCAGGTTCAGTGCAGCTTCTGCGAGTTTGTCCGGAGCAACCACGGCATCCACGGCGCCGACTTTCAGCGCGTCTTCAGCACGGTTTTCCTTGCCGGCGGCAATCCACTCGATGGCGTTGTCGGCACCGATGATACGCGGCAGGCGTACGGTACCGCCGAAGCCCGGGTAGATGCCCAGCTTGACTTCCGGCAGGCCGATTTTCGCGCTGGAGGCCATGACGCGAAAGTCCGCGGCCAGGCACATTTCCAGACCGCCGCCCAGAGCGATGCCATTGATCGCGGCAACGGTCGGCACGTTGAGGTCTTCGAAATCGCTGAAAATCTTGTTGGCTTCGAGGTTGCCAGCCACAAGCTCGGCATCGGGCAGCTTGAAGTTGTCGACGAATTCGGTGATGTCAGCGCCGACGATGAACACGTCTTTGCCGCTGGAGACGATCACACCCTTGATCGATGCATCAGCCTTGATGGTGTCTACGGCCTGACGCAGTTCGTTCAGGGTTAGACGGTTGAACTTGTTGACGGACTCACCCTTGAGGTCGAATTTCAATTCGACGATGCCACTTTCAAGAGCCTTAACCGTGATGGCTTTACCTTCGTAAATCATCAACTGATCTCCACGATATGGAAGCTGAACAGTACACATCGGACGCTGGCCCCTGGTCGGGCATTGATCACTTCGTCAATGCTCATACCAACGCGCCAGGCACACCCGCCAATGCGATAGTCGGGATTATGTATGAGATGCCTGACAGACAAACACTCAATTCATACGCCCGTTTGATTTGGGTACGCCACCTTCAGCCAATTCCGGGCAATTGTCAATCGCCCGAAAGCGCCGTAAAAACGCGACTTTTCAGTCATTTCATAACCGCCAAGGCTAATCAATGCGCAGGCATTCACCCGATCAATAATGCGAAAGAGCCAGCAACGGCCTGTACAGCGGCGGATATCCGGCTAGGCTAGCCGCATGTGAGAACGCCTGTGCGAATGCGCGGCGTGACGAATTACAGATTTACCGGCCTGCCTGGCCAGTTCCAGCCCGATGATGATGTCGGGCTTTTTATTGCCTACGTTTTATTGCCGGCGATGGCGTGCTCAACGGCCCTATCGCCGGCAAGCCGGTTCCTACGGGTGTGTCAGGCCAAGGCCTTGAGTAACGCACTGATGGCCTGCAAGTCGCTGGACTCGCCCTTCTCACCCCAATACACGGCGATCATTTGCTTGTCCGCCTCCACTTTGTAGACATTGGCCGGCAGCGTTGCAAAATGCGGCAACAACTTCTCGTCCACGCAGGTTTCCTGCCATTGGTTGACCCACACCCCCGGCTCCTGCTGCCAGTAAACCCAGAGTGCGGGTTTGCTGCCGCGCCGTGGCCGACAGTACTGCGCACAGGGGCTGGGCGGCTCTTGCTTGAGCCAGTGCGGCCACTCCTGGGGCGACAATTGCATCGCCAGGCCGATGCGGCGCGCCTCCATGCGCAGGGCCATGCGCCCGCTCTGGTGGCGCGACGGTCGCAGCCATGCCAGGGGGCTCAAGACCACTAGAAGGATTGACACCACTATCCAGACCGTCATATGTGTACTCCCGAATTTCTAGATGAGCGGATTTGACCTGACTCAACCCCATCCGCTTGAAAGCAGCCATACTGAACTTATTGCAGTCCCCTGGAGGAACGCCTCATGACTTACGAACATATTCTGGTCGCCGTGGACCTGACCGAAGAGTGCGATCCGGTGATCAAGCGCGCCGTGGCCATTGCCGGCGATACCGTGAAGCTGTCCCTGGTGCATATCGTCGAACCCATGGCCATGGCCTTTGGCGGCGACGTGCCGATGGATCTTTCGCAACTGCAACAGCAGCAGTTCGACCAGGCCAAGGAGCGCCTGGACCGACTGATTGACAAGTATCCCGCGCTGAAAAAAGACCAAAGCCACCTGACCTATGGCCAGCCGCGCCAGGAAATCCACCACCTGGCCAAGGAACAGAGCTGCGACCTGATCGTGGTCGGCAGCCATGGTCGTCACGGCTTGGCGTTGCTGCTGGGCTCCACTGCCAACGATGTACTGCACGGCGCGCCTTGCGACGTACTGGCAGTGAAGCTGGTAAAAAGCTCGTAAGAACACTGCAAATCAAATGTAGGAGCTGGTTTGCCTGCGATAGCAGTCTGTCAGTTGATACATCTGGTGGCTGGCATACCGCTATCGCAGGCAAGCCAGCTCCTACCTATTGAAGTGCGTTTCATATAAAAAAACCGGTGCTCGTAAGAGCGCCGGTTTTTTATTGCCGCTAAATCAATCAGGCATCCAGCTCGGCCCAACGCTCAACCAATACTTCCAGCTCCTGGTTCAGCTTCTCAAGGGACTCGATGACCTTGGCCGTTTCTGCCGCAGGACGCAGGTAGAAACCCGCGTCAGCCATGTCGGCCTCCACGCCAGCGATCTGCTTTTCCTTGGCCTCGATCTCACCCGGCAGGGCTTCGAGCTCACGCTGCAGCTTGTAGCTGAGCTTCTTCTTGGCGGCCGGCGCGGCTTCTTGAACCGGCGCAGCAGCCGCCGGTGCAACCACCGCAGAGTTCAAGTCGGCCTTGCCGGACTTGCTCTCGGTCACACCCAGCAGGCGCGGCGAGCCGCCCTGGCGCAGCCAGTCCTGGTAACCACCGACGTATTCGCGCACCTTGCCTTCACCCTCGAAGACCAGGGTGCTGGTGACCACGTTGTCGAGGAATGCCCGGTCGTGGCTGACCATCAGCACGGTGCCGTTGAACGTCAGCAGGACCTCTTCCAACAACTCCAGCGTTTCCACGTCGAGGTCGTTGGTCGGTTCGTCGAGCACCAGCAGGTTGGCCGGCTTGCTGAACAGCTTGGCCAGCAGCAGACGCGCACGCTCACCGCCAGACAACGCCTTGACCGGCGTACGCGCACGTTGCGGGCTGAACAGGAAGTCCCCCAGGTAGCTCAGCACGTGGCGGCTCTGGCCGTCGATGTCGATAAAGTCGCGGCCTTCAGCGACGTTGTCGATCACGGTCTTTTCCAGGTCCAACTGGTGGCGCAGTTGGTCGAAGTAGGCCACGTCGATGCGCGTGCCCTCTTCCACGGTACCGCTGGTCGGTTGCAGGCCACTGAGCATCAGCTTGAGCAAGGTGGTCTTGCCGGTACCGTTGGCGCCCAGCAGGCCGATGCGGTCGCCGCGCTGCAGGACCATGGAGAAGTCCTTGATCAGGAACGGGCCATCCGGGTGATGGAAGCTGACGTTCTCCAGGACCATGACCTGCTTGCCCGACTTGTCGGCGGTATCGAGCTGGATATTGGCCTTGCCAGTGCGTTCGCGACGCTCGCTACGCTCCACACGCAAGGCTTTCAGGGCCCGTACGCGGCCTTCGTTACGGGTGCGGCGGGCCTTGATGCCCTGGCGGATCCAGACTTCTTCCTGGGCCAGTTTCTTGTCGAACAGCGCGTTGGCGGTTTCTTCGGCGGACAGCGCGGCCTCTTTGTGCACGAGGAAGCTGGCGTAGTCGCCGTTCCAGTCGATCAGGCCGCCGCGATCCAGTTCGAGGATGCGCGTGGCGAGGTTCTGCAGGAAGGAACGGTCGTGCGTGATGAACAACACGGCGCCCTGGAAGTCCTTGAGGGCTTCTTCAAGCCAGGCAATCGCGCCGATATCCAGGTGGTTGGTCGGTTCGTCGAGCAGCAGCAGGTCCGGCTCGGAAACCAGGGCCTGGGCCAGCAGGACGCGGCGACGCCAGCCGCCGGACAATTCGGCGAGGGTCTTGTCGGCCGGCAGTTGCAGGCGGCTCAAGGTGCTGTCGACCAATTGCTGCAAGCGCCAGCCATCACGGGCTTCAAGGTCTTGCTGGACGTGCATCAGTTTGTCCAGGTCGGCATCGGTGACGCAGTTCTGCGCCAGGTGATGGTATTGGGCAAGCAATGCGCCCACGCCGTCGAGGCCTTCGGCAACCACGTCGAACACGGTCCGTTCGTCGGCCACCGGCAATTCTTGCGGCAATTCGCCGATCTTCAGGCCCGGGGCGCGCCACACGGAGCCGTCATCGGGCTTCTGGTCGCCTTTTACCAGCTTCATCATGCTGGACTTGCCGGTGCCGTTGCGGCCGATGATGCACACCCGCTCACCACGGGCGATCTGCCAGGACACCTTGTCCAACAACGGCATAGCGCCGAAAGCAAGGGACACATCGCTGAATTTGAGCAGGGTCATACGCTTCTCCAAAAACTGGGCGCGCATTCTACCTGAGTTGGGGGGTGAAGCGGCCGGCATTTTCGTGCCCGACACGTTCTGTAGGACATTTCTTTAGAACTTCAGCGAAGCGGCCTGCAAAGCTTTCACCGGCTGCGGGCAAAAGGCTAAGCTAGGGGCAATCAGTGTCGGCGGCGCCGGCACTAGTCCTGATTTCTTTGCACGGACGTCTCATGCGCAGTCGCCTTTTCAGCTTTTTATCTTGCCTGCTTCTTTCCTCCACCGCCGTCCAGACCGCCCAGGCAGTGGACCTGACCACCCAACGCCAATATTACGACCAAGCCAAGCGCGCCCTGGCCAAAGGCGATACCGGCCCCTACATGCAATACAGCCAGGCCCTGGCCGATTACCCGCTGACGCCGTACCTGGCCTACGACGAACTGACCGCTCGCCTGAAGTCCGCGAACAACCAGGAAATCGAACAGTTCCTGGCCAAGCATGGCGACCTGCCCCAGGCCAACTGGATGAAGCTGCGCTGGTTACGCTGGCTGGCCGAGCGTGGTGATTGGCAGACCTTTGAAAAGTACTACGACGCCAAGCTCAATTTCACCGAGCTGGACTGCCTGCATGGCCAGTACCAGTTGAGCCACAACCTCAAGGCCGAAGGCTACAAGACTGCCGAAGCCCTGTGGATGACTGGCAAATCCCAACCGGCCGCCTGTGATGCCACGTTTGGCCAGTGGGCCGCCGCTGGGCAATTGACCGAACAGAAAATCTGGGACCGCGCCAAGCTGGCCGCCGAGGCCCGCAACTATCCCCTGGCCAACAGCCTGGTGAAAACCCTGCCCACCCTGGGCGCCCAGGGCCGCCTGATGGTGGATGTAGCGCAAAAGCCCACCATGCTCAGCGACCCATCGCGCTTCCTGCCCGCCACTGAAGCCATGTCCGACGCCGTCGGCCTGGGCCTGCGCCGCCTGGCGCGCCAGGACCCGGAACAAGCCATGGCCCTGCTGGATGGGTATGCCAGCAGCATGCACTTCTCGCGCGACGAAAAAGTGTCCATCGCCCGGGAAATCGGCCTGACCTTGGCGCGCCGCTACGACCCGCGCGCCCTGGACGTGATGACCAAATACGACCCGGAGCTGCGTGACAACACCGTCTCCGAATGGCGCCTGCGCCTGCTGCTGCGCCTGGCCCGCTGGGAAGATGCCTATCAATTGACCCGCAAGCTGCCCCAGGACCTGGCCACCACCAACCGCTGGCGCTATTGGCAGGCCCGCGCCCTGGAGCTGGCCGAGCCGAAGAACCCGCAAGCGCTGGTCCTGTACAAAGGCCTGGCAAAGGAGCGGGATTTTTATGGCTTCCTTGCCGCAGACCGCTCCCAGGCTCCGTATCAACTGAATAACCAGCCGCTGGTGATGAGCCAGGCCCTGGTCAACAAGGTGCGCAATACCCCGGGTGTACGCCGCGCCCTGGAGTTTTATGCCCGCGGCCAGATCGTCGACGGCCGCCGCGAGTGGTATCACGTCAGCCGTCACTTCAACCGTGACGAAATGGTCGCCCAGGCCAAGCTCGCCTATGACATGAAGTGGTACTTCCCGGCGATCCGCACCATCAGCCAAGCCAAGTACTGGGACGACCTGGACATCCGCTTCCCCATGGCCCACCGCGACACCCTGGTGCGGGAAGCCAAGGTCCGTGGCCTGCATTCGAGCTGGGTGTTTGCTATCACCCGCCAGGAAAGCGCGTTTATGGATGACGCCCGTTCCGGCGTCGGCGCCAGCGGCCTGATGCAATTGATGCCCGCCACCGCCAAGGAAACCGCACGCAAGTTCAGCATTCCGCTGGCATCACCGCAGCAGGTGCTGGACCCGGACAAAAATATCCAGCTCGGCGCCGCCTACCTGAGCCAGGTCCACAGCCAGTTCAACGGCAACCGCGTGCTCGCTTCCGCCGCCTACAACGCCGGCCCTGGGCGCGTACGCCAATGGCTGCGTGGCGCGGACCACCTGAGTTTCGACGTGTGGGTGGAAAGCATCCCGTTCGACGAAACCCGCCAGTATGTGCAAAACGTGCTGTCTTATTCGGTGATCTACGGGCAAAAGCTCAATTCACCACAACCGCTGGTGGACTGGCACGAACGTTATTTCGATGACCTGTAGGAGCCGACCTGGCGATGGCGATCTCACGGACGCCATCGCCAGCCCCCCCTACACGGGTTCTTCGCTAAATTGCAGGGCCGCCAGCCGCGCATACAGCGGGTTGCTGGCAATCAGCTGCTGATGTGTGCCCACAGCCACCAATTTCCCCTGATCCATCACCGCAATCCGGTCGGCGTTTTTCACCGTGGCCAGGCGGTGGGCGATCACCAGGGTGGTACGCCCCTGCATCAATTGCGGTAATGCCTGCTGGATCAGGTGTTCACTCTGCGCGTCCAGGGCGCTGGTGGCCTCGTCCAGCAACAGGATGGGCGCATCCACCAGCAAGGCCCGGGCAATCGCCAGGCGTTGGCGCTGGCCGCCAGAAAGACCCATGCCGCCATCCCCCAGGTGGGTCTGGTAACCGTCGGGCATTTGCAGGATGAAATCGTGGGCGTGGGCAATGCGCGCCGCCTCTTCGACCTGGGCAAAACTGGCCTTTGGGTTGCCGTAGCGAATGTTGTCTTCGACGCTGCCAAAAAACAGCGCCGGGCTTTGGGACACCAAGGCAAAACAGCGGCGCAGGTCCAAAGGATCGAGGCTGGTCAGCTGTTGGCCTTCGAGCAGCACCTGCCCCTGTTGCGGGTCGTAGAAGCGCAGCAGCAAGTCGAACAGAGTGGACTTGCCCGCCCCGGACGGCCCGACCAGGGCCAGGGTTTCTCCGGCCTTGATACTCAGGCTCAGGCCCTCGATGGCAAAACGATCGGGACGCGACGGGTAGGAAAAGTACAGATCCTGTAGCTCCAGGCGGCCACTGACCCGCTGCGGTAACGTGATCACGCCCGTGGCAGGCGCGTGGATGTCATTGTTCGACTGCAACAGCTCGGCAATCCGCTCCGCCGCCCCGGCGGCCCGTTGCAACTCGCCGATCACCTCGCTCAAGGTGCCAAAGGCGCTGCCGACGATCAGGCTGTAGAACACAAAGGCCGCCAGCTCACCGCCGGAGATACGCCCGGCGATCACATCCATGCCGCCCACCCACAGCATCACGCCGACAGCGCCCAGCACCAGCACAATCACCAGGGTGATCAGCCAGGCACGCTGCACGATGCGTTTGCGCGCCGTGGTGAACGCCTCCTCCACCGTCACCGCGAAGCGCTGCTCATCCTGCACCTGATGGTTGTAGGCCTGCACGGTCTTGATCTGGCCCAGGGTCTCGGACACGTAGCTGCCGACGTCGGCAATCCGGTCCTGGCTCTGGCGCGACAGGCTGCGCACGCGGCGGCCAAAGACCAGGATCGGCGCCAGCACCAGCGGCAATGCCACCACCACAATGCTGGTGAGCTTGGGGTTGGTGATAAACAGCAACACAATCCCGCCGATCACCATCAACGCATTGCGCAGGAACAGCGACAGGGATGAGCCGATCACCGATTGCAGCAAGGTGGTGTCGGCGGTCAGGCGCGACTGGATTTCCGAGCTGCGATTGTTCTCGTAGAACCCCGGATGCAGGTAGATCAGGTGATTGAACACCTGCCGGCGAATGTCCGCCACCACCCGCTCGCCGATCCACGACACCAGGTAGAAGCGTGCAAACGTGCCCACCGCCAGGCCCAGCACGAGGATCATGAACAGACCGATGGACTGGTTGAGCAGGTGCGGCGACTGGGTCATGAAGCCCTGGTCCACCAACAGGCGGATGCCCTGGCCCATGGACAACGTAATGCCTGCGGTGACGATCAGCGCCAGCAAGGCGCCGACGGCCTGCCAGCGATAGGGGGCGATAAAGCGCATGGCCAGGCGAATGGCGCGGCGTTGACGGGCTGAAAGCATGGAGAGCATCACCTGAGGAAGACAACCTCAAGCCTACACCGCAATCGGATTGAACTTGGGTAAATCACAATGAGTCAGGTTAATTATGCCCGGCAAGACTAGGCCCTAGAGGCTATCGGTCTAAAGTGCGGCTGGAAATCCAAAGTGATTTCTGCTGGACTGGGCATTCGATCCGTCGACGGGCCATGGAGTTGTAACAGCTCGGTCACGCGGGGGAATTAGAGTAGGTACACAACCTGATGAGGAGACAGGCCATGTCCTTGCAAAACAGCAGCACTGACAAAGTTGAAGTAATCCGCCAGCCGCAGCAGTTGCCATGCTCGTACATCGATGCCCAGGGCCGCGAAGTGCAGATTACCGAAGAGATGATCCAGGGCGCGTGCGCCGAACTGGAGCAGAAACTGGTCAAGCCTGCCCAGCAAGGCTGATACGCCCCAGCTCTTTCAGACCCGGCCCCGGTGGCCGGGTTTTTTATGCCTGCGCTGTGTACATCAGCAAAGGTTTGCGCCCAGGGCGTTGACGAGGCTGTGCAACGCCGCCGACTCCCCGCTGATCCGCACCTTCAAGCCGTCAATCTCGCGGCGATCCGGGTAGTGCTTGCGCAGCAGGTCGAAGGCCTTGCGCTGCTGCTCCACAGTGCCCACCAGGCTGCGGCGAAAATCCGCATCGTCACGGCGCGGGTCGTAGACGCTGCGGCACAACGTCGCCAGGGCCCAGGCCGGGTCGGTGCTGGCATGCAGGTTGACCTCGGCCAGCCAAGGCTCGGGCAGCAAGTCACTCAGTTGGATGCGCGCCGGCTGGCCAAGGTGCGCGCACAGCGCCTGGTAGATCTGCGCCGTGCCGCGCTGCTTGCCGTCCAGGCTGTAGCCGGCGATATGCGGGGTCGCCAGCACGCACAACTCGGCCAGCTCGACATCCACCTCAGGCTCGCCTTCCCACACGTCCAGCACCGCCTGCAGGTCTTCGCGCTCAAGCAACACCTCGCGCAGCGCCGTGTTATCCACCACCGGGCCACGGCTGGCGTTGATCAGCCAGGTACCGGGCTTGAGTTGCTCCAGGCGCTGGCGATCCAGCAGGTGCCAGGTCGAGCCACTGCCGGATTTTTTCAGCGGGGTATGCAGGCTGATCACATCACATTGCTCGATGATCTGCTCAAGGCTGACGTAGTCACCGTCTTCGGCAATCTGGCGGGGTGGATCGCAGACCAGCACCTTCCAGCCCAGGCCCCTGAGCACCTTGACCAGGCGCCCGCCCACTTCACCGGCACCGACGACGCCATAGGTGCGCTGGTTCAGGTCCGCACCCTCGATTTCAGCCAGGGTCAGCAGGCTGCCCAGCACATAGTCCACCACCCCACGGGCGTTGCAGCCCGGCGCGCTGGACCATTGGATACCGGCCTTTTGAAAGTAGTCGAGGTCCAGGTGATCGGTGCCGATGGTGCACGTGCCGACAAACCGTACCGGCGTGCCTTCGAGCAGCGCCCGGTTGACGTTGGTCACCGAACGCACCAGCAGCACATCGGCCTGTTCAATGGCGGCGCGGTCGATGGCGCGGCCCGGCACCCGGCGGATCTCGCCAAAACCTTCAAAGAACGCATCGAGCAGCGGGATATTTTCGTCGGCAACAATCAACATGGCAGGCTCCTTTGGCGGACCCGCAGTGTACAGGCACCAGCCTGTGGCGCGTTTACAAATCCGCTACACAGGTATTTTCCTGACCTACCCGTCAAGGCGTAGAATGCGCCGTCCTGCGCTCCCCCTTATCGGACATCTGCACGTGAACACTGCCATTCTGCCCCTCTCCCGCCCTGCCCGCGTTCGCCGGGAAGTCCACAGCCTGCTGGCGCTGGCCCTACCGATCATGATCGGGCAACTGGCAACCACTGCCATGGGGTTTGTCGATGCAGTGATGGCCGGGCGCGTGAGTGCGCGGGACCTGGCGGCGGTGGCCCTGGGCAATTCCATCTGGATCCCGGTGTATCTGTTGATGACCGGCACCTTGCTGGCCACCACCCCCAAAGTCGCCCAGCGCTTTGGCGCCGGCAGCCATACCGAGATCGGCCCGCTGGTGCGCCAGGCGTTGTGGCTGGCGCTGGTGGTGGGGTGCACCGCGGCATTGCTGTTGATCAGCGCCGAGCCGATCCTGCATGCGATGAACGTCGACCCCGAGCTGATCGCCCCCTGCATGGGCTACCTGCACGGCATCGCGGCGGGCATGCCGGCGGTGGCGCTGTATTACGTGCTGCGCTGTTTCAGTGACGGCCTGGGCCGCACGCGCCCGAGCATGATCCTCGGCCTGGGCGGGCTGGCGTTGAATATCCCGCTGAACTACGTGTTCATCTATGGCCATTTCGGCGTGCCGGCCATGGGCGGCGTGGGCTGCGGCTGGGCCACCGGGATCGTGATGTGGGCAATGATGCTGGGCTTCGTCGGGTGGACGCGCTGGGCCCCGGTGTATCACGCCAGCGAGCTGTTCAAGCGCTTCGACTGGCCGAAATGGTCGGTGATCAAGCGCATCCTGGGCATCGGCCTGCCGATTGGCATCGCCGTGTTTGCCGAGTCGAGCATCTTTGCGGTGATCGCCCTGCTGATCGGCAGCCTGGGCGCAACTGTAGTGGCCGGGCATCAGATCGCCCTGAACTTCAGCTCCCTGGTGTTCATGATTCCCTACTCCCTGAGCATGGCCGTGACCGTGCGGGTCGGCCAGGCCCTGGGCCGTGGCGAACCCCGTGAAGCGCGCTTCGCCGCAGGCGTGGGGATGGGCACCGCACTGGCTTATGCCTGCCTGTCGTGCAGCCTGATGCTGTTGTTTCGCGAGCAGATCGCCACGATCTACACCGCCGACCCACAGGTGGTCCAGGTGGCGGCGATGCTGATTGTGTTTGCGGCGCTGTTCCAGTTCTCCGATGCGATCCAGGTGACCGCCGCCGGCGCCCTGCGTGGCTACCAGGACACCCGCGTGACCATGATCCTGACCCTGTTCGCCTATTGGGGCGTGGGCCTGCCGGTGGGTTACTTGTTGGGCCTGACCGACTGGCTGGGCCAGGCCAACGGCCCGAGCGGCTTGTGGCAGGGGCTGATCGTCGGCCTCAGCTGCGCGGCGGCGATGCTGGTAGTGCGCCTGGCACGCAGTGCGCGCAAGCGCATCCGCACGGCGGTTTAAGCGAGCTTCTTGCGGATCCAGTACAGGTAAGTACCGGCCTCTTCGCGCTGTTCTACCAGTTCATGGTCCAGGAACACGCAGAACTTGGGGATATCGCGACGGGTCGAGGGATCGGTCGCGATGACCTTGAGCAGGCCGCCCGGTGCCAGGTCGCGGATATGCTGGTGCAGCATCATCACCGGTTCCGGGCAGTTGAGGCCGGTGGCGTCGAGGGTGCCGTCGACGGGTACATCCGAAAACTGACTCATACTTCACTCCGAAAACAGATCCGCCCCTGTGTGGGAGCGGGCTGCCCGCGATGACGTGGGCACATTCAACATTGATTTCGATTGTTATAACGCTATCGCGGGCAAGCCCGCTCCCACATTTTGGAGCGGTGCCCGCCACAGGATCAACGGGCCTTGGGTTTCTTTACGTCCAGGCGGCGCAGGTGGCAGGTCACTTCCTCGCGGTCGTGGTACAGCTGCTTGCAACCGATTTCCACGCGAATGCCTCGCGCCTTGAAGCCTTCTTCGATGCGCTCCAGCAGGCGCTTCACTTCGGCATAACGCTGTTTCATCGGCAACTTGAGGTTGACCACCGCTTCGCGGCAATGCCCCTCGCCAATCCAGGTTTCCAGCAGGGCTGCGTTGCGCGCCGGCTTCTCGACGATATCGCAGACCATCCAGTCCACCGGCTGCTTGGGGGTGAAGGTAAACCCATCCGCCATCAGGTGTTGCACCAGGCCGGTGTCCATCAGGCTTTCGGCCATGGGGCCGTTATCGATCGCCGTCACCAGCATGCCACGGTTGACCAACTGCCAGGTCCAGCCGCCCGGCGCTGCGCCAAGGTCCACGCCAGTCATGTCGCCGTGCAGGCGCTCGTCCCACTGGTCCCGGGGGATAAAGTGGTGCCAGGCCTCTTCCAGCTTGAGGGTCGAGCGGCTTGGCGCGTCACGGGGGAATTTCAGGCGCGGGATGCCCATCGGCCACATCGCCGAGTTATTTGACTCGGCCAGGCCCATGAACACTTCGCGGCCGCTCTTGAAGGTCAGCAGCAGGCGCGGCTTGCTCGGGTCTTCGACCAGTTTGCCGGCGGCCAGCAGGGCCTTGCGCAGGTGCACTTCGAATTTCTTGCAGAAGTTCGACAGTTCCTTGCCGTCGTTGGTATCGACCATTTCCAGCCACAGGCTGCCGCACACCGGGAAATCGCGCAGGTGCGCGAGGATCACGCTGATGCGGTCGGTCTCTGGCAAGTCGATGAACACCCCACGCGCCCACTGCCTTGGGAAGATCAGCTCGGCAAAGCGTTGGCCGCGCATCAGGCGCTGGGCGCCGTCTTCTTCGGTGCAGACAAATTCGGCGCAGGCGCTGCCGGTCTTGGCCTTGGCATAGCCGGAAACGTTCAGGCGCGCGGCGTGTTCCGCGATCTCGGAACAGACTTCGCCTTCAAAACCCGGGCGGCAGTGCATAAAAAGGGTGTTCATTGAATCTCCTGGCAACTGGCTTGCTCTATCGCAATGCCTGTCATGAAAACGCGCGCATGATAGCTGAGTTCGGAACCTTGGACTTGTCCATAGAGTCCAGTTATTAGCCTGCTACTGAAAACAGGGCTAAGTTGAAAGCTCTGTTCGTCCCGTCAGGTCCGTAGCCGTGCGGACCATAAGGAGTCATGTAATGTCATCCGTTGATAGCCTGAGAACCCTTAAGACCCTGCAAATCGACAGTAAGACCTACCACTACTTCAGCTTGCCCGAAGCCGCCAAGAGCCTGGGTGACCTGGACAAGTTGCCGATGTCCCTCAAGGTGCTGCTGGAAAACCTGCTGCGCTGGGAGGACGAAAAAACCGTGACCGGAGCCGATCTCAAGGCGCTGGCCGCCTGGCTCAAGGAGCGTCGCTCCGACCGCGAGATCCAGTACCGCCCGGCCCGGGTACTGATGCAGGACTTTACCGGCGTACCCGCCGTGGTCGACCTGGCCGCCATGCGCGCCGCCGTGGCCAAGGCCGGTGGCGATCCGCAGCGCATCAACCCGCTGTCGCCGGTGGACCTGGTGATTGACCACTCGGTGATGGTCGACAAGTTCGGCAACGCCGATGCCTTCGAGCAAAACGTCGATATCGAAATGCAGCGCAACGGTGAACGCTATGCGTTCCTGCGCTGGGGCCAGAGCGCCTTTGATAATTTCAGCGTGGTGCCACCGGGGACCGGCATCTGTCACCAGGTCAACCTGGAATACCTGGGCCGCACGGTGTGGACCAAGGACGAGGACGGCCGCACCTACGCCTTCCCGGACACCCTGGTGGGCACCGATTCCCACACCACCATGATCAACGGCCTCGGCGTCCTGGGCTGGGGCGTGGGTGGGATCGAGGCGGAAGCGGCGATGCTCGGCCAGCCGGTGTCGATGCTCATCCCGGAAGTGATCGGCTTCAAGCTCACCGGCAAGTTGAAAGAAGGCATCACCGCCACCGACCTGGTGCTGACGGTCACGCAAATGCTGCGTAAAAAAGGTGTGGTGGGCAAATTCGTCGAGTTCTATGGCGACGGCCTCGCCGACCTGCCCCTGGCCGACCGCGCGACCATCGCCAACATGGCCCCGGAATACGGCGCCACCTGCGGCTTTTTCCCCGTCGATGAGGTGACCCTGGACTACTTGCGCCTGTCGGGCCGGCCTGCGGCCACCGTCAAGCTGGTCGAGGCGTACACCAAGGCCCAGGGCCTGTGGCGCAATGCCGGTGAAGAACCAGTGTTCACCGACAGCCTGGCCCTCGACATGGGCACCGTAGAAGCCAGCCTGGCCGGGCCCAAACGCCCGCAGGACCGAGTCTCGCTGCCGGATGTGAGCCAGGCGTTCACTGACTTCCTCGACTTGCAGTTCAAACCTGCCAGCAAGGAAGAAGGTCGCCTGGAAAGTGAAGGCGGCGGCGGTGTCGCGGTGGGTAACGCCGACCTGGTGGGTGAAGCCGACTACGACTTTGAAGGCCAGACCTATCGCCTGAAAAACGGCGCGGTGGTGATCGCCGCGATCACCTCCTGCACCAACACCTCCAACCCCAGCGTGATGATGGCTGCAGGCCTGGTCGCGAAAAAAGCCGTGGAAAAGGGCCTGAGCCGCAAGCCCTGGGTAAAAAGCTCGCTGGCGCCAGGCTCCAAGGTGGTCACCGACTACTACAACGCCGCCGGCCTGACCCCCTACCTGGACCAATTGGGCTTCGACCTGGTGGGTTATGGCTGTACCACCTGCATCGGCAACTCCGGGCCATTGCCCGAGCCTATCGAGAAAGCCATCCAGAAAGCCGACCTGACCGTGGCGTCGGTGCTGTCCGGCAACCGTAACTTCGAGGGCCGCGTGCATCCGCTGGTGAAAACCAACTGGCTGGCCTCGCCGCCGCTGGTGGTGGCCTATGCCCTGGCCGGGACCGTGCGCATTGATATCAGCAGCGAGCCCCTGGGCACCGGCAAGGATGGTGCGCCGGTCTACCTGCGCGATATCTGGCCCAGCAGCCAGGAGATCGCCGACGCGGTGGCCCAGGTCAGCACCAGCATGTTCCACAAGGAATACGCCGAGGTGTTTGCCGGCGACGCACAGTGGCAAGCCATTGAAGTGCCGCAGGCCGCGACCTATGTGTGGCAAAAAGACTCCACCTATATCCAGCACCCGCCGTTCTTCGATGACATCGCCGGGCCGCTGCCGGTGATCAAGGATGTGCAGGGTGCCAATATCCTGGCCCTGCTTGGCGACTCGGTAACCACCGACCACATCTCCCCGGCCGGCAATATCAAGGCCGACAGCCCGGCCGGCCGTTACCTGCGCGAACAGGGCGTGGAACCGCGGGACTTCAACTCCTACGGCTCGCGCCGTGGCAACCATGAAGTGATGATGCGCGGTACCTTCGCCAACATCCGTATCCGCAACGAAATGCTTGGCGGCGAAGAAGGGGGCAACACCCTCTACATTCCCACCGGCGAGAAGATGCCGATCTACGATGCGGCCATGAAGTACCAGGCGTCCGGCACGCCACTGGTGGTGATCGCCGGCCAGGAATACGGCACGGGCTCCAGCCGCGACTGGGCCGCCAAGGGCACCAACCTGCTGGGGGTCAAGGCGGTGATTGCCGAGAGCTTCGAGCGCATCCACCGCTCCAACCTGGTGGGCATGGGCGTGCTGCCGCTGCAGTTCAAGCTGGACCAGAACCGCAAGGCGCTGCAACTGACCGGTAAGGAGAAGATCGACATTCTCGGCCTGACCGATGCCCAGATCGAGCCACGGATGAACCTGACGCTGGTGATTACCCGCGAGGATGGCCGCAGCGAGAAGGTCGAGGTGCTGTGCCGGATCGACACCCTCAATGAAGTTGAATACTTCAAGGCGGGTGGGATTCTGCACTATGTACTGCGTCAACTGATCGCTTCGTAAACCGCGCAGCACACCTCTCGCTGAGGGGTGTGCTGTTTGTTCACAGGTTTATTGGTCTTTAAATCCCAGTTGTTTGAACAACGTGGCCATATTGTAGTAATCCGTGCACTCGATGATTTTACTATTGGCGGTTTTAATCACGCACACCCCGCGAACCAAAATCTCTTTATGGGTTGCAGCCCGATCAAACAACGCCCCTTTGTGCGTGCCTGTCATATGCCATTGAATAGTGCCGCCGCCCTCTCCCAGGCTGATCACTTCCTCGAACACCTTGAAGTCCGGCAAGGCTTGCCTGATCAAGTCGAAAAACCCGCCTAACTCGGGTTTCCCCTTCATTTTCATTTCAGCCGCGACATCCTCGTAAATGCAATCATCTGCAAAGATCGCGAGAAATCGCTGTTTGGAGGAAGTGGACCATGCGTCGGCCCATTCTTTAATCAGTTGATGATCATTCATTGTAAAAGCCTCTGAAAGTCGGGAACACGCCTCTTGCGCTGCATACTCCGCCTGACAGATACACCTTCAACTCCTGCTGAGCAGATACTCCCTCTGTTCGTAAGCGTGAAAAAAGCTTAGTTGCCGCCGCGCCATCCAACCAATGTCCAGATGGCGGTTTTTTCATTTAAGTGATCAATGGCGCTCCGTATAATCGGCCGCTGATTCCTGGGCGCCGATTAATGCTGAGCGCCCGCTTGACCGTCACAAGGACTTCTCATGTTTGCTGCTTTACCCTGGCTGTACCTGGCGCTTCTTTCGATTGGCTATGCGCTGGCCCTGACCTATGGACAACTGGGGTTGCTGGCGCTGGTATCGGTCGGTTTACTGGGGGGCGCCGGGTATGCCGTGCGCCAACAACACATCCCCTGGGCCCGCTACCTCGGCCATGGCCTGTTCATCGTATTGGCCCTGGGCCTGGCGATGCACTGGCTGCCCGGTTTCTACAACGGTCGCGGCATCGACCCACAGCGCTTCACGGCCGATGCAGTGCCCTTCTCGATGTACCTGAACCAGGACAAGCCGCTGATCGGCTTCTGGCTGCTGCTCGCCTGCCCGTGGATCGTCGCTCGCCGCCCGTTGCGCCTGTCGATCTACGCCACGGCCCTGGCCTTGACCCTGACCACCATCGCCGCCCTTGGCGGTGCGGTACTGCTGGGCATCATCAGTTGGGCCCCCAAATGGCCGGACCAGGCCTGGCTCTGGGTGTTGAACAACCTGTTGCTGGTGACCCTGGTTGAGGAGGCACTGTTTCGCGGCTACATCCAGGGCGGCCTGAGCCGGCGCTTCAAACAACTGCCCTATGGCGAAAACCTCGCCTTGCTACTGGCTTCGCTGCTGTTTGGCCTGGTGCATGTGGGCGCGGGTTGGCAGTGGGTGCTGCTGGCCAGTATCGCCGGCGCGGGGTATGGCCTGGCCTACCGCTTCGGCGGCCTGGGCGCAGCGATTGCCACGCACTTTGGCTTGAACCTCCTGCATTTCGGCTTGTTTACCTACCCGATGCTGGCGGGCTGAGCAGTCCCTCTGCACTGAACACAAAAGCCGCCTTCGGGCGGCTTTTGTGTGTTCGGCGCTCGATAAAACCTAGCCGGACGGTCAGTGGTCGCCCCTCCCCCCGTTCGGCAGAATGCCTAGGAGCTTTCGTACTCACCCAACCAGCAGCGTTTCAATTGCCGGGGTTGCGATGAGGCAACCCACGCCTGTGTGTCAGGCATCCAATAAGAACCCACGCCCATGCCTCTCAAGACCCTGTCCATCTTCGGCACTCGCCCGGAGGCCATTAAAATGGCACCGCTGGCGATCCAACTGGCAAGCGATGCCCATTTCGACTCGAGGGTCTGCGTCACCGCGCAGCACCGCGAGATGCTGGATCAAGTTCTCGAGCTGTTTGAACTGGTGCCGGACTATGACCTGAACATCATGAAAGCCGGGCAAAACCTGACAGATGTGACCACGGCCATCATCCAGGGGCTCCAGGCAGTGCTGGATGACTTCAAGCCGGATGTGATCCTGGTCCATGGCGACACCGCTACCACCTTCGCTGCCAGCCTGGCGGCCTATTACCGGCAGATTCCGATTGCCCACATCGAGGCCGGGCTGCGTACCAACGACCTGTATTCACCCTGGCCGGAGGAAGGCAATCGACGCCTGACCGGCAGCCTGGCGACGCTGCACTTTGCCCCCACGCAAACCTCCCGGCAAAACCTGCTCAAGGAAGGCGTGGCCCCGGACAGGATCCATGTCACGGGCAATACCGTGATTGATGCGCTGCTCAGCGTGGTAGAGAAGCTGATGCCGATGCGCGCCCGGCTTGATCGACAGTTTTCGTTCCTGCCCAAGGGGCAACGCATGGTGCTGGTAACCGGGCATCGCCGGGAAAACTTTGGCGAGGGTCTGGAGCGTATCTGCCAGGCCCTGGCAGACAGCGCCCGGTGCTTTCCAGAGGTGGCCTTTGTTTACCCGATGCACCTGAACCCCAATGTGCAGAAGCCGGTAAAACGCCTGTTGGCCGGGATCGACAATGTGTACCTGATCGCCCCGCAGGATTACCTGCCCTTCGTGTACCTGATGACCCGCGCCTACCTGATTCTCACCGACTCGGGCGGCATCCAGGAGGAAGCGCCCGCCCTGGGCAAGCCGGTACTGGTGATGCGCGATACCACCGAGCGCCCCGAGGCTGTGGCGGCAGGCACCGTCAGGCTGGTCGGCACCGAGGTCAGTTGCATCACCCACCACCTTAACCAGTTGCTGGAGAACGAGGCCGCCTATCGGCAAATGAGCATCGCCCATAACCCTTATGGCGACGGGAATGCTTGCGTGCGTATCCGGGCTGCGTTGCTGGACCTGCCGCAAAAAAGCGAGGCCGCTGCATGAATGTCGAGAAGATTTGCGTCATGGGCCTGGGCTACATTGGCCTGCCCACCGCGGCCATTTTTGCCTCGCGCAAAAAGCAGGTGATCGGCGTGGATATCAACCAGCGCACCGTGGACATCATCAATCGCGGAGCCGTGCATATTGTCGAGCCCGAGCTGGAGCTGCTGGTCCACGGGGTGATCACCCAAGGCTACCTACGGGCAACCACTACGGTGGAGCCTGCCGAGGCGTTCCTGATCGCCGTTCCCACGCCGTTCACGGGCAACCATGAACCTGACCTGAGCTACATCCGGGCCGCTATCGAAGCCCTGGCTCCGGTGCTGAAAAAACACGACCTGGTCGTCCTCGAATCCACCTCACCAGTGGGCACTACCGAGCGCATGGCCCAGTGGCTCGCCCGGGCACGACCCGACCTGACCTTCCCGGCGACCCACGGCCAAACCAGTGATATCCGCGTTGCCCACTGCCCGGAGCGTGTGTTGCCGGGCCATGTACTGCGCGAGCTGGTGAGCAATGACCGGATCATCGGCGGCCTGACGCCGGCGTGCTCGGCGGCCGCCACCCAGTTGTACCGGACATTCGTCAAAGGCCAATGCATCGAGACCGACGCACGCACGGCAGAGATGTGCAAGCTCACGGAAAACAGCTTTCGCGACGTCAATATCGCCTTTGCCAATGAGCTTTCAATGATCTGCGCACAGTTGAAGATCAACCCCTGGGAGCTGATTCGCCTGGCCAACCATCACCCGCGGGTGAACATCCTCCAGCCAGGGCCGGGTGTGGGCGGGCACTGCATTGCCGTCGACCCGTGGTTCATCGTCAGCAAGAGCCCGGACCTGGCGCGTTTGATCCGCACGGCGCGGGAGGTCAATGAGCATAAGCCGCAGTGGGTGATCCAGCAGGTCAAGCTGGCGCTGGCATCCCTGCTGCTCAAGCGTACCGACCTGCAGGCCGGCAGCGTGCGCATTGCCTGCTATGGCCTGGCATTCAAGGCCGATATCGATGATTTGCGTGAAAGCCCGGCCTTGAGTATCGCCCGGCAACTGGGCCAGGAACTGGGGGTCAAGCTGCTGCTGGTGGAGCCCAACATCGAGGCGCTGCCCGCCGACATGGCCATGCACTCGCTGACCGACACCGTCGACGCCCTCGAGCGCGCACAGATTCATGTGTTGCTGGTCAGGCACCGCGAGTTCGTCTCGATGCCCGCCCTGCGCGATGGCCTTCTGGTGATTGATGCTGCCGGCGTGCTGGCAGCCTGAGAGGTACCGATAATGAATGCGATGGAACGCGCCGCACACAAGCAAGTGCGCCACGACCTGGAGGAGCAACGCGCTACCAGCGAACAGCTGCAGGCTGCCCTCAGCCAAGCCCGTGAGCAGATCGCCACGCTCAACGACAACCTGCACAGTGCCAATGCCAAGCGCCACCTGGCAGAACAGCGGCTGATCAAGACGCGCGCCAGCCTGACCTATCAATTGGGTTATCAATTGAAGGCCGGCACCCGCTCGCTGGGTGCATTGCTGCGCCTGCCAGCGATCTTGTTCAGGCTGTACCGCCAGGCCCGCAGGAGCCGTCCGATCACCCAGCAAGCAAGCGCTGAGCACCCACGGCAGCCGCTGCCAGCCACGGCACCGGTTACAGCGACACCCCGGCCCCGTCCGCTGGCAGAGGCCGACTACATCCACGACCACCTGTTGCCAGGCGCCCAGGGCAATGCCCAGCCACTGAGAGTGGCCTGCGTGATGGACCCGTTTACCTACGATGCCTACCGCCACGAATGCCAGTTGCTGCAACTGACCCCGGCCCACTACCTGGCAGAACTTGAAGCGTTCCAACCCGAGCTTCTGTTTATCGAGTCGGCTTGGCGCGGCAAGGATGACTTGTGGCACAACAAAGTGGGGCACAACTGCGAGGAACTGCGGGGCACCTTGCAGTGGTGCAAGGAGCACGGCGTGCCCACGGTGTTCTGGAACAAGGAAGACCCCGTGCACTACGAAACCTTCCTCAACACGGCCAAGCAATTGGACTTTGTATTCACCACCGATATCGACTGCATTCAGCGCTATAAAGGCGCATTGGGACACGAGCGTGTCTACCTGCTGCCCTTTGCCTGCCAGCCCGTGGTGCACAACCCGATTGAGCTGTATGAACGCAAGGACGGGTTCTGCTTTGCCGGTGCCTACTACGTCCGTTATCCCGAACGGACCCGTGACCTGGTCAATCTCATCAGCGAACTGCCACGCTTGCGCCCCTTGGAGATCTTTGATCGCAACTTCGGCAAACAAGACGCCAACTATCAGTTCCCCGCCGAATATCAACCCTACATCGTCGGCACGTTGAGCCCTGCACACATGGACCTGGCCTACAAAGGCTATCGCTACGGGGTCAACCTCAACTCGATCAAGCAATCCCAGTCCATGTTCGCGCGGCGCGTCTTCGAGCTGCTGGGCTCCAACACCCTGACTGTCAGCAATTTTTCCCGCGGCCTGCGCGTATTGCTGGGTGATCTGGTAATTACCACCGACAACAGTGCGCACATGCTCAACCGGCTCAAGGCGCTGGCGGATAACCCGCAACATAGCGCCAGACTGCGCCTGGCCGGCTTGCGCAAAGTGATGCAGGAACATACCTACGCCCATCGCTTGCGCTATGTCATGGCCAAAGTCAGCGGCACGCCCCAAGACGATCCCTTGCCCAAGATTTGCATCATCGCCAATGCGCTCAACAATGCCGAGCTGCTGGCACTGACCCGGCACCTGCAGCGCCAGCGCTACAGCAATATCATCATGAAGGTCGTGGTGAACACGGGCGTAACCGCAACAGACCCGCGATTACACCTGATCAGCCGCACGCAATTGAACGCCGTTACCGTGGCTGAACTGGCCAACGGCGCCGCCTGGGTTGGCGCGATGGTCGCGCAGGACTACTACGGCCCCCACTACCTGCTCGACCTGGCCCTGGCCACGCGCTACAGCCAGGCCAACGTGATCGGCAAGGCGGCGCACTACGTAGCCGATGAGCATGGCATCCACCTGCACAATGCCGGGCAGGACTACCGCTGCGCCAGCGCCATCGCCGCCCGTTGCGCGCTGATCAAGCCCTCATTGCTGGCCAGCCAAACGGTTGGCGACTGGCTCCACGCCCTGCCCTCCCTTGAGTACCGCAACCCGAAGGCCCTGGCGAGCGACGTCTTCAACTACTGCAAAAACGCGGCGGGCACCCACCCGCAGCAGGTCAGCGCCATGGTGGATGATCTTGCGGTGGATAGCGGTGTGAGCCTCGCCACCCTGCAACGGCACGCCGAAACCATTCCCCCGCTGCAAGCGAGCGCCAGTACGCCGTACATCAGTGGTGCAGCCCTGGCGAAACTGTTTGCCCCTATCGCCAGCAAGTTCCTGCAAACCAAGGTCGATGCCGATACCTGGCATATCTCCTCATCCCTGGCGGACGGTAGGCACGAGTACCATTACGCCAGGCAGGAACTGCCCGTGGCCCAACTGGCAACCGACGCGCCTATGCAACTGTTCCTCGACGCCACCCCAGGCTTGAACATTCAGTTGGTCGTCCTGTTCCTGGATGCACAGAAACAACGCATCAGCCATCTGCTGCAAACGGCCAATCGCAACCAGAGCTGCGAGGTCCCTCCCGAAACCGCCTACGTGCGCCTGGGAATCCGTGCTTACGCAAGCGGCAGTTCCACGATCAAGGAACTGGTCCTCGGCCATCGTGATATCCAGCCATCCACCCTGCTCGCCAAGGCCGGGCACCTACTGCTGACCAACCACTACCCGGCCTATGACGATCTGTACCGCAACGGCTTTTTGCACACCCGTGTGAGCGCCTATCAAGCACAAGGCTTGCCGGTGGATGTGTTTCGCCTGCGCGCGAATGAGCCGGTCAGCTATCAAGAGTTTGAAAACGTCGATGTCATCACTGGCTCCCAGGCAGCCCTGGCCAACATGCTTGGGTCAAGGTGTTATCAATCGGTGCTGGTGCATTTTCTGGACCCGCAGATGTGGGAAGTCCTGCGCCTGCACGCCATCCCCACCATCGTCTGGGTGCACGGTTCCGAAATCCAGCCATGGTGGCGTCGGGCGCACAACTACGGCAGCGATGCGCAACGGCAACTGGGCAAGCTCGAAAGCGAGCGGCGCATGGGCTTCTGGCGCAAGCTGCTAAACCCCATGCCGGCCAATTTGCAGTTGGTGTTCGTATCGCATCACTTTGCCGAAGAGGTCATGGAAGACCTGGGCTTTCGCCTGCCAAAAAGCCAGTACCGGATCATTCACAACCCGATCAATACCCAGTTGTTTTCCTATCAGGAAAAACCGCCGGAACAGCGCAAGAAAATCCTCTCGATCCGCCCTTATGCATCGCGCACCTATGCCAATGACCTGAGCGTCAAGGCCATCCAGTTGCTGGCGCAAAAGCCCTGGTTCAGTGAACTGCAGTTTCGCCTGATCGGGGATGGGCCGTTATTCGAGGAGACATTGGCGCCCCTGCGCCAATACCCCAACGTACAGATTGAAAGGGGCTACTTGAAACAGTCCGAAATCGCCGAACTGCACAAACACTATGGGGTATTCCTGTGCCCCAGCCGCATGGATACCCAAGGTGTCTCTCGTGATGAAGCAATGGCCTCGGGCCTGGTACCGATCACCAATCGAGTCGGGGCAATACCGGAGTTTGTCGATGACAACAGTGGTTTCCTAGCGGCCCCGGAAAGTTTCATCGAGCTGAGCGAAGCCATTGAAACCCTGTTCCTGCACCCCTGCACTTTCCAGGAAAAATCCCTGAGCGCCAGACAACGCGTGGTCATGCAAAGCGACACGCTGCAGATTTCAAAAGCTGAACTCAACCTCATACGAGACACAAATGACCATCGAGAAAGAGTCGACACTCCAGATAATCCTGCTATCGACACTCGGCTGGTGCATGTCATTGGCTCGTAAATTCATACGAGTCACTCCGACCGCAACTTTCACCGCCCATACCGCACATTTTTGCGCGCAAGGCCTATTGATCGTAACGTTCCTGTTACCGCTGAAAATCCTCATCCTGCTGGGCTCCGAGTCAATTCCCGAATATTTGCCGCAGGCATTCAAGTCGTTCAGCAAACCCTGGCTGATTATTGGCCTCAGTTTATTGACCGCTGTGTTTTATGGCCTCTATTTGCTGTCGGAAGTTATCGCGTCACGTTATTCAAGAACGGGCGCCTACCAACTAATGAACCACAACCAGAAGTCCAACAGTCTGGGTAACCAGCGACCTCTGGCAGTATTGGCGTTCTCCAGGCTCACCCGAGGCTTGTCTGCGGCCAGTTTTGTGACCATTGCCCTGGGCCTATTGCTTTACATCTACCCGGCGCTGCTGACCATTGCCCTGGCCTATATTGCGGGGGTCACGACACTGATCATCGTTTTATACAACCGTAAACACCGCATACGTTCAATTGTGCAGCGCCACCATCATGCGTTGCTCAATGCACTTTCGTCCCTGGGGTTCCTGGGGACATTTGCCTTCATGGTCATGGACTTTCTGTACATGACACCTGCCCCCATCTCTATCGCGCTCATTTCATTGATTCTGGTCCGGCAAAGCCTTGCCCGGCTCAAGTCGATGATTGAGGACGCTATCTACCTGAAAAACCATCAACAGAAAATCAATGCGCTGTTCTTCGCCTATTGATTGCCAACGTGCCGAACAGGAGTGGGTTCCCGTGACTCGTATTGCCATGCTCGTATGGAACGAATTTCGCAACGACGCCCGCGTGTTGAAACAGGCCCAGACACTTCAGTCGGCGGGCTATCAAGTCACGGTGTTTGCCCTGCATACCCCAGGTATAACCTGCCAAAAAGAAACCCTCGCGGATGGCACTCAGGTGATACGGGTCGCGCGGCGTCCGTTATGGCGGTGGCGCAGCGCCAAGGCGCAACAATCGAGGGGCGCGTCGGCGACTGGCAAGCCAATGTCAGTGCTGCGCGTACTTGCGCGGGTATGGACACATATCGACCTGGTGACCCGTATCGCCTGGCATCGCGCAACGGTGATCCATGCCCATGACGTCAATACCCTGCCCAGCGCCTGGCTCGCCGCCCGGCTCAGCGGGGCCAAGCTGGTGTATGACGCCCATGAAATCAGCACCAGCCGCGAAGGTTACGGGCGCTATCGCCAGTGGGTGGCGCGGGTCGAGCGCACGCTGATGCCCAGGACTGACGGCAACATCACCACCACCGAGACGCGGGCGAAGTTCTTTGCCCGCGCCTACGCCATCGCCCGCCCGCTGGTGCTGCAGAATCGGCCACGGTTGAGCAGCAGCCCGCCAACACAACGGATCCGCCATGAACTGGGGCTGGTACAGCCCTGGCCGATCATCGTCTATCAGGGCGGATTGCAGCAGGGACGCGGGCTGGAGCGCCTGCTGCGGGTAGCGGCAAGCGTACCGGATGCCTATTTCGTGTTGATTGGGGGCGGAAATCTGTGCGGGCCGCTGCTGGCATTGCGCGATGAACTGGGCCTGGCCGAGCGCGTGCATTTTATCCCCATGGTGCCCCTGGCGGATCTGCCCAGCTACACCGCATCAGCCGATATTGGCGTGCAACCCATCGAAAACACCTGCCTGAACCACTTCACCACCGACTCCAACAAGCTGTTCGAGTACGTGATCGCCGGGCTGCCGGTAATAGCCACGGACTTCCCGGAGATTCGCCGGATTGTCAAAGCCCATGACATCGGGTTGCTGGTGCCGGCCGGTGACGACCTGCAATTGCGCGCGGCTCTCAGGCATTTGCTGGATGACCCGGTGCTACGCCGCAGGTATGCCGGCAACACACGAATTGCCGCCAGGTACCTGAACTGGGAACAGCAGGAGCCAGAGCTGGTGACGCTGTACTACCGGTTGACGGGCATGGGCCAGGTGCATCCATGACGATGCGCATCCTGTTGTTGAGCTACTACTACCCACCTGACCTGGCAGCATTTCGGGTCGAAGCGATGGTCGAGGCCCTGCTCGCACACCCTGGCGGCGAGGCGCAGATCGACTTGCTCACCACTTGTCCCAACCGCTATGCCGCCTCTTACGTGGCAGGCAGCGATGGCCCACAACGACCGGGGCTTAGTATTACGCGCATAGCCCTGCCTAGGCCCCCCAACAACCTCCGCGATCAGGCAAGGGGGTTTGCGGCCTATGCCCATGGCGTACGCAAAGCGATAAAGGGCAAGGAGTACGACTTGATCCTTGCCTCCTCCTCGCGGCTGATGACCGCCGCGCTGGCGGCCTCTATTGCCCGGGCACGCAAGACCCCGCTCTATCTGGATATCCGCGATATTTTCGTCGATGTGCTACCCGAGCTTTTCCCTGGCCTGCGCGGCAACATCCTCGCCCGGCTGTTTGCCGTGGTCGAGCGACTGACGATCAACCAGGCCTCGCGGATCAACCTGGTGTCACCGGGGTTTCTCGGTTACTTCGTCGCGCGCTATCCGCACAAGAGGTTTGCCACCTTTACCAATGGCATTGACGATCTGTTTTTCCAGTCAGCGCTCTCCCAAGGCATACCCTGCGCACCTGCCGGCCGATTGAAAATCCTGTATGCCGGCAACATCGGCGCCGGCCAGGGCCTGGAGAAAATCATCCCGCAACTGGCGCAACGGTTGACCGACCGTGCCAGCTTTTATGTGATTGGCCATGGCGGCACCCTGCACAAATTGCGCGATGAGCTGCAACGCCTGCGCATCACCAATGTCGAGCTGATTGCCCCCATGCCCCGCGCCCAGCTCATCAATCACTATCGCCAGGCCGATGTGCTGTTTTTGCACCTGAATACGTTCAAGGCATTCCTCAAAGTCATACCCTCAAAACTGTTCGAGTACGCCGCCACCGGCAAGCCGATCCTGGCGGGCCTGGATGGTTACTCAAAACACTTCGCCACCACCCATATCGCCAACACCGCAGTGTTTGCCCCCGCAGACCTGGAGTCCGCCATCGCCGCCCTGGCTCGACTCAGGCTCGAACCCACCGACCGTTCGGCATTCATTCGCGATTACGCACGCACGACCATCCAGCAACACATGGCGATCGACATTCTGAGCACCCGATAAGCGCCCGCCGATTATTGCAAAAATAAGTTAAATAAAAGCGCGCCGGGGCCGACAACCTGTCAAAGCCTTGCGGATTGATCAATCATGCGTAATAACCAACCCGTTACCCAGCGCGAACGTACCTTCCCCGCTCAACAACGGTTGATCTCCACGACCGATGCCAAAGGCGTGATCACTTACTGCAACGACGCGTTCGTCGAAATCAGTGGGTTTTCCCGGGATGAACTGATGCGCGCCCCGCACAACCTGGTTCGCCACCCGGATGTGCCGGCCGCGGTGTTCGCGCATATGTGGGCGACGCTCAAACAAGGCTTGCCATGGATGGGCATCGTCAAGAACCGCTGCAAGACCGGCGATCACTACTGGGTCAACGCCTATGTGACCCCGGTGTTCGACGGCGAACAGGTGATCGGCTACGAGTCGGTACGGGTCAAGCCGACCGCCGAGCAGATCCGCCGTGCCGAAGCGCTGTACCAGCGGATCAACCAGGGCAAGTCGGCCATCCCGCGCAGTGATAAATGGCTGCCGGTGTTGCAGGACTGGCTGCCGTTTATCCTGGTCAGCCAGTTGAGCTTCCTGATCGGCATCTGGTTCAACTCCCACTGGGGTTTTGCCCTGGCCGCCGCACTGTCGGTGCCGCTGGGCCTGCTCGGCCTGAGCTGGCAGCAGCGCGGTCTCAAGCGCCTGTTGCGCCTGGCCGAACAGACCACCTCCGACCCGCTCATCGCGCAGATGTACACCGACAGCCGTGGCGCGCAAGCACGCCTGGAGATGTCGATCCTCAGCCAGGAAGCCCGCCTGAAGACCTGCCTGACCCGCTTGCAGGACACCGCCGAACACCTCAACGACCAGGCGCGTCAGTCCAACACCCTGGCCCACAACAGCTCGACCGGCCTGGAACGCCAGCGCGTGGAGACCGAGCAGGTAGCCACCGCCGTCAACCAGATGGCCGCCACCACCCAGGAAGTCGCCAGCCATGTACAACGTACGGCTGACGCCACCCAGGAGGCCAATCGCCTGACTGGGCGCGGGCGTGATATCGCGGGCGAAACCCGCGAAGCCATCCAGCGCCTGTCAGTGGTGGTTGGGGAAACCGGCGTGACCGTGACCCAACTGGCCAAGGACAGCGACGAGATCGGCGGCGTGGTGGATGTGATCAAGGGCATTGCCGACCAGACCAACCTGCTGGCCCTGAACGCCGCCATCGAAGCGGCGCGCGCCGGTGAAATGGGCCGCGGGTTTGCGGTGGTGGCCGATGAAGTGCGGCAACTGGCGCAACGTACCAGCGAATCCACCGGGCAGATCCATGCCCTGATCGCCAAGTTGCAACAGACCGCCAGCACCGCCGTGCAGACCATGGATGCCGGGCATCGCCAGGCCGAAGAAGGCGTGGCGCGAGTGATGGAAGCGGACGCGGCGCTGGTGGGGATCAGCGAGGCGGTGGCGCACATTACCGACATGACCACCCAGATCGCCGCCGCGACCGAGGAGCAAAGCTCGGTCGCCGAAGAGATCAGCCGCAATATCAGCACCATTGCGCTGCTGGCGGACCAGACTTCGGAGCAGGCGTTGAATTCGGCGCAGTTGAGTGAAGAGCTGACCCATACGGCCAATACGCAGTATTCGCTGGTGGAGCGGTTTAACCGCTAGATTGCTATCGCAGGCAAGCCAGCTCCCACATTTTGATCTGTGAATACATTCAAAATGTGGGAGCTGGCTTGCCTGCGATGAGGCCCTAACGGGTGCCGAGAAAACCAGCCACCTTCCCCGCCGCAGCTTCCAGATGCTGCTCATGGGTAAACCCCGAAGCCTTCAACGGCTTCAAATCGTGATCCCCCGCCACCAGCCACATCACCTCGATGCTCGGCGACAATACATACCCCTCCACCGCCGCCCGATTGCCCAGCGCATCGCGTTCGCCCTGCACAATCAAGGTCGTGGTCTTTAGCCCTGCCAGATGCTCGACCCGTGGCTTCTCTGGCTTACCCACCGCATAGAACGGATACCCCAGGCACACCAGTGCATCTGCCGCCAATTCATCGGCCAATAAACTGGCCATCCGCCCGCCCATGGACTTGCCGCCAATCGCCAAAGGCCCAGCGACATGACGTCGCACCTGGGCATATACCTCGCGCCAGCATTCCAGCAGTTTTGGCGCCGGGTTCGGCGGGCGTTTGCCGCCATCCACACGGCGCTGGGCCATGTAGGGAAACTCGAAGCGCAACACGTTCACGCCATGCCCGGCAAGGCGTACAGCCATGTCGTCCATAAAGCCCGAGTCCATCGGCGCGCCGGCACCGTGAGCCAGGATCAGCGTTGGTGATTGGCCCGCGTCAACGCTCGTGGCCGCATTCCATAACCACCCGTGTTCACGCACACACTGCGCCCATTGATCCCCGTCAATACTGGCCTTGTGCTCTTTGCCCATGCTTGCCTCGCTTTTTAGTCTGCCTATAACTCCAGCCCAAGTGCCGCATCTGCTTGGGTTGAACCGTGGATGGGGAACCATGAACACTACTTTAAGTACCGCCTATAACTACAAGGTGGTCCGCCAATTCGCCATTATGACGGTGGTGTGGGGCATCGTCGGCATGGGGCTCGGGGTTTTTCTCGCCGCCCAGTTGGTATGGCCCGAACTCAACTTCAACCTGCCTTGGACCAGTTTCGGTCGATTGCGCCCACTGCACACCAACGCGGTGATTTTCGCGTTTGGTGGCTGCGCGCTGTTTGCCAGCTCCTTCTACGCGGTGCAACGCACCTGCCAGACCCAGCTGTTCGCGCCGAAAGTCGCCGCGTTCTGCTTCTGGGGCTGGCAGTTGGTGATCCTGCTGGCAGCAATCAGCTTGCCACTGGGCTACACCAGTTCCAAGGAATACGCCGAGCTGGAATGGCCGATCGACATCCTGATCACCATCGTCTGGGTCGCCTACGCCATCGTGTTCTTCGGCACCGTGGCCAAGCGCAACACCAAGCACATCTATGTCGGTAACTGGTTCTTCGGTGCGTTCATCATCACCGTGGCGATCCTGCATATCGTCAACAACCTGGAAATCCCGGTCAGCCTGACCAAGTCCTACTCGCTGTACGGCGGTGCGACGGATGCCATGGTGCAGTGGTGGTATGGCCACAACGCCGTAGGTTTCTTCCTCACTGCGGGCTTTTTGGGGATGATGTACTACTTCGTGCCCAAGCAGGCCGAGCGTCCGGTTTACTCCTATCGCTTGTCCATCGTGCACTTCTGGGCACTGATCACCCTGTACATCTGGGCCGGTCCTCACCACCTGCACTACACCGCGCTGCCGGACTGGGCACAGTCCCTGGGCATGGTGATGTCACTGGTTCTGCTGGCGCCAAGCTGGGGCGGCATGATCAACGGCATGATGACCCTCTCGGGCGCCTGGCATAAGCTGCGCAGCGACCCGATCCTGCGCTTCCTCGTTGTATCGCTGGCGTTCTACGGCATGTCGACCTTCGAAGGGCCGATGATGGCCATCAAGACGGTCAACGCCCTGTCCCACTACACCGACTGGACCATCGGCCACGTACACGCCGGCGCCCTCGGTTGGGTAGCGATGATCTCCATCGGCGCGCTGTACCACATGATCCCGAAAATCTTCGGTCGCGAGCAGATGTACAGCCTCGGCCTGATCAACGCGCACTTCTGGCTGGCGACCATCGGCACCGTGCTCTACATCGCTTCGATGTGGGTCAACGGCATTGCCCAAGGCCTGATGTGGCGTGCGGTCAACGAAGACGGCACCCTGACCTACTCCTTCGTCGAAACCCTGGTGGCCAGCCACCCAGGCTTCATCGTGCGGTTGGTGGGCGGAGCGATCTTCCTCAGCGGCATGTTCCTGATGGCTTACAACACTTGGCGCACCGTGCGTTCGGCACAACCTGCCGAAGTGGCCGCTGCGGCGCAGATGGCCTGAGGAGTCGATGATGAAACACGAAACGATTGAAAAGAACGTCGGCCTATTGATGCTGCTGATGGTGCTTGCCGTGAGTATCGGCGGCCTGACGCAGATCGTCCCGCTGTTCTTCCAGGACGTCACCAACAAGCCGGTCGAAGGCATGAAGCCCTACACCGCGCTGCAACTGGAAGGCCGTGACATCTACATCCGCGAAGGCTGCGTACAGTGTCACTCGCAGATGATCCGGCCGTTCCGCGCCGAGACCGAACGCTACGGCCACTACTCGGTCGCCGGCGAAAGCGTGTGGGATCACCCGTTCCTGTGGGGTTCCAAGCGTACCGGTCCGGACCTGGCCCGCGTTGGCGCGCGCTACTCCGACGACTGGCACCGCGCGCACTTGTACAACCCGCGCAACGTTGTGCCTGAGTCGAAGATGCCGGCCTACCCATGGCTGGTCACCGCCCAGGTCGACAGCAGCCACACCGAAACCAAGCTCAAGGTCATGCGCACCCTCGGCGTGCCGTACACCGACGCAGACATCACCGCGGCCGTGGACAGCCTCAAGGGCAAGACCGAAATGGACGCCCTGGTCTCCTACCTGCAAGTGCTCGGCACTGCAATCAAGAGCAAGAGGTGAACCATGGGTTTTGAACTGGATACCGGAATGATCCGCGGCCTCGGCACGCTGGTGGTGGCAATTGCCTTCATCGGCCTGTCGCTGTGGGTGTTCAACTCCAAGCGCAACCCGGAGTTCGCCGAGGCCTGCCTGCTGCCATTTGCCGATGAGCCTAAGCCTGACGCCATCGACACCCCATCCGACGCTCAAGAAGAGCCTGTAACAAGGAGCATTCGGCCATGACTACCTTTTGGAGTACATGGATCTGTGTACTGACCCTCGGCAGCCTGATCGGCCTGACCTGGCTGCTGTTCGGCACCCGCAAGGGCGAGACCAAGGGCAGCGTCGACCAGACCATGGGCCACGCCTTCGACGGGATTGAGGAGTACGACAACCCCCTGCCCCAGTGGTGGTTCATGTTGTTCGCCGGCACCCTGGTGTTTGCCGTCGGCTACCTGATCCTCTATCCGGGCCTGGGCAACTGGAAAGGCGTGTTGCCGGGCTATGAAGACGGCTGGACCCAGACCAAGGAATGGGACAAGGAAATGGCCAAGGCCGACGCCAAGTTTGGGCCGATCTTCGCCAAATTCGCAGCCATGCCCGTGGAAGAAGTGGCCAAGGACCCGCAAGCGTTGAAAATGGGCGGCCGCCTGTTTGCCTCCAACTGCGCGGTGTGCCACGGCTCCGATGCCAAGGGCGCCTACGGCTTCCCGAACCTGGCGGACGACAACTGGCGCTGGGGTGGTTCGGCAGACGCGATCAAGCTGACCATCATGAACGGTCGCCACGCCGCCATGCCGGCCTGGGGTGAAGTGCTGGGCGAGGACGGGGTGAAAAACGTCGCGGCCTATGTGCGCCACGACCTGGCCAAGTTGCCGCTGCCGGCTGACAGCAAGGTCGACCTGGCTGCTGGCAAGCAAGCGTTCGACACCACCTGCGTGGCCTGCCACGGCCCAGAAGGCCACGGCGTTGAAGCCATGGGCGCGCCAAACCTGACGCAGCCTGCCGGTTTCATCTACGGCACCAGCCTTGCGCAGTTGCAGCAGACCATCCGTCACGGCCGCCAGGGCCAGATGCCGGCGCAGGAAGCTCTGCAAGGCAACGACAAGGTCCACCTGCTGGCGGCCTACGTCTACAGCCTGTCGCAGAAAGAGCAGAAGTAAGCTTCAAGCTGCACGCTGCAAGAGAAGAGTTCTCAACTCGGCTCTTGCAGCCCTCCCTCTCCCCGCTCCAAACCTGCCCCTTGCAGCTTGCTACTAACCGCTGCGCCCTGCGCCAGATTGTCACACCCTTCTAAAGCACACCTTTCCCCTCTCGCCATTCGGGTCTACGCTTGTTTCCACAGTGGGCCGGCGTTGATCGGTCGCAGCTCGACTTGCACTCGATGAGTCAGACACTCCAGCAGGGTGACAGGCGCAAAGGCTGGCAGTTACCGGCTGTCGTGCCATTGACCATTCGTCACTTCGCCAGCTTGTTTGTACATACCTCGCTACAAGTACCTGCGCCCCCTCAAAATTCCTGTCCAACCCGTCAGCTTTTCATTTTTGATTTTGTCCTTACGCCAAACATGGAAAGGGCGCAGAATCTGGTTTGTAAAGCATTGACGCAGGTCAGCGTTACGTTGCAATGGCACCTCGCTTTCTCCATACTTGCGACCGATTTTTATCCTAATAAAACACCTAAACCGTGGAACCTTAGAATGAGCACAGCAATCAGTCCGACTGCTTATAACTATAAGGTAGTCCGCCAGTTCGCCATCATGACGGTGGTCTGGGGGATCCTTGGCATGGGGCTCGGTGTCTTCATCGCCTCGCAACTGGTCTGGCCGGAGTTGAACTTCGACCTGCCATGGACGACGTTTGGACGCCTACGCCCACTGCACACCAACCTGGTGATCTTCGCCTTCGGCGGATGTGCACTGTTTGCCACTTCCTACTATGTCGTGCAGCGAACCTGCCAGACGCGACTGATTTCCGATGGTCTCGCCGCCTTCACCTTCTGGGGATGGCAAGCGGTGATTGTCGGCGCCATCATCACCCTGCCAATGGGCTTCACCACCACCAAGGAATACGCGGAATTGGAATGGCCCCTTGCCATCCTTCTGGCGATCGTCTGGGTGACCTACGGCATTGTGTTCTTTGGCACCATCGTCAAGCGCAAGACCAAGCACATCTATGTTGGCAACTGGTTCTACGGCGCATTCATTGTCGTGACGGCGATGCTGCACATCGTCAACCACGCGTCCCTGCCGGTGAGTTTCTTCAAGTCCTACTCGGCCTACGCCGGTGCGACCGATGCGATGATCCAGTGGTGGTACGGCCACAACGCCGTAGGGTTCTTCCTGACCACCGGCTTTTTGGGGATGATGTACTACTTCGTGCCGAAACAGGCCGAGCGTCCGATCTACTCCTATCGCCTGTCCATCGTGCACTTCTGGGCGCTGATCACCCTGTATATCTGGGCCGGTCCGCACCACCTGCACTACACCGCACTGCCAGATTGGGCACAGTCCCTGGGCATGGCCATGTCGATCATCCTGCTGGCTCCGAGCTGGGGCGGCATGATCAACGGCATGATGACCCTGTCGGGCGCCTGGCATAAGCTGCGCACCGACCCGATCCTGCGCTTTTTGGTGGTATCGCTGGCGTTCTACGGCATGTCGACCTTCGAAGGGCCGATGATGGCCATCAAGACCGTCAACTCGCTGTCCCACTACACCGACTGGACCATCGGCCACGTCCACGCCGGCGCCCTCGGCTGGGTAGCGATGATCTCCATCGGCGCGCTGTATCACATGATTCCCAAGCTCTATGGCCGGGCGCAGATGCACAGCACCAGCCTGATCAATACCCACTTCTGGCTGGCCACCATCGGCACCGTGCTCTACATCGCCTCGATGTGGGTCAACGGCATCACCCAGGGCCTGATGTGGCGTGCGATCAACGACGACGGCACCCTCACCTACTCCTTCGTCGAAGCGCTGCAAGCCAGCCATCCTGGTTTCATCGTCCGTGCCCTCGGTGGTGCGTTCTTTGCCAGCGGCATGCTGTTCATGGCCTACAACGTGTGGCGCACCGTGCGTGCCTCCAACCCTGTAGAGGCTGAAGCCGCCACCAAGATCGCCGTCGTGGGAGCTCACTGATGAAGCATGAAGTAGTCGAGAAGAATATCGGCCTGCTGGCCTTCTTCATGGTCATCGCCGTGAGTATCGGCGGCCTGACCCAGATCGTTCCGCTGTTTTTCCAGGACGTGACCAACAAGCCGGTCGAAGGCATGAAGCCACGTACCGCCCTTGAACTGGAAGGTCGCGATGTGTACATCGCCAACGGCTGTGTCGGCTGCCACTCGCAGATGATCCGCCCGTTCCGTGCTGAAACCGAACGCTATGGCCACTACTCGGTCGCCGGCGAAAGCGTGTGGGACCACCCGTTCCTGTGGGGCTCCAAGCGTACCGGTCCGGACCTGGCCCGCGTGGGTGGTCGTTACTCCGATGACTGGCAGCGTGCGCACTTGTACAACCCGCGCAACGTGGTGCCCGAGTCGAAAATGCCGGCGTACCCGTTCCTCGTGGAAAACAAGCTCGACGGCAAAGACACTGCCAAGAAAATGGAAGTCTTGCGCACCCTCGGCGTGCCTTACACCGACGAAGACATCGCCGGTGCCCAGGCAGCCGTCAAGGGCAAGACCGAAATGGACGCGCTGGTGGCCTACCTGCAAGGCCTGGGCACCATCATCAAAAGCAAACGGTGATCTGAATGGATATCGGGATGATTCGAGGCCTGGGCACCGTTGTCGTGATGGTGGCCTTTATCGGCCTGGCGTTGTGGGTGTTCAGCCCCAAGCGCAAGTCAGAGTTTGAAGACGCGACCTTGCTGCCTTTTGCGGATGATCCCGAAGCCATCAAGCACGTCGAGCAAGCTTCTAGGAGTAACAAAGAATGACTACGTTCTGGAGTCTGTACGTCACAGTCCTCAGTCTGGGTACCATTTTTGCCCTGACCTGGCTGCTGCTGTCGACCCGCAAGGGCCAGCGCGCCGAACAAACGGACGAGACGGTTGGCCACTCGTTCGATGGCATCGAGGAATACGACAACCCACTGCCAAAGTGGTGGTTCATGTTGTTCGTCGGCACCATCGTGTTTGCCCTGGGCTACCTGGTGCTGTACCCGGGCCTGGGCAACTGGAAAGGCCTGCTGCCGGGCTATGCCTACCTCGATAACGACAAGCAAACCCCATTCGCCAACGGCCAGAGCGGCTGGACTGGCGTGCACGAGTGGGAAAAGGAAATGGCGCGCTCGGACGCCAAGTTCGGGCCGATCTTCGCCAAATTCGCGGCCATGCCTATTGAAGAAGTGGCCAAGGACCCGCAAGCGCTGAAGATGGGAGGCCGCCTGTTCGCCTCCAACTGCTCGGTCTGCCACGGTTCCGACGCCAAGGGTGCCTACGGCTTTCCCAACCTGACCGACGCCGACTGGCGCTGGGGCGGCGAGCCGGAAACCATCAAGGCCACCATCATGGCCGGCCGCCATGCAGTGATGCCGGGCTGGGCTGAAGTCATCGGCGAACAAGGCGTGGCTGACGTGGCCGGCTTCGTGCTGACCAACCTCGATGGCCGCAAGCTGCCGGAAGGCGCCAAGGCCGACGTGGCCAACGGCGAGAAACTCTTCGCCGCCAACTGCGTGGCCTGCCACGGACCGGCCGGCAAGGGTACGCCAGCAATGGGCGCACCCGACCTGACCCACCCGGGCGCGTTCATCTACGGCTCCAGCTTCGCCCAACTGCAGCAGACCATCCGTTACGGCCGCCAGGGCCAAATGCCTGCGCAAGAGCAACTGCAAGGTAACGACAAGGTGCACTTGCTGGCGGCGTATGTTTACAGCCTGTCGCACAAAGAGCAGCAAGAGCAGAAGTAAGCTGCAAGCCCCAATAAAAAGCCCCGTACAGCGCATGCTGGCGGGGCTTTTTTGGTTCTGGTGAAGCCTATCGACCGTTTGTAGCTTCAAGCTTGTGGCTTGCAACTGCGTAGTAGTAACGTAACTACATTCACCCATCCCGCTGGGAGGCGCCCCATGACTATCACGACAATCTCCAGCCGCGAATTCAACCAGGACACAAGCGGTGCCAAAAAAGCCGCGCGCCAAGGACCGGTTTTTATTACCGATCGAGGCAAGCCTGCCCATGTACTGCTAAGTATTGAGGACTACCAAAAATTGACAGGCATCAACGCCGATATCGTTGACCTGTTGGTGATGCCCGAAGCGGCGGATATCGAGTTTGAAACCGAGCGTGCCGTGATTACACACCGACCCGTGGACCTCTCCTGATGTATCTGCTCGATACCAACGTCATTTCCGAGTTACGCAAACCCCAAGCCGACAAAAATGTGGTGGCCTGGGCCAGAACCGTCGCCGCACCGCGCATGTATATTTCGGCGATTACCTTGAAGGAACTGGAGACTGGGGTGCTGCGAATGGAGCGCCGTGACCCCGCGCAGGGCAAGGTCTTGCGCACCTGGCTCAAACGCCACGTCATGCCGGCCTTCGATGCCAGAATCCTGCCAATTGACGCTGCCGTGGCATTGCGCTGCGCCAGCCTACATGTGCCCGATTGTGCCAACGAAAGTGATGCGCTTATCGCCGCAACCGCTCTGGTTCACGGCCTGACCGTGGTCACCCGCAATGTCACCGACTTCCAAAGCAGCGGTGTGACACTGATCAACCCATGGGACGAATGACCTTCGAGCCCTGAAAAACCGTCCATACTCATCCTGTCAATTGATTCAAGTCACGTACACCATCAATTGATTTCCCCCAACGCGACCAAAGGTCGCACCCGTTCATCGGTACTACAGGCGTATCATTACGCCACTGCAAGACCCCTATTTTGACCCCGGCTGGCACGTACTGGCCGAGGCAAATCTCCACTGCCGTGGGATGCAATGATGAGCAACCAGATTCCGGTACATGACGTTACCCCGCCTGCCAAAAAAACCAGCGACACCGTCGATCTCTACGCCTCGCGGGAGAAAATCTACACCCGTGCGTTCACCGGGATGTTCCGCAATCTGCGGATGCTCGGCGGTGCCGGGTTGTTCCTGCTGTACTTCGGTACGGTGTGGCTGAACTGGGGCGGGCACCAGGCCGTCTGGTGGAACCTGCCAGAGCGTAAATTCTTCATTTTCGGTGCGACATTCTGGCCCCAGGACTTCATCCTGCTGTCGGGCATCCTGATCATCTCGGCCTTTGGCCTGTTCTTTATCACCGTGTACGCCGGGCGGATCTGGTGCGGCTACACCTGCCCGCAAAGCGTGTGGACCTGGATCTACATGTGGTGCGAAAAGGTCACCGAAGGCGACCGCAACCAGCGGATCAAGCTGGACAAGGCGCCAATGAGCGCCAACAAGTTCCTGCGTAAACTCAGCAAGCACAGCCTGTGGCTGATCATCGGCTTTGTTACCGGCATGACCTTTGTCGGCTACTTCTCGCCGATCCGCGAACTGGTCTTCGACTTCTTCACCGGCCAAGCCGATGGCTGGTCGTACTTCTGGGTCGGCTTCTTCACCCTCGCCACCTACGGCAACGCCGGCTGGCTGCGTGAACAAGTGTGCATCTACATGTGTCCGTATGCGCGCTTCCAGAGCGTGATGTTCGACAAGGACACCCTGATCGTCTCCTATGACCCGCGTCGTGGCGAAGTGCGTGGCCCACGCAAGAAAGGCATCGACTACAAGGCCCAGGGCCTGGGGGATTGCATCGACTGCACCATGTGCGTGCAGGTCTGCCCCACCGGGATCGACATCCGTGACGGCCTGCAGATCGAGTGCATTGGCTGCGCCGCCTGCATCGACGCCTGCGACACCATCATGGACAAGATGGACTACCCTCGCGGGTTGATCAGCTACACCACCGAACATAACCTGTCGGGGCAAAAGACCCACAAGTTGCGCCCGCGCCTGATCGGCTATGCGCTGGTGCTGCTGGCGATGATCAGCCTGCTGGCCACGGCGTTTTTCATGCGCTCGCTGGTGGGTTTCGACGTCAGCAAGGACCGCGTGCTCTACCGCGAAAACGCCGAAGGGCGGATCGAGAACGTCTACAGCCTGAAAATCATGAACAAGGACCAGCACGACCACACCTACGTGCTGGACGCCAGCGGCCTGCCGGACCTCAAGCTGCAAGGCAAGCGCGAGATCAAGGTCGCCGCCGGGGAAATCTTCACTATGCCGGTGGAGCTGTCGAGCGCGCCGGAACAATTGCCATCGAGCACCAACGAGGTGAAATTCATCCTCAAGGATGCTGACGATGACAGCGTCCACGTTGAAGCCAAGAGCCGGTTCATCGGCCCACAAATTCGTTAAAAGAGAGCAGAACAATGCCCGTAGCAACTGCCGCAAGCCCCTGGTACAAGCACCTCTGGCCCTGGATCATCATTGCCATCCTGGCCTGCTCGGTGACGCTGACCTTGTCCATGGTGACCATCGCGGTGAACAACCCGGACAACCTGGTCAACGACAACTACTACGAGGCCGGCAAAGGCATCAACCGCTCCCTGGACCGCGAACTGCTGGCCCAGACCCTGCAAATGCGCGCCACCCTGCACCTGGATGAACTGACCGGTGAAGTGGAACTGTTCCTCACCGGCAACAGCGGGCCGACTACTCTGGAGCTGAACCTGATTTCGCCGACCCAGCCGGAGAAAGACCGCAAGGTCGTGCTCACCCGCAGCCAGAGCGAGCCTGGGCGTTACATCGGCCAGGTGACCGACAAAGTCGAGGGGCGGCGCTTCGTCGAACTGCTGGGGGTCGAAGGCGACAGGACCTGGCGCATGTTTGAAGAGGAAGAAGTCAGCCATGGCACCGACTTGAAGTTAGGTGACGAGCCGTTGCAGGGTGCTGAAGACCTGAAGAACTGACAGCCGCGCTTCGCGCATCGCCGGCAAGCCGGCTCCTACAGGGAGTGTGCGATAACCTTGTAGGAGCGGGCTTGCCCGCGATGAGGCCCTCCCCGCCCACACAGATCCAAAACCATGACCACCCCAACCCCCTGCTACCACTGCGCCCTCCCCGTCCCGCCCGGCAGCCGCTTCACTGCGGTGATCCTTGGCGAGTCCCGCGAGCTCTGCTGCCCGGGTTGCCAGGCGGTGGCCGAGGCGATTGTCGCAGGCGGGCTGGAAAGCTATTACCAACACCGCAGCGAGGCCTCGGCCAACCCCGAAGCGCTGCCCGTGCAGTTGGTCGACGAACTGGCGCTGTACGACCGCGCCGATGTGCAAAAACCCTTCGTGCGCCACGACGGCGACCTGGCCGAAGCCACCCTGTTGATGGAAGGCATCAGTTGCGCCGCCTGCGGCTGGCTGATCGAAAAACACCTGCGCAGCCTGCCCGCCGTGGCCGAGGCGCGACTGAACCTGTCCAACCATCGCCTGCATGTGCGCTGGGCCGATGGGCAGTTGCCGTTGAGCCAGGTGCTCAGCGAGCTGCGCCAGATCGGCTACGCCGCCCACCCCTATCAAGCCGACCGCGCCGCCGAACAACTGGCCAGCGAAAACCGCCTGGCCCTGCGCCAACTCGGCGTCGCCGGCCTGCTGTGGTTCCAGGCGATGATGGCAACCATGGCCACCTGGCCGGAATTCAATATCGACCTGAGCCCCGAGCTGCACGTGATCCTGCGCTGGGTCGCGCTGTTTTTGACCACCCCCATCGTGTTCTACAGCTGCGCGCCGTTTTTCAAGGGCGCCATGCGCGACCTGCGCACTCGCCACCTGACCATGGATGTCTCGGTGTCACTGGCCATCGGCGGCGCTTACCTCGCGGGAATCTGGACCGCGATAACGGGAGTGGGCGAGCTGTATTTCGATGCCGTGGGCATGTTCGCCCTGTTCCTCCTGGCCGGCCGCTACCTGGAGCGCCGTGCCCGCGAGCGCACGGCCGCCGCCACCGCGCAGTTGGTCAACCTGCTGCCGGCCTCGTGCCTGCGCCTCAAAGGCGATGGCCAGAGCGAACGCATCCTGCTCACCGAACTGGCCCTGGGCGACCGGGTGCTGGTGCATCCGGGCGCGATCCTGCCGGCCGACGGGGTGATCCTGGAGGGCCAATCGAGCATTGATGAATCCCTGCTCACCGGCGAATACCTGCCACAACCGCGACAGGCCGGCGATAGCGTCACCGCTGGCACCCTCAACGTCGAAGGCGCGTTGACCGTGCAAGTGCGCGCCCTGGGACACGACACCCGCTTGTCGGCCATCGTGCGCCTGCTGGAGCGGGCCCAGGCCGAAAAACCGCGCCTGGCAGAAATCGCCGACCGCGCCGCGCAATGGTTCCTGCTCTGCTCACTGATCGCCGCCGCTGTGATCGGCCTGCTGTGGTGGGAGCTGGATTCATCGCGAGCATTCTGGATTGTCCTGGCGATGCTGGTGGCGACTTGCCCGTGCGCCCTGTCCCTGGCAACCCCCACGGCCTTGACCGCCGCCACCGGCACTCTGCATAAACTCGGCCTGCTGCTGACCCGTGGCCATGTGCTGGAAGGCTTGAACCAGATCGACACAGTGATTTTCGACAAGACCGGCACCCTCACCGAAGGCCGCCTGGCCCTGCGCGCCATCCGGCCGCTGGGCAGCATGAGCAGCGATCTCGCCCTGGCCCTGGCCGCCGCCCTCGAAAACCGCTCCGAACACCCGATTGCCCGGGCCTTTGGCCGCGCGCCGCTGGCAGCTGAAGAGGTGCTCAGCACCCCTGGCCTGGGGCTCGAAGGGCGGGTCGGCGAACGCCTGCTGCGGATCGGCCAACCCGCTTTTGTCTGTGAATTAAGCGGCTGTGGGATTCCCGATTCGCCGCAAGACGCTGGCCAATGGCTGCTGCTGGGCGATACCGGCGGGGCCCTGGCCTGGTTTGTCCTGGATGATCGCCTGCGCAGCGATGCACCGGCGCTGCTGGCCGCGTGCAAGGCGCGGGGCTGGCGTACCTTGCTACTGTCGGGTGACAGCTCGCCGATGGTCGCCAGCGTCGCCGCCGAACTGGGGATTGATGAAGCCCGTGGCGGCCTGCGCCCGGATGACAAGCTGCAGGTGCTGCAACAACTGCACAAGGAAGGCCGCAAGGTGCTGATGCTCGGGGACGGCGTGAATGACGTGCCGGTATTGGCCGCCGCCGATATCAGCGTGGCCATGGGCTCGGCCACTGACCTGGCGAAAACCAGCGCCGATGCGGTGCTGTTGTCCAACCGCCTGGACGCCCTGGTGCAAGCCTTCAGCCTGGCCCGGCGCACGCGCCGGGTAATCATTGAAAACCTGCTGTGGGCCGGGCTGTACAATGGCCTGATGTTGCCGTTCGCCGCCCTCGGTTGGATCACGCCGATCTGGGCTGCGATCGGCATGTCCCTCAGTTCGTTGACCGTGGTGCTCAACGCCCTGCGCCTGACACGCCTGCCGCGCGCCAGTGCCGCGAGCACCACCCCACAGCCTCGCCCGCTGCCGGCTTGAGCCGCGCGGGCATGGAGTAGCGATGCCAGCTCTTTACGTAATGATTCCAGCGGCGCTGCTGATCGTCGCCATCGCCATCTACATCTTCTTCTGGGCGGTTGACAGCGGCCAGTATGACGACCTCGACGGGCCGGCCCACAGCGTGTTGTTCGACGACCAGGACCCCAAGCACCTGGCCGCTGTCGACGAAGCCAGCAGCCATGCGCAACCACCGACCAAGCCTGACGAGCCGGCGCCGCCCCATGCTTGACCTCGCGCCGCTGCTGGTTTCTGCGCTGATCCTCGGCCTGCTGGGCGGCGGCCATTGCCTGGGCATGTGCGGCGGCCTGATGGGCGCGCTGACCCTGGCCATCCCCCCGGAGCAACGCAGCCGGCGCTTTCGCCTGCTGCTGGCGTACAACCTGGGACGCATCCTCAGCTATGCCTGCGCCGGCGTATTGATTGGCCTGGCCGGCTGGGCCGTGGCCAACAGCCCGGCGGCGATGTTCATGCGCATCCTCGCGGGCCTGCTGTTGATCAGCATGGGCCTGTACCTGGCCGGCTGGTGGAGCGGCCTGACCCGTATCGAAAGCCTCGGCCGCGGCCTGTGGCGCCATATCCAGCCGTTTGCCAGCCGTTTGCTGCCGGTGTCCAGCCTGCCCCGCGCCTTGCTGCTGGGCGCGCTGTGGGGTTGGTTGCCGTGCGGCCTGGTCTACAGCACCTTGTTGTGGGCGGCCAGCCAGGGCAATGCGATGGATAGCGGGTTGCTAATGCTGGCCTTCGGCCTTGGCACCTGGCCGGTCTTGCTCGCCACCGGGCTGGCGGCGGAGCGTGTCACCGCGCTGTTGCGCAAGCGCAGTGTGCGCGTGGCGGGCGGCCTGCTGGTGATGGTGTTCGGGATCTGGACCCTACCCGGCCCCCATCAGCACTGGCTGATGGGCCACTAAAAGGCCATGTGGCATAGCGCCGCTCCCCTTTGATACAAATCAAGATGACCGCCCGGCCATGCCCCTAGACTCGGCCCACTAGCCAATCCGGGGAACGCCCGCATGCTCGACGCCATTCGTTGGGATACTGATCTGATTCATCGCTACGACCTCGCGGGGCCGCGCTACACCTCCTACCCCACCGCCGTACAATTCACCAGCCAGGTCGGCACTTTCGACCTGCTGCACGCCCTGCGCGACAGCCGCAAGGCGGTGCGCCCGCTGTCGCTGTATGTGCACGTGCCGTTCTGCGCGAACATTTGCTACTACTGCGCCTGCAACAAAGTCATCACCAAGGACCGCGGTCGCGCCCAGGCCTACCTGCAACGCCTGGAACAAGAGATTCAACTGGTCGCCTGTCACCTGGACCCCAACCAACGGGTGCAGCAACTGCATTTTGGCGGCGGCACGCCGACCTTTCTCAGCCACGACGAATTGCGCCAACTGATGGCGCAACTGCGCCAGCATTTCAACCTGCTGGATGACGACTCCGGCGACTACGGCATCGAGATCGACCCCCGGGAAGCCGACTGGGCCACCATGGGCCTGCTGCGTGAACTGGGCTTCAACCGCGTGAGCATCGGCGTGCAGGACCTGGACCCCGAGGTACAGCGGGCGGTCAATCGCCTGCAAAGCCTGGAAGAAACCCGCGCGGTGATCGACGCGGCGCGCACCCTGCAGTTTCGCTCGATCAATATCGACCTGATCTACGGCCTGCCCAAGCAGACCCCGGAGCATTTCGCCCGCACGGTGGCCGAGGTCATCAGCCTGCAACCCGACCGCCTGTCGGTGTTCAACTATGCCCACCTGCCCGAACGCTTCCTGCCCCAGCGGCGGATCAACGGCGAAGACCTGCCGGCCCCCGCCGTCAAATTGCAGATGCTGCAGGAAACCATCGAACAGTTGACGGCGGCTGGCTACAACTACATCGGCATGGACCACTTCGCCCTGCCCGATGACGAATTGGCCATTGCCCAGGAAGAGTCCACCCTGCAGCGCAACTTCCAGGGCTACACCACCCACGGTCACTGCGATTTGATCGGGCTTGGCGTTTCGGCCATCAGTCAGATTGGTGACCTGTACTGCCAGAACAGCAGCGACCTGAATCACTACCAGAACGCCCTGGCGGGGGCGCAACTGGCCACCAGTCGCGGCCTGCTCTGCACGGCGGACGATCGTTTGCGCCGGGCGGTGATTCAACAGTTGATCTGTCACTTCAGCCTGGACTTCGAAAGCATCGAGCAGGCCTTCACCGTGGATTTTCGCGGCTATTTCGCCGAGCTTTGGCCACAACTCCAAGCCATGGCCAGTGACGGCCTGATCGAACTCGACGCCGAAGGCATTCGGGTACTGCCGGCCGGACGCCTGCTGGTGCGCTCGGTGTGCATGGTGTTCGATGCCTATCTGGAGCAACAGAATAGGCAGCGATTTTCGCGGGTGATCTAAGCCGGGTTACTTGGCCATCAACGAGGCGGCCTTCACCGCGTCTTCGGCGCTCAGGTTCTTCATCGCTTCGCTCAACGACGCATAGGCGCCGGTCAGCGAGGCTTGCAAGCCGCCCAACGCCGATTGCACGCCGCTCAGTTTCGCCAGGACCTGCTCCGGGCTGAGGCGCTTGTCGGACATGATCGCCGACATCTCAGCCATCTTTTCCGCGATCTGCTGCTTCAACTGGCGAATCATTTTCAGCAGTTTCTGCACGTTCTCGTCCAGCCCGCTTTCTTCGATATCGTCGTTGGCGGTCTTCTCGGCGCTGGCAGCCTTCAGCGACGCACCGGAAAAGGTCACACTCACGCCTTCGGCAGGCTGGGTTTCACCCAGCGCCGTTGATTCGGTACCGGCGCCCACGGTGCTGGTTTTTTTCGGTTCAAGCAGCGTCGGCACAGTGGTGCGGGACGGAAGATTGCCGTCGATGGAAAGCATATCGTGAGCCTCCAAGCTCTTGGTCGTTAGCAGTTCATCGGCCGCGGGGTAAAATTCTTTATACCCCTGCCGGTTTTTTGTACAGGCTGGCCTGATAGTCCCTCAGTGCGGTACCCTTACGTCTTATGTGTGTTTTCCCACAAGGATTTAAGAAATGTCCGAGCCAGTTAAACTGCGCGCTCATAGCCAGGCTCACTGCAAGGATTGCAGCCTGGCGCCCCTCTGCTTGCCACTTTCGCTGAATCTGGAAGACATGGATGCGCTGGACGAAATCGTTAAACGTGGTCGCCCCCTGAAGAAAGGCGAGTTTCTGTTTCGCCAGGGTGACAAGTTCGATTCCGTCTATGCAGTACGCTCGGGCGCCTTGAAGACGTTCAGCCTGAGCGACAGCGGCGAAGAACAGATCACCGGCTTCCACCTGCCCAGCGAGCTGGTGGGCCTGTCGGGCATGGACACCGAGATTCACCCGGTGTCGGCCCAGGCCCTGGAAACCACGTCGGTGTGCGAGATCCCGTTCGAACGCCTGGACGAACTGGCCCTGCAATTGCCGCAGTTGCGCCGCCAGTTGATGCGCGTGATGAGCCGGGAAATCCGTGACGACCAGCAAATGATGCTGCTGTTGTCGAAAAAAACCGCCGACGAACGGATTGCCACCTTCCTGGTCAACCTGTCGGCGCGTTTCCGCGCCCGGGGTTTCTCGGCCAATCAGTTCCGCCTGAGCATGTCGCGCAACGAAATCGGCAATTACCTGGGCCTGGCGGTGGAAACCGTATCCCGGGTATTCACGCGCTTCCAGCAGAACGAACTGATTGCCGCCGAGGGCAAGGAAGTACACATCCTCGACCCGATCCAGCTCTGCGCACTGGCCGGCGGCTCCCTCGACGGCTGACCGCCGGACCAGGGGCGCGACACTTGCGGCCAAGCCAACCGGCGAGGCCGCAGGTATACTGCGAAGTCTTTGCGCCCAGGACTCCCGACGATGGCTTTCGACTCCTTCGACATCAAATCCCTGATTCGCCCCGTCATCGACTTCCCCAAGCCTGGGGTGATCTTTCGTGATATCACGCCGCTGTTCCAGTCGCCCAAGGCCATGCGCCTGGTGGCCGATACCTTTATCCATCGCTACGTCGAAGCCGAGTTTAGCCATATCGGCGCAATGGATGCCCGCGGCTTTCTGATCGGTTCGGTGATTGCCTATCAACTGAACAAGCCGCTGATCCTGTTCCGCAAACAGGGCAAGCTGCCGGCGGACGTACTGTCCGAGGGCTATCAGACCGAATATGGCGAAGCGTTCCTCGAAGTACACGCCGACAGCCTGTGCGAAGGGGATTCGGTATTGATGTTCGATGACCTGATCGCCACGGGTGGCACCTTGATTGCTGCGGCTAATCTGGCGCGGCGCATGGGGGCACGGATTTTCGAGGCCGCGGCGATTATTGATCTGCCGGAGCTGGGGGGCTCGCAGCGTTTGGAGGATATGGGGATCGCGACCTTCTGCTTGACGCAGTTTGGCTTGACTGAGCGGTAATTTGCGCCGGTCTTGCGGGCCTCATCGCGGGCAAGCCCGCTCCCACTTTTGAATGGGTTCACAAATCAAAATGTAGGAGCGGGCTTGCCCGCGATGAGGCCAGTAATAACACCCTCAATCACAACCCCATCTGCTTACTGATGATTTCATTCATCACCTCCCGCGTCCCGCCACCAATCGACAAAATCCGGTTATCCCGGTACAGCCGCTCCACCAGGCTGCCGCGCATATAACCCAGGCCTCCCAGGATCTGCACCGCGTCATACGTCACCCGGTCGGCGGTGTCGGTGGCCAGGTTCTTGGCCATGGAAATCTCCTTGATCACACTCTTGCCCGCCGCCATCTTCGCGGCCTGGCGGTAGGTGAACTCGCGGGAAACCTCGACCGCCGTGGCCATCTCCGCCAGGCGGTGCTTGAGCACCTGGAACTTGCCAATCGGCTTGCCAAAGGCCTCGCGCTGCGCAGCCCACTTCAGGCTCTCTTCCAGGGCCATCTGCGCCGTCATGTTGGCCATCAATGCCAATGCCAGGCGTTCGCTCTGGAAATTGCCCATGATGCAGGCAAACCCCATGTTTTCGCTGCCGATCAGGTTGCCTACGGGCACCTGGCAATTGTCGAAGAACAACTCGGCCGTGTCCGACGCCCACCAGCCCATTTTCTTCAGCGGTTGGCCGACGGTGAAGCCAGGTGTGCCCTTCTCGATCAGCAACAGGCTGATGCCGGCAAAGCCCGGCCCGCCGGTACGTACGGCGACAGTGTAGTAGTCGGCGCGCACGCCACTGGTAATAAAGGTTTTGCTGCCACTGACCCGATAGCAATCGCCATCGCGCACGGCACGGGTTTGCAGGCTGGCCACGTCGGAGCCACCACCGGGCTCGGTGACGGCCAGGGCCATGATCTTCTCGCCAGACAAGACCTGCGGGGCCACGCGCTCGCGGATTTCGGGGCGGGCCCATTTGACGATGGGCGGCAGGCCGATATCCAACGAGCCCAGCCCCGCCACCACGCCGCCGGAGCCACAGCGCATCAGCTCTTCGCTGGCGGCCACCTTGGCGAACAGATCGCCTTCATGACTGCCGCCGAGGGCTTCGGGGTAACCGATCCCGAGAATCCCCGCCGTACCGGCCTTGAGGTACAGCTCGCGAGGGAAGTGTTCGGCCTCCTCCCACTGCTCGATGCCCGGCACAATCTCGCGCTCGACAAAACGGCGCACGCTGTCGCGGACCAATTGGTGACTGGGGTCGAAATATTCCTGGTAGGCAGACATCGGCAAGCTCCATGCAGAGATGGAGCGAACTTACCAAGCGCTTGCTTGGTTATCAAGCCGAACGCAAATGCAATGTGCATGCTTGTGTAGGAGCTGGCTTGCCTGCGATGGTATCGCCTCGGTCCCCCTGATAAACCGCAGTGCCTGCATCGCAGGCAAGCCAGCTCCTACACAAGCCAGCGTGCTACAGGGAGTTTGGCTTACAGCGCGATAGGTTTACGCCCGGCAAACGAGTGCGCCAGGGTGCCGCCGTCCACCAGTTCCAGCTCACCACCCAACGGCACGCCGTGGGCGATGCGCGAGGTGATCAGGCCTTTGTTGGTCAGCAGTTGCGCGATGTAATGCGCCGTGGCTTCCCCTTCCACCGTAGGGTTGGTGGCCAGGATCACTTCGGCAAAGGTGCCCTGCTCTTCGATGCGCGCCACCAATTGCGGGATACCAATGGCTTCAGGCCCCAGGCCGTCAAGGGGCGACAGGTGGCCCTTGAGTACGAAGTAGCGCCCGCGGTAGCCGGTCTGCTCCACCGCATACACGTCCATCGGCCCTTCGACCACGCACAGCAGGGTGTCGTCGCGACGGGGGTCGGCGCATTGCGGGCACAGTTCTTCTTCGGTAAGGGTGCGGCACTGACGGCAATGGCCCACGCCTTCCATGGCCTGGCTCAAGGCCTGGGCCAGCCGCGAGCCACCGCTGCGGTCACGCTCCAGCAGTTGCAGCGCCATACGCTGGGCGGTTTTCTGGCCCACGCCCGGCAAGGTGCGCAGGGCGTCGATCAGTTGACGAATCAGAGGGCTGAAGCTCATGGGGCAAAAGTCCGACAAAACAACGAGACGCGGTTTATACCCGCGCCTCGGATAAGCGTCAAATACGCACGACCAACTTGCCGAAATTGCGCCCTTCCAACAGGCCGATAAAGGCCTCGGGCGCCTGCTCAAGGCCCTCGACCACGTCTTCGCGAAACTTGACCTTGCCGTCCCGCACCCACGGCGCCATGGCGCTGATGAATTCCGGGTGGCGGTCGCCATAGTCGTCGAACACGATAAAGCCCTGGATGCGCACGCGCTTGGTCAACAGGGTGCGTTGCAACGCTGGCAGCCGGTCAGGGCCGGTGGGGGCCTCATGGGCGTTGTAGCCGGCAATCAGGCCACACAGGGGGATCCGCGCCTTGGGATTGAGCAGGGGCAGTACGGCGTCGAAGACCTTGCCGCCGACGTTCTCGTAATAAATGTCCACCCCTTTGAAACAGGCCTGGGCCAGCTCATCGGCAAAATCTGCGCCTTTGTGATCGATGCAGGCGTCAAAACCCAACTCTTCCACCACGTAGCGGCATTTGTCTGCGCCGCCCGCGATGCCAACCACCCGCAGGCCCTTGAGCTTGGCCACCTGGCCAACCACCGAGCCCACCGCACCGGAGGCCGCCGCCACCACCAGGGTTTCCCCGGCCTGGGGTTGGCCAATATCCATCAGGCCCATGTAGGCCGTCATGCCGGGCATACCCAGCACACCCAGGGCCATGGATGGGCTTGGCAAGCCGTTGGGCACCGGTATCAAATTGCGGCCGTCACTGATGCTATGGCTTTGCCAGCCGGTGGCGCCGACCACCAGGTCACCCACCTCGAACTTGGGGTTGCGCGACTGTTCGATGCGGCTGACAGCGCCACCAGTCATCACCTCGCCGATTTCTACCGGGGCTGCGTAGGACGGCGCGTCACTCATGCGTCCACGCATGTAGGGGTCCAGGGACAGGAACAGGGTCTTGAGCAGGACCTGGCCGTCTGCCAGGTCGGGCAGCGCCACGCGCTCCAGGCGGAAGTTTTCCGGCACGGGCGCACCCTGCGGGCGGGATACCAGGACGATGCGCTGGTTGAGGGTCGTGGCTTGGGTCATCAGCGGGGCTCCTTTATATCGGTGATTGAATTCAGCGGTATAGGGTGCAGACAGCTGTTGCAGGGCTGACGTTCGATTGTGCCCGAGACAAACAAAAATGCCAGGCGCGATGCCTGGCATTTTCAGTCTTGCGCTGGCCGGTCAGAACGGCAGCTTCATGCCCGGCGGCAGTTGCATGCCCGCGGTGACGCCGGACATTTTGTCCTGGCTGTTGGCTTCGATCTTGCGCACGGCGTCGTTGACGGCCGCGGCGAACAGGGCTTCGAGCATTTCCAGGTCGTCTTCGCCAACGCCCGGCAATACGCTTGGGTCAATGCTCACGCGCTTGATGTCGTGACGACCGGTCATCACCACGCTGACCATATCGCCACCGGCTTTACCGGTGACTTCGGCGTTGGCCAGTTCTTCCTGCATCTTGGCCATCTTTTCCTGCATCTGCTGCGCCTGCTTCATCAGGCCGGCCATGCCACCTTTCATCATGGGAATCACCTCAAAAGTACGTGGATCAATACGGCGCCGAGCCTCAAGGCACGGCGCCTGCAATTATCAGCCCGCTGCAGCCTGGGCTTCGACAGGTTCAATAGTATCGTGTCGCACCACCGCGCCAAACTGCTCCATCATCTGCTGGATCAGCGGGTCGGCCTGGATCGACTCCTCGGCCTCGCGCTGGCGGTTGAGCCGGCGACGGGTGGCGGCCTGGGCCGGGGTTTCCTGCTCGGGCTTGATCAGCTCGATGGTCACCGTCAGGGTGCGTTCGTGGAACTGGTTCAGGGCATCGTTGAGCCGGCGCTGCTGGGTCGCGTTGAACAGGGCGCTGTGGGCCGGGTCCAGGTGCAACAGCCAGTGATCGCCATCGACAGCGATCAGCGTGCAGTTGGCGGCGATGCTGCCGGTCATGCCGGAAATCGGCAATTTCGGGAACAGCTCCAGCCATTGCAGGGCCAGGCCGGTGGCCGGCATGGCGGCAGGTTCCGCCTCGGGCTCGGGCGCAGGCTCGGCGGTGTGCTCGCTGGCCAGGTCGTCCAGGTAGCTGTAGGCCGAATCCATGTCCGGCTCGATGTAATCTTCGTCCAGCGGCGGCTCGTCATCCAGGTCGATGCCTGGGGTAGCGGCGTCCACTTCGGCAATAGTCGGCTCGGGCACGGGTGCCGAGACCCATTCCGGCGCGTCGGGTACCACGCTGTCGGGGGTTGGCGTCGGCATCGGCGTCAGTTCAGGCTGCTCGCCGGTGGTTTCGAGGACAGGCTCGACGGCAGGAGCCAGCTCGACCACGGCCTCTGCCGGCTCATTCCAGGGCAGATCGACTACCGGCGCGGGCTCGGGCTCGACCATCGGCTGCGGCGCCACTACAGGCGCCACAGGCTCCACCGCGACCATGGCTGGAGCAGCGGCCACAGGTTGCGGCGCGCTTACTGGCGCAACGACCGCCGCGCCAGCCACTGGTTTGGCGGAATCAACTGTGGCCTGGCTGATCCCCACTGGCTTTAGTGGCTGTCTCGGCGCGTCGGCGGTATCCGCGGGGCGAAACGCCAGCATGCGCAGCATGACCATTTCGAAACCGCCGCGCGGGTCTGGTGCCAACGGCAGGTCGCGGCGCCCGATCAGGCCCATCTGGTAGTAGAACTGCACATCTTCGGCCGGCAGCGCCTGGGCCAGTGCCAATACGCGGTCGCGGTCGCCGTGGCCGTTGTCGACCCCCTCAGGCAGGGCCTGGGCGATAGCGACGCGGTGCAGCACATTGAGAATTTCCGAGAGCACGCCATTCCAGTCCGGCCCCTGCTCCGACAGATGGCGCACGGCTTCGAGCAGCGCCTTGGCGTCGCCTTCGATCAGCGCATGCAGCACGTCGAATACTTGGCCGTGATCGAGGGTGCCGAGCATGGCGCGCACGTCGGCGGCCATTACCTTGCCTTCACCGAAGGCAATCGCCTGGTCGGTCAGGCTCATGGCATCGCGCATCGAGCCATCGGCGGCGCGGCCCAGCAGCCACAGCGCATCGTCTTCGAACGGCACGTTCTCCACACCCAATACGTGGGTCAAATGCTCGACCACCCGCTCAGGGGTCATGTTCTTCAGGGAGAACTGCAGGCACCGCGACAAAATCGTTGCAGGAAGTTTCTGCGGATCGGTGGTGGCCAGGATGAACTTAACGTAGGGCGGCGGCTCCTCCAGGGTCTTCAACAGGGCGTTGAAGGAGTGGCTGGAGAGCATGTGCACTTCGTCGATCAGGTAGACCTTGAAGCGCCCGCGGCTGGGGGCGTACTGCACGTTGTCCAGCAGTTCGCGGGTGTCCTCGACCTTGGTGCGGCTCGCGGCGTCGATTTCGATCAGGTCGACAAAACGCCCTTCGTCGATCTCCCGGCACACCGAGCAGGTGCCGCAGGGCGTCGAGGTGATGCCGGTCTCACAGTTCAGGCACTTGGCAATGATCCGCGCAATGGTGGTCTTGCCCACCCCGCGCGTGCCGGTGAACAGGTAGGCGTGGTGCAGCCGTTGGCTGTCCAAGGCATTGATCAGAGCCTTGAGCACATGGGTCTGGCCGACCATTTCGCGGAACGAGCGCGGACGCCATTTACGTGCAAGAACCTGATAACTCATCGAAAACCGTCGCAACTGGGAAGCGGAAGCCGGTAATGCTAGCGGAGCAGGGGGGAAATTGCATCCGGCACGCTCGCCTAATCTGACTAAGCTGGTAGTGGCACGCCCTGCAAAGGGCTGATCCCGGAGAGTTTATGCGCGTAGTCCTGGGCGCTTTATGGATGATCACCACACTGAGCCTGGCGGCGCCCGCCCCGTTGCGCTTCGCCATTTCCGACAGCTGGGCCATGCCCATGGTGCAGATCGAGGGGGCCCAGCCGACCCAGGGCATTTTGTATGACTTGATGCTCAGCCTGGCAACCCAGGTCGGCCACCCGGCGCAGTTCCAGGTACTGGCCCGGGCCCGTATCGCTCCAGCCATGGAGCACGGCGAGATTGATGTGCGCTGCTACGTCGCACAAGCGTGGCTGAATAATCTGTCCGGGGACTACATATGGAGCATTCCGTTATGGGTGCAGCGCAATGTCCTGGCCAGCGCCCATGTGCCGCCGCTGTCGGTGAATGTGGCGCAGCTGGCGGCACAGAATATCGGCACGGTGCTCAACTACAGCTACCCGACCCTCGAACCGCTGTTTGCCAAGGGCCAGCTCAAGCGCGACGACGCCCGCAGCGAAGAGCAAGTGCTGCAAAAGCTGGTGGCGGGACGCTTCAAGTACGCGGTCACCAACGAATGGACCCTGGAACGCTTCAATCAGCAGTTACCGGCAGGTCGCAAGCTGCACGTGGTGGCCGTGATTGAAGAGCAGAGCCTGGGCTGCTACGTGCGCAACGACCCAGCCCTACCCGTGCAGCGGATTTTGCGCACACTGCTGCGTATGAAAATGTCCGGGGAGATTGACGCAATCATCCTGCTCTATACCGGCGACGCTGGGCGCCTGCCTCAATCCCCGCCAGCGCCATAGTTGAGCAGATCAAACCCCGCCGCCCAGGCCGGCACCTCGGCTGCCGGCATCGGTTGGGCGAAGTAATAGCCCTGGGCCACTTCACAGCCCATGCGCAGCAGCAACTGGCCATGCTCGAGGGTTTCCAGGCCCTCGGCGATCACTTCGCGACCAAATGCCCGGGCCAGGCCGATCACCGCCTGGGTCAGCGCGAGGTCATCCTTGTCGTGCAGGATGTCGCGCACAAACGACTTGTCGATCTTGATGGTCTGGGTGGGCAGGCGCTTGAGGTAGCTGAGGGACGAATAGCCCGTGCCGAAATCGTCCAGGGAAAACCGCACTCCCAGCGCCTGGCATGCCGCCAGGTGCTCGGTGACGCGCTGGATATGATCGATGGCTACCGATTCGGCGATCTCCAGGTCGAGCATGTGCGGCGCAACGTCAGGATGCTGGGCCAGCAGCTGTTGCAAGCGCTCGACAAAATCCGCGCGCTGGAAGTGTCGCGCCGCGATATTCACGCTGACCGGCCAGCAGTGCCCGGCATCTTGCCACTGGCGTATCTGCGCCAGCACCTGGTCCATCACCCACTCGCCGACATCGACGATCAGGTCGGTCTGCTCGATCAACGACAGGAAATCCTTGGGCGACACCAGCCCGCGAATCGGGTGCTGCCAGCGCAGCAATGCCTCAAAACCCACGACCTGGCCGTGGCGCAGGTTGATCTTGGGATGGAAGTGCAGGCACAACTCCCCCGCTGCCAGGGCCTGGCGAATCTGCTGCACGGTCTGGTGGGTGGCCTTGACCTCCTGCTCCAGGGACACATCAAACAGCTGGTAGCGGTTACGGCCACTTTGCTTGGCCACGTACATCGCCTGGTCGGCATGGCGCAGCAGGGTGTCGGCATCCTCGTCATCCAACGGGAACAGCGTGACGCCAATGCTGGCAAACACGTTGATCTGCGCGCCGAGGATCGAGTACGGCTCGGAAATGGCCGTGAGGATGCGCCGCAAAGCGCGGTTCAACTCCTCGGCATCGCGCACGTAGCGCAGGATCAGCACAAACTCGTCACCGGCAAGCCTTGCGACCACGTCTTCGCCACGGATGATGTCGCGCAGGCGGCTGGCGACCTCCACCAGCAACAGGTCGCCAGAGGCATGGCCGTAGCCGTCGTTGACCGCCTTGAAGCCGTCTAGGTCGAGCATGCACACCGCCAGGGGGATGTGCTCGCTGCGGGAAAACTCCAAGGATTGCACGAGCAGTTCAGACAGATAGGCACGGTTGGGCAGCCCGGTCAGCACATCATGGCCGACCCGCCATTGCAGGGTCTGCAACAACTGGCGCTTTTCGCTGACATCAAAACGAATCGACACGTACTTCTGCACCTTGCCGGTCCGCTCATCGACCAGCGGCACCATGGTGCTGTCGACCCAGTACAGCGAGCCGTCCTTGGCGCGGTTACAGATTTCCCCGCGCCAGACCTTACCCTCGGTGATGGTGCGCCACATCCCCTGGAAAAACCCGGCAGGATGCAACCCGGAACTGAGGATCCGGTGGTTGCGCCCCAGCAACTCGTCGCGGCTGTAGCCGGACATGCCGCAGAATTGGTCGTTTACATAGGTGATGCGGCCGGTGAGGTCTGTCTCGGAGAAAATGGCGGCGGCATCCACGGCCCTGCGGTATTTCTCATCCATGAATGAGGCTCTAGGTGGCTAGCGGTTGAACCGCTCGACCAGGGCACGCAACCCGGAAGAGATGCTTTCAAGTTCCCGGCCCCGGGTGACTGCAGCGTTGGCATTGCCCGCTGTCTTTTGTACCGTGGCCGCGACGTTATTGATCTGTTGTGAAACATCCTCTGCGACGTGGGATTGTTCCTGCGAGGCAGCAGCCATTTGCTGACTCATGCCGGTAATGCGCTCTACTGCCTGGCGAATACCCAGCAATGCCTGTTGCGCCTGCAATACCTGCTGCACGCCCTGCTCGGCCTCATGGATACCGGTGCTGGCAATTTCCACTGCTTCATCGGCGCCCGCGCGTAGATTCTGGATGATGCCCTGGATCTGCTCGGTCGACTCCCGGGTCTTGCCCGCCAGCGCCCGCACTTCATCGGCCACCACCGCAAAACCACGGCCCTGTTCACCAGCCCGCGCCGCCTCGATGGCAGCATTCAGGGCCAGCAGGTTGGTCTGGTCGGCAATCGCCTGGATCATGCTCGCCGCCACGCGGATTTCCTGGGTCTGGCCGGCCAGGTGGCCCACCGCCTGGTTGATCTGGGTAACGGTGGCCGCCAGCAGTTGGATCGCGTCGCGTGTGGTTCCGACCACCTGGCTGCCATGCCCGGCCAGGTCGTTGGCGGTACGGGCTTCGCTGGCGGTCTGCTGTACATGTGTCGCCACTTCGGCGATGGAGGCGGCCATTTCGGTCATGGCCGCGGCGGTCATATCGGTTTCGGCGCGCTGTTCCAGCAGCGCCGACTCGGTATTGCCCGACAACACGCTGGAATCGGTAGCCGCCTCGGCCATCTGTGTGGCCAGGTCGCTGAGCCGCGTGAGGGCGGTTTTCAAGCGCGCCTCTTCGCTGATCAGGATCATCTCCAATTGCGCGGCCGGACCTAGCGCATCGCTGTAGGTCATGGCGCTGATCGGGTCGGAAAAGGTGTTGGGAGTGTGCTCGACAATCTGCTTGAGCTGCTGCCCCAGACGCAGGTGCGCCCAGGCGCCCAGACCGAGAAACAGCAGCGCAGTCGTTGCCTGAGCCCAGCCGCTGGGCAGCCATTGCACCGCGCCGCCAGCCGCCACCGCCGCCAGGGCCGGCACGGCCAGGGCATTGCCGAACTGGCCCAGGCGTTGCAGCGGCGAAACCGCCGAACGCCCGGCACGCAAGCGCGCGTAGAGCGCTTCGGCACGCCGCACCTGTTCGCGCGTCGGCTTGACCCGCACCGACTCATAGCCCACCAACCGGCCGTCTTCGAGGATGGGGGTCACATAGGCGCTGACCCAATAGAAGTTGCCATTCTTGCAGCGATTCTTGACCACGCCCATCCAGCTCTGGCCGGCCTTGAGGTAGCGCCACATCAGTTCGAAGACCGCTGGCGGCATATCCGGGTGGCGTACCAGGTTGTGGGTACTGCCGATCAGCTCGGCCTGGGTGAAGCCGCTCATGGCAGCAAACTCGGCGTTGCAGTAGGTAATGTGGCTATTGATGTCCGTCGCGGAAATGAGCCGTTGCTGCTCCCCGAAAGTCTGTTCAACTGTGGTGACCGGCAAATTGACGCGCACTTTAAAGCTCCATGGACAGCATTCGATCTACCGGCCCGGGATCGGGTAGATCCGGCAGGTAGAGGGGTATTTCCAGACGGGTAAACCGTCAATCGGCTGGCTGGCCCCATTCGGCGGCCAAACCAGGTTTTGCCCAGCACCTGAGCTTCGGTTTAGCGAAGATCAACTAGGCTTTAATTCGAGCGTCTGGTGTGAAAGGCGGGGGCTGCGGGGGCGCGCAAGAGCGAGCCTGGCGCTGCGGCCAAGCAACTGTTTTGCAACTACCTTTATGAAAGAGAGGAGAAAGCAATGATTTCCCGTTTCATAAAGGTGCCCTGTGAAACGACACCGCCAAATACTTGTCCTAAACGCCGATTCTACGAATTACATCACATTTTGCAAGAAAAGGTGATGGTGCGTGCCGTTGTCTAATGCCAATATTTATCGTTAAGTTCTTGATTCTAAATGGGAATTGAGCGATGCAAATTTCAAGTTTGGGTCCAGCCATCAGACGTTATCGAAAGGTAGCGGGGCTTACTCAGGCTGAACTAGGTGAGAAAACCGGTTTTGACCCTAAAACCATCAGCCGCTTCGAAACCGGCACCTATACACCCAGCGTTGACGCTCTCTTCTTGTTTGCAGAGGCTCTGGGAGTGAAGCTGAAAGTCTTTTTTGCCGATCTGGGCGATGAGGACGAACAGCGCGCTTATCTGTTCGGTGTCATTCATAAAGCCACCCCGAAGGATCTGGGAAAGCTGATAGCGGCGGTAGACCAGGCCTTGTCCAAGCCTTAGAGCTCGTACGACATAAAAAAGAGCAGGTCGCTGATGCTGCCTGCTCTTTGCTCTTTGCCTACTGACATGATCCGACCGGACAGCGCCTCTCCTGGCAGGCGCTGGGCCACGCCTTTTGCCAATATGCTCGCGCAGCCCAAGCGGACTCGGCATCCTTTCGCGCAATTACTTCAAAATGCAAGGGACTACCATGAGCTACCTCCGCCTGCTGGCGGTGGCTGGCACCTAGAACCTGCCTGCAAGACCGGCATCTTCCTGCTGGCGGCGAAGAAGCTTCTTCAACCGCAATAAAGGCTGATAGCCAGACACGAAAACGCCGCGAAAAAACGCGGCGTACAGACGGCTTCGACCGCTGCGCAATAACGCACGGCAAAGTGATAATTTTTGATCAGAGGAAGAGTTGTTACGAAGGGAGCGTTATGGAGGCAACCCCACCAGCCACACCCCGGCACACAATGTTCCCGCTGTGGCTGCTGCCTTCCGGCTCTGACCAGGTTCACGGGTAATCGTTGCGAGGGGACCGATGGGGTCACCATAACGACGCTGGCCTCTCGGCAAGCCGCGCCATTGTACCGATCTCATCGGAAGTTACAACCGTTGGTGCAGGATTAAAAAGCCAAGGGGCTCAAGTACTTGCCATAGCCCTGAAGAACACCCTCTATGTGGTGTGGGAGCGGGCTTGCCCGCGATGGCGGTGGTCACGTCATCGCGGGCAAGCCCGCGTCCACATTGGATCATTGGGCTTTCAACACCTCATCCGCCCGGCCGCCCTCCTCCTGGATCACCAGGTGGATGAAATGCAGCTTGGCAATCACCGCCGGTGGCAGCACGAAGGGATAGAAATCCGGTTGCCCCATGCTGCGGGACAGTTCGTTGAGCATGCCGGCCAGTTCGATCCAGGCGTTGACGAACGACAGGAACGCCGCCCCGCCAGGGTGTTGCGGATCGTAGAGCGTGGCGAGGGGAAACGGCTGGTAGTCCAGGTCCATCTCCCGCGCGCTCATACCAAAGCCCAGGGCGGTATCGACCGCGTCCATCATGTGCAGGTAGTGGGCCCAGGTTTCCGCCCAGTCTTCCCAAGGGTGCATGGTGGCGTAGGCGCTGACGCAGGTTTGCTGCCAACCCGGGCGCGGGCCGTTCTGGTAGTGCTGCTCGAGAGCATCGGCATAGCTGGCACGCTCATCACCAAACACCTGGCGGAACGGCTCCAGCCAGTGGCTGCCGGCGACCAGGCGATCCCAGTAATAGTGACCGACTTCATGCCGGAAATGACCGAGCAAGGTGCGGTACGGTTCACGCATCTGCACGCGAATTTTCTCACGGTGTTCGTCGTCGGCTTCCTTGATATCCAAGGTGATCAAGCCGTTGGCGTGGCCGGTGGTGGGGGCCTTGCCTTGCAGGTCGATACCGACGAAGTCAAAGGCCAGGCCATTGGCTTCATCGACGGACTTGGGGACCACCTGCAACCCCAGGCTGATCAGTTGCGCCACCAGCCGGCGCTTGGCGGTTTCGACTTTGCGCCAGCGCTCGGGGTTTTCTGCAATCGACAGGTCGGGGATGGTGCGATTAAGGCTACACGCCACGCACAGCGCTGCGGTGCTGTAGGCCGGGATCAGCCAGTTGCAGGCAGCAGGCGTGTCGAGGTTGGCGCAGCGGCGCGAGGCGCCCGCGTCAAGATTATCGTCCTGCAGCCAGGTATTGACGACCGGCCCAGGTTGCAGGGACGACAGCCGGCTTTGCTCGGGCAGATAGCCCAGCAGCGCCGAACAGGCCAGGCATTGGCTGTTGCGAAAGAACAGGGATTGCCCGCAACGGCACTGCCACACCTTGCTATTGCGCGAAGTCCCGGCCATGAACGGTGCGGCGATGCGCGAACTGAGCTGTTCGAAGAAGCGGTACATGGCGATCTCTCCAGGGGCGTGCCCAAGACTAGATCATTTACCACGCAAGATCGTTCCCACACTCTGCGTGGGAACGATCGCCATCATCAGATGGAGATGTTGTGGCGGGTCAGAAAGGCGACAAAAGCCTCTTCATCCATGACTTTCAACCCCAGCTCACTGGCCTTGGCCAACTTCGACCCGGCGCCTGGCCCCGCGACCACGCAATAGGTTTTCGCCGACACCGAACCGGCGACCTTGGCGCCCAGGCTTTCGAGTTTTTCCTTGGCCACGTCGCGGCTCATCAACTCCAGCGAGCCGGTCAGCACCCAGGTATGGCCCGCTTCGGGCAAGCCCTCGAGGACTTTCTTCTCGCTCTGCCAGTGCATGCCAAAGTCCTTGAGCTGCTGCTCGATGGCTTGCGCACGCTGGGCATTGTCCGGATTATCAAAAAATTCGCGCACGGCCTTGGCCTGTTTCTCTGGGAGTGCCTGGCGCATATCCAGCCAATCGGCCTGGATAACGCCCTCCAGGGAGCCGAACTTGTCCGCCAGCTTCTGCGCAGCCCCCGGCCCCACGGAAGGCACGTGCAGCTTGTCGAGAAAGCCGCCCAGGGTGGTACTGGCCGCGAACTCGGCGCTCAGTTCGCCCTGGTCCTGCAATTGCAGGCCGCACTCATCCGGCGACAGTAACGCGCCAATCACCTGCTGGTTATGGCTGTCTTCAAAGAAGCTGTGGATCTCGTGCGCCACCTCCAGGCCAACATCCGGCAAGTACGTCAACACTTCCGGCAAGGCTTGCTGCACGCGCTCCAGGGACGCCAGGGAGCGCGCCAGCACCTTGGCGGTTTCCTCGCCGACATCGGGAATGCCCAGGGCGTAGATAAACCGTGCCAGGGTTGGGGTCTTGCTGTTTTCGATGGCAGCGATCAGTTTCTTGCTGGAAACATCAGCGAAGCCTTCCAGGTCGATGATCTGTTCGTACTTGAGCTTGTACAGGTCAGCCGGCGAACCGATGAGCTTTTCATCGACCAGTTGCTCGATGGTCTTGTCGCCCAGGCCGTCGATATCCATGGCCCGTCGCGAGACAAAATGGATAATCGCCTGCTTGAGCTGCGCACCACAGGCCAGCCGCCCGACACAGCGATACACCGCGCCTTCGCTGACGGTTTCCTTGCCCTTGCTACGCTTGACCAACTGCGTGCGTTCCACATGGGAGCCACACACCGGGCAGGTTTGCGGGATCTGTACGGCGCGGGCATTTTCCGGGCGGCGCTCGGCAACCACCGACACGACCTGTGGGATTACGTCACCGGCACGGCGGATAATCACGGTGTCACCGATCATCAAGCCCAGGCGCGCCACTTCGTCCATATTGTGCAACGTCGCATTGGACACAGTGACGCCCGCCACCTTGACTGGCTTCAAGCGTGCTACCGGGGTCACTGCGCCGGTGCGGCCGACCTGGAACTCAACGTCCAGCAATTCGGTGAGTTCTTCCAGCGCCGGAAACTTATGAGCGATGGCCCAGCGCGGCTCGCGGGCGCGAAAGCCCAGTTCACGCTGGTAGGCAATGCTGTTGACCTTGAACACCACCCCGTCGATTTCATAGGGCAGACTGCTACGCCGCTCACCGATGTCGCGGTAGTACTCCAGGCAATCCTCAATACCCTTGGCCAGCTTCAACTCATGGCTGATGGGCATGCCCCATTTCTGCAACTGCTGCAGGTTGCCGATATGAGTGTCGCTGATATCCGTGGTCACGCCGTAGCAGCAAAACTCCAGGGGGCGACTGGCGGTGATCTTCGAATCGAGTTGGCGCAGGCTGCCGGCGGCGGCGTTGCGCGGGTTGGCGAAGGTCTTGCCGCCGACTTCCAGTTGCGTGGCGTTCAAACGCTCGAAACCGGCCTTGGACATGAACACTTCGCCACGCACTTCCAGGGTCGCCGGCCAGCCCGTGCCATGCAGTTTCAGCGGGATATTGCGCACGGTGCGCACATTGACGCTGATGTCTTCGCCCGTGGTGCCGTCGCCACGTGTCGCGCCGCGTACCAACTCGCCATCCTGGTACAGCAGGCTGACCGCCAGGCCATCGAGCTTGGGTTCGCAGCTGTATTCCACCGCCGCACCACTGCCAAACAGATCGCCCACCGGCAGGTCGAGGCCCTCGGTGACCCGACGATCAAATTCCAGCATGGTGGTTTCATCAAACGCGTTGCCCAGGCTGAGCATGGGGATCTCATGGCGCACCTGGGTAAACGCCGACAACGCCGCACTACCCACCCGTTGCGTTGGTGAATCACGGGTCACCAGGTCGGGGTGCTCGGACTCCAGGGCCTTGAGCTCATGGAACAACCGGTCGTACTCGGCGTCCGGGATGCTCGGCTCGTCGAGTACGTGATAACGGTAGTTGTGCTGATCCAGTTCAGCGCGCAGTTCGAGGATGCGGGTGTGGGCGGCGGTCATGGGTGTTCTCTCATAAAGCAAAAGAGCAGCCGAAGCTGCTCAATATGTTAGTGCGCTTAATTCTACTGACAACGCTGAAGACCAATCCTCAGCGTTTCTGTGTCAGGGCGCGACGCTCGAACTCGACGATGCGCTGACGGTAGTGTTCGATGGTCTGGGCGGTCAGTACGCTGCGCTGGTCGTCCTTGAGCTCACCGTTAAGTTCCTGGGACAGCTTGCGGGCGGCGGCCACCATGACGTCGAACGCCTGTTTCGGGTGGCGCGGGCCTGGCAGGCCGAGGAAGAAGCTCACCGCCGGGGTGCTGAACAGGTCGATATCGTCCAAATCGAAGGTGCCCGGCTTGACCGCGTTGGCCATGGAGAACAGCACTTCACCGTTGCCCGCCATGCTTTCGTGACGGTGGAAAATATCCATCTCGCCAAAACGCAGGCCGCTTTCCAGGATGTTCTGCAACAGCGCCGGGCCCTTGAAGCCGGCCGCGTCGCGGCAGATCACGCTGATCACCAGCACTTCTTCAGCCGCCGGCTGATCCTTGGAGGACTCACGCGGTGCGCTCTTGGCCGGGGTTTCATCCGGAAAATCACCGTCACGGCTGCTGAAGCTCGGGCCTTCGTCGACGTCGAGGTTCAGGTCGCCCTGATGCGGCTCGGCCACGACAGCACTGCCACGCTTGCCGCGCTTGGACGACGGCTCGCGGGGCTCGCGCACCGGCGCGCTCATCGACGGCAGGTCGTGTTCGTCCAGTTGCGGTTCTTTATGGGTATCCAGGACACGGGGAGGCCCCAGCAGCTCGGCGGCGCCATCGTCGTCGGGCAGATTGGACAGGTTTCGGTCCAGGCGGAATTTCAGCTTGCCCTTGCCGCCGCGCATACGGCGCCAGCCATCAAAAAGAATACCGGCTATTACAATAATGCCGATGACGATCAGCCACTCGCGCAGACCGATTTCCATGTAATCCCTTGCCTCTATAAAAAATGCTGAAAAATAAGGGGTTTAGCACCGTGCAAACCGCTTTAAAACGTGGCGCCAACTCTATGTTCTGACTGACGTTTTGCCCACGCATACGAAAAATTGACATTAAACTAGCACGACCAAAGATAACTTTACACAGTTGGCGCAAAATGTGTCGGCTAACGCAGGAATCAGGCTACAAATCATAAGCTTCAAGCCGACACTCTTGCCCCTTGAAGCTAGCAACTTGCCGCTAACTTTCCACCATCGCCATCGCCTCTTCCACATCCACCGCCACCAGTCGCGAACAGCCCGGTTCATGCATGGTCACCCCCATCAATTGATCAGCCATTTCCATGGCGATCTTGTTGTGGGTGATATAGATGAACTGCACCGTCTGGGACATCTCTTTAACCAGGCGGGCATACCGTCCAACGTTAGCGTCATCCAGCGGCGCGTCAACTTCGTCGAGCATGCAGAACGGCGCCGGGTTCAACTTGAAGATGGCAAACACCAGGGCCAATGCGGTCAGGGCCTTCTCGCCGCCGGACAACAAATGGATGGTGCTGTTCTTCTTGCCCGGAGGCCGCGCCATGATCGTTACCCCTGTATCGAGTAGATCTTCGCCCGTCAGTTCCAAGTAAGCGCTGCCACCACCGAAAACTTTTGGGAATAAGGCCTGTAAACCGCTATTAATCTGATCAAAGGTATCTTTGAAGCGGTTTCGGGTTTCTTTGTCGATCTTGCGAATGACGTTTTCCAAAGTGTCGAGGGCTTCCACCAGATCGGCGTCCTGGGCATCCAGATAACGTTTGCGCTCGGACTGCTGCTGATATTCGTCGATGGCCGCGAGGTTGATCGCCCCGAGTCGTTGAATACGTGCGCCAATGCGCTCAAGTTCTTCCTCGGCGTCCTTCTCGTTGGCCTGGGCGGTCAGGGTATTGAGTACGCCGTGCAGGTCGTAGCCATCTTCCAGCAACTGGTCTTGCAGGGTTTTGCGGCGCACCGTGAGGGCTTGCCACTCCATGCGCTGCTGTTCGAGCTGGCCGCGGATCAATTGCGATTGCTGCTCGGCCTGGGTCCGGCGCTTTTCTGCGTCGCGCAGTTCGCGGTCGGCGTCTTCCAGGGCGATTTGTGCGGTCTTGAGTTCTTCGTCGACGCTCATGCGTTTATCGAGCAACTCTTCGAGCTTCAAGCGCAGCTCTTCCAGCGGCGCCTCGCCCTCCTCCAGGTTGAGGCTCAGTTGCTCGCGCTTTTCCGTCAGGCGTTCGGACTGCATCTCCAGGCGCTCCAGGGCCTGGCGCGTGGAATCGTGCTGGGCGCGCAAGGAGCCCAGGCGCACGGCCAACTGGTGGGCATGATCCTTGTGCTGGCGCGCTTCCTGGCGTACCCGGTCGAGGCGCTCGCGCAGGCTGTCACGCTGGGCCAGCAACAGTTCGCGCTGCTCGGTATCGAGGGCCATGCTGTCGAGGGCCTCCTGCAATTGCAGGCGTGCTTCGCCGACTTGTTCGTGTTCGAGGGCGCGCTGTTCGCCCATTTCGGCCACTTCTTCGTCGAGCCGGGTGCGGCGCAGGGTCAGCTGTTCGGCCTTGGCCTTGCTGGCCGAGAGCTGGGCTTTCAATTCGCCCTGCTGGCGCGCTTCGTCCTGCAACAGGCGGCGCAAGTGTTCGCGGCCGGTCTCTTGCTGGCGCTGAGTGGCGCGCAGGGTTTGCAGTTGGGTTTCCAGGGACTCAAGGGTGGCTTCGCGCTCTTCACGCTCGGCACTCAGGTTGACGATTTCCTGGCCACGGGCCAATACGCCACTTTCGGCTTCACTGGCGCGGCGCACCCGCAAAAAGTGCCGGCCTACCCAGTAGCCGTCGCGGCTGATCAGGCTTTCGCCAGAGATCAATTGGCCACGCAGCGCCAGGGCCTGTTCCAGCGAGTCCACCGGTTTGACCTGGCCCAGCCACGGCGCCAGATCAATCTGCGCCTCGACTTTATCCAACAGGCTGCCGGGCACGCGGGTGCCATCGGCTGCCGGGCTGAGCAGGCGCAAGTCACCTTGTGTGAAGCCCGCCAGGTCAAAGCCGCCAAAATCGTCCACCAGCACCGCTTGCAGGTCCGCACCGAGCACGGTTTCCACAGCCAATTCCCAACCAGCTTCAACCTTCAAGCCTTCGGCCAGGCGCGGGCGCTCGGCCAGGTGCTGATCGCGCAGCCATTCGGCGGTGCCGGTGCCTGGGTCCAATGCGGCCTGCTGCAAGGCTTCAAGGGAGGCCAGGCGCCCGTTAAGGCGCTGTAAATCGCCCTGGGCCTGCTGCTGCGCCTGGGTCGCCTGCTGCAGCTCCTGACGCAATTGCTCCAGGCGTTCCACTTGTTGTTCTTCGCTGGCCTCCAGCTCTTCCAGGGTCATTTCGCTTTCGGCCAACTGCTCGCTCAGCGCCATGATCGCCGCGTCTTCCGGAGCGGAGGCGAGCAACGCGCGCTCCTCCAGGACCCGGCGCTGACGCTCGGCCAGGCGTTCCATACTGGTTTCCAGTTGCTGGATGCGCGACTGCTGCACCTCAGCCTGGCGCCGTGGCTCGGCGGAGCGCAGGTTGAACGCGTCCCACTGCTCCTGCCAGCCGTGCATGGTGGTTTCCGATTCTTCCAGGGCGGCGGCGGCTTCTTCGGCGGCGGCGCTGGTGATTTCCTGCTCGGGGGTGAGCATGTCCAGCTCTTCGCCGAGGGTCAGCAGCAAGGTGCGGTCGTGGCCCAGGTGGGACTCGGTTTCCAGCCGCGCCCGCTCCGCTTCCTTGAGGTCATCCTGCAACTGGCGCAGGCGCTGCTGGCCGTGCTGGATGCTCTGCTCGACCCGCGCAATGTCGCCGCCCACCGAATAGAAGCGGCCCTGCACCAGATTGAAGCGCTCGGACAGATCATGGTGACCGTCACGCAGGCGCTCGATGCTGGCGTCGGCATTGCGCTGCTCGGCCACCAGGGCTTCGAAGCTGATTTCCTGGGTGCCGATGATCGCTTCGCGCTGGCCCACCTGGTCATTCAAGGCCTGCCAGCGCAGGGCCGAGAGTTGTGCCTTGAGCTGGCGCTCTTCGCCTTTGTATTCCTGGTATTTCTCGGCGGCCTGGGCCTGGCGGTGCAGGCGCTCCAACTGGCGCTCCAGCTCTTCACGCAGGTCGGTCAGGCGCGCCAGGTTTTCGTGGGTGCGGCGGATGCGGTTCTCGGTCTCGCGCCGGCGCTCCTTGTACTTGGAGATGCCGGCCGCTTCCTCGATAAAGTTGCGCAAGTCCTCGGGCTTGGCTTCGATCAGCTTGGAGATCATGCCCTGCTCGATGATCGAGTAGCTGCGCGGGCCCAGGCCGGTGCCGAGGAAGATGTCGGTGATGTCGCGGCGCCGGCACTTGGTGCCATTGAGGAAGTAACTGTTCTGGCTGTCGCGCGTCACTTTGCGGCGGATGGAAATTTCTGCGTAGGCCGCGTATTCGCCCACCAGGGTGCCGTCGGAGTTGTCGAACACCAGTTCGATGCTGGCCTGGCTCACCGGCTTGCGGCTGGTGGAGCCATTGAAGATGACGTCGGTCATCGACTCGCCACGCAGGTTTTTTGCCGAGCTCTCGCCCATCACCCAGCGCACGGCGTCGATAATGTTCGACTTGCCGCAACCATTGGGCCCGACCACTGCCGCCATGTTACTGGGGAAGTTCACCGTAGTCGGGTCGACGAAGGATTTGAACCCCGCCAGTTTGATGCACTTGAGCCGCACGCTTAGGCGTCCGCCAGGGCTGCGATAACCAGGGTGCAACTGCGCTGGCCATAGGCCGACAACACTTGGCGAATCTGCGGCAAGTCACGGGCCAGTACGGCAGCGAGCAGTTGCTCGAACAGCGCCAGGTACTCGCTCATGGACGCCTTGCGTTGATCCAGGGCCAGGTAATAGGCGCGATTCATCGCCGGCTGCAGGTTCTCGACGGTTTCCTGCAGGTACGGATTGTTGGCAAAGGGATACGCGGCGCGCATGACATTGAAGCATTCCTCGACAAAGGCGCGGATGTCCTGGCGTTCGAAATTGCTCACCAGTCGTTGCTGGATCTGCACGAACGGCGCCATGTCGACCTGGGTCTGCCAGCCTTCGGCAACCGCGTTGCCCAGCAGGATGTACAGCTCGCTCATCAGCGTGCACAGGCTCTGCACCTTGTGTGCGGTGAGCTCGGTGACGTGGGCGCCACGGCGCGGCAGGATGGCGATCAGGTGCCGCCGCTCGAGGATCAGCAAGGCTTCGCGCACGGAGCCACGGCTGACATTGAGTGCCAGCGTGACTTTCTGTTCCTGGATCCGCTCCCCAGGCTTGAGATCGCCGCGAATGATGCGTTCGGCGAGGTGGTGAGCGATTTGCTCGGCGAGACTATCCGGCGCCTTGAACGTCATGTTTTCCCTTCAAAATCGTCTATCGGTACAAGGGCGGCAGTGTAGCGCAATCACTGGGCCAGCAACGCCGAATTTGGCATGAAATAAGCAGACGATAAAGCCCAGGCGCCCCTGAAAACGGCGGTTACAGGGATCTGAACCATAATCAAAGGTGTTGCAATCGCATTTTCTTGACCTTCTGGTCAGAAAATCGTTGACCGAAAAGTCAGACATGACTAGATTCGGCGCAAAGCGGTTAACAACAATAATGAGTCTGCGAGGCCTTCCGTGATCCAGTTTTTACTAAACCAGGAGCTCCGTAGCGAGCACGCCCTGGACCCGAACCTGACTGTGCTCAACTACCTGCGTGAGCACCTGGGCAAATCCGGAACCAAGGAAGGCTGCGCCAGCGGCGACTGTGGTGCCTGCACCGTGGTAGTCGGCGAGCTGCATACCGATGAGCAAGGTGCCGAGCAAATTCGCTATCGCAGCCTCAATTCGTGCCTGACGTTTGTCTCGTCCCTGCACGGCAAGCAACTGATCAGCGTCGAAGACCTCAAGCACCAGGGCCAACTGCACAGCGTGCAACAGGCGATGGTCGAGTGCCATGGCTCGCAGTGCGGTTTCTGTACGCCGGGCTTTGTGATGTCACTGTTCGCCCTGCAAAAAAACAGCGACGCCCCGGACAGCGCCAAGGCCCACGAAGCCCTGGCCGGCAACCTGTGCCGCTGCACCGGCTACCGGCCGATCCTGGCCGCCGCCGAACAGGCCTGTTGCAACAAGCCCCAGGACCAGTTCGATAGTCGCCAGGCGCAGACCATCGCCCGCCTCAAGGCCATCGCCCCGACGCAAACCGGCGAACTGAACAGCGGCGACAAACGCTGCCTGGTGCCCCTGACCGTCGCCGACCTGGCCGACCTCTACGACGCCTACCCACAGGCCCGGCTGCTGGCCGGCGGCACCGACCTGGCGCTGGAAGTGACCCAGTTCCACCGCACGCTGCCAGTGATGATCTATGTGGGCAACATCGAGTCCATGAAGCGCATCGAGACCTTTGACGACCGCCTGGAAATCGGCGCCGCCACCGCCCTCTCCGACTGCTACAGCGCGCTGCACCATGAATACCCGGACTTCGGCGACCTGCTGCACCGCTTCGCCTCCCTGCAAATCCGCAACCAGGGCACCCTCGGCGGCAATATCGGCAACGCCTCGCCCATCGGTGATTCGCCGCCGCTGCTGATCGCCCTCGGCGCGCAGATCGTGCTGTGCAAGGGCAGCGTGCGCCGCACCCTGGCCCTGGAAGACTACTTTATCGACTACCGCGTCACTGCCCGCCAGGACAGCGAGTTCATCGAAAAAATCATCGTACCCAAGGGCCACGCGCTGTTTCGTGCCTACAAGGTTTCCAAGCGCCTGGACGATGACATCTCGGCGGTGTGCGCGGCGTTCAACCTGAAAATCGACAACGGGGTGATCAGCGATGCCCGCGTGGCCTTCGGCGGCATGGCCGCCACGCCCAAACGCGCGCAACACTGCGAGACGGTGCTGATCGGCGCCACCTGGAACAGTGCCACCGTGGAGAAAGCCTGCGCGGCCCTGGCCGAGGATTTCACCCCGCTGTCGGACTTTCGCGCGAGCAAGGAATACCGCCTGCTCAGCGCACAGAACCTGCTGCGCAAATACTTCATCGAACTGCAAACGCCGCACATCGAGACTCGGGTGACCGCTTATGTCTAACCATCACGCCGTGGTAAAAACCCAAGCCGAAATGGCCGCGCTGTTTGCCCAGGACCTGACGTCCGGGGTCGGGCGCAGCGTCAAGCATGACAGCGCCGCCAAGCACGTGTCGGGCGAAGCGCAGTACATCGATGACCGCCTGGAATTCCCCAACCAGTTGCACCTGTATGCGCGCATGTCCGACCGCGCCCATGCCCGGATCCTCAGCATCGACACCGCGCCCTGCTACGCCTTCGAGGGGGTGCGCATCGTCATCACCCACGAAGACGTACCGGGCCTCAAAGACATCGGCCCGCTGATGCCCGGCGACCCGTTGCTGGCCATCGACACCGTGCAGTTCGTCGGCCAGGTGGTGCTGGCCGTCGCCGCCCGCGACCTGGAGACCGCACGCAAGGCCGCCATGGCGGCGGTGATCGAATACGAAGACCTGGAGCCGGTGCTGGATGTGGTCGAGGCCTTTCGCAACAAACATTTCGTGCTGGACAGCCACACCCACCAGCGCGGGGATTCGGCGGGCGCCCTGGCGAGCGCGAAACATCGTATCCAGGGGACCCTGCATATCGGCGGCCAGGAACACTTCTACCTGGAGACCCAGATTTCCTCGGTGATGCCCACCGAAGACGGCGGCATGATCGTCTACTGCTCCACCCAGAACCCCACCGAAGTGCAGAAACTGGTGGCCGAAGTGCTGGACGTGTCGATGAACAAAATCGTCGTGGATATGCGCCGCATGGGCGGTGGTTTTGGTGGCAAGGAAACCCAGGCGGCCAGCCCGGCATGCCTGTGTGCAGTGGTCGCGCGCCTGACCGGCCAGCCGACCAAAATGCGCCTGCCACGGGTCGAAGACATGCTGATGACCGGCAAGCGCCACCCGTTCTATATCGAATACGACGTGGGCTTTGACGACAACGGCCGCCTGCACGGGATCAATCTGGACCTGGCGGGTAACTGCGGCTGCTCGCCAGACCTGTCTAACTCGATTGTCGACCGCGCGATGTTCCACTCCGACAACTCCTATTACCTGGGCGACGCCACCGTCAACGGCCATCGCTGCAAGACCAACACCGCCTCCAACACCGCCTACCGTGGCTTCGGCGGCCCGCAAGGCATGGTCGCCATCGAGGAAGTGATGGACGCCATCGCCCGCCACCTGGCGCTGGACCCGCTGGCGGTGCGCAAGGCCAATTACTATGGCAAGACCGAGCGCAACGTCACCCACTACTACCAGACTGTCGAGCACAACATGCTCGAAGAGATGACCGCCGAGCTTGAGGCCAGCAGCCAATACGCCGAGCGCCGCGAAGCGATCCGCCTGTACAACGCCCACAGCCCGATCCTGAAAAAAGGCCTGGCGCTGACCCCGGTCAAGTTCGGTATTTCGTTTACCGCCAGCTTCCTCAACCAGGCCGGCGCCTTGATCCATATCTACACCGACGGCAGCATCCACCTGAACCACGGCGGCACCGAGATGGGCCAGGGCCTGAACATCAAAGTCGCGCAAGTGGTGGCCGAGATTTTCCAGGTGGAAATCGACCGGGTGCAGATCACCGCGACCAACACCGACAAAGTGCCCAACACCTCGCCGACCGCCGCCTCCAGCGGTGCCGACCTCAACGGCAAGGCCGCGCAGAATGCCGCCGAGACCATCAAGCAGCGCCTGGTGGAATTTGCCGCGCGCAAATACGACGTCAGCGAGGCCGATGTTGAGTTCCACAACGGCCATGTGCGGGTGCGTGAGCTGATCCTGACGTTCGAGGAGCTGATCCAGCAGGCGTATTTCGCCCAGGTGTCGCTGTCCAGTACCGGGTTCTACAAGACCCCGAAAATCTTCTACGACCGCAGCCAGGCGCGGGGTCGGCCGTTCTACTACTTCGCCTTCGGTGCGGCCTGCTGCGAAGTGATCGTCGACACCCTGACCGGCGAGTACAAAATGCTGCGCACCGACATCCTCCACGATGTGGGCGCCTCGCTGAACCCGGCCATCGATATCGGCCAGGTGGAAGGCGGCTTTATCCAGGGCATGGGCTGGCTGACCATGGAAGAGCTGGTGTGGAACAACAAGGGCAAATTGATGACCAATGGCCCGGCCAGCTACAAGATCCCGGCGGTAGCAGACATGCCCCTGGATTTGCGGGTCAAGCTGGTAGAAAACCGCAAGAACCCGGAAGACACGGTGTTCCACTCCAAGGCCGTGGGTGAGCCGCCATTCATGCTCGGAATTGCCTCGTGGTGCGCGATCAAGGATGCGGTGGCGAGCCTGGCTGACTATCGCCATCAACCCAAGATCGATGCACCGGCGACCCCGGAGCGGGTGTTGTGGGGCTGTGAGCAGATGCGCCAGTTGCAGGCGGCGACGGTGGTTGAGCCTGAGACCGAGATGGCTTCGCTCTAGACCCAGGTGCTGCCATCGCGGGCGAGCCCGCTCCCAAATTTGGATTGCATTCCCCGGTGGGAGCGGGCTTGCCCGCGAAGACGGCCGAACTGACAACAGAAATGTTGAGGTAGACATGAACAACTGGATCAGCGCCCTCGCCGACCTGCAACACCAGGGTGAACCCTGCGTGCTGGTGACCATCATCGAAGAACTCGGCTCCACGCCGCGCAACGCCGGTTCCAAGATGGTGATCAGTGCCGCCCGGACCTTCGACACCATCGGCGGCGGCCACCTGGAATACAAAGCGATGCAGATCGCCCGCGAGATGCTCGCCAGCGGTCAGCACAACACCCATCTGGAGCGCTTCAGCCTGGGGGCCAGCCTCGGCCAGTGCTGCGGCGGCGTGACCGTGCTGCTGTTTGAGCCCATGGGCCAGGTGCAGGCGCAGATTGCCGTATTCGGCGCCGGCCATGTCGGCCGCGCGCTGGTGCCACTGCTGGCCAGCCTGCCGTGCCGGGTGCGCTGGATCGACTCGCGGGAACAGGAATTCCCGGAGCATATCCCCCAGGGCGTGCGTAAAATCGTCAGCGAAGAGCCGGTCGATGAAATTGCCGACCTGCCGGCGGGCAGTTACTGCATCGTCATGACCCACAATCACGCGCTGGACCTGGAACTCACCGCCGCCCTGCTCAAGCGCAATGACTTTGCCTACTTCGGCCTGATCGGCTCGCAGACCAAACGCGTCAAGTTTGAACACCGCCTGCGTGAGCGCGGCTTCGAGGCCGCGCAGTTACAACGCATGCGCTGCCCCATGGGCCTCACCGAGGTGAAGGGCAAATTGCCGGTGGAAATCGCCATTTCCATCGCCGGCGAGATCATCGCCACCTATAACGCCAACTTCGGCCAGCACACCGCGAGTGCCGAACCCATTGCCAAACTGCTGCCGGCCTCGCGCCGCAGCCAAGCTATCAATTGAGACGACCATGCCTTTGACTCGCAAAGCCTACCGCGCCGCCATCCTGCACAGCCTCGCCGACCCTGCCGTGGTTGGGATCGACGCCTCCTACGAGTATTTCGAAGACGGCCTGCTGGTGATCGACAACGGCCAGATCAGCGCCCTGGGGCATGCCAGCGACTTGCTGCCGACGCTGGCGGCCGATATCGAAATCACCCATTACCAGGACGCGCTGATCACCCCCGGCCTGATCGACACCCATATCCACCTGCCGCAAACCGGCATGGTCGGGGCCTACGGCGAACAACTGCTGGATTGGCTCAACACCTATACCTTCCCTTGCGAAAGCCAGTTCGCCGACAAGGCCCACGCCGAAGAAGTGGCGGATATCTTTATCAAGGAACTGCTGCGCAACGGCACCACCACCGCCCTGGTGTTCGGCAGCGTGCACCCGCAATCGGTCAACTCATTCTTTGAAGCCGCCGAGAAACTCGACCTGCGCATGATCGCCGGCAAGGTGATGATGGACCGCAATGCGCCGGACTACCTGACCGACACCGCCGAGTCCGGCTACCAGGAGAGCAAGGCGCTGATCGAGCGCTGGCACGGCAAGGGCCGTTTGCACTACGCCGTGACCCCGCGCTTCGCGCCTACCAGCACACCGGAACAGTTGACCCTCGCCGGGCAATTGCTGGGGGAATACCCGGACCTGTACATGCAGACGCACATCAGTGAAAACCTGCAGGAAGTGCAATGGGTCAAGGAGTTGTTCCCGGAGCGCAGCGGCTACCTGGACGTGTACGACCACTACAAGCTGCTGGGGGAACGTTCGGTATTCGCCCATGGCGTGCACCTGTGCGACGACGAATGCGCGCGACTGGCGCAAGCGGGTTCAGCAGTGGCGTTCTGCCCGACGTCGAACTTCTTCCTCGGCAGCGGCCTGTTCAACCTGCCGATGGCCGAGAAGCACCAACTCAATGTGGGCCTGGGCACGGACGTGGGGGGTGGCACCAGTTTCTCGCTGCTGCAGACCCTGAACGAGGCCTACAAGGTCATGCAATTGCAGGGCGCGCGGTTGAGCCCGTTCAAATCGTTGTACCTGGCGACCCTGGGCGGTGCCAAAGCGCTGCGCCTGGAAGACAAGATCGGCACCTTGCAGCCGGGCACCGATGCCGATTTCCTGGTCCTGGACTACAACGCCACGCCACTGCTCAGCTATCGCCTGAAGCAGGCCAAGAACATTGCCGAGACGTTGTTTGTATTGATGACACTGGGGGATGATCGGGCGGTGATGCAGACGTATGCGGCGGGCAATCTGGTACACCAACGCTGACCCAAAGAACACCACAAAACCCTGTAGGAGCTGGCTTGCCAGCGATAGCATCACCGCGGTGAACAGATACACCGCGGTGCCTGCATCGCTGGCAAGCCAGCTCCTACACAGTTTGATCGGGTTTACAGCTTGATCGAGGAGCGGCCCGGCTTCTTGGTCTGCAGCAAATGCGAGAACACCGCATGCAAATCATCCGACGCGCTTTCCTCATCGAGGTTGAGCTTGCTGTCGATATGATCCATGTGGTGCATCATCAGGTTCACCGCCAACCCCACATCCCTAGCTTCGATGGCATCGATCAACTGGGTGTGCTCGTCGTAGGAACAGTGCGAGCGGTTGCCACTTTCATACTGGGCGATGATCAGCGAAGTCTGGGACACCAGGCTGCGTTGGAAGCTGATCAGCGGGGCATTTTTTGCCGCCTCGGCCAGCTTGAGGTGGAACTCGCCAGAGAGCCGGATACCCGCGCCACGATCGCCACGGGAGAAGCTGTCGCGCTCATCGTTGACCATCTGCCGCAACTCGGCCAACTCTTCGGTGGAGGCATGCTGCACCGCCAGTTCGGTGATAGCCCGCTCGACCAGGCGCCGTGCGAGGAATACCTGACGGGCTTCCTCGACACTTGGGCTGGCCACGACCGCACCCCGATTGGGGCGCAACAACACCACGCCTTCATGGGCCAGGCGCGACAAGGCGCGGCGGATGATGGTGCGGCTGACGCCAAAGATCTCGCCCAGTGCTTCTTCACTCAATTTGGTACCGGGCGCCAGGCGTTGTTCGAGGATGGCCTCGAAGATATGCGCGTAGACGATATCGTCCTGGGTTCCACTGCGACCGGCCTTACCGGCTCGCGGCTGTTTCTTGAGGGGCTGCAACTGTTCGTTCATGGGCACTCGGGTCGGGAGAACGGCGGCGAATTGACGTTGACTGTAATAAGGGTATAGCGGGTCGCTGGCAAGTATCGCGTAAAAACAGCGCACATTGTACACAACCCGTTGCGCCAACACACTGTACGGCTGTTTGCGCGGCCGGCTGTATTGCAACAGTCAGTTACGTTTGAGTTTAGGCTTGATTCCACGATTTCCCAGGTACAAGGAACACCGCCCCATGACCGACGCGACCCAGGCGCCCCTGCGCCCACTGGCCGACACTTCACCCTCGGCCATTGTCGCCGGCTTCATCGCCATGATGACCGGCTACACCAGTTCGCTGGTGCTGATGTTCCAGGCCGGCCAGGCTGCCGGCCTGACCACCGGGCAAATCTCCTCGTGGATCTGGGCGATTTCCATCGGCATGGCGGTGTGCAGCATCGGCCTGTCCCTGCGCTACCGCACGCCCATCACCATTGCCTGGTCGACCCCCGGTGCGGCGCTGCTGATTACCAGCCTGGGCGGGGTCAGCTATGGCGAGGCCATTGGCGCCTACATCACCTGCGCGGTGCTGGTGACGATCTGCGGCCTCACCGGCAGCTTTGAGAAACTGGTGAGGAAGATCCCCGCCTCGCTGGCCGCCGCGCTGCTGGCCGGGATTCTGTTCAAGATCGGCAGCGAGATTTTCGTCGCCGCGCAGCACCGCACCGCCCTGGTACTGGGCATGTTCTTTACCTACCTGATCATCAAGCGCCTGTCGCCCCGGTATGCGGTGCTGGCGGCGCTGCTGATCGGCACCGCCTTGTCCGGGCTGATGGGGCTCCTGGATTTCAGCGGGTTCAGCCTGGAAGTGGCGACGCCGGTGTGGACCACGCCGCACTTCTCCCTGGCGGCGACCATCAGCATCGGTATTCCGCTGTTCGTGGTGGCGATGACTTCGCAGAACATGCCGGGGGTCGCGGTGTTGCGCGCCGATGGCTACGATGTACCGGCCTCGCCACTGATCACCGCCACCGGCCTGGCCTCGCTGGTGCTGGCACCGTTCGGCTCCCACGGCATCAACCTGGCAGCCATCAGTGCGGCCATCTGCACCGGGCCTCACGCCCATGAGGATCGCAACAAGCGCTACACCGCCGCGGTGTGGTGCGGGATTTTCTACGGTATCGCCGGGGTATTTGGCGCAACCTTGGCGGCATTGTTCGCCGCATTGCCCAAGGAGCTGGTGCTGTCGATCGCGGCATTGGCGTTGTTTGGCTCGATCATCAATGGCCTGAGCATCGCCATGAATGAGCCCAAGGAGCGGGAAGCCGCGCTGATTACCTTTATGGTCACGGCGTCGGGGCTGACGCTGTTTTCCATCGGTTCGGCATTCTGGGGGATTGTGGCGGGGGTGTTGACGCTGGTGATTCTGAACTGGCGCAAAGCCTGACTTTAATACCCTGAAACGAAAAAGCGACCCGGGAGGGTCGCTTTTTCATGACATCAGACAGCCGGGTTGATCGGCTTTTCTGGGTGCCAGGCGTCCAGCAGTTCGCTGACTTCAACGCGGGTCAGCTCTGGGCGAGCCTTGAGCCACGCTTCGACAGCTGCACGCTGCTCAGGGGTAACCGAACCACGGGTGGCTTTGCAGACCAGACCGAAGTCGTCGCCGCCCACGTAGTCCAGGCCATTGCCATCCATCGCTTCGGTCAGGAAGGCGTCGAGGAAAGCGTCAACCGCTTCGTCGTCCAAACCTTCTTTGAAATCCAGGTTCAGTTCGAAACCCAGCTCTTGAAATTCATCAACGCACAGTTTTTTGCGCAGACGCCGGGAACGGTTAGTCGCCATTGGAACAATCCTCTTAAGTATTAACGGCCGGCACTCTACCAGTTTAAGGCGCTGATTGCCCGGCAATCCAAGACGGGTGGCACGATAGCGCGAAAAAAAACCGTGATTTGCAGCTATCGTTGAGGCACAAGTAGCTCCACCTTGGGGCATAATGCCGACACTTTCATGACCACTGGGGGATTTTCTTACATAGCCCCCGCTATATTCACCCTCCTATGCAGTAGGGTCTTACTTCTTATGATCAAATCCTTGCGTCCATTGTTACTCGCCAGTTTCCTTTTGCCCCTGGCCCTCTCTGTCACCGCCGCCCCGATCAATACCACCTTGCCACCTAAAGTCCAGGAAGCCCTGCAGAAAGCCAAGCTGCAGAACAATGCACTGTCCCTGGTGATGATTCCGCTCAATGGCCCCGGCACTGCCACGGTGTTCAACGCTGACGTCTCGGTCAACCCGGCGTCGACCATGAAGCTGGTCACCACCTACGCTGCCCTGGAAATGCTCGGCCCCAATCATCAATGGAAAACCGAGTTCTACACCGACGGCACCCTCAGCGGCGGCGTCCTGCGGGGCAACCTGTACCTCAAGGGCGGCGGCGACCCCAAGCTGAACATGGAAAAACTCTGGCTGCTGATGCGCGACCTGCGTGCCAATGGCGTCCAGCAAGTCACCGGTGACCTGGTGCTGGACCGTGGCTTCTTTATCCAGCCGCAATTGCCGGAATTCAACGACGACGGCAACGATGCCAACAAACCTTTCCTGGTCAAGCCGGACGCCCTGCTGGTCAACCTCAAGGCCCTGCGTTTCGTGACCCGCAACGATTCAGGACGGGTGTTGGTGTCGGTGGAACCGCCGATTGCCAGCATCCAGATCGACAATCAGGTCAAGGCCACCAACGCCAAGCAGTGCACCGGTGACGTGCGCTACAACCCGGTCACCGCCGCCGATGGCAGTGTCACCGTGACCGTCAGCGGCCAGTTGGGCGATGGCTGCAGCTCGCAGACATATCTGTCGCTGCTCGACCATGCCACCTACACCGCTGGTGCCGTGCGCGCGATCTGGAAAGAACTCGGCGGCACGATCCAGGGCCGCGACGTGCTGGCCCCAGTGCCGAAAACCGCCAAGGTCCTGGCCCGGGCGTTCTCCCCGGACCTGGCCGAGATCATTCGCGACATCAATAAATACAGTAACAACACCATGGCCCAGCAACTGTTCCTCAGCCTCGGCGCGCAATACCGCACCGATGCCGATGGCGACGATGCCAAGGCTGCGCAGCGTGTGGTGCGCCAGTGGCTGGCGAAAAAAGGCATCACCGCGCCGCACCTGGTGATGGAAAACGGCTCCGGCCTGTCCCGTGCCGAACGGGTCAGTGCCCGGGAAATGGCGACCATGTTGCAGGCTGCCTGGAGAAGCCCGTACGCGGCAGAGTTCATCAGCTCGATGCCGATTGCCGGCAGTGACGGCACCATGCGCAAGCGCCTGAAGACCACGGCCCTGCGTGGCGAAGCCCACGTCAAGACCGGCACCCTGAACACCGTGCGCGCCATTGCCGGCTTCAGCCGTGATAACAATGGCAATACTTGGGCGGTGGTGGCGATTCTCAACGATCCGAAGCCTTGGGGTGCTTCATCGGTGCTCGACCAGGTGCTGCTGGACCTGTATCGCCAGCCGAAGCTGGCAGCAGCGGCACCAGGTCTATAGATGGGGACTCAATGTGGGAGCGGGCTTGCCCGCGATAGCTGTGGGTCAGTCAGCACATTTGGCACCTGATACACCGCCATCGCGGGCAAGCCCGCTCCCACACAACCCTGCTCCCACATTCGGTATACGGTACTCAGGCAGGCAAGCGCTGCGCCTCGACCCGATCCCGGCCCGCCTGCTTGGCCGCATACACCGCCGAATCCGCACGCAGCAACAAGCTATCCACGCCCTCATCGACCCGCCAACTGGCCACGCCGAAACTGGCCGTTACCGTGCCGACGCCGTCCATTGGTGTACTGCGCAGCACTTCCCACAACTCAACGGCCAGGCTGTAGGCCTGAACGCCATCGGTGTTCGGACACAACACCATGAACTCCTCACCGCCCAGGCGACAGAACACATCGCTGCGGCGCACACGCAGGCGGATACGCCGGCACAGCTCCTGCAGCACGCCATCCCCCGCCGCGTGCCCATGCTGGTCATTGATACGTTTGAAGTGATCGATATCCAGCATGATCACTGCCAGTGCTCCCGACGTGCGCCGCACCCGGCTCATCTCGGCCTTCAGCCGGTCCTGGAAATAGCGACGATTATGGATACCCGTCAACGAATCGGTGATGGACAACGCCCGCAACTCTTCCTCTACCCGCTTGAGATCGGAGATATCCGACACATAGCCATGCCATAGCGTACCGCCGCCAGGTAACTCTTCCGGCGTCGCCTCGCCGCGAATCCAACGCAGGCCCCGACCTGGGAGTTGCACCCGGTACTCTTCACGCCAGTGGCTCAATTGCAGCGCTGACAGGCGGATGGAGGCGCGGATGCGTTCAGCGTCCTGGGGATGAATTCGCTCGAAGACTTGCTTGGCATCCTGTTGCAGCAACCCCGGATCGATTTCGTAGATATCGCGAATACCGTCGCTGGCGTAGATAAACCGCCAATTGTCGTTAGGCTCCAGGGTGAACTGGAAGATCCCGCCCGGCACATGGGCGCTGAGTTTTTTCAGCAACCGATCCCTCGCCGCCAGGGCCTCATAGGCGCGTTTCTGTTCGGTGACATCCAGGCAGATCGCCAGGTGCCCGACCCACAAACCATGTTCATCAAGCAAGGCTGTGGCCAGCATATTCACGGTCAACTGGCTGCCGTCCTGGCGCACCAGCGTCCACTCCCGGGCCTCATGCAGGCTGTCGGCGCCCTCCACCAGCATCGCCTGGCCGGGCATGATCCGCTTGCCGAGAGCATGGCTCAGTTGCATGGCACGGGTTTCCAGCTCCACCGCCAGGTGCAGGCTTTCGAGGGTCATGTGGCCCAGCACCTGGTCAGCCGGATAACCCAGCATTTGCTCGGCGCCGGCATTGAAGGTGCTGATCACGCCCCGCAAATCGGTGGCAATGATCGCCACCTGGGTCGCGGCGTTGAGCACACTGCGCAACTGGCCGTGGGCACCGCGCAACTCGTACTCGCGCTGGTGCAATTGCCCGGTGCGTTGCTGCACCAGCCGCACCGCCCGTTGACGCTGGCTGACCAGCACATAGAGCAAGGCACTGAGTAACAGGCTGAGCAAACAGCCCATGGTCAGGATACTGGCGACGGAGGAATGATTGGCCTGGGCGAATACCTGGCTGGGGCGCAGGCTCAGGGCGTAGACATGATCCCCAAGGGTCAGCCGGCGGATCGCTTCCAGGCCACTATCGCCCAGGGCATTGTCCGACGCATACAACACCCGCTGCTGGGTATCGGAAGTATCCACAATCTGCATCACCAGGTTGTCCCGCGCAGGTTTGGGCAGACCGTCGGCGACCAATTGGCGCATGCTGATCACCGCCATGACGAAACCGTAGGGTTCGTTGTAGGGCATTTGCGCGGTGGGCGCTCGAGTGACGGGCGCCACCAGCAACACCCCCATGGCATACGCCGGCTCGACGCCCACCAGCGACATCGGTTGGGACACGGCGATGGTGCCGGAACGGTACGCCCGCTCGACCGTCGATCGGCGCAGTGGCTGCGCCAGCAAGTCAAACCCCAAGGGTGAGCCGAGCAGGCTTTGGGTCTGGCTGTACAACACCGGCACATATTCATCGCGCTCGCCCGCCGTCACCAAAGTCCCGGCTTCGTTCAGCTCGCGAATGGAGAACGACATGCCACGCTGGAGTGACACTTGCTGTTCAAAAGCCTGGCGCTGATCGCGAAATATCCGTGGCGCCCAGGCGTAGGCACGCGCGCGCAACAGTAGCGGCTGGGCGAACCCATCGAACTCTTCGCGGGAAACATCATGGGAGTTGACGAAAAAACGCCGCAGGCTGCCCAGGCGCTGTTCCTGGTCTTCAAAACGCTCTTCCAGGCGGCTATAGCGTTCGTTGACCAACAACTGAAAACGCTGGCGGACCTCCTGGTGATGCAGGTCGGCCGTGGCCAGCGCCAGTACGCCGGTAAGCGCCACACCCACCAGCAAGACCACCAAAGCCACCAGCCAAGCCGACGCCTGTTCGCTGATAAATCCCAGTATTTTCGGGCGGACGGCTTGCAACGGCATAGGCAAAACTCGCAACACCAGCGTGCAGGGGCGCCACTTTGGCTAAGAGAATAGTTATAGCCATCGAGCCCACTTTTGACCAGCGCAAAAAAGCCGCGAGCCCGGAAAAATCCAGGCTCGCGGCTTCAAGGTCGATCAGCGTGCGGTGATTTTCCAGGCGCGGTGGATTTTCGGGTTACGGGCGAAATCCGGATCGATGGTTTTGTCGCTGATTTCCTCGACGGCATAGCGCTCGCCCAGGTTGTCTTCCAACTGGAACTTGCGGAAGTTGTTGGAGAAATACAGCACCCCGCCCGGCGCCAAGCGGGCCATGGCCAGGTCCAACAACTGCACGTGGTCACGCTGGACGTCAAACACGCCTTCCATGCGCTTGGAGTTGGAGAAGGTTGGCGGATCGATGAAGATCAGGTCGAACTCATCACGACTGGCTTCCAGCCACGCCATCACATCACCCTGCTCCAGGCGGTTCTTGTCGGAGAAGCCATTGAGGGACAGGTTGCGACGTGCCCAGTCCAGGTAGGTTTTCGACAAATCGACGCTGGTGGTGCTGCGCGCACCGCCTTTGGCCGCGTGCACACTGGCAGTGGCGGTGTAGCAATACAGGTTGAGGAAGCGCTTGCCGGCGGCTTCTTTCTGGATGCGCATGCGCATCGGGCGGTGGTCGAGGAACAGACCGGTGTCCAGGTAATCGGTCAGGTTGACCAGCAACTTCACCCCGCCTTCGCTGACTTCCGTGAACTTGCCCTGGGCACTCTGGCGCTCGTACTGCTTGGTGCCGCTCTGGCGCTCGCGGCGCTTGACCACCACACGGTTCTTGTCGATGTTCAGCGCCTGGGGAATTGCGGCCAGGGCATCGAACATGCGCGCCGAGGCTTTTTCCGGGTCAATGGATTTGGGTGCCACGTATTCCTGGACGTGCACCCAATCGTGGTACAGATCGATAGCCATGGAGTATTCCGGCATATCGGCGTCGTACACACGGTAGCAATCCACACCCTCGCGCTTGGCCCACTTGCCTAGCAACTTGAGGTTCTTTTGCAGGCGGTTGGCAAACATCTGCCCGCCTTCGCTCAAGCGCGCCTGCTCGACCACCGGAGCCGGTGCCGGCGCGGGTTTGATCGGGTTACCGTTCTTATTGTACTGGCGCTCTTGCGGCTCGGTCGGGGCCTGGTCGTAAGCGGCTTGCTCACGTTCGGCCTGGCGCTGTTCCGGGGTGCGGCGCTCGCCGGTGACGAACTGGTCCGGGTTGACCTTGATCAGCAGCAGCTTGCACGGCAAGGCGCCGTTCCAGAACGAGTACTGCTTGTGGCTGCGGATACCCATGCGCTTGCCCAGGTCTGGCGCGCCGGTGAACACCGCCGCTTCCCAGCCCATGCACGCCTGGCGCAGACGCTCGCCAAGGTTCTGGTAGAGGTACAACAGGCTGGCTTCATCACCCAGGCGCTCGCCGTACGGCGGGTTGCAGATGACCAGGCCTTTCTGGTTCTGGTCGGGGCGCGGTTCGAAGGTGCCGACTTCACCCTGGTAGATCTTGATCCAGTGGCTCAGGCCGGCGCGCTCGATGTTGTTGCGCGCGGGCTGGATCAGACGCGGATCGGCTTCGTAGCCACGGATCCACAGTGGTGGCTTGTTCATGCCGATAGCCGCACGCTCGCTGGCCTCGGTGTGCAGTTTTTTCCACAAGGCCGGCACGTGGCCGAGCCAGGCGGTGAAGCCCCACTGTTCGCGATTGAGGTTGGGGGCCATGTCGGCGGCGATCATCGCGCCTTCGACCAGGAAAGTGCCGACGCCGCACATCGGGTCAGTCAACGCGCCGTTTTCAGCGGCAATGCGCGGCCAGCCCGCACGAATCAGAATTGCCGCCGCGAGGTTTTCCTTCAACGGTGCCGCACCCTGCTGCAAGCGGTAACCGCGCTGGTGCAGGCTATGGCCGGACAGGTCAAGGGAGAGGATCGCTTCGCCACGGTCCAGGCGCAGGTGAATGCGCAGGTCGGGGTTGATCTTGTCGATGGACGGACGTTCGCCGGTCGGGGTACGCAGCTTGTCGACAATCGCATCCTTGACCTTCAGCGCGCCGAAGTGAGTGTTGTCGATACCCGAGCCATGGCCGCTGAATTCCACCGCGAGGGTGCCATCAGGGACCATATGGTCTTGCCATTCGATATCCAGCACGCCGTGGTACAGGTCTTCGGCATCCTTCATCGGGAAGCGCTTGAGCACCAGCAACACACGGTTGGCCAGGCGCGACCAGAGGCACAGGCGGTAGGCGGTTTCCATGTCGGCCATGCCGCGCACGGCCGAGGTGTGCTCGCGCGCGTCTTCAAGGCCAAGCCCGACGGCTTCCTCGATCAGCAGGCCTTCGAGGCCCTTGGGGCAAGTGAGGAAGAGTTCGTAACGGTCCGACATGGGCATTCCAGGCTTTTCAGCAATAAGTGAACGGGCGACGCATCGCGCGTTCGGTTTTCAATCAAGCGCTTTTCTTGAAGAGCGCTCGCGTGGCACGAATGTGTGCCGTTCCACCCCGGTCTCCTGGCCTATTGGCCTTGATTGCCGGGGCAGAGAGATAATTTGTGCAACAAAATGAAATATTCTGACCCTTCGTCGAATAATAACCGACTGCAAGCGGCGGGTATTCTCACTAAAGGATTAAACCCATCCTCTATACAGGGCACATCATAGCTGGCTTTGCCCTGTAAATGGGGCGAAAAGCCATCCCAGCTTATGGCTATAGCATCGTTATCGTTACGTGCTTATGACAAAACGATCATTGAATCCATGTGACCTATTGGTTAGAACTCAACACAGGTTAGCGCCGCAACGACGCTGACACAGAGGCTCGCCACGCCGGCAGCGAGCCACACCAACGGCAGAAAAACTCTGCCCGGCCTCGGATGAGGTCGAAGGATATCAAGACAGTCAACAAGTGAGGGAAACACCCTATGAGAAGACTTAAGCGTGATCCGTTGGAAAGAGCATTTTTACGCGGATATCAGTATGGCGTTCATGGCAAATCCCGTGAGCTTTGCCCCTTTACTCTACCGTCGGTACGCCAAGCCTGGATTAACGGCTGGCGCGAAGGACGCGGCGACAATTGGGACGGTATGACCGGCACTGCGGGGATCCACAGACTCAACGAACTTCACGCCGTCGGCTAATAATCAGGGCACTTAATTCCGACAACCACCTTGAAGAATGTAACGACTTAACCACGCACGCCCCATCCGGGCGGCGGGCTTCGGCCCAGGGGCTCCTTCGAGGAGCCCTTTTTTATGGGCCGGCTCCTACAGGGGCTCAGGATTTGGGGAGCGCCGCGATAGCGTCGACCGATTGGCGAATCAGCGCTGGCCCCTTGTAGATAAACCCGGAATACAACTGCACCAGGCTGGCCCCTGCGGCGATTTTCTCGGCAGCGTGCTTGCCTTCTGTGATCCCGCCCACGGCGATGATCGGCAAACGGCCGGCCAGTTCGGCCGCCAGCACCTTGACGATATGGGTGCTCTGGTCACGCACTGGCGCACCGGAAAGGCCACCGGCTTCGTCACCGTAGGCCAGGCCTTCAACGCCGACACGGCTGAGGGTGGTGTTGGTCGCAATCACCGCGTCCATCCCCGAATCCACCAGAGCCTGGGCCACCAGCACGGTTTCTTCGTCGCTCATGTCCGGGGCGATCTTGATGGCCAACGGCACGCGCTTGCCGTGGCGTACCGCAAGGTCTTCCTGGCGCTGGCGCAGGGCTTCGAGCAGCTGCTTGAGGGAATCGCCAAATTGCAGGCTGCGCAGGCCCGGGGTGTTGGGCGAACTGACGTTGACTGTCACATAGCTGGCGTGGGCGTAGACCTTGTCCAGGCAAGTCAGGTAGTCATCCACCGCACGCTCCACCGGGGTATCGAAGTTCTTGCCGATATTGATCCCGAGGATGCCCTTGTACTTGGCGGCCTGTACCCGGGACAGCAGGTGGTCAACCCCCAGGTTGTTGAAGCCCATGCGGTTGATGATCGCCTCGGCTTCCGGCAGGCGGAAAATGCGCGGCTTGGGATTGCCCGGCTGCGGGCGCGGCGTGACGGTGCCGATCTCGACAAAACCGAACCCCAACTGCGCGAAGCCATCGATGGCCGCGCCATTCTTGTCCAGGCCAGCCGCCAGGCCCACCGGGTTGGGAAAATCGAGCCCCATCACCGACACCGGCATCTTCGCCGGCGCCTTGCACACCAGGCCATTGAGCCCCAGGCGGCCACCCGCGCCGATCAGGTCCAGGGACAGATCGTGGGAAGTTTCCGGGGAGAGTTTGAACAACAGCTGGCGGGCCAGGGTATACATGGGCGGGCTTGACTCGGATGGCGGCAAAAGGTGGCGGCGATTATAGCCGGGGTGGCGGGTCCGTGCGAGGCATGGCACACCGCCGGTCGATCATCCATTGCGATGGGCCATCAACTCTTCATAGCGGCTCCAGATCTTCTGCGCGTAGCGCAAGCGCAACGCGTCACGCTCGGCCCCCGCCCCAGGCCCGACGTTATAGGCGCCCACGGCAGTCCAGTTGTAGCCAAACTGCTTGATGAAGCCGGCCAGGATCGAGGCCCCCACCTCGACCGACAGACAGGGCTCATCCAACAGGCGCTGCTCGGTAATGCCCTGCTTGAGCAGGCGAGGCAGATGGATGCTGTTGATTTGCATCAGGCCAATATCATAGGTGCCGTTGTTATTGCTGTAGTTCATGGCCTCGGCACGGTAGCCGGACTCCACAGCGGCAATCGCCTGCAACAGTTCCGGCTCGATATCGTATTGACGAGCGGCCTCGGCCCAGCAGTAAGCCCGGGCTTCGCCTGCCCCGCCCAGGCAAAGCAACAACAGTCCCAGCCGGCAGGCGCGTTTCATGCCCGCTCGCCATACCATCCACAGGCAGGGCACGCACGGGGCGCTTTGCCCGCCGCCTGCGCCGGGCCAGGTGGCTCGATCACACGCACCCGGCCATTGAAGCGATAACCGCGGCCATACACGGTCGCGATCAACGCCCGGTCGCCCTCCAACTGCTTGCGCAGCGCGTAGATGCACCGGGTCAGGGATTCTTCGGCGATATCGGTATGGGGCCAGACCTGCTCCAGCAGGTGGTCCTTGCTGACCAGCACGCCGGGCGTGGCCAGCAACAGGCGCAACACGTGACATTCCTTGGGTGGTAGCTGAATGTCGCGACCTTCAGTGGTCAACCTGCCATCCGCCTGCAACCTCCAATGACCAAAGGCGAGGGACGCCGCCATCAAGCCCTCAACTGCAACAACCATTCAAACCTCTGTACCTGTCTGCGGACATTCACGGCGCCCTGATTTTCCATAGCGCACCGTCTGGGAGATAGGGCGACTATAGAAACCCGCAGCCAGTTTCACGTTAGGAAAAAGCCCGCTGCTTCGAAGTTTTCCGGGAGTGTTGCGTAGGAACTTTCGAAGTCTGTACAAACCCCGCTACGGCTCGGCGATCCGCGCAAATGCACGCCGCACACGCTCGTATTGCTCGGCACTCAAGGGCGTCGAAGTGACGGAATGCGCGGGTGTGTCCAGCTCAGCCACCAGTTTTTTGATCAGCCTCAACTGCTGCTCACTGCCTTTGACCAGCAGGCTGTTGGTCTCTGGGTAGGCGATTACCACCGCGCCGGTGCCGGCCTTGCGCCCCAGCGTGGCGAGCTGTTTCTCGAGCAGCGTGGCGACACCCGGCACGGTGATGGTCTGCGAGCCCATGTCATACCGACGGTCCGAGACGTCGGCATTCTGCACCTGGACTACGCCCACTTCAGGCGGGGCCTCGCGTCGCGCCGGGCGCGGGCGATCCATCAACTGGGCCAGGCGCAGGACGTGGTCGACGTAATTGGCGGGCCCCGACACATAAAACAATCGGGCGCCGGCCTTGCGCAGGGGGTAACGCGCCTCTTCGAGCCCCGCGCGGCGCATGACCTGGCGCAATCGGTCGACGGTCATGTAGCGCAGGGTCACCCCGGAACTCTTGGCCTCGCTGGCGTCGTAGAGATGCAGCACCTGGCCGTCGCTGTACCAGATCAGATCGTGCTGTAACGCCACGCTCTCCAGGACCGCTTGTGCATGGGCAAAATCAAAATGCCCGGTAATGCGCTTGCCCGCCGCCAGTTTGCTGACCACGATGGGCTGGCCCAGGGGCACCGCAAGCCGTCTGAAGAAGCCTTGTAGGCTTTCGTCCCACATCAGATAGGACTCGCCCATGGCCGGTAAGGCATTGAGCATCAACAGACCGCCCAGCAGCCAGCGCTGTAAAAAGCCACGACAGGTCGTTGCGTTAGATCGATCAAGGAGCACGCCGGGTTTCCTGGACGGTGTTGCGTGAAAGAGCGCCATAGTGAAAGCCCACCCGGGTGCAATCTTGATGAAAACCTGATCAACCACCACTCGCCCGGGCGCCGTGGCATGTGCCTTGCTTTGCCCTACCCAGCGCAGCCCGCGCCAACGCCGGAACGGGCTCACAGACAAAGGCGTCGTTACCTGCCGCGGCTTGCATGCCGCCTGGCATGACGACGCCTTTTTTCATACAGAAGGTAGGTGTAGATGAGTGATCAGCTCGGCAACAGCCAGGCCAACAACCCTCTGGCCTGGGTCAACGGCAGCGATGCCCCGGAAAAGAGCAGCCTCGACCTGGGCTTCATGGCCCTGAGCGATTGTGCCTCACTGGTGGTCGCGGCGACCCAGGGGTTTGCCCAGCCCTACGGCCTGACGCTAAACCTCAAGCGCCAGTCATCCTGGGCCGGCCTGCGGGACAAGCTGGTCAGCGGCGAACTCGACGCCGCCCATAGCCTGTACGGCCTGATCTATGCGGTGCACCTGGGCATCGGCGGCGTTGCGCCGACCGACATGGCGGTGCTGATGGGCCTGAACCAGAACGGCCAGGGCATCAACTTGTCCCAGGGCCTGCAACAACAGGGCGTGACCAGTCCTGAGGCACTGGCGCGCAAGGTGCACCAAAGCCGGACAAAACTGACCTTCGCCCAGACGTTTCCTACCGGCACCCACGCCATGTGGTTGTATTACTGGCTGGCTAGCCAGGGCATTCATCCATTGCGGGATGTGGACAGTGTGGTAGTGCCGCCGCCGCAGATGGTCGCGCACCTGCAAGCCGGGCGGATCGACGGCCTGTGTGTCGGCGAACCCTGGTGCGCCAGCGCGGCGCAACAGCACCAGGGTTTTACCCTCGCCACCAGCCAGGCGATCTGGCCGGACCACCCGGAGAAAGTCCTGGGCTGCACCCAGGCGTTTGTCGAGCAGTACCCCAACACCGCCCGGGTGCTGGTGATGGCGGTCCTGGAAGCCAGCCGCTTTATCGACGACAGCATCGAAAACCGACGTTCCACCGCGCAACTGCTGAGCGCCCGGGAGTACCTGGACGCCCCGCTCGACTGCATCGAGCCACGGCTGCTGGGCGCCTATGCCGACGGCCTGGGCAACCACTGGCAGGACGCGCACGCGCTGCGCTTCCATGGCGAGGGCGAGGTCAACCTGCCGTACCTGTCCGATGGCATGTGGTTCATGACCCAGTTCCGCCGCTGGGGCCTTTTGCGGGAAGACCCCGATTACCTCGCCGTGGCCCGCCAGGTGCAACAACTGGATCTCTATCGCCAGGCCGCAAGCGCCGTGGGCGTGGCGGCCATGGACACGCAGATGCGCAGCAGCCAATTGATCGACGGCAAGGTCTGGGACGGCTCGGACCCGGCCGGTTATGCCCGCAGTTTCCGCCTGAATGCCCTGGCCGACGATGTCGTCCGCCACGCCTTGCGCTGACCGGAGGCCACCCATGTTGCGAATCCTGCTGATCAATGACACCCCACGCAAAGTCGGGCGCCTCAAGAGCGCGCTGACCGAGGCCGGCTTTGAGGTAATCGACGAGTCCGGCCTTACCATCGACCTGCCGGCGCGCGTCGAAACGGTGCGCCCGGACGTGATTCTGATCGATACCGAATCACCCGGGCGCGATGTGATGGAGCAAGTGGTGCTGGTCAGCCGCGACCAGCCGCGGCCCATCGTGATGTTTACCGACGAACATGATCCCGGGGTAATGCGCCAGGCGATCAAGTCCGGGGTCAGCGCCTACATCGTCGAAGGCATCCAGGCCCAGCGCCTGCAACCGATCCTTGATGTCGCCATGGCGCGCTTCGAGAGCGACCAGGCCTTGCGCGCGCAACTACTGGCCCGCGACCAGCAACTGGCGGAACGCAAGCGCATCGAGCTGGCCAAGGGCTTGCTGATGAAAATGAAGGACTGCAATGAGGAACAGGCCTACACCCTGATGCGCCGCCAGGCCATGAGCCGCCAGCAGAAGTTGATCCAGGTGGCGGAGCAGATTATTGCCATGAGTGAATTGCTAGGCTGAGCCACACAACCGCAATCGCCCAAGGTGGGAACGGGCCTGCCCGCGAGGGCAATGTCACGGTTGGCGCAAGACTTGCTAACTAAACACCACAGGTAGCCAACGGCGGTTGCCCCTCCACGACAAAGACGTCGCACATCCGGTTTGCCCAGGCGAACCCGGTGGCGGCGTTTTTTCGTTTGGATGGGGCGGCCTTCGCTGGCCGTTCCATCACCAGGCCTTCTACAAGATCCCCAATCTGAGGTGCGTGATGAAATCAAGCTTCTGGAAATCCGGGCACACCCCGACCTTGTTTGCCGCGTTCCTGTATTTCGACCTGAGTTTCATGGTCTGGTACCTATTGGGCCCGCTGGCGGTGCAGATCGCCGCCGACCTGCAACTGACCACCCAGCAACGCGGGCTGATGGTCGCCACGCCGATCCTGGCAGGGGCGATCCTGCGCTTCTTGATGGGTATGCTCGCGGACAAGCTGTCGCCCAAGACTGCCGGCCTGATCGGCCAGGTGATCGTGATTGTGGCGCTGTTCTGTGCCTGGAAACTGGGGATCCACAGTTATGAACAGGCGTTGCTGCTAGGGCTGTTCCTCGGCATGGCCGGGGCCTCGTTTGCCGTCGCCCTGCCGCTGGCCTCCCAGTGGTACCCCGCCGAACACCAGGGCAAGGCCATGGGCATCGCCGGTGCCGGCAACTCCGGCACGGTTTTCGCCGCGCTACTGGCACCGCTGATCGCCGCCGCATTTGGCTGGACCAACGTGTTCGGCTTTGCCCTGATCCCGCTGATCCTGACTTTGATCGTGTTCGCCTGGCTGGCACGCAATGCGCCTGAGCGACCCAAAGCCAAATCCATGGCCGACTATTTCAAGGCCCTGGGCGACCGCGACAGTTGGTGGTTCATGTTCTTCTACAGCGTGACCTTCGGTGGTTTCATCGGCCTGGCCAGCGCCCTGCCCGGCTACTTCAACGACCAATACGGCCTGAGCCCGGTCACCGCTGGTTACTACACCGCCGCCTGCGTGTTCGGCGGCAGCCTGATGCGGCCCCTGGGCGGCGCCCTGGCTGACCGTTTCGGCGGGATCCGCACCCTGCTGGGCATGTACGGCGTGGCGGCCGTGTGCATCGCCGCAGTGGGCTTCAACCTACCGAGTTCCTACGCGGCACTGGCACTTTTCGTGTGCACCATGCTCGGCCTGGGCGCCGGTAACGGTGCGGTATTCCAACTGGTGCCCCAGCGCTTTCGCCGCGAGATTGGCGTGATGACCGGGCTGATCGGCATGGCCGGCGGTATCGGCGGTTTCGCCCTGGCAGCGGGCATGGGCGCGATCAAGCAAAGCACCGGCAGCTACCAGTTGGCACTGTGGCTATTCGCCAGCCTGGGCGTGCTGGCGTGGTTCGGCCTGTATGGCGTGAAGCGCCGCTGGAGGACCACCTGGGGTTCGGCTGCCGTCACCGCCGCGCGGGTCTGATGAGCCTGCAACTGAGCGTGGCCCAGGCCAGCGCCATCGGGCCGCGCGCGGAAAACCAGGACGCCCTGCGCCTGGTCACGCCGGCTCCGGAACTGGCCGCCAGCAAAGGCTATCTGTGTGCTATCGCCGATGGCGTCAGCCAATGCGCCGACGGCGGCCTGGCCGCGCGCTCGACCGTGCAGGCCCTGGCCCTGGATTACTACGCCACGCCACAGACCTGGGGCGTGGCCCAGGCCCTGGAGCGGCTGTTGCTGGCACAGAATCGCTGGCTGCAGGCCAATGGCGGCGGCCAACCGTTGCTGACCACCCTTAGCGCCCTGGTGTTTCGCGGCCAGCGCTTTACCCTGGCCCATGTTGGTGATTGCCGGGTGTATCGCTGGTTTGACGGTGAGTTGCAGCGCATCACTCAAGAGCATGTCTGGGAGCAACCCGGCATGCAGCATGTGCTCAAGCGCGCCCTGGGCCTGGACCAGCATCTGGTGGTGGATTTTCTCGACGGTGAACTGCGCCAGGGCGAATGTTTCCTGCTGCTCAGCGATGGTGTGTGGGCGACCCTCGCCGACCACAGCATCCGCGCGATCCTGCGCGAACAGGCCGACTTGGACGTGGCCGTCAATACGCTGGTCAACGCCGCGCACCTGGCAGGTAGTCAGGACAACGCCAGCGCCCTGCTGGTGCGCATCGACCGACTCGGCGCCGCGACCCTGGGCGATGCACTGGTGCAGTTGCAACAGTGGCCATTGCCGCCACTGTTGAAGGCCGGGCAATCCTTCGAAGGCTGGCAGGTGGAATGCCTGCGGGCACACAGTCGCCAGTCGTTGCTGTACCGGGTGCGGGATGCCCAGCAGCAACCCTGGCTGCTCAAGACCCTGCCCCCTGACCACGATGATGACCACGATGCCGCCCAGGCCCTGCTCGCGGAGGAATGGTTTCTGCGCAGGGTGGCCGGGCGGGCATTTCCTGAAGTCCATCTGGGCGGCGGGCGTCAGCATTTGTACTACGTGATGCGTGAATACAGCGGGCAAACCCTGGCGCAGCTGTTCCAGCGGCAAGGCCCGTTGCCACTGGCGCAGTGGCAATCCATTGCCGAACGCTTGCTGCGGGCAGTGGGCATGCTGCATCGCCGGCAAATCCTGCACCGCGACATCAAACCGGAAAACCTGCTGCTGGGCGATGACGGCGAACTGCGGGTGCTGGATTTTGGCCTGGCCTATTGCCCTGGGTTGTCCGAAGACCGCGCTCACCTGTTGCCGGGCACACCCAGCTTTATCGCGCCCGAAGCCTTCAGCGGCGAACGTCCGACCCCGCAGCAGGATTTGTACAGCGCCGGTGTGAGCCTGTATTACCTGCTCACCGGGCATTATCCCTACGGTGAGATCGAAGCTTTCCAGCGGCCCCGGTTCAACACGCCGGTCAACGCCAGCCGCTACCGGCCGGACCTGCCCGATTGGTTGCAGCAAAGCCTGGAACGCTCGGTGGCCGCGCAAGCAGATCAGCGTTACGAAACCGCCGAGCAATGGCTGCTGGTACTGGAACAGGCCGACCGCCGCGAACTGAGCCTGCGCCCGCGGCCGCTGCTGGAACGCGAACCGCTGAAGGTCTGGCAAACCCTGGCGTTGGTGTCGCTGCTGATCAATCTGCTGTTGCTGTATCTGTTATCCCTGTAGGAGCCAGCTTGCCGGCGCAAAACCCACAATCACCGTATTCATCCAGGTACCTCGCGTTATCGTTAACGTCCTTCGCCGGCAAGCCGGCGCCTACAGGAGGTCGACGCGCCAGTTGTGGGCATCGCGCCTTTAAATGGTGCGAAACAGCCTTGTGGCAGCCGCCAGAACCTCAGTAAATCCGGCTTTTCACGACTTGGCACAACCGCTGCATTAGCTCCTGCAACACCCCCACATACAGCCCACCCTTCAACGACGAAGGTGGGGCTCTCCCGAGAGAACGGGACCAGGACAAAGGCGTCCTCGCTAGGCAACTAGCGGGGCGCCTTTTTTGTTTGCGCGTGATTTGTCGAGCCACTGCGGAGAACGACATGAAGAAACTCAAACTGGTGATGATCGGCAACGGCATGGCCGGGGTTCGCACCCTTGAAGAACTGCTGAAACTGAGCACCGAGCTGTACGACATCACGGTGTTTGGTGCCGAGCCCCACACCAACTACAACCGCATCCTGCTCTCGCCGGTACTGGCCGGCGAGCAGACGTTCGAAGAGATCGTGCTCAACGACCTGGACTGGTACCTACAAAACAACATCAAGCTGCTGCTCAACCGCAAGGTGGTGCAGATCGACCGGGTCAAGCGCAAAGTCATCGCCGAAGACGGCACCGAGGCCGAGTACGATCGCCTGCTGATCGCCACCGGTTCGACCCCGTTTATCCTGCCGATCCCCGGCAACACCTTGCAGGGCGTGATTGGCTACCGCGACATCGCCGATACCCAGGCCATGATCGACACCGCCAAAACCCACAAGCACGCGGTGGTCATCGGCGGCGGCCTGCTGGGCCTGGAAGCCGCCAATGGCCTGATGCTGCGCGGCATGCACGTGACCGTGGTGCATATCGGCGAATGGCTGCTGGAACGCCAGCTGGACAAGACCAGCGGCCAGTTGCTGCAAACCGAACTGGAAAGCCGGGGCCTGGTGTTTCGCCTGTGCGAACAGACCCAGGCCCTGCATGACGCCGGCAATGGCCGCGTGGGCTCGGTGCAGTTCAAAAATGGCGAAGTGATTCCGGCCGACCTGGTGGTGATGGCCGCCGGTATCCGCCCCAACACCGAACTGGCGGAACGGTCTGGCATCCCGTGCAACCGTGGGATCCTGGTCAACGACACGCTGCAAACCTACGACCCGCGCATCTATGCCATCGGCGAGTGCGCCAGCCATCGTGGGATTGCCTACGGCCTGGTGGCACCGCTGTTCGAACAGGCCAAGGTGTGTGCCAACCATCTGGCGCAGTTGGGCTTCGCCACCTACAAAGGCTCGGTGACCTCGACCAAGCTCAAAGTCACCGGCATCGACCTGTTTTCTGCTGGCGACTTCATGGGCGGCGAAGGCACCGAGACCATCACCCTTTCCGACCCCATTGGCGGCGTCTATAAGAAGCTGGTGATCAAGGACGACATACTGGTCGGCGCCTGCCTGTACGGCGATACCGCCGACGGCGGTTGGTATTTCCGGCAGATCCGTGAGAACCATGGCATTGGCGAGATCCGCGACCACCTGATGTTCGGCGAAAACGCCTTGGGCGATGTAGGCCACCAAGGCCAGGACAAAGCCATGAGCATGGCCGACAGCGCCGAAGTCTGCGGCTGTAACGGGGTGTGCAAGGGCACCATCGTCAAGGCGATCCAGGAACAGGGCCTGTTCAGCGTCGATGAGGTAAAAAAACACACCAAGGCCGCCAGTTCCTGCGGCTCCTGCGCCGGGCTAGTGGAGCAGATCCTGATCAATACCGTGGGCGGCGCCGCCGACGTCAAGCCCAAAAGCGAAAAAGCCATCTGCGGTTGCAGCGACCTCAACCACGGGCAAATCCGCAAGGCCATCCGCGACCAGCACCTGCTGACCATCGCCGACACCATGGGCTACCTCAACTGGCGCACGCCCAACGGCTGCGCCACCTGCCGCCCGGCCTTGAACTACTACCTGATCTCCACCTGGCCAGGCGAAGCCAAGGACGACCCGCAATCGCGCCTGATCAACGAACGGGCCCACGCCAATATTCAGAAAGACGGCACCTACTCGGTAGTCCCACGGATGTGGGGCGGTGTGACCAATCCTGCCGAGCTGCGGCGGATTGCCGATGTGGCCGACAAGTACAACGTGCCAATGGTCAAGGTCACTGGCGGCCAGCGCATCGACTTGCTGGGCATCAAGAAACAGGACCTGCCCGGGGTCTGGAAAGACCTCGATATGCCGTCCGGGCATGCCTACGGCAAATCCATCCGCACCGTGAAGACCTGTGTCGGCAGCGAGTTCTGCCGTTTCGGCACGCAGAACTCCACGCAACTGGGCATTGAGCTTGAGCATGACCTGTTCAATATGTGGTCGCCCCACAAGGTCAAGCTGGCGGTGTCCGGGTGCCCGCGCAACTGCTCGGAAGCCGGGATCAAGGACGTGGGAATAATCGGCGTCGACTCGGGGTGGGAGATGTATATCGGTGGCAATGGCGGGATCAAGACCGAGGTCGCGGAATTTTTCGTCAAGCTCAAGACCGCCGAGGAAGTGCGTGAGTACAACGGCGCTTTCCTACAGCTGTACCGCGAAGAAGCCTTCTACCTGGAGCGCACCGTGCATTACCTGCAACGGGTCGGCATGGACCACATCAAGAAGGCCGTGCTGGAAGACCCGGCGCGGCGCCAGGCCCTCAATGAGCGCCTGCAATTTTCCCTGTCGTTTGAACAGGACCCGTGGAAAGAGCGCCTGGAGCAGCCATTGCTGAAAAAGGAATTCGACACCATCGCCGTCAAACAGCTGGAGGTAGTGCTATGAACTGGCTGGATATCTGCGCCCTCGAAGAAATCAACGCCCTGGGCTCGCGCATCATCAGCGGCCCGAAAGGGGAAATCGCGATTTTTCGTACCAGTGACGACGAGGTTTTCGCCCTCGACGACCGCTGCCCGCACAAGGGCGGCCCACTGTCCCAGGGGCTGATCTATGGCAAACGCGTGGCCTGCCCGCTGCACAACTGGCAGATCGACCTGGCATCCGGCGAAGCCCAGGCCCCGGATATCGGCTGCGCCCACCATCACCACGCCCGGGTGGAAAACGGCCGGGTGATGCTGGCCCTGCGGGACGCCGGTTGATGAACCGCCAGGTCACCGCATCGACCTGCTGCTACTGCGGGGTCGGCTGCGGCGTGCTGATCGAACATGATGGCACGCAGATCCTCGGGGTCAGCGGCGATCCGGCGCACCCGGCCAACTTCGGCAAACTGTGCAGCAAGGGCTCCACCCTGCACCTGACCGGCGACCGGTCGGCGCGGGCGTTGTACCCGGAACTGCGCCTGGGCAAAGGCCTGGCCCGTAGCCGCACCGACTGGGACACGGCCCTGGAACACGCGGCCAATGTGTTCGCCGATACCATCACCGAGCATGGCCCCGACAGCGTGGCGTTCTATATCTCCGGGCAACTGTTGACCGAGGACTACTACAGTTTCAACAAACTCGCACGGGCCCTGGTGGGCACCAACAATATCGACAGCAATTCCAGGCTGTGCATGTCCTCGGCGGTGGTCGGCTACAAGCGCAGCCTGGGTGCCGATGCGCCACCGTGCAGCTATGAGGATCTGGAGGCCAGCGATTGCGTGATGATCGTCGGCAGTAACATGGCCTACGCCCACCCGGTACTGTTTCGCCGGCTGGAAGAAGCCAAGGCGCGCCGACCGGACATGAAGGTGCTGGTCATCGATCCCCGACGCACCGACACCTGCGACCTGGCGGATATGCACCTGGCGATCCTGCCGGGGACTGATGTGGCGTTGTTCCATGGGATTTTGCATCTGTTGCTGTGGGAAGACTGGATCGACCGCGACTTTATCCAGGCCCATACCGAGGGTTTGGTCGAGCTGAAACGGCTGGTGCATGACTACACGCCGCAGATGGTCACGCAATTGTGCGGGATCAGCGTCGAACAACTGCGCCAGTGTGCTGAGTGGGTCGGCACCTCGCCGAGTTTCCTGTCTTTGTGGTGCATGGGGTTGAACCAGTCCACTGCCGGCAGCGCGAAAAACAGTGCATTGATCAACCTGCACCTGGCCACCGGCACCCTTGGCCGCCCAGGTTGCGGGCCCTTTTCCCTGACCGGCCAACCGAATGCCATGGGCGGGCGGGAAACCGGCAGCCTGTCGAACCTGCTACCGGGCCATCGCGACGCCGGCAACGCCGAGCACCGCGCCCAAGTCGCCGCTTATTGGGGGGTTGAGCAACTGCCATCCAGCACCGGCTTGACCGCCATCGAACTGTTCGAGCAGGTGCAGGCCGGCAAGATCAAGGCATTGTGGATCGCCTGTACCAACCCGGCGCAATCAATGCCGGACCAGAACAGCGTGCGTCTGGCCTTGGCCGCGTGCCCGTTCGTGGTATTGCAAGAGGCCTTTCGCACTACCGAAACCGCGGCCTTTGCCGACCTGTTGCTGCCGGCAGCCAGTTGGGGCGAGAAGGACGGCACGGTGACCAATTCCGAGCGGCGCATTTCCCACGTCCGCCAGGCCATCACCCCACCGGGCGAAGCGCGACCGGACTGGGCAATCACTGTGGATTTCGCCCAGCGCCTGGAACGCCGCTTGCGCCCGCAGAAAACCGGCCTGTTCACCTTCGAAAACCCCGCGCAGGTGTTTGATGAATACAAACAGCTGACTCGTGGCCAAGACCTGGACCTGTCAGGCCTCAGCCACGCGCTGCTCGACCGGATCGGCCCGCAGCAATGGCCGTTTCCCGCAGAGGCCCAGGCCGGCACGGCACGCTTGTACACCGACGGTATCTTCCCAACCGCCAATGGGCGGGCGCGGTTTGTCGCCGACCCTTATCGCGCCGCCAAGGAGCAGCGTGATGCGCGCTTTCCCCTGACCCTGATCACCGGCCGCCTGCGTGACCAATGGCACGGCATGAGCCGTACCGGCACGGCGGCGCAACTTTTCGGGCACGTCAGCGAAGCGTTGCTCAGCCTGCATCCGGACGAATTGCGTCGGCATCGTTTCAAGGAAGGCGACCTGGTCAACCTCAAGAGCCGTCGTGGCAATGTGATCTTGGCGGTGAGCAGTGATGACAGCGTGCGCCCCGGCCAGGCGTTCCTGCCGATGCATTGGGGCGATCGCTTCCTCAAGGGCGGCGTCAACGCCCTGACCCAGCCGGCGTTCGATCCACTGTCGAAACAGCCGGAACTCAAGCACAGCGGCGTGCGCCTGGAAGCCGTGCAATTGCCCTGGCACTTGTTCGCGCTGATCGAGGGCGATGTGCAGCAACATTTCGAAGCCTTGCGCCCCCTGTGCGAGGGTTTTGCCTATGTCAGCCTGAGCCTGGCCGGGCGCGAACGGCCTGCCCTGCTGGTACGCGCGGCACATAGCGAGGCGCCGGACCTGCAACTGCTCAAGGCCATCGACCAACTGCTGGGCCTTAATGACGGCCCGGTCATGGCCTATGACGACCCGCGGCGCTCCATCGGCAAACGGGTAAAAATCGAGAAAGGCCGGATTACCGCGATCCGCCTGGCCGGCGAAACCCTCGCCCGCCACTGGCTGCAAAGCCTATGGCTGGAAGGTCGGGCCGACGAGCAATTGCGCCGTTGGCTGCTGGCACCGCTGAGTGCGCCACCTGGTGGTGAAATGACCAGCAACAGAACCCTCTGCAACTGCAAGAACGTCAGTGAAAGCGCGATATGCGCCGGCATCGGCCGTGGTTTGGATCTGGATGGGCTGAAACAAGCGTTGGGCTGCGGTACGCAATGTGGCTCCTGCGTGCCCGAAATCAAACGGCTATTGGCGAGCACCTCGCAGCCAATCGCTATCAGTGTGTGAGGGCAATACCTATGAACGCAAAAGTCTGGCTGGTGGGCGCAGGCCCAGGTGATCCGGAGTTGTTGACCCTCAAGGCGGTACGGGCCCTGCACGAGGCCGATGTGGTACTGATTGATGACTTGGTCAACCCTGCGGTACTTGAGCATTGCCCCGGTACGCGGGTGATAACCGTCGGCAAGCGCGGGGGATGTCGTTCTACGCCCCAGGACTTCATTCACCGCTTGATGCTGCGTTATGCACGCCAGGGCAAATGTGTGGTGCGCCTGAAAGGCGGCGATCCGTGCATTTTTGGGCGCGGCGGCGAAGAGGCGAGTTGGCTGAGAGATCGAGGGGTGAGCGTGGAGTTGGTCAATGGCATCACGGCGGGGCTGGCGGGTGCCACAAACTGCGACATACCGCTGACGTTGCGGGGAATCAGTCGCGGCGTAACGCTTGTCACCGCCCATACCCAGGACGACAGCCGCCTCAATTGGCGGGCATTGGCCGAGGGTGGCACGACACTGGTGGTGTACATGGGTGTGGCGAAGCTTTCAGAGATTGCCCGGCAATTGCTCGAAGGGGGCATGGCCCCTGGTATGCCGGTGGCGATGATCGAGAACGCCTCGCTGCCCCAGCAGCGTGAGTGCCGCAGCTCCCTGGCGCACATGCAGGAGGATGCCAAGGCGTTTGCCTTGAAGAGCCCGGCGATCCTGGTGATCGGAGCAGTAGCGGGCAACGTGGTAGAGGTCGCCTTGCAGGCCAGCGCCTGAGGCAAATGGCAGGCGAAAAAAAGCCCGGCCTAAGCCGGGCTTTTTTCTACCACTCAGTAATTACTGAGCTTGAGCTTCAACCGACGCTTCTACACGACGGTTAACAGCACGACCAGCTTCAGTTGCGTTGTCAGCAACTGGGCGGGATTCGCCGTAACCTACCGCGGTGATGCGGTTGGCTTCAACGCCATCATTGGCCAGGACTTTCTTAACAGCGTCAGCACGACGCTGGGACAGCTTCTGGTTGTAGGCGTCTGGACCGACGGAGTCAGTGTGACCAGCAACTTCTACGTTGGTAGCTGGGTACTGCTTCATGAAGTCGGCCAGGTTTTTCACGTCGCCGTAGCTGTTAGGCTTAACAACGGCCTTGTCGAAGTCGAACTTCACGTCCAGCTCAACACGAACAACCTGAGCAACCGGAGCTTCTGGCTCTGGAACTGGCTCTGGAGCTGGTGCTGGGGTAGGAGCTGGAGCAACTGCGCCAGCGTTACCGCCGAAGTTTACGCCCAGGCCGACCAGTGCGGAGTAGTCCCACTTGCCGTTGTCCAGACCGTAGTCAGCTTCAACACCGGCACGAGCGTACAGGTTGTTGGTGAAGTAGTACTTAACGCCGGTACCAACGGTAGCGAAAGTAGTCTGATCGCGACCAGTGTGGCCATCAGCACGTACGTTGCCACGGCTCTGGTGACCGAAACCACCTTCTACGTATGGACGCAGGGAGTCGACGCCAGCTTGACCGAAGTGGTACTGAGCAACGAGGCTGCCGGTATCACCTTTGATCTTCTGGTTGCCAGTACCGTCAGTCGAACGGGTGTGGTTGGTCTTGTCGTAGGACAGGTTCAAGGACAGGTCGTCGGTCAGGAAGTAACCGATGCGAGCGCCAGGATTGAAGCCGTCTTCGATGTGCTTGACGCTATCGTTGTACTGCTTCTTGTAGAACAGCTCGCCTTCAACTGCGCCTTGGCCTTGTGCCAGAACGCCGAAAGAAGTAGCGGCAATAAGAGAACCAATGGCCAAGCCCAAGGTGTTTTTCAGTTTCATCCGTTAAATCCCCATCTGGTGATTGTAAAGCAGTCCCACATACCGGGGGACAACTCGGCGACAAGTCTAACAGAACTTGCCTACACGTAAGAGATATTTGCACCGAACTAAGTTTCAGTACTGTCCGCAAATTTCTCACGCAATTTATCAAGAGCACGTTTGTAACGCATTTTTGTAGCACTCAAACCCATATGCATAATGTCAGCAATTTCCTGAAATTCCAGTTCTGCGACAAATCGTAGCACCAGAATTTCCCGGTCAATTGGATTCACATGCACCAACCAGCGATCAAGCCCGCCCTTCTCCTCGGGTGCCGGCGTCTTTTCTTCAGACGCCTCCTCAAGGGGGTCCAGGCTCAATGCGTCCATCAAGCGACGCTTTCGCCGTTCCTTACGATACTGCGTGATGCACTCGTTGTACGTGATGCTGTAGAGCCAGGTTTTGAACTTCGATTTACCCTCGAAGTTCTTCAGGCCATACAACACCTTGAGCATCACTTCCTGACAGACATCATCCGCATCACGATCGTTCCCTAAATATCTTGAACAAACGTTGAACAGAGTGCGTTGATACCTGCGCATCAATTCTTCGTACGCGCGTGTTACGTGAAACAGCTCCGTGTGCGAGCGCGCGACCAACTCCTCATCAGAGAGCTCACGGGGGTCATAGCGCGTGGACAGCGTTTGGGCTTTATTCAAAACAAGTCGTGCCGACAGTCAGGTCAATGTCCGCCACAGCCTGGATACCCAGGTTTGCGGCGGCGTACATTAGCAGGGTTTACCGGGTTAGCGGCTATTGACCTGCTGTTCCAGCAGAACCCGATTGGACAGCGACACTAGTTCGCCATCATCGGTCAGCACCGTGGTTTTCACCGTACCGATCTCTTCAATCTGCCCTTCGACCTCGCCAACACGCACGTGTTGCCCAACCTGATACAACTCACGCACATAGATTCCCGCAAGAATCTGACCGGCAATTCCCCGGCTTCCCAACCCCATGGCCAGTGCAACGGCCAGACCAACGGTAATCAAAACGATCACGATCACATGGTTGAGCAGGTCAGTCTTGACCTCCAACTGGCTGATCGCCACCGAAATACTGATGATGATTACCAGCCCCTGGGCGATTCGCCCCAGGCCGCTGGCATAGTCCAGGCCCACTCCTTCGGCAGCGCCGCGTACCAGCCCATTGGCCAGTTGCGCCAGCAAAACCCCCACCAGCAACACCAACGCGCCGCCGAATACCTTCGGCAAATACAGCGCCAGCATGTCGAGCGTAGCTGAAACTCGCTCAAGTCCAAGTGATTGCGCCGCAGAAACCAGAAAAATCAGCAAAACAAACCAATAGACGATCTTGCCGATCAGTGTCGAGATCGGCACTTGCAGCCCGGCACGCCCCAGCAGCTTGGTCAATCCGGTGCCGGCCATCAGGCGATCGAGGCCCAGCTTGGCGAGCAATTTTGAGAGCAGGGTGTCGAGCAACTTGGCCACGACAAAACCCAGTAGCACCAACACCAGCGCACCAAACAGGTTGGGAATGAAATTCGCCACCTTGGTCCACAACGCAGTCATTGCAGTGACCAGACTCTGCGTCCAGAGATCAAGTTCCATATTCAATCAGCCTTATCAGCAGTGCGAGCAATAGGTTTACGACGAGAAACAGGTGATACGTGGGCCGAACCATTGTTCAGGGCCATCATCAATGCCGGCACCCAGCGGCCGAGCAGACCAAACAGATCGCCCGCACCTACCTGGCGGTTGGCAGTTTTCAGTACGCGGCCCAGGCAAGCGTCGTCGTCACGGTTGGACGGCGAAGCATTAAGCATGTCACGCAGAGACTGTTCAAACGGATCGTGCATAGGGACCTCTCGCAAGTGAGTTAAAAGACGAGGGCAAAATTCGTCGGGTCACATGACCTCTCCCGCCGTTCAGGTCACGTTCAGGTCAAACCCAGCGTAAACGTCGAAACAACCACCACTGCCCAAGGGCCACCGAGACCATCAACAGGCACGCTAGCGCGAAACCATATGGGCTCTCGGAGAACGGAATTCCGCCCACGTTGATCCCCAGCAACCCTGTCAGAAAACTCATCGGCAAAAAGATCCCGGTGATGATCCCGAAGCGGTACATGGTGCGGTTCATGCGCACGCTCAAACGCCGATCCTCGGCCTCCAGCACCAGCCCCACGCGCTCCCGGCTCAGTTCCAGCTCTTCCAGGTAACGGGTCAGGCTGTTATTCAATTCATTCCAATAGTCGGCATCGTCATCGGCAAACCATGGCAGTTTTATGCGTGTCAGTTGCGCGAAAATATCGCGCTGCGGCGCCAAAAAACGCTTGAGCGCGGCGGCACGCCGACGGATCTGCAGGACACTGCCATGCTCCGGGGTATACCGTTCGTCGGTATCGAGTTTTTCTTCTTCGATATCGACGATTTCAGACAGGTCACTGACCAGATCCTGCACTTTATGGGTCAGGTACTGCGCCATGTACAGGATCAGCTCGGAAGCAGTCCTGGGGCCTTTACCATCCGCCAACTGCACCAGCAACTCGTCGGTGGCGCGCAATGGCCGCAGACGCAGGGAGATGACCCGGCCAGCCGAAGCAAAGATACGCACCGACACCATGTCTTCCGGCTCAGCCCCAGGATTAAGGTTGATCCCGCGCAGAAACAGCAGCAATTCGTCGTCCGGCAACGGCAGCAAACGCGGGCGGGTGTTCTCCTCCAGCAGCAGGTCACAGGCAAACTCGCTCAGGCCACTGGATTTGCGCAACCAGGTCTGGGTCTGGGGATGACTGCGATCCCAATGCAGCCACAGGCTTTCCTGAGGCTGCAGTTGCAGCTCGTCAAGCTCAGTCCGGGCAATTGAACGCGCACCGCCTTTACCGTCCAGCACCAGGGCATGCACCAGCCCCCACTGCGCGTTTTCTTCCTCGAACATCCTCACCCCTGTCGGCTGCTGCAGTTATTCAGGCATTTTCAAAGGGCTTGGCGAAACAATCACGCCATTATTATCGGCATAGACATATTCGCCTGGACGCAATGTCACGCCGGCAAAGGTCACGGCCCCGCCCACGTCACCCACACCCTGGCGATGACTCTTTTTAGGGTGGCTGGCCAGGGCCTGCACGCCCAGGTGGGTCTGCGCCAGTACATCAACGTCACGCACACAACCGTAGATCACCAAGCCCTCCCAACCATTCTTTGCGGCTCGATCAGCGATCATGTCGCCCAGCAAGGCGCAACGCAGCGAACCACCACCGTCGACCACCAGCACTTTGCCAGTGCCGTCCAGCTCGGCCTGTTCCTTGACCCGGGAGTTGTCCTCAAAACACTTGACGGTCACGATCTGCCCACCGAAGGAGTCCCGGCCCCCAAAGTTGGCGAACATCGGCTCCAGCACCTGCACCAGGTCCGGGTAGGCGTCACACAGGTCGGGGGTAACGTAATGGTTCATCGAGAAACTCCTGTCGGTGAAAGAAGGTGTCGAACATCCACAGCCACATCAAGAAAACGCATCGCAACGGGCATTCTTTAAGACCTGCCGCTGCAAGGGCGACAATGATCAGACCCACCAGACTGTAACGCAATAGCCACTGCGCGACTGAATATGACCAAAATAGCTCGGGGCGTCATATCTTAGCCGTAAGCCACTTCAAGCGAAACGCCCTCTTTAGAGCCTTTTCTTAGACAGTCGCAGGCACCTGCGCCTGTGCACCCACCGGAGGTGTCAGGGGATCTTTCAGCCAGCGCTGCACCAGTGGCCATACTTCGGCCTGCGCCGCTTTGCTGACCAGCATCTCGACATGCCCGAAATCACCGCTGAACCCATGCTTGCGTCCCAGGCACAGATACTGGCGATGCTCGCTGCCCACCTGCTCAAACAGCTTGCGGCAGGCCCAGTCCGGGTCCTGATGATCGCCAGCGGCGCTCACGGCCAGTAGCGGCACATCGACCTCGGCCAGGCCTTTCCACCAGTCGCGCTCGGCATCGCCGAAACGCCCGAACAAGCCGTGCCAGCGCATGCTTTCCAGGGCCAGGCCGATAGGCTCGTCTTCCGGACCACGCTTGAGGCGCGAGCCGGAGAGCTGGGCAAAGCGCTTGAGGATCAAGCGTCCACCCCACTCCACCGGCGGAATCTTCAACGGCCAGTAAGTGCGGCTGACCTGGCAGCCAAACAACGCCACCGACGCCACCGCCGGCGCGCCCAGATAGTGGCCGCCCAAGGCTGCCGCCAGAGTCGTGCCACCCAACGAATGGCCGATCCAGTGCGGGATCTGCGCACTTTGCTCACGCACAAAGGCGGCAATGGCTGGCAAATCGTAACGAGCATAGTCGGCGACACGATTCTTGGCGTAGTCCTGGTTGCGCCGGGAAAGCCCGTGGCCGCGCATTTCCGGGATCCATACATCAAAGCCCTGGCGCGCCAGGTACGCCCCCAGGCCGATACCTTTGGGCGAATACCAGAAGCGCCGGTTGGAAAAGCTGCCATGCACCAGCACCACCGGTATGCCACGGCTTTGCGCGACATCGGCGAGGCCCAGGCGTGTCACCGCCAGCTCTACGGTGCTGTCGGGGCTGTTGCCAGGCTTGAGGCGATAGACATCTTCACTCAGGTCGCCACGACGCTCAGCGCTGATCAAGGCGACGGGAAACAGGTTGCTGCTGCTTTGCATAATGTTCTTGCACAAAAAAGGGCGGCGTCCGGTAGGAGTTCCGCCCTGTACAGAATGAGAAATGCCGGCCAGCCGCACTGGCTGGCCGGCAAATGGCAATTACGCCGAGGCTTGACCTTCAGCCAGGAAGAACCAGGTTTCCAGCACGGAATCGGGGTTCAGCGAGACGCTTTCGATGCCCTGTTCCATCAGCCATTTGGCCAGGTCCGGGTGATCGGAAGGGCCTTGGCCGCAGATGCCGATGTACTTGCCGGCCTTGTTACAGGCCTGGATGGCGTTGGCCAGCAGCTTCTTGACCGCAGGGTTACGCTCGTCAAACAGGTGCGCGATGATCCCGGAGTCACGGTCCAGGCCCAGGGTCAACTGGGTCAGGTCGTTGGACCCGATGGAGAATCCATCGAAGAACTCCAGGAACTCTTCGGCGAGGATGGCGTTGGACGGCAGCTCGCACATCATGATTACGCGCAGGTCGTTTTCGCCGCGGGTCAGACCGTTCTCGGCCAGCAGGTCAACGACCTGGCTCGCTTCGCCCAGGGTACGCACGAAGGGCACCATGATCTCGACGTTGGTCAGGCCCATCTCGTTGCGCACACGCTTGAGGGCGCGGCACTCAAGCTCAAAGCAGTCACGGAATGCTTCGCTGATGTAACGCGAGGCGCCACGGAAGCCCAGCATCGGGTTTTCTTCTTCCGGTTCGTAGAGCTTGCCGCCGATCAGGTTCGCGTATTCGTTGGACTTGAAGTCGGACAGGCGCACGATGACTTTCTTCGGCCAGAAGGCCGCCGCCAGGGTGCTGATGCCTTCCACCAGCTTCTCGACGTAGAAGCCCACCGGGTCGTTGTAGCCGGCGATGCGCTTGTCGACGCTGTCCTTGATTTCCACCGGCAGGCCGTCGTAGTTCAACAGGGCCTTGGGGTGCACGCCGATCATGCGGTTGATGATGAACTCCAGGCGGGCCAGGCCCACACCGGCGTTCGGCAACTGCGCAAAGTCGAAGGCGCGATCGGGATTGCCGACGTTCATCATGATCTTGAACGGCAGGTCCGGCATGGCGTCGATGGAGTTTTGCTTGATATCGAAGCCCAGCTCACCTTCAAAGATGAAGCCGGTATCGCCTTCGGCGCAGGACACGGTGACGCCCTGGCCATCCTTGAGCAGTTGGGTGGCGTTGCCACAACCCACCACTGCCGGGATCCCCAGCTCACGGGCGATGATCGCCGCGTGGCAGGTACGCCCGCCACGGTTGGTGACGATGGCGCTCGCGCGCTTCATCACGGGTTCCCAGTCCGGGTCGGTCATGTCGGAGACCAGCACGTCACCTGGCTGGACCTTGTCCATCTCGGACACGTCCTTGATGATCCGCACCTTGCCCGCACCGATGCGCTGACCGATGGCACGGCCCTCTACCAGCACGGTGCCGGTTTCTTTCAACAGGTAGCGTTCCATGACATTGGCCGAGGTGCGGCTCTTCACGGTTTCCGGACGGGCCTGGACGATGTACAGCTTGCCGTCGTCGCCGTCCTTGGCCCATTCAATGTCCATCGGGCACTTGTAGTGCTTCTCGATGATCATCGCCTGCTTGGCCAATTCGCTGACTTCGGCATCGCTGAGGCAAAAGCGCGCACGCTCGGCCTTGTCGACATCAACGGTTTTCACCGAGCGACCGGCCTTGGCCTCGTCGCCGTAGATCATCTTGATGGCCTTGCTGCCCAGGTTGCGGCGCAGGATCGCCGGGCGACCGGCCTCAAGGGTGTGCTTGTGCACGTAGAACTCGTCCGGGTTGACCGCGCCTTGTACGACGGTTTCGCCCAGGCCGTAGGCGCCGGTGATGAACACCACGTCACGGAAGCCCGATTCGGTATCCAGGGTGAACATCACGCCGGCAGTACCGGTTTCCGAACGCACCATGCGCTGTACGCCGGCAGACAACGCTACCAACTTGTGGTCGAAACCCTGGTGTACACGGTAGGAAATGGCGCGGTCGTTAAACAGCGAGGCAAATACTTCCTTGGCTGCACGGATAACGTTTTCCACGCCACGGATATTCAGGAAGGTTTCCTGTTGGCCGGCGAACGAGGCGTCCGGCAAGTCTTCGGCGGTGGCCGAGGAACGCACGGCGACGGCCATGTCCGGGTTGCCGGCCGACAAGGTGGCGAAGGCTGTGCGGATTTCGGCGTTGAGCTTCTCGGGGAACTCGGCTTCCATGATCCACTGGCGGATCTGTGCGCCGGTCTTGGCCAGGGCATTGACGTCATCGACGTCCAGCGCGTCTAGGGCAGCGTGGATCTGGTCGTTGAGGCCGCTCAGTTCGAGGAAATCGCGGTATGCCTGGGCCGTGGTGGCGAAACCACCGGGCACCGAGACACCAGCGCCCGCAAGATTACTGATCATCTCGCCGAGGGATGCGTTCTTGCCCCCCACATGCTCTACATCATGGACGCCGAGCTTATCGAGGGAAACTACGTACTCTACCAAGGTGATCTCTCCACTAACTGTGTTGGAAAAGCTCAGGGCGCCGGCGGCTCAGTAGGAGCATTTACCGGCGTTTGTGGCCTGGACCTGGAAAATAAGTGAGAATGCGGCCCACTGTGGGACGGCAAAATCGCGCCTATCATATCCAAGATTCGTCATCAGCTTAAGGCCCAAGGCTCAAATGAAACGATCTGCTTTCTTTATCTCCGATGGCACCGGCATTACCGCCGAAACCCTGGGTCAGAGCCTGCTGGCGCAGTTCGAAAGCATTACCTTTGCCAAATTTACCCGGCCTTATATCGATAACGTGGATAAAGCGCGGGCCATGGTACAACAAATCAATCTGGCCGCCGAAAAAGACGGTGTGCGCCCGATCATTTTCGACACCATCGTCAATCAGGACATCCGTGAGATCCTCGCGACCTCCAATGGTTTCATGATCGACATCTTCTCGACCTTCCTAGCGCCCCTGGAACAGGAGTTGAGCGAACACTCCTCGTACTCCGTAGGCAAGTCCCATTCCATTGGCCACAACTCCAACTATATGGAGCGGATCGAGGCGGTGAACTTCGCCCTGGACAACGACGACGGCGCCCGCACCCATTACTACGACAAGGCCGACCTGATCCTGGTCGGCGTGTCGCGCTGCGGCAAGACCCCGACCTGCCTGTATATGGCCATGCAATTCGGTATCCGCGCGGCCAACTACCCGCTGACCGAGGACGACATGGAGCGCCTGCAACTGCCGGCGGTGCTGCGCACCCATCAGCACAAGCTGTTCGGCCTGACCATCGACCCGGACCGCCTGACAGCGATCCGTAACGAACGCAAGCCCAACAGCCGCTATTCGAGCTATGCCCAGTGCGAGTTCGAGGTGCGGGAAGTGGAAAATCTATTCCGTCGGGAGAACATTGCGCACATCAATTCCACGCATTTTTCGGTGGAAGAGATTTCGGCGAAGATCCTTGTGGAAAAGGGCGTCGAGCGGCGCTTCAAGTAATTTGCATTGCTTGAGCCAGCTCCCATATTTGATCGGGTTCACACGTCAAATGCGGGAGCTGCGGTGGGACAATTCGACTTGCCTGCGATCAACGATAACCCAGCCTCACAGATGAAACCGGTCCCCACCCTGCCCCAGCGCCGTGGCCAGCGCATCAAACCCTGCCCTTAGCAGCTGATCATCCCCAGACGTATTGCAGATACTCGCCCGAATAAACTGCGGCACGGCCGTCTGCCCCACGGCGAAGGCCTCGGCCGTGGCGATCAGGTAATTGTTCTGCTTGAGCTCAGCCTCTATTTCCGACGCACGCCATGGCTCCGGGACTTCAATCCAGAAGTGCGGGCTATTGGGGTGCGTCCGGTATTCCAGGCCGCTCAGCAGGTCCTCGACCAACGCCTTGCGCCGGCTGATTTCGTGGATCTGCTGACGCAACAGATGCGCTGCCGTGCCGTTTTCAATCCACTGCGTGGCCAGTTCCAGGGTCACAGGGGTGGCCATCCAACAGGTTGAGCGCAGCGCTGCGGAAATACGGCTGACCAACGCCGGCGGCGCATGCACATACCCCACGCGCAAGCCCGCCGATACCGCCTTGCTCAGGCTGCTGATCAGAATCGTGCGCTCCGGGGCAAAATGACTCAGGGGCGGCGGGCGGTCCTCCACCAACACACCATGGGCCTCGTCCTCCAGGATCAGCAGGTTGTGCTCACGGCAGACCCTGGCCAGCGCCTCGCGGCGGGCAACCGACAAGACCGCTGTCGTCGGATTCTGGATGGTCGGCGTGCAGTACAGGGCAGAAACCCGGTGATTACGACACACCTCCTCCAGGGCCGTCGGCAGCACACCCTCCTCGTCCATTTCCAGGCCGATCAGGCGGATGCCAAGCATCCGTGCGGCAGTGATCAGGCCGGGATAGGTCAACTGCTCGGTGACGACCGTATCGCCCGCGCGCACCAACGCCATCAACGCGCACAACAAACCATGCTGGCCGCCGTTGACACAGATGACCTGCTCGGGAATCGGATGAAAATCACGCTGCACCAACCATTGCGCGCCCGCCGCGCGGTAGCGGGGCAAGCCGGCGTCCGGGGTGTAGGCACTGATGTCCTGCAGGAACTTGGCATTGGTGGCCAGGGTTTCAAAGCTCTGGGCCAGGAACGTGGTCTCCTGCCCCGGGATGTGCATATTGCGGCTCATATCGAAGTACTGGCGCGGTTCCTCGCTGACGTTGCGAAAGCCTTCGTCGCGCTGGCGCTCCATCCCACGCTTGCGCACGAATGTGCCGTCGCCCACCCGCGCCACCACCAGGCCCAGGCGTTCCAGTTCGCCGTAGGCGCGGCTGATCGTGCCGATGGTCACCCCCAGGTTGTCGGAAAGCACCCGATGAGGCGGCAGTTTGCGCCCTGGTTCGATCAAGCCCTCGAGGATGCCCCGCTCCATCACATCAGACAGGCGTTTGTACTTCACGCCCTGCCCACTGGACAGTCCCTCTCGCATAATTGACACCATGTCAATATTTGTTTTGACAGCCATCATTCGCCCTAATAGTGTGCTTTTACGGGTTCAATCACCGGGTGAAACCTCTAATTACAAGTCCAATATAGAGTTCAATTCCGGCTCAGGGAAGCAATAAACGATGCCAATGTCCGCCGTTCTCGAAAATTCCGAAAAAACCAAACCCTCCAAACAATGGCTGGCTGGCCTGATCACCAGTGTGATGTTCCTGATTGTCTGCCTGAGCTGGGGCACCACCTGGCTGGGGATCAAGATCGCCGTGGAAAGCGTGCCGCCCCTGACGTCGGCGGGCCTGCGCTTTTTGATCGCCTTCCCGCTGTTCCTGTGTTTTGCCTTCCTGCGTCGCGAGCCGATCCTGTTTCCACGGGAAAGCCGCTGGTTCTTTGTGTTCGTGACCCTTTGCTATTTCAGCGTGCCCTACTACCTGCTCAACTATGGCGAGATGCACGTCTCGTCCGGCCTCACCGCCCTGCTGTTCAGTTGCATGCCGGTGTTCATCCTGATCTTCTCCGCGCTATTCCTGCGCGAGCGCATCTACTTTTCCCAGGTCGTGGGGATCGGCATCGGTTTCGCCAGCCTGTACATGATCATCAAGAGCCAGGGACTGCACCTTGACCATGCCGAGTTCTTCGGCGTCCTGGCCATTCTGAGCGCCGCGATCATGCATGCCTTGTGCTATGTCATTACCAAGCAAAAAGGCAGCGCCATCAGTGTGATCACCTACAACACCCTACCCATCGGGATTGCCGGGCTGATGCTGTTCGTCGCCGGGCTGTGGTTTGAATCACCGACCTTCGAGGCCATTACCCTGCGTTCCTGGAGCGCCCTGTTCTACCTGGGCCTGGTGGCCTCAGTTGGTGGGTTTATCGTGTACTTCATGCTGCTCAAGCGCCTGAGCCCGATCATCCTGTCGTTCGTCTTCATTATTTTCCCGGTGTTCGCCGTGATCATCGGCGCCTGGTACGAAGGCCTGGAACTGTCCCGGGACCTGATGCTGTATTCGGCGATCCTGCTGGCAGGCTTTGCCATCACCAAGTTGCCGATCGAAAAGCTGCTGGCAAAACCCAATTGACCCTTTCCCCACCACGCGAGAGAAACATGGACGTCCTCCGCCAAACCGCCCTGGCACAGATCTACGCCCACGCCAGCAGCACCTACCCCGAAGAGTGCTGCGGCTTTGTCTTCGCCGACGGCAGTGTGTACCTGGGCAGCAATATCCAGAACGAGTTACACCGCAAGAACCCCGAGGCCTACCCCCGCAGCGCGGCCAACGGCTACACCTTCTCGGTGACCGACACGCTGCTGATGAACAAGGCCTTTCGCACGGATAACCCGGTGGTGGTGATCTACCACTCCCACCCGGATGTCGGTGCCTATTTCAGCGACGAGGATCAGGACAAGGCCCTCTACATGGGGGAACCGATCTACCCCGTCAGCTACCTGGTGGTGGATGTTCGCCAGGGCAAGGCCCTTGGGTCGAAGCTGTTTGCCTGGGATGGCACGCACTTCGCCCTCACCCCCTTCAACGACCTGCAAACGGAGTTGTACATGAACGCTGTCTCTTTCCCCGACATCCTGGCCCGTGTGGCCAAGTTGCCAGAATCGACCCTCGAGGGTGCCGGATCGACATTGCGCGAAGTCATTGAAGGCCTCTGTGCCCGCTACCCGCAGCTACGGGCGCACCTGTTCCACGAAAACAACGGTCGACTCAAGGAACATTTCCTGTTCACGGCCGGGGAAGAACTGATCGGCCCCGACGAGCCGCTGCCCGAGAAAGCCAGGATCGAAGTGCTGCTCGCCACCTCCGGCGGCATCGACATCGAGTCCCTGAGCAACGAGGAAGTGCAGCGCTATGTGCGCCATATCACCCTGCCCGGCGTCGGCCGCGAAGGGCAACTGAACCTGAAGAAAGCCAAGGTGCTGATCATCGGTACCGGTGGCCTGGGCTCGCCCATCAGCCTGTACCTGGCCGCAGCCGGCATCGGCACCCTGGGGCTGGTGGACTTCGATGTGGTGGAAAGCAGCAACCTGCAACGCCAGGTCGTGCACGGCAACAGCACCCTGGGCCTGCCCAAGGTCGAATCCGCCAAGCGCCGGCTGCAGGACCTCAACGCGCATATCCGGATCAACACCTACGACACCGCACTGAATGCCGACAACGCCCTGGAACTGGTCGGCGCCTACGATCTGGTGATCGACGGTACTGACAACTTCGAGACCCGCTACCAGGTCAATGATGCCTGCGTACAGTTGGGCAAGCCGTTGGTGTACGGCGCGATCTACCGCTTCGACGGCCAGATCAGCGTGTTCAACTATCAAGGCGGGCCCTGCTACCGCTGCCTGTACCCCCACGCGCCACCCGCGGAACTGGCGCCCAATTGCAGCGCCGGTGGGGTGATCGGTGTATTGCCCGGTGTGGTCGGGATGATCCAGGCCACCGAGGCGATCAAGCTGTTGATCGGCCTCGGCGAATCCTTGTCCGGCCGGTTGATGCGCTTTGATGCCCTGGCCATGAAATTCAGTGAACTGCGTTTCAAGCGCCGCGCCGACTGCCCGTGCTGTTCCGACTTGCGTGAAGAACACCAACCCGCCGCCGTGTGTGCCGATACCCTCCGCGGCACCCAGGGTCTGGCAGAAGAGCACTACATCAAGCCCCAGGTGCTCAAGCAACTGCTGGAGCAGCGCCGCAGCGCCGATATCCTGCTGGATGTACGCGACGCCAGCGAGCTGGAGGTCTGCCAACTGCCCGGCGTGGTGCACATCCCCTTGGCCCAGCTCGACGAGCAACTCGATACCCTCAGCCGTGACAACACCCATTACCTGATCTGCTATGCCGGCAGCCGCGCCGAGCAAGCCGCCAGTACGTTGCTGGCCGCAGGCTTTGCCAACACCCGGGTGCTGCAAGGCGGCATGAAACACTGGGTACGCGACGTCGAACCCGACATGCCGTTGTACTGACCACAGGCCTTGGGGTACTTATCCGATGCTGCATAACTCCATACTCGACGCCATTGGCCAAACGCCTATCGTGCGCCTGGAACAATTCTCCGAAGACCTCGGCATCGAGGTCTTCGCCAAGCTTGAATCCCTGAACCCGGGCGGTAGCCACAAGGCACGGATTGCCCTGGGAATGATCCTCGACGCCGAGCGCCGGGGCATCCTGATTCGCGATTCGGGGCAAACCATCATCGAACCCAGCGGCGGCAACACGGGCATCGGCCTGGTGATGGCCGGCAACGTGCTGGGCTACAAAGTGGTGCTGGTGATTCCCGACAACTACAGCCCCGAAAAGCAAAAGCTGCTGCGCCTGTATGGCGCCAAGGTGGTGCTGTCCGATAGCCGCCTGGGCAATAACTCCCATGGCGAAAAGTGCATGGAGTTGCAGCTGGAAAACCCCAGCTTCGTCATGCTCAACCAACAGCGCAACGGCGCCAACCCCCAGACCCACCGCGACACCACCGCCCCGGAAATCATCCGTGCCTTTGGCGAGCGCCAGGTCGACTATTTCGTCAGCGGGATAGGCACCGGGGGCCACATCACCGGGATCGGTGAAACCCTCAAGGCCACCTGGCCGCAGATCCGCGTGATGGGCGTGGAGCCCGAGGAGTGCGACCTGCTAAGTGATAGCCATGCGCCGCATCATATCCAGGGCCTGTCCATCGGCCTGATCCCGAGCATTCTCAACCTGAACGTGCTGGACGGCATGCTCAAGGTCTCGCGCCTCGATTGCCTGGAAATGATGAAACGCATCATGCGTACCGATGCCATCAGCCTGGGGCTGTCGTCGGCCGCCAATATGGTGGCCATCGCCAGGCTCGCACCGGAACTGCCCACCGACACCGTCGTCCTGACCATGGTGTACGACAGCGCCGACAGTTATCTGCCCTGCTTCGAATAACGACAATTACGGGGGTGCCTTCCATGGGAGGCTTTATCGACATGCAACAGCTGCACGATGAGCTGCTGACCCACCTCATCAAGACCCTGTCGCCGGCGCAGATGGCACAGTTGCAGCCACACCTGGCGGCGTTGATCCAGCCCGCCGCGCAGGAGGTGGCCGAGGACTTGATCGCCTATGCCTGGCGCGATCCGGCGTCCAGGGGCCGCGGCGAACTGATCCTGGAGTCCTACGCCTCATTCAAGGCCGTGCTGTATTACCGGCTGGCGCATCGGGTATGGAATCTACCCGACCAGGCCCACGGCCAGTTCTGTGCGATCGCGCTGACGTTGAGCAACCAGGGCAAGATCCTGTCCGGCGCCGAAATCCACCCCGCCGCCCGCATTGGCCGGCGCTTCGTCCTGGATCATGGCTTTGGCACGGTGGTCGGCGAGACCTGCGAGATCGGCAATGACTGCTACATCCTGTGTGGCGTGACCCTGGGCGCCCGGGGCATCGCCAACAACCCGGACGGCAAGCGTCACCCACGCCTGGGCAACAACGTGGAAGTCGGCGCGGGCGCGAGGGTGCTCGGGTATGTGCTGATTGGCGACAACGTGTTTATCAGCCCCTCCTGCGTCATCACCCAGGACGTGCCCGCGGGCACCAAGGTCAAGGTGGTCAACCAGATCCAGTTGCAGAAAAACGACGAAGCTGACGCCAGCAATTACCTCGGGGCATTTGCCCTCGACGAGCGCCTGCACGTGGTCGGCGAAGTCAACATCAGCCACCGGGTCACGGTGCTGGATGCCGACTTCCACCCACTGTCAGGCCTGGTGCTGGAACCCACGGTCAAGGAGCGTCATCACCTGCAGTTTCGCCTGCGCACGCTGCAGGCCCCCACCTACCCCCCGCGCCTGCCGCTGAACCTGAAGGTGTGCGGACCGAGATTCGAGGTCACCCTGCTCTCCCCACCCGGGCTGAGCGCAATGGTGCGGCGCCTGCTGCAAACCAGCCCACTGATCGTTGGAGGATGAACATGTCCGTACACACCATGGAAACCTTGGCGCTGTTCGACAGCGCGCCTTACCAGAACGCCTTCAGCGCCCGGGTAATCGCCGTCAGCGAACAGGGCGTGGCCCTCGAACACACGCTGTTCTACCCCACCGGCGGTGGGCAACCCGGCGATACCGGTTACTTCACCCTGCCGGACGGCAGCCGGGTCAATGTAACCGGCACCGTACGCGACCCGGTCCTGCGCTCGATCATCTGGCACCAAGTGGAACACTGCCCCGAGTCATTGCGTGCGGGGGTACAGGTAGATGCCGGCCTGGACTGGGAGCGTCGCTACCAACACATGAAAATGCACACCTGCCTGCATCTGTTGTGCTCGATCATCGACGCACCGGTAACCGGTTGCAGCATCAGCGCCGACAAGGGCCGCCTGGACTTCGACCTGCCGGAAATGACCCTCGACAAGGAAAGCATCACCCGCGACCTCAATGCCTTGATCGAGCAGGCCCATGGGGTCAAGTCGCTGTCGATGCCGGCCTCCGAATACTCCACCCTGCTGCAAATCACCCGCACCCAGGCCGTCGCGCCTCCGGTGATCCAGGGCGCGGTACGGGTGATAGAAATTGCCGACATCGATATCCAGCCGTGTGGCGGCACCCATGTGGTCAACACCGAGGAAATCGGTCGGGTGTTCTGCGAAAAAATCGAGAAGAAGAGCAAGCACAACCGACGGGTGATCCTGCGGTTCGAGTGAATCGGCAAGCAGCCAACAGGGAGGCCCAGCCTCCCCTTATCGACGCGTTTGCCCTTACTTCGACTGGGCTTTGACCTGGGCACTCAATTGCGCTATTTGCTGTTGCAGTTGGGAAATCACCTGGGTGAACTCAGTCATCATTTGATCGATGCGAGCGCGCAATTGCTCGTTCTCGCGCATAAGATCATCAACACTGCGGGCCGACGGCGCCGTGGCTTCATCGGCCTGGGCCGATGGGGTGGCGCCCTTGGCACGGGGCGCTTGCTCAGCCGGCGCAGAGTCCGACGCGGTATTGCTGTCAGCCTTCGGGCCTGCGCTAGGAGCCTGGTTTGCGGAAGTACCGGCCCCCGTTATTTTCTGGCTCAACGCCTGGATCTGCTCTTGCAGCCTGGTAACCACCGTCGTGAACTGGGTTTGCAACCGCTCGACCGTTTCACGCAGTTGGTCGTTTTCAGCAGTCAACTGCTCAAGATTACCCGGCGCTTCGGGGCCTGAAGCCGGCGTACTCTCTGCGCGGGCCGATGCTGCAGGCGCTGTTCCGTCCTGCTGCACCGCTGTGCTGTCCTGCCGAGCCGCTGGTTTTTCACCCGCGCCCCGATTGGATGGAGCGTCCTCTTTCTGCGGTTTTTGCATCGTGTTGACTTGCTGAGCCAGCTCAGCCACTTGCTGCTGCAGCGCGGTGATTATCGGCGAGAACTTGGCCACCAACTGGTTAAGCTGGTCGCGCAGCTGATTGTTTTGCTGGGAAAGCTGTGCGAGTTGGGCCGGGGCGGTATTGGTCGCAGATGACGGTGAGTTGACCAAGCCCTTGTGGGCCGCAAACTGCCCGCGCTGCTGTGCAGTCATAGGCTTTCGAGGGGATGCTGAATCTGCTGGAGTCTGGCCGGGAGTCTGGGTTTTGGCGCTGTTTTCGGACTGCGCGGATGCAGGCTTGGAGGGCATTTCATAGCCGTGGTAGGGCGCGTACTGCTGCTGGTTTACGCTAGTCATGGCGAACCTCTCATTTAATTCACAGGTCTTGCTTGCCAGACGACCCGGTACAAAAGGTCATCTGGCTACCTGATTGGCAATTATCTGAAGACGGTTCCGAAGATGTAGGACATACGATTGGCAAAGTGTGTCGACTGCAAATCCTGCCACCTTGCAGCGGCTTTTATTACATCACCCACAGATCCACAAACCGATTCACCGGCGTCCCTTCCAGCCGTGCCTGGTCCTTGCACAGTGCAAAAATCTCAGCGCTGCGCTGCGCAGTGAAGCGTGTCGCCAGGTTGGCCTTGAACTTGTCTTCCAGCAACGGAATGCTATCCGCCCGGCGCCGACGATGGCCAATCGGGTATTCCACCGCGACCTGTTCGGTGCTCGAACCATCGGTGAAAAACACCTGCACGGCGTTGGCAATGGAACGCTTGTCAGCTTCAAGGTATTCGCGGCTGTAACGCGGGTCTTCGACGATGACCATTTTTTTGCGTAACTCATCGATGATCGGGTGTGCGGCATGGAATTCATCTTCGTACTGCTCGGCCACCAGGTTGCCAAACGCCAGGGGCACAGCGGTCATGTATTGCAGGCAGTGGTCGCGGTCGGCCGCATTAGCCAGTTGGCCGACCTTGGAAATGATGCGAATGGCCGACTCGTGGGTGGTGATCACGATGCGCTCGATTTCATGCAAGCGCTGCTTGACCTGCGGGTACAAGGTGACGGCGGCTTCACAGGCGGTCTGGGCGTGGAATTCGGCGGGAAAGCTGATCTTGAACAGCACGTTTTCCATCACATAAGTGCCATAGGGCTGGGGCAGGCTGAACGCGCGCTTGCCCTCAGGTTTGAGGGCCAGGTCCTTGTTGGTGTGGCTGAACAGCACGTCATAAAAACCCCATTGCGGCGCGCTCAACACACCCGGGATGCCCATTTCGCCGCGCAGGGCGATATCCGCCAGGCGCACGCCACGGCTCGACGCATCCCCCGCCGCCCACGACTTGCGCGACCCGGCATTCGGCGCGTGACGGTAAGTGCGCAGCGCCTGCCCATCGACAAACGCCTGGGACAACGCCGCCAGCAGTTGCTCACGATTGGCACCCATCAACTTGGCGCAGACCGCCGTAGAGGCGACTTTGACCAGCAGCACATGGTCGAGGCCGACGCGGTTGAAGGAGTTTTCCAGGGCAATCACGCCCTGGATTTCGTGGGCCATGATCATCGCTTCCAGCACCGCGCGCACGGTCAGCGGCGCCTCGCCATGGGCCACGCGTTTTTGTGACAGGTGATCGGCAACGGCCAGGATGCCGCCGAGGTTATCCGAAGGATGGCCCCATTCGGCAGCGAGCCAGGTGTCGTTGTAATCGAGCCAACGCACGATGCAGCCGATGTCCCACGCGGCCTTGACCGGGTCCAGGCGATAGGACGTACCCGGCACCCGGGCACCGAACGGCACCACTGTGCCTTCGACAATCGGTCCCAAATGCTTGGTGCACTCAGGAAAGCGCAGGGCCAGCAGGCCGCAGCCGAGGGTGTCCATCAGGCAGTTGCGGGCGGTGTCCAGGGCGTCCCGTGAGTCGATGCGGTAGTTGAGGACGTAATCGGCGATGTCCTGCAAAACCTGGTCATAGTCGGGGCGGTTGTTCTGGTCGACGTTGGCGCTCATGGCAGTACTCCAAAATAGGTGGGTGTGTTCCTTCCTCAGGCTCAGGGTTGGTCGTTTGTGGCAGGTCTCTCGCCTGCTCTAATACAAAAATCGAGAAGCCACCGCTAGCCCCCTGTGGGAGCGGGCTTGTGTGGGAGCGGGCTTGCTCGCGAAGACGTCGGCCCAGCAAACATTGACATTGACTGACCCACTGCTTTCGCGGGCAAGCCCGCTCCCACACAAGCCCGCTCGCACATTGGGGCCGGCTTTAGAATGCGTCGCCGGGCACGCGCACGTAGCCTTCCATCAAGACCCGCGCACTGCGGCTCATGATGGCCTTCTTCACCACCCATTCGCCGTTGACCTGGCTGGCCTCTGCGCCCACGCGCAAGGTGCCGGACGGATGCCCGAAGCGCACGGCATTGCGTTCCACACCGCCCGCCGCGAGGCTGACCAGTGTCCCGGAAATCGCCGCCGCCGTGCCAATCGCCACCGCGGCCGTGCCCATCATCGCGTGGTGCAGCTTGCCCATGGACAGCGCCCGCACCAGCAGGTCCACATCGCCGGCCTTGATCGCCTTGCCACTGGAGGCCAGGTAATCCGCAGGCTTGGCCACGAACGCCAGCTTCGGTGTGTGCTGGCGCTGGGCCGCTTCGTCCAGGTGCTTGATCAGGCCCATGCGCAACGCCCCATGGGCCCGCACTGTCTCGAACATGGCCAGGGCTTTCGGATCGCTATTGATCGCGCCTTGCAGCTCGGTGCCGGTGTAGCCGAGGTCTTGCGCGTTGATAAAAATCGTCGGGATCCCCGCGTTGATCAGCGTCGCCTTGAAGGTGCCGACACCCGGCACTTGCAGGTCGTCGATCAGGTTGCCGGTGGGGAACATCGAACCGCCGCCGCCCTCTTCTTCGGCTGCCGGGTCGAGGAATTCCAGTTGCACTTCGGCCGCCGGGAAGGTCACGCCATCCAGCTCGAAGTCGCCGGTTTCCTGCACCGCGCCGTCGGTGATCGGCACATGGGCGATGATGGTCTTGCCGATATTCGCCTGCCAAACCCGCACCACGGCCACGCCGTTAGAGGGGATACGCGCAGCGTCCACCAGGCCAGCACTGATGGCGAATGCACCCACCGCTGCCGACAGGTTGCCGCAGTTGCCGCTCCAGTCGACAAAAGGCTTGTCGATGGACACCTGGCCAAACAGGTAGTCCACGTCATGCTCGGCGCGGGTGCTCTTGGCGAGGATCACGGTTTTGCTGGTGCTCGACGTGGCACCGCCCATGCCGTCGATCTGCTTGTCATAGGGGTCGGGGCTGCCGATCACCCGCAGCAGCAGGGCATCGCGCGCCGCCCCCGGGACCTGGGCCGATTCGGGCAAGTCCTTGAGGTTGAAAAACACGCCCTTGCTGGTGCCGCCACGCATGTAGGTGGCGGCGATCTTGATTTGCGCTACGTGTGTCATGGTTATCCTCTTCAGGCGGTCGCCGCCGATTCCAGGAAGTCCTGGGCAAAACGCTGCAACACGCCGCCCGCCTCGTAGATCGACACTTCTTCGGCGGTGTCCAGGCGGCAGGTCACTGGCACTTCGACACGTTCGCCATTCTTGCGGTTGATCACCAGGGTCAACTGCGCACGCGGGGTGCGCTCGCCGATTACGTCATAGGTTTCGCTGCCATCGATCTGCAGAGTCTTGCGGTCGGTGCCCGGCAAAAATTCCAGGGGCAGCACGCCCATGCCCACCAGGTTGGTGCGGTGGATGCGTTCGAAGCCTTCGGCGGCAATCGCTTCCACACCCGCCAGGCGCACGCCCTTGGCCGCCCAGTCGCGGGACGAACCCTGGCCGTAGTCGGCGCCGGCAATGATGATCAGCGGCTGCTTGCGCTCCATGTAGGTTTCGATGGCTTCCCACATCCGCGTGACCCGGCCTTCCGGTTCGATGCGCGCCAGGGAACCCTGCTTGACCTTGCCGTTTTCCTGGACCATTTCATTGAACAGCTTGGGGTTGGCAAAGGTCGCGCGCTGGGCGGTCAGGTGGTCGCCACGGTGTGTTGCATAGGAGTTGAAGTCGACTTCCGGCAAGCCCATTTTCGCCAGGTATTCGCCGGCGGCACTGTCGAGCATGATCGCGTTGGACGGCGACAGGTGGTCAGTGGTGATGTTGTCCGGCAGCACCGCCAGCGGGCGCATGCCCTTGAGCGGACGCGCACCGGCCAGGGCGCCTTCCCAGTACGGCGGACGACGGATGTAGGTGCTTTGCGGGCGCCAGTCGTATAGCGGGGTGACTTTCGGGCCGGTGTCTTCATGGATCGCGAACATCGGGATGTAGACCTGGCGGAACTGCTCAGGCTTGACCGAGGCCTTGACCACCGCGTCGATTTCTTCGTCGCTCGGCCAGATGTCCTGCAGGCGGATTTCCTTGCCGCTCGCGTCCAGGCCCAGTACGTCTTTTTCGATATCGAAACGGATGGTGCCGGCAATCGCGTAGGCCACCACCAGCGGTGGCGACGCCAGGAACGCTTGCTTGGCGTACGGGTGGATGCGCCCGTCGAAGTTGCGGTTACCCGAGAGCACGGCGGTGGCGTACAGGTCGCGGTCGATGATTTCTTGCTGGATCACCGGGTCGAGTGCACCGGACATGCCGTTGCAGGTGGTGCAGGCGAAGGCAACGACACCAAAACCCAACTGCTCCAACTCGCTGGTCAGCCCGGCTTCGTCGAGGTACATGGCCACGGTTTTCGAACCCGGGGCCAGGGATGACTTGACCCACGGCTTGCGGGCCAGCCCCAGCTTGTTGGCATTGCGCGCCAGCAGGCCGGCGGCGATCACGTTGCGCGGGTTGCTGGTGTTGGTGCAACTGGTAATGGCAGCGATGATCACCGCGCCGTCGGGCATTTGCCCCGGCACGTCATCCCATTGCCCGGAAATGCCCTTGGCCGCCAGGTCGCTGGTAGCCACACGTGCATGCGGGTTGCTCGGGCCGGCCATATTGCGCACGACGCTGGACAGGTCGAAGCTCAGGCCACGCTCGTATTGCGCGCCCTTGAGGTCATCGGCCCACAGGCCGGTGTGCCGTGCGTACTGCTCGACCAGGGCGACTTGTTCGTCTTCGCGACCGGTGAGCTTGAGATAGGCGATGGTCTGCGCGTCGATGTAGAACATCGCCGCCGTAGCGCCATATTCCGGGGCCATGTTGGAGATGGTGGCGCGGTCGCCCAGGGTCAGGGCCGAAGCGCCTTCACCGAAGAACTCCAGCCAGGCACCGACGACTTTCTGCTGGCGCAGGAACTCGGTCAGGGCCAGCACCATGTCGGTGGCGGTGATGCCCGGTTGCAGCTTGCCCGTCAGTTCGACGCCAACGCTTTCCGGCAGGCGCATCCACGACGCGCGGCCAAGCATCACACTTTCGGCTTCCAGGCCGCCGACGCCAATGGCGATCACGCCCAGGGCGTCGACGTGGGGGGTGTGGCTGTCGGTGCCGACGCAAGTATCCGGGAAGGCCACGCCGTCACGCACCTGGATCACCGGGGACATTTTCTCCAGGTTGATCTGGTGCATGATGCCGTTGCCCGGCGGGATCACATCGACGTTCTTGAAGGCCTTTTTGGTCCACTCGATAAAGTGGAAACGGTCTTCGTTGCGGCGGTCTTCGATGGCGCGATTTTTCTCGAAGGCCTGTGGGTCAGAACCACCGGCCTCGACCGCCAGGGAGTGGTCGACGATCAGTTGGGTCGGCACCACCGGGTTGACCTGGGCCGGGTCCCCCCCTTGCAGGGCGATGGCATCACGCAGGCCGGCGAGGTCCACCAGGGCGGTCTGGCCGAGGATGTCATGGCATACCACACGGGCCGGGAACCAGGGAAAGTCGAGGTCGCGCTTGCGTTCGATCAACTGGCTCAGGGACGCGTTGAGCGTCGCCGGGTCGCAGCGGCGCACCAGGTTTTCGGCGAGCACGCGGGAGGTGTAGGGCAGCGTGGCGTAGGCACCGGGGGTGATGGCCTCGACAGCCGCACGGGCGTCGAAGTAATCCAGGCGGCTGCCGGGGAGCGGTTTGCGAAATTCAGTGTTCATCGTCAGGACTCGGTCACGGTAGTTACAGAAGGAAGACCTGTACCGACCCAGAATTGGAATGAGGTCAAAATGTGGGAGCGGGCTTGCTCGCGAATGTGGTGTGTCATTCAACACATTCAGTGACTGTTACCCCGCATTCGCGAGCAAGCCCGCTCCCACACTTCTGATTCGGTTACCAATTCGGGATTGTCGGTCTCCTCATTCAGCGACGTTCGATTGGCACGAACTTGCGCTGCTCGACGCCGATGTACTCGGCGCTTGGACGGATGATGCGGTTGTTGGCACGCTGCTCGAACACATGCGCCGCCCAGCCGGTGAGGCGCGAGCAGACGAAGATAGGCGTGAACAGCTTGGTCGGGATGCCCATGAAGTGGTACGCCGAGGCATGGTAGAAGTCGGCGTTGGGGAACAGTTTTTTCTGTTCCCACATGGTTTTGTCGATGGCTTCGGAGACCGGGAACAGCACCTTGTCGCCCACTTCATCGGCGAGTTTTTTCGACCAGCCCTTGATCACTTCATTACGCGGGTCGTTGTCTTTATAGATCGCGTGGCCAAAGCCCATGATCTTGTCCTTGCGCTCCAGCATGCCGAGGGTGCCTTTCACGGCGTCTTCGGCCGAGGAGAAACGCTCGATCATTTCCATCGCCGCTTCGTTGGCGCCGCCATGCAGCGGGCCGCGCAGCGAGCCGATGGCGGCGGTGACGCAGGAATACAAGTCGGACAGGGTCGAGGCACACACACGAGCGGTGAACGTCGAGGCGTTGAACTCGTGCTCGGCGTACAGGATCAGCGACACGTTCATGACTTTTTCGTGCAGCGGGCTCGGCTTCTCGCCGTGCAGCAGGTGCAGGAAATGCCCACCGATGCTCGGCTCGTCGGTCACGCAGTCGATGCGCTTGCCGTCATGGCTGAAGCGGTACCAGTAGCACATGATCGCCGGGAACGCGGCCAGCAGGCGGTCGGTGACATCGCGCTGCACGCTGAAGTCTTGTTCCGGCTCGATGTTGCCGAGGAACGAGCAACCGGTGCGCATCACGTCCATCGGGTGGGCGTCGGCGGGGATGCGCTCCAGTACTTCCTTGAGCGCCTGGGGCAGGTCACGCAGCTTGCTCAGCTTGGCGCTGTAGGCCGCCAGCTCAGCCTTGCTCGGCAATTCGCCGTACAACAGCAGGTAGGCGACTTCTTCAAACTGCGCGTCGGCGGCCAGTTCACGCACGTCGTAGCCGCGATAGGTCAGGCCGGCACCGGCCTGGCCCACGGTGGACAGTGCCGTCTGCCCGGCCACCTGGCCACGCAGGCCGGCGCCACTGAGTACTTTTGCTTCAGCCATGGTTCTTCTCCAATTTTGTAGTTATCTGGGAGGCGCTGCGCTTATTTCTTGGCGGCGAACAGCGCGTCGAGCTTCTGCTCGAAGGTGTGGTAGTCAATGCGATCGTAAAGCTCCATGCGGGTTTGCATGGTGTCGATCACGTTCTGTTGGGTGCCGTCGCGACGGATCGCGGTGTAGACGTTCTCGGCGGCCTTGTTCATGGCGCGGAATGCCGACAACGGGTACAGCACGATGGAAACATCGGCAGATTTCAACTGTTCGGTGGTGTACAGCGGCGTCGCGCCGAATTCCGTGATGTTGGCCAGGATCGGCGCCTTCACACGGGAGGCGAACAGCTTGTACATCTCCAGCTCGGTGATGGCCTCGGGGAAGACCATGTCGGCGCCGGCCTCGATGCACGCGGCAGCGCGTTCCAGGGCAGACTCCAGGCCTTCCACGGCCAGGGCGTCGGTGCGCGCCATGATCACGAAGCTGTCATCGGTGCGGGCATCCACGGCAGCCTTGATGCGGTCGACCATTTCCTGCTGCGAGACGATTTCCTTATTCGGGCGATGGCCGCAGCGCTTGGCGCCCACCTGGTCTTCGATATGGATCGCGGCGGCGCCGAACTTGATCATCGACTTGACGGTACGCGCCACGTTGAACGCCGAGGAACCGAAACCGGTGTCCACGTCCACCAGCAGCGGCAGGTCGCATACGTCGGTGATCCGGCGCACGTCGGTCAGCACGTCATCCAGGCCGGTGATGCCCAGGTCCGGCACCCCCAGGGAGCCCGCGGCGACACCGCCACCAGACAGGTAAATGGCCTTGAAACCGGCGCGCTTGGCCAGCAAGGCATGGTTGGCGTTGATCGCGCCAACCACTTGCAGCGGGTGTTCGCTGGCTACCGCATCACGGAAACGCTGGCCTGGGGTGCTGTTTTTATCGGAACTCATGACTCACCTCTCGAGGGGGCGCCGTCGGGGAAGTGACGGGCGATATTGCGTTTGGAAGCGCCGATATGACGGCGCATCAACAACTCGGCCAGTTCACCGTCGCGATCGGCAATCGCGTCAAGAATGCGGTGATGCTCGGCAAATGCCTGGCGTGGACGATTGGGGGTGGCGGAGAACTGGATGCGGTACATGCGCACCAGTTGATACAGCTCGCCGCACAGCATCTGGGTCAAGGTGCGGTTACGCGCGCCCTGGATGATCCGGTAGTGAAAGTCGAAGTCGCCTTCCTGCTGGTAATAGCCAACACCGGCCTGGAACGCAGCATCGCGCTCGTGGGTGTGCAGGACCTGGCGCAGCTCCTCGATTTCTGCGTCGCTCATGCGCTCGGCGGCCAGGCGGCAGGCCATGCCTTCGAGGGATTCGCGGATTTCGTAGAGTTCCACCAGTTCCGCCTGGCTCAGGGACACCACCCGCGCGCCGACATGGGGCACGCGCACCAGCAGGCGCTGGCCTTCCAGGCGGTGGATCGCCTCGCGCAACGGGCCACGGCTGATGCCGTAGGTGCGCGCCAGCTCAGGCTCAGAGATCTTGCTGCCGGGGGCTATCTCGCCCTTGACGATGGCGGCCTGGATACGACGGAAGACGTTCTCGGACATCGTCTGGGAATCGTCCTGCCCTGCCACCGGAATTTCCAGCTGATCCAGCATGATTGTCGACACCTTTAAAAGCAATGCCGCAAAAACTAGCCAATCAGCCCCTGATAGTCAAAGAATAAATGCACATTGTCGACAATCGTCTAATAACCCGCCCTGCACGCGACAAGGCATGGCCGGCTGCCAGCGCTGGCGCCAGAAAACCTTCATGTTAGAATGCCCGCCGCATTTGCCTGACATCTCCGGATGAAAAGGCGCACGAGGGAGCTTGCGCAGCAATGCCAGTCGCCTTGAATCAAACATCGCACTGCACCGCCTCAGGATCTATGAGACTCAAGCCCTTCCCCCTATTGTTCTGCCTACTGATGTTTCCGGGCCTTGGCATCGCTGCCGAGAAGACGGTTTACGGCCTCAATGAATACGCCAAGCTGGCGGGCATTGACTTGGAAGTCGCCGCCAAGCTCGACACCGGCGCCAAGACTGCGTCCTTGAGTGCCCGGGATATCAAGCGCTTCAAGCGCAATGGTGAGTCCTGGGTCCGCTTCTACCTGGCCATAGACACCGCCCATTCGCACCCCATCGAGCGCCCCCTGGCCCGCGTCAGCAAGATCAAGCGTCGCGCCGGCGACTACGACCCCGATGAGGACAAGAACTACACCGCCCGTCCGGTGATTGCCCTGGACATCTGCATGGGCACCGCTTTACGCAGCATCGAAGTGAACTTGACTGACCGCAGCGCCTTCCAATATCCGCTGCTGATCGGCTCCGAAGCCTTGAAACGCTTTGATGCGCTGGTCGACCCCAGTCTTAAATACGCAGCGGGCAAACCTGCCTGCGCCACCGACGCTCATACCGCCGAGTAATTCCAATGCGCTCTCTTACTATGCACCTGAAGATTCTGATCGCCGTCCTGGTGGTACTGGGCATTTCGGTCACGGCCTATCAGATCTTCGTCCTCGGCATCCCGGTGACCGAAGACGCCACTGACGACCTGTGGAACATCGACGCCAAGGTCGAGTTCGTCGCCAATGCCAAGGACCCGGTCAAGGTCCAGATGTTCGTGCCGCCCCTGAGCCGCGACTTCGTCAGCCTCAATGAGAGCTTCATCTCCAATAACTATGGGGTGAGCGTCAACCGCATCGACGGCAACCGCAAGGTCACCTGGTCGGCCCGGCGCGCCAAGGGCAACCAGACCCTCTACTACCGCCTGGTGCTGACCAAGCGCTACAGCGGCGAGAAGGTCAAGGTCAAGGGCCCGACCTTCCGCGACAGCATTGCCGTGGAAGGCCCGGAAAAAATCGCCGCCGAGGCCCTGCTGGCACCGATCCGCCAGCACTCGGCCGATGTCGAGACGTTTATCAGCGAAGCCATCAAGCGCACCAACAACCTTAACGACGATAACGTCAAGCTGCTGCTGGCGGGCGATCCGTCGACGCCCCACAAGGCCAAGATCGTCGAGTTACTGCTGTCCATAGCCCACGTGCCGGTAGAAAAAGTCCACACCATCCGCCTGGTGGCCGACCAACCGCAAACCCCGGAGCTGTGGCTGCGCAGCTTCAATGGCAACGACTGGCTGTACTTCAACCCGGAAACCGGCGAACAGGGCCTGCCCTCGGACCGCCTGCTGTGGTGGACCGGCGATGAAAACCTGATCACCGTCGATGGCGGCAAGAAAGCCGCCGTGACCTTCAGCCTGAACAACAGCGAGATGAACGCGATCCGCCTGGCCAAGCTGACGGACGAGAACACCGACGCCAACTTCCTCGAATACTCGCTCTACGGCCTGCCGCTGCAAACCCAGCAGACCTTCATGATCATGGTGATGATCCCCATTGGCGTGCTGGTGATCCTGATTCTGCGCAACCTGATCGGCCTGCAAACCCTGGGTACATTCACCCCGGTACTGATCGCCCTGGCATTTCGCGAGACGCAGCTGGGCTTTGGCATCGTGCTGTTTACCGTGATTACGGCGCTCGGGCTGTCGCTGCGCTCGTACCTGGAGCACTTGAAGTTGCAGATGCTGCCGAGGCTGTCGGTGGTGCTGACCTTCGTCGTGGTGCTGATTGCGGCCATCAGCCTGTTCAGCCACAAGCTGGGCCTGGAACGCGGCCTGTCGGTGGCGCTGTTCCCGATGGTGATCCTGACCATGACCATCGAACGCCTGTCCATCACCTGGGAAGAGCGCGGTGGCGGCCATGCGATGAAAGTCGCGATTGGCACCCTGTTCGCCGCGTCCCTGGCCCACATCATCATGAGCGTGCCGGAGCTGATCTACTTCGTGTTCACCTTCCCGGCGATCCTGTTGATCCTGGTGGGCTTCATGCTGGCCATGGGTCGCTATCGTGGCTATCGCCTGACCGAGCTGGTGCGTTTCAAGGCCTTCCTCAAGGCTGATTCGTAATGTTCGGGTTCTGGAAGACCTGGAAGGCCCTGGAGGCGCGGGGCATCATGGGCATCAACCGGCGTAATGCCGACTACGTGCTCAAGTACAACAAGCGCAGCCTGTATCCGATTGTCGATGACAAGATCATCACCAAGGAGCGGGCGATTGCGGCCGGGATCCATGTGCCAGAGATGTACGGGATCATTTCCACCGAAAAAGAAATCGACAAGCTCGACGAAATCATTGGTGGCCGTAGCGATTTCGTGATCAAGCCGGCCCAGGGCGCCGGCGGCGACGGCATCCTGGTGATCGCCGACCGCTTTGAAGGGCGCTATCGCACCGTGTCCGGCAAGATCATCAGCCACGAGGAAATCGAGCACCAGATCTCCAGCATCCTCACCGGCCTGTATTCCCTGGGCGGCCACCGTGACCGCGCACTCATCGAGTACCGCGTGGTGCCCGACCAGATCTTCAAGAGCATCAGCTACGAAGGCGTGCCGGATATCCGCATCATCGTGTTGATGGGCTACCCGGTGATGGCCATGCTGCGCTTGCCGACCCGCCAGTCCGGCGGCAAGGCCAACCTGCACCAGGGCGCGATTGGTGTCGGTGTGGACCTGGCCACCGGCCTGACCCTGCGCGGCACCTGGCTGAACAACATCATCACCAAGCACCCCGACACCACCAACGCGGTGGACGGTGTGCAACTGCCCAACTGGGACGGTTTCATGAAACTCGCCGCCGGCTGCTACGAGTTGTGCGGGCTGGGTTACATCGGCGTGGACATGGTGCTGGACCAGGAAAAAGGCCCGCTGATCCTGGAACTCAATGCCCGGCCGGGGCTGAATATCCAGATCGCCAACGATTGCGGCCTGACCTTGCGTACCCATGCGGTAGAAGCTCGCCTTGAAGAGCTGAAGGCGGCGGGCGTGACGGAAACGGCTGAAGAACGCGTGCGGTTTGCCCAGGAAATGTTTGGGCATATTCCACCGGTACAAGGCTGAATAACCCACCCGGCCGCGCCCCTCAACCAACAATCCCCGACATCCCCTCTAGGAGCAAATCCTACAGGGGACTACAATCCCCTCCCCCGCGCCCATGGCTGATACACCCCCGCATGTCGACCTGCTCCGTACACCCGCTGCCCTACCACGCCAACCCCGCCGAGTATTTTGCGGCGATCCGCCATGCGCCTGGCGCCGTGCTGCTGGACAGTGGCCGGCCGGCAGCCGAGCGTGGTCGTTATGACCTGCTCAGCGCCTGGCCGGAAGCAACGTTGGCGGTGTGGCCGGATGAAAGCGGTAGCGATTTCCTGGAGCGTCTGAGGGAAAACCTGACGCTGCTGGGTGACGCCAGCCTGCCCGCGCCTTATGAACTACCGTTTGCCGGCGGCTTGATCGGCTACCTGAGCTACGACTTTGGCCGCCACCTGGAACAACTCCCGCAGCAGGCAATCGATGACATCGGCCTGCCCGACGCACGTTTTGGCCTCTACTCCTGGGCGTTGATCAGCGACCACCAGGCACGCACCAGCCAATTGGTGTTCCACCCGAAACTGCCGCAAAGCGAACGGCAAAGGCTGCTGGACCTGTTCCGCCACCCTGCCGCCCACACCCCGGCCAGCTTCAAGCTGCACAGCCGAATGACCCCAGACCTGAGCGCCGCCGCCTATGAACAGGCCCTGGCGCGGATCCAGGACTATATCCAGGCGGGTGACTGTTACCAGGTCAACTTTGCCCAACGCTTTCGCGCGGCGTGCAACGGCGATCCCTGGGTCGCCTATTGCGCCTTGCGGGCCGCCTGCCCGACGCCGTTCTCGGGCTTCCAGAGCCTGCCGGATGACGGCGCGGTCGTAAGCCTGTCACCGGAACGCTTCGTGCGGATCAGCCAGCGCCAGGTGGAAACCCGCCCGATCAAGGGCACCCGCCCCCGAGGGCGAACACCCAACGAGGATGCAGCCAACGCCGCCGAACTCCTGGCCAGCCCCAAGGATCGGGCAGAGAACCTGATGATCGTCGATCTGCTGCGCAATGATCTGGGGCGCACCTGCCGCACCGGCTCGGTCAAGGTGCCGGAGCTGTTCAGCCTGGAAAGCTACCCGAATGTGCATCACCTGGTAAGCAGCGTCACGGGCGAGTTGGCTGACGACAAAGACGCCCTGGACCTGATCGCCGGCAGCTTCCCCGGCGGCTCGATTACCGGCGCACCGAAGATCCGTGCAATGCAGATCATCGACGAACTGGAACCGACCCGGCGCGGGCTGTACTGCGGCTCGCTGCTATACCTTGACGTACGCGGCGAGATGGACAGTTCCATCGCCATCCGCAGCCTGCTGGTCAAGGACGGCCAGGTCTGTTGCTGGGGTGGCGGCGGGATCGTCGCCGATTCCCAGTGGCAAGAGGAGTACCAGGAATCGATGACCAAGGTGCGGGTGTTGCTGGAGACGCTGGAAGGGCTGTAAACGCATATCCCAGGGAAAGAACCTGAATCGACCGCCGTGGACCGTGCTGGAGCGCAACGATAGCGTCTGATCACATGGCGCAACTGCTTGTTGCCCTTATCGTTTTATCGCTTGCGCCGTTGAAGCACAGCCCTTTTTCGAGGACCTCATGGTAAGCAAGCCCACCTTCGACTGCGTTCCCAAAGGATAAACACGGTCGAAGGTGGGCTTGCTGGCGATGAGGCATCCAGCCCCGCTAAATCACTTACAGGCTCAACGAACGATTCGAAGCCTTGATGAACTCCCGCTTCAAGTCCTCAAAGGTATGCACCGCCGGAAATTGCGGGAACTCGCGGATCACGTTTTCCGGTGCATGGAACAGAATCCCACGGTCCGCCTCACCGAGCATGGTGGTGTCGTTGTAGGAATCGCCCGCAGCGATGACCCGGTAGTACAGGGTCTTGAAGGCCAGCACCGACTGGCGCTTGGGGTCTTTCTGGCGCAATTGATAGCTCACCACCCGGTCATTTTCATCGGTAATCAGGCGGTGGCAAAGAAGGGTCGGGAAGCCCAGTTGACGCATCAACGGCTGGGAAAACTCATAGAAGGTGTCCGACAGGATCACCACCTGGAAGCGCTCGCGCAGCCAATCGACGAACTCGATCGCACCTTCCAGCGGCTTGAGCGTGGCAATCACTTCCTGGATATCCGACAGCTTCAAGCCGTGCTCGTCGAGAATCCGCAGGCGCTGCTTCATCAGCACGTCGTAGTCGGGAATGTCCCGGGTGGTGGCCCGCAAGGATTCAATACCGGTTTTTTCAGCGAAGGCGATCCAGATTTCCGGAACCAGCACCCCTTCCAGGTCGAGACAGGCAATTTCCACAAGACACTCCCATTTGGATTTTTTTTCAGTTGAGCGAGCAAAAGGACTGCCGAACTCTAGCGATTCGCGCTGGCCGCCGCAACGCAGGGCGGATTTTGTTAACATCCCACTCCTATAGAGCGCTCAGCGCCACTGACCTGTAGGAACCGTCCTGATGAACCAAGCCTTCGACGTCGCTGAACTCGCCGCGACCTATGCCAACAAGTCCGCCCAGGACATCCTCAAGCTGGCGTTCAGCCAGTTCGGCGATGACCTGTGGATTTCCTTCAGCGGTGCCGAGGACGTGGTGCTGGTGGATATGGCCTGGAAACTCAACAAGAACGTCAAGGTCTTCAGCCTCGACACCGGCCGCCTGCACCCGGAGACCTACCGGTTTATCGAGCAGGTGCGCGACTTCTACAAGATCGATATCGAATTGATCTCGCCAGACCAGAGCAAGCTGGAACCCTTCGTCAAGGAAAAGGGCCTGTTCAGCTTCTACAAAGACGGCCATGGCGAATGCTGCGGCGTGCGCAAGATCGAACCCCTGCGCCGCAAGCTCAGCGGCGTACGCGCCTGGGCCACCGGCCAGCGCCGCGACCAGAGCCCCGGCACTCGCAGCCAGGTGGCGGCCCTGGAAGTCGATAGCGCGTTCTCCACGCCCGAGCGCACCCTCTACAAGTTCAACCCCCTGGCACAAATGACCAGCGAAGAAATCTGGGGTTATATCCGCATGCTCGAACTGCCTTACAACAGCCTGCACGAACGCGGGTTTATCAGCATCGGCTGCGAGCCCTGCACCCGCCCGGTGCTACCGAACCAGCACGAGCGCGAAGGCCGCTGGTGGTGGGAAGAGGCAACCCAGAAGGAATGTGGGCTGCACGCGGGAAATATCATCAGCAAGGCCTGAAGCCTGGCCTGCCAAGAATGTCGCAACAAGCTCGTGTGGGAGCTGGCTTGCCCGTGATCGCATCACCTCGGTGTAATTGAATACCGGGATGATGCGATCGCAGGCAAGCCAGCTCCCACATTTGTTTCCATCGACCATGAAACCTGTACACACAAACGTTACAACCAGTGCCATTTTTGTGTGCACTTTAATGATTACGCACCGAAAAGTTACAACCTGTTTTTGCCTACTTCCTACATATTCCATTCCCAAAATCTTGCAAAAAAATAAATACCTGTTCAAACGGTCAATTTATAATTGTTTAAATTCAGCTAATTATTAGTAACCCCTGCAAAAACGAAATTAGCCTAACTTTTTATAGATGAAAACCTGGCACACAAGTGGCTAAGGGAGTTGAAGTCTTTGTATACAACTTCAACAACAACCTTCATACACTTTGTGTCTGCACGCTAGCCGCGCCTTACCCACGCGCTCGCTGCAGATGCCAGGAGCCTGCCGGAATGCGTACAACTCTGCCCAACACTCTCGCACTGGATCTGCCCTCCTCCACAGCAATGCCCACGGCCTCCAACCTCGGGCCACTGGTACTCAGCCCGCGCCTGCACAACAAGGACCTGGCACCCACCAAGGCCGAAGGCCGGCGCTGGGGTGGCTATAGCATTTTTGCCCTGTGGACCAACGATGTGCACAACATCGCCAACTATTCATTCGCCATCGGCTTGTACGCCCTGGGCCTGGGTGGCTGGCAGATTCTGCTGTCCCTGGGGATCGGCGCGGCGCTGGTGTATTTCTTTATGAACTTGTCGGGTTACATGGGCCAGAAAACCGGCGTGCCATTCCCGGTGATCAGCCGGATCAGTTTTGGCATCTATGGCGCGCAAATACCTGCGCTGATCCGGGCCGTGATCGCGATCGCCTGGTTCGGGATTCAAACCTACCTCGCATCAGTGGTGTTCCGCGTGCTGTTGGTGGCGATTCATCCAGGGTTCGCCGACTACGACCACAACTCGATCCTCGGCCTCTCCACCTTGGGCTGGGCCTGTTTTGTGATGATCTGGTTCGTGCAACTGGTGATCCTGGCCTACGGCATGGAAATGGTCCGGCGCTACGAGGGCTTTGCCGGCCCGGTGATCCTGCTGACCGTTGCGGCGCTGGCCGGCTGGATGTATTTCCAGGCAAGCGGCACTATCGCCTGGTCGATCCGCGAGCCCCTGAGCGGTGGCGAGATGTGGCGCAATATCTTTGCCGGCGGCGCCTTGTGGCTGGCGATCTACGGCACCCTGATCCTCAACTTCTGCGACTTCGCCCGCTCATCGCCCTGCCGCAAGACCATCAAGGTCGGCAACTTCTGGGGCCTGCCGGTGAACATCCTGGTGTTCGCGATCATCACCATCCTGTTGTGCGGCGGGCAGTTCCAACTCAATGGCCAGGTGATCGAAAGCCCCACCCAGATCATCGCGGCCATTCCCAACACCTTCTTCCTGGTGCTGGGCTGCCTGGCATTCCTGATCGTTACCGTGGCGGTAAACATCATGGCCAACTTCGTTGCCCCAGCCTTTGTGTTGAGCAACCTGGCGCCCAAGTATCTGAATTTCCGGCGTGCGGGGCTGATCAGCGCGTTCCTCGCGGTGCTGATCCTGCCGTGGAATCTCTACAACAGCCCGCTGGTGATTGTGTACTTCCTCTCCGGCCTGGGTGCGCTGCTGGGCCCGCTGTATGGCGTGATCATGGTGGATTACTGGCTGATCCGTAAGGGCCGGATCGACGTGCCGCAGCTGTACAGCGAGGACCCCAACGGGACGTATTACTACAGCCGTGGGGTGAACATGCGGGCGGTCGCCGCGTTTGTCCCGGCTGCGGTGATTGCCATTGTGCTGGCGCTGTTGCCGGGTTTTGCCAGTGTCTCGCCGTTCTCCTGGCTGTTTGGCGCGGGGATTGCCGGGGTGCTGTATCGGCTGATCGCCAAGCGCCAGCCGTTCTATGCCGATATCAGCGGCGAGAGCATCGCTGTCGACAACGTCAATCATTGATCAGGGAGCATTCCATGCGCATTCTCGTCGTCAACGTCAACACCACCGAATCCATCACCCAAGCCATCGCCCAACAGGCGCGCAGCGTTGCGGCAGCGGGCACCGAAATTGTCGGCCTGACCCCGTTTTTCGGCGCCGAGTCGGTGGAAGGCAATTTTGAAAGCTACCTGGCAGCCATCGCGGTGATGGACCGGGTGATGGCCTACGACCAGCCATTCGATGCGGTCATCCAGGCCGGCTATGGCGAACATGGCCGCGAAGGCCTGCAGGAACTGTTGAACGTGCCGGTGGTGGATATCACCGATGCCGCCGCCAGCACCGCGATGTTCCTTGGCCATGCTTACTCGGTGGTCACCACGCTGGACCGCACAGTGCCGCTGATCGAAGACCGGCTCAAGCTTTCCGGGCTGTTTGAGCGCTGCGCCTCGGTGCGCGCCAGCGGTATGGCGGTGCTGGAACTGGAGGAACACCCGCTGCGGGCCATGGAGGCCATCGTGCGCCAGGCCGAGCTGGCCATCAGCGAAGACAAGGCCGAGGTGATCTGCCTGGGTTGCGGCGGCATGGCCGGGCTCGATGAGCAGATCCGCCAGCGCACCGGCGTGCCGGTGGTCGATGGCGTGACTGCAGCGGTAACCCTGGCCGAATCCTTGGTGAGGCTGGGGTTGTCGACGTCGAAGGTGCGCACCTATGGAACACCCCGGCCAAAGACCATCATCGGCTGGCCTGGCAGGTTCGCACGCTGAATCGCCGATCTCGATCAGTTCAAGACGTCATTGAGCACTTCATAAATGATCCCGGTGGCAATCGTCACCAGGATCAGGTTGGTGCCAGCCTGCTGCCATTCGTAGCCGTCGTAATGGGGCAGGCGCCCCAACAGGCGTCCATCGAGTTTCTTGGCGATTCCCGGTGGCAGGGGTTTGCCACGGGCCAGGTTTTTCTGGATGCCTCGCGGCAGGGACGAACCACCGCGCCAGTAGTCGCGGCTGTCACCAAGGATTACCCGCACACCCCCGATATCAATTTGCGGGCCGCTGTAATGGGCGCCTGCACCCTTCTTGCCACCACCCTGGACCTGATTACCCTGGCCGCCACCCTTATTGCCATGGGCACTGCCTTTGTCCTTGCCGTTGCCATTGCCATTGCCATTGCCGGGATCGGCCAGCAGCGCCGGGGAGCCTGCAATCAACGCCAGGCTGGTAAATACGAGTAAAGCGCGTGATATGGACATGATCGGTCTCGACAGTCGCAAGCCCCATTGGCCCGTATCAGCTTAGAACACTAGCGGGCAGCAAGTTCAGCAGTGAGTGCTATACCGCGCTGAACCGCTGCGCCAACTGCTGCTGGGCAAACTGCTCGAGGATGAAGTCGACGAACACTCGGGTCTTGCCCGGCAGCAGTTTGTGCTCGGCGTAGTACAGGGAGATGTTGCCGTCATCGACGTACCAGTCGGGCAGCACCCGCACCACGGCACCACTGTCGAGGAACGGCACGGCCATCGGCATGCTGACCAGGGCAATCCCCAGGCCTTGGGTGCAGGCGCAGCACGCGGCTTCGGAGTCGCCCATGGTCATGCGTGGCTTGAGCATCAGGGGCCGCTGTTCGCGGGCGCGGTTGGTCAGTTGCCAAGTGCGCACGCGGCCGGTTTGCGGCGAGCGAATCAGGATGCCATTGCACAAGCCCAGGTCTTCGGGAACACGCACGGGCAGGCGCTTGGCCAGGTAATCGGGCGAGGCCACCAGAATCCGGTGGGCCGGGGTCAACTTGCGTGCGACCACGCCCTGGGGTAGCTCGAACCCGCCGCCGATGGCGGCGTCGAAGCCCTGGCCGATCAGGTCGACCTGGCGATTATCAAAATGCCAATCAGGGCTGATATCGGGAAAGCGCCGCAAAAACTCCGCCAGCAACGGCACCACATAACGGTTGCCAAATACCGTGCCCATACTCACCTTGAGCGTGCCCACCGGCCGGCCTTCGGCGCTGGCCAGGTTGGCCACGGCATTCTGGATGGTGGTAAGGCTGGCGCTGACCTCTTGCAGGAACAACTTGCCGGCTTCGGTCAATGTGAGCCGCCGGGTGCTGCGCTGGAACAGCCGCACGCCTAAACGCGCCTCAAGCTTGGCCACGCTTTTGCCGACGGCCGCCGGCGTCAGGCTCAGGTGCCGCGCCGCTTCGGCAAAGCTGCCGCCTTCGGCGCTGCGCACGAAGCATTCGATACTGCCGAAGCTCTCCATACCACCTCACTCTAAACTTTTGGTTTACACAGACTATAGCAATCACGGTCTACCGAGGGATGCCCGCGAGGTCGATACTCGGCAACAACACAAGGCATTCGCGCCTTGCCTGATTGGAGATCGACATGACCACGCAAAATCTCAGCGGCAAAGTTGCCTTGATCCAGGGCGGTTCCCGCGGTATCGGCGCCGCCATCGTCAAGCGCCTGGCCGCGCAAGGTGCAGCCGTTGCCTTTACTTACGTCAGCTCTGCCGACAAGGCCCAGGCCCTGCAGGACAGTGTGATCAACGATGGCGGCAAGGCCCTGGCGATTCACGCCGACAGCGCCGATGCCGTGGCCATTCGCAATGCGGTCAACGCCACGGTCGAAGCGTTCGGGCGCCTGGACATCCTGGTGAACAACGCCGGGGTGCTGGCGGTCGGCCCGCTGGAAGAGTTCAAACTGGAAGACTTTGACCAGACCCTGGCCATCAACGTGCGCAGCGTGTTTATCGCCACCCAGGAAGCGGCGCGGCACATGGGCGAAGGGGGTCGTATCATTAATATCGGCAGCACCAACGCCGAGCGCATGCCCTTCGCCGGCGGCGGCCCGTATGCCATGAGCAAGGCCGCGCTGGTGGGCTTGACCAAAGGCCTGGCGCGCGACCTGGGGCCACGGGGAATTACCATCAACAACGTGCAGCCGGGCCCGGTGGACACCGATATGAACCCGGCCAACAGTGAGTTTGCCGAGAGCCTGATTGGCTTAATGGCGGTGGGCCGTTATGGGCAGGTGGCAGAGATCGCCAGCTTTGTTGCCTACCTGGCAGGGCCTGAGGCGGGCTATATCACCGGGGCCAGCTTGACTATTGATGGTGGCTTTAGCGCCTGATTGCAGTGTGCTATCGGGCGCCATCGCCGGCCGCCGGCGCCTACGCAGGCGCCGATAGCTTTCAGCGCATCGGTGGCAGGCCGTAGGCCGCCAGGTCGAAGTCCGCGAGTTTGCGGATGATCTGGTCGGCATGAGCGTACTTGCTGTCAGCCATGGCCTCATCAGGCACGGCGATGGCCGTCATGTTCGCGGCCTTGGCTGCGGTCACGCCAAACGGTGAGTCTTCAAACACCAGGCAATCCTCGGGCGCAACGCCCAGGCGGCGGGCAGCGGTGAGGAAGATGTCTGGCGCAGGCTTGGCTGCGCCGACTTCCGGGTCGTCGGCGGTGACGATGGTGCCGAACAGGCCAAACCACTCCCGGTGCAGCGTGGTCTTGTGGCCAAACGAATTGCGCGACGAACTGGTGCCCACGGCTATGGGGATATTGTGCGCACTTAAATGCCGCACCAACGCCTCGGCGCCCGGCATGCCCAGCGCCTTGGGAAAACGCTCGCTCATCAACGGCTCACGGATGCGCAGGAACTCCTCGGGAGTGATCGGCAAGTCCAGCGCCTTGACCACATACTCGGCCAGGTCCTGGGCGCCACGGCCGATGATGTGCTGCTTGATGCCCCAGTCGTAGGTACGGCCATAGCGTTCGGCAATGATCTGCGTGACTTGGGTATAGATGCCTTCAGTGTCCAGCAACAACCCGTCCATATCGAAAATCACGGCCTTGATCGGGCCGACAGCAGTACGCGATGCGCTCATCACAAAAGATCCGTGGCAAAGGACTAAAAGGATTCAGCACAATAACGGCCCTGCCAGCCTGCAAGCAACCCATTATCCCTTAGACTGGCGCCCTAACCGTTCAAGCGAACCCGATATGCTTTTGCGCATTGCCGCCGACAGCCTGGTGCTGTTTCACCTGTGTTTTATCCTGTTTGTGCTGTTCGGTGGCCTGCTCGCCCTGCGCTGGCGCCGAGTCATCTGGCTGCACCTGCCCGCCGCCGCCTGGGGCATGGCCGTCGAGTTCTTCCACCTGCCCTGCCCCCTGACCCGCTGGGAAAACCTGCTGCGCCACCTCGCCGGGCAAGAAGGTTATGGCGCGGGTTTTATCGAGCACTACATCATTGCCCTGATCTATCCGGCAGGGCTGACACCCCAGATCCAACTGGGCCTGGGCGCCCTGGTCCTGCTGATCAATATTGCGGTGTATACGCGCCTGGCCAGGCGCTCGTAGCCTGGCTTCGTTGCATGCATGGGTATCCCGATCACTACTGCTCGCTATATAGTAAAAGATATAGCGATTAGCCAATAAAAATCGAGGATACCCCGTTGAACGCACCTTCGAAGGAAGCCGTGGGCGCCGCCTACAGCATCGACTCCATGCGCCACGCCCAAGCCATGACCTGGCGCGCCATCGAGCAATTGTCCCAGCAGATCCGCCCCGGCATACTCGAATCCCAAGCCCGGGAACTGGGCAAGCAGGTGCTTGCCGATCTGGACATGCAACGCATCTGGCACCCGCTGCTGGTGCGATTTGGCGCCAACACCCTCAAGACCTTCAAGCAACGCTCCGACGGCGACCCGGTACTGGCCGAGAACGACATCTTCTTTATCGACATGGGCGCAGTGTGGCAGGGCCATGAAGGCGACGCCGGCGCCACCTTCACCACCGGCAGCGACCCACAAATGGCCGCCTGTGCCAGCGCAGCCAAAGCGCTGTTCGAGCGGGTGCAGTTGCGCTGGAAAACCGAAAAAGTCGTCGGCCTTGAGCTCTATCGCTATGCCCAAGAACAGGCCCGGGACATGGGCTGGGAACTGAACCTAAGCATCAAGGGGCACCGCGTCAGCGACTTCCCCCATGCCATCCACCGTGGCGGCGACCTGGGGGATTTCGAACATTACCCCAATGAAGGGCTGTGGATCCTGGAGATTCAGATTGCCCACCCGAGCAAGGCTTATGGGGCGTTTTATGAGGATTTGCTGGCCTAGCCTGTTTAACGAGCCAGAAATTCAACAATCAGGGAAGTGACCTGCTGCTGGATCACCTCACGCGGGCGGGCACCTTCGCCATCGCGGCAGATCATGCCGTCGCCTGGCGAGCTTTTTTCAATCAGCGCCTCCCCGCCCGGCTTGCACACGGCCATAAAACTGAAGTGAGTGGCGTCGCTGATTTCGACATAGCGCGTCGATGCCGGGGGCAGGCGCTTGGCCAAGTCAGCAGACTCCAACTCAGCGGGAAGCTCTGTTGAGGGCACGCCCGCAGCAATCACCAACGTCGGCACCGGCAACGCCGCCAGGCTTTGATCGGTAAACCCACGCGACAGGCCCAGGTCCAGCGAAACAATGGCAGTGACCCGCTTGTCACTCAAATCCTCTGCCAACGGCGCCTGCGCGGGGTTCAACTGCTGGTAGACCGCGCAAGGGGCCAACTGCCGGTGAACCTTGCAGTCCTGGGAAAAACGCTCAGGGTCGAAACGGGCACCGGCGACTTCCAGCGCCGTCCAACCACCCAGCGAATGACCCACCACTGCAATTCGGCCGGGCAGCACCTCGCCAAACTGGTTTGGCTGCGCCAGCACCGCGTCGATAGCGCGGCGGATATCCACCGGCCGCTGCCATAACTGCGCGGCGGCACGAGCGCTGCGGTCCTTACTGGTAGTGCCAGGATGATTGACCGCCGCCACGATAAAACCCCGCTGGGCCAACGCACTGGCCAACCACTCCTGATTGCCCCAACTGCCGCCGAAACCGTGGGAAAGCACCACCAACGGATGCTCACCCACCGCCGCAGGCGCATTACGCACGGCCAGGGCACTGAAAAACACCGGGTTGTCGTCGATCACCTTTGGCGTGGCGGTAGTGGAGCTGGGATACCAGACCATCATCTCCAGCGGGCGCTCGTTGTTGGGGTCTGGCAAGGTCGAGGCTTGGAAGCCGACAGGGTTACTGGCAAAAACGGTGGAAGTAACGCAGGTAAGGAGCAGAGCGATTAGGGCTGCTTTCAATGGGAATCTTCCTTGATGGAATGCAATGCACGGCAGACACTGCGCGTGTGGCCACATTATTCCCATATCACTGATTTTCATGCAGCAAAAACCACAAACCCCCGGCTTTCTCTAGGAAAACCGGGGGTTTGTGTTTGTAGAATGTGGCGGTGAAGGAGAGATTCGAACTCTCGATACAGTTTCCTGTATACACACTTTCCAGGCGTGCTCCTTAAGCCACTCGGACACTTCACCGTATCTCGTCAAACTGATTCAGTCTGTCGAGGCGCGCTAATGTAGTCGAAAGCTTTTCCGATGGCAAAGGTTTTTTTCAGAATTTTCATGCGCTTAGACGGTTATCCCATGCCGCCTCCCTCTGGCACGGCGTGGAGGGCGGCGATTGTGCCATTCTCAAGGCGTGTCGGTATGGGGCCAAGGTGGCTGGCGAGCCCTGACGTAGCCTACTCTGGGCCGGGAGGTTGGGAAAAGTCTGACTGGCCAGTCAGTCATGGCGCTTTACCGGGGCGGCCATGCTGGGTAACGTCTGCGGCCTGCCCTTCTATTAAACGTATTACAAGGAATCGCGTCATGAGTGAGTTGATTGCCTACCACCTCGAAGACGGTATCGCGACCCTGACCTTGAGCAACGGTAAGGTCAATGCCATTTCCCCTGCCGTGGTCAGTGCGTTTAATGAAGCGCTGGACCAGGCCGAGAAGGATCGCGCGGTGGTGATTATCACCGGTACGCCGGGGATTCTGTCGGGTGGTTATGATTTGAAGGTGATGACGGCCGGCCCTAAAGAGGCGGTCAGCCTGGTGACGTCGGGTTCGACCCTGGCGCGTCGCCTGTTGTCGCACCCGTTTCCGGTGATTGTCGCGTGCCCTGGGCATGCGGTGGCAAAGGGGGCGTTCCTGTTGCTGTCGGTCGATTACCGGATTGGTGTCGAGGGGCCCTTTAGCATTGGTCTGAATGAAGTGATGATCGGCATGACCATGCACCATGCCGGGATTGAACTGGCCCGCGATCGCCTGCGTAAGTCGGCGTTTCATCGTTCGGTGATCAATGCCGAGATGTTCACCCCGCAGGACGCCTTGAGCGCCGGTTTCCTCGATAAGGTGGTGGCACCCGAAGAGCTGCAAGCCGCGGCCCTGGAAGCGGCGCGGCAGTTGAAGAAGATCAATATGAACGCCCACAAGCAAACCAAGTTGAAGGTGCGTAAAGCCCTGCTGGATCTGCTGGATAACGCGATCATTCAGGACCAGGAACATCTGGGCTGAGTCTCCCGAGACCGCATCAAACAAAGCCCGACCCTGTGTCGGGCTTTTTCTTACAGTGCGTTCTGAATCACCTTGCAACCGCTCTAGATGGCATCTGTCTCCATCTGCTGAAACATGTACTTAAACATCGCCCATCTCCTACCTCTACAGGGGTAATTGCCGAATACAGTGCACGTCCGTACACTGCGCCACCTTTTGTCCCGATGGTCCGTGTCGATGCTCTATTGTTTACGCATGTTATTGATGGGCCTGCATTTTCTGATTGCCGGTGTGCTGGGCGTGCTGCTGGGGATCTGCCGGCCGTTCAATCCGGATAACAGCCGCCTGTGCGCACGCCTGTATGCTCTGCCGGCCATGTGGATCCTGCGGCTGCGGGTCAAGCCGCAAGTGGACTCGCTGCGCAACAAGCCGAGCAGTTGCGTGATTATTGCCAACCACCAGTCCAACTATGATTTGTTCGTGTTCGGCAATGTGGTGCCCTATCGCACCGTGTGCATCGGCAAAAAAAGCCTGAAGTGGGTGCCACTGTTCGGGCAACTGTTCTGGCTGGCGGGCAATGTGTTGATTGACCGGGGCAATGCGCAGAAGGCGCGGCGGTCGATGTTGACCACCACCCATACCCTGCAACACGAAGAAACCTCGATCTGGGTGTTTCCGGAAGGCACACGCAACCTGGGTGAATCGTTGCTGCCGTTCAAGAAGGGCGCGTTCCAAATGGCGATTGCCGCCGGAGTGCCGATTGTGCCGGTGTGCGTCAGTACCTATGTGACGCAGATGAAGCTCAATCGCTGGAACAGTGGCGATATCTTGATCCGGTCATTGGCGCCGATTCCTACAACAGGATTGACGATGGATGACATGCCCGGGCTGATGGAGAAGTGCCGGACGCAAATGGTCGAGTGCATTGAAGCCATGGATAAAACACTGCAAAAAACCTGACGGCAAGCCGGCTCCTACAATGTGGCGTTTCAGGCTAAGCTGGCCGGTTACTGCCACTTGTGAAGAAGCGATCAGCATTATGGGTAGAGTTGTTGCGGCGGCCGTCTATAGCGCCGGTAAAAAAGTCCGGGATATCACCCTCGATGAAGGCGCCGCCTGGGCGGCCAAGCCTGATCACTTTGTATGGATCGGCCTGGAAGAGCCCGACGCCCAGGAACTGGCCAACCTGCAACGCCAGTTCAACCTGCATGAACTGGCCATCGAAGACGCCCTCGAAAAACACAGCCGGCCGAAGCTGGAAACCTTTGGCGACGCACTGTTTATCGTGACTTATTCGCCGGTGCGCCATGAAGGCAAGCTGGAGTTTATCGAGACCCATATTTTTGCCGGCAACGGCTATATCATCACCGCGCGCAACGGCCACTCGGCGTCCTACGGCTATGTACGCCAGCGCTGTGAGGCGCGGCCGCTACTGCTGGAGCACGGGGAAGATTTCGTACTCTATGCCCTGCTGGATTTTGTCACCGAAAACTACCAGCCCGTGAGTGAGGCGATTCATGCCGAGATCGATGCGCTGGAGCACAACGTGTTGTGCAACTCCCTGAACGAGCGCGATATCCAGAACCTGCACGGCCTACGCCGCGACGTACTGCGGCTGCGCCGGCATGTGGCGCCAATGGTGGAAATCAGCGAGGAATTGCAAAAGCTGAGCTTCCCGTTTATCGACAAGAACATGCGCCCATACTTTCGCGATGTAGAGATCCACGTCACGCGGCAGATGGAAGACCTTTCGACCCTGCGCGACATCGCCAGCCAGACCATCGAGATCGGCGTGCTGCTCGAAGCCTCGCGCCAGAGCGTAGTGCAGCGCAAGTTTGCAGCCTGGGCGGCGATCCTCGCATTCCCCACGGCGGTGGCCGGGATCTATGGGATGAACTTCCAGAACATGCCGGAACTGCAATGGCACTACGGCTATTTTGCGGTGCTGGGATTTATCGCGGTGGGGTGTACGGGCCTGTGGGCCAGCTTCAAGCGCTCGGGGTGGCTGTAACCTGCCCACCCCGGCCGGCCGGGGTCAGGCGACCTGCGGCTTGTGGGCTACAAAACGCATCATCCATTCCGCCACGGTTACCCCGTGGTGGTCATGGGCAAGGCTGGCGACGCCCTGCTGGTAGATCTGTTCGCCAAGGTTGAGCTGGCGAATGTCGAGCAAGGCCCGGGAGTAATCGTGGATAAACTCCGGATGCCCCTGGAAGCACAGCACCTGATCATTGATGTGATAAGCGGCAAACGGGCAGAAATCGCTGGAAGCGATCACCGTGGCGTTTTCCGGCAAGGCGGTGACCTGGTCCTGATGGCTGATCAATAGGGTCAGTTCTTCTACCACCGGGCTCATCCACGGCGCCTTGGCGGCCAATTGATAGTTGTGCGTGCCCACGCCCCAGCCCTGGCTCGCCCGCTCGCTCTTGCCGCCCAGCAACAGCGCCAGCAGTTGATGGCCGAAACAGATGCCGAGCAGCTTGTCGCCCCGCTCGTAACGGTTCAGCAGGTAGGCCTTGAGGGTTTCGATCCACGGATCGGTAGCGAAGGAATCCGCCTTGCTGCCCGTGACCAGGTACGCGTCGAACACTTCGCTGTCCGCCGGGTAGTGGCCTTGCATCACGTTGTAGACGACGAATTCGGCGGCAATCGGCTGCTGCGAAAACAGGCGCTGGAACATCTGCCCGTAACCTTGATATTGATCGACCAGTTCCGGACGCAGGATATCGGTTTCCAGAATGCAGACGCGTAGCGACATAAAAAATACCTGACACGGTGATGGGAATAACGCACACCCGCCAGCCTGCCCTGAAATACCCTTTCAAGGCAAGCCCCCACCCATGACCTGTCAGGAGGTTAGAACGTTGTGCCCTGGGCGGCCTTTTCCAGCAACAAGGCTGGCGGGGTGAACCGTTCGCCGTATTGCTCGGCCAGGTAACGCGCCCGCGCCACGAAGTCGTTCAAACCGTACTGGTTGATAAACTGCAGCGCCCCGCCGGTCCACGCCGCAAAGCCGATGCCGAAGATCGAACCAATATTGGCATCGGCGGTGGACATCAACACGCCCTCCTCCACACACCGCACTGTTTCGATGGCCTGGATAAACAGCAGGCGGTCGCGCACATCCTGTGCCGAAATCTGCTGGCCGGGCTTCTCGAAGCGTGCCTTGAGTTCTGGCCACAGGTATTTCTGGCCACCGCTGGGGTATTCGTAGAAACCACCGCCCGCCGCCTTGCCCGGGCGCTTGTACTCATTGAGCAACAGGTCGATCACCGCAAACGCCGGATGCTCGGGCAGCGTCTTGCCTTCGGCGTGCAGATCCTTGGCTGTCTGCTGACGGATATGGCTCATCAGGCTGAGGGAAACTTCGTCAGAAATCGCCAGCGGACCAATCGGCATCCCGGCCTTGCGCGCTTCGGTCTCGATCATCGGCGCAGCCACGCCTTCGCCGAGCAGGGTGATGCCTTCGTTGGTGAAGGTGCCAAATACCCGCGAGGTGAAAAAGCCGCGACTGTCGTTCACCACAATCGGGGTTTTCTTGATTTGCAGTACGAAATCAAAACCACGAGCCAGGGTTTCGTCGCTGGTATTGGCGCCTTTGATGATTTCCACCAGTGGCATTTTTTCCACCGGGCTGAAGAAATGCAGGCCGATAAACTTGCCTTGGTCTGGCACCGCATTCGCCAGGCCGCTGATGGGCAAGGTGGACGTATTGGAAGCAATCACCGCGTCAGCGCCTACGACGCGCTGGGCCGCCGCCGAGACCTTGGCCTTGAGGTCACGGTCTTCGAATACGGCTTCGATGATCAGGTCGCAACCGGCCAGGTCGGCATCGCTGTCTGTAGGATGGATCCGCGCCAGGGTGCTTTCCCGCTGCTCAGGCGTCAGTTGCCCACGGCTGACTTTCTTGTCCAGCAGCGCCGCCGAGTGGGCCTTGCCCTTCTCTGCCGCCGCCAGCGTCACGTCCTTGAGCACCACTTCCACTCCCGCCAATGCACTGGTGTAGGCAATCCCCGCGCCCATCATGCCGGCGCCGAGGATGCCGACCTTGCGCGTGACATACGGCGCAAACCCCGCAGGCCGTGAGCCCCCGGCGTTGATTTCGTTGAGCTGGAACCAGAAGGTGCCGATCATATTCTTCGCCACCTGGCCGGTGGTGAGCTCGGTGAAGTAGCGGGTCTCGATCAGGTGCGCGGTGTCGAAGTCCACCTGGGCGCCCTCCACGGCCGCACAGAGGATTTTCTCCGGCGCCGGGAAGCAGCCATTGGTTTTGCTGCGCAGGATCGACGGCGCAATGGCGAGCATTTGCGCGACTTTTGGATTGGACGGTGTGCCACCTGGAATCTGGTGACCCTTGATATCCCAAGGCTGTTTGGCCGTCGGGTTGGCCAGGATCCAGGCCCGGGACTTGGCCAGCAGTTCATCGCGATCCGCCGCCAACTCGTCGATCAACCCGGCTTGCAGGGCCTTCTGCGCGCTGATCTTCTTGCCTTCCAGCAGGTACGGCAAGGCCTTCTCCAGACCCAGCATGCGCACCATGCGCACCACCCCGCCGCCGCCCGGCAACAGGCCGAGGGTGACTTCCGGCAAGCCGATCTGCACGGCTGGATGATCCAGCGCCACGCGGTGCTGGCACGCCAGGCATAGCTCCCAGCCACCGCCGAGGGCGGCGCCGTTGATCGCGGCCACCACCGGCTTGCCGAGGGTTTCCAGGCTGCGCAACTGCGCCTTCAGGCCCAGGACCATGTCGTAGAACGCCTTGGCATGGGGCTTGTCGACTTTGATCAGCTCATTGAGGTCACCGCCGGCAAAGAAGGTTTTTTTCGCCGAGGTGATTATGACCCCGGCAATCCCATCCTTTTCCGCATCCAGGCGTGCGACGGTGGCGGCCATGGCCTCGCGGTAGGCGGCGTTCATGGTGTTGGCACTCTGGCCGGGCATGTCGAGGGTCAGCACCACGATCTGGTCCTGGCCTTTTTCGTAACGAATGGCGTCGGTCATGACAGATTCCTTAGGCTCAGAGGCGTTCGATAATGGTGGCGATACCCATGCCGCCGCCCACACAGAGCGTGGCCAGGCCGTAGCGCTGCTGGCGCACCTCCAACTCGTCGAGCAAGGTGCCGAGGATCGCGCACCCCGTGGCCCCCAGTGGGTGGCCCATGGCAATTGAGCCACCATTGACATTGACCCGGGCGGCGTCGATGCCCATGTCCTTGATGAACTTGAGCACCACCGAGGCGAAGGCTTCGTTGACCTCGAACAGGTCGATGTCCTCGACCCGCAGGCCGGCCTTGGCCAGGGCCTTGCGGGTGGCCGGCGCGGGGCCAGTCAACATGATGGTCGGATCGGTACTGGTGACGGCGGTGGCGACGATACGCGCACGCGCTTGCAGGCCCAATTCACGGCCCCGGGCCTCGGAGCCGATCAGCATCAAGGCCGCGCCATCGACAATCCCGGAACTGTTACCCGGTGTGTGCACATGCTGGATGCGCTCGACATGGCTGTAGACCCGCAAGGCCGTGGCATCGAAGCCCATCTGCCCCATCATTTCGAAGCTCGGCTTGAGTTTGCCCAACCCTTCGAGCGTCGAGTCGCCACGGATAAATTCGTCGTGATCGAGCAGTACGATGCCGTTCTGGTCCTGCACCGGGATCAGGGATTTGTTGAAGGAACCATCTGATCTGGCCCGCGCCGCTTTCTGCTGGGAGTGTAAGGCGAAGGTGTCGACATCTTCGCGGCTGAAGCCTTCCAGGGTGGCGATCAGGTCGGCGCCAATCCCCTGGGGCGTGAAGTGGCTGTGCATATTAGTCTGCGGGTCCAGCACCCAGGCACCGCCATCGCTGCCCATGGGCACGCGGGACATGGACTCGACACCGCCGACCACCACCAGGTCCTCGAAGCCGGAACGCACCTTCATCGCCCCAAGGTTGACCGCCTCCAGGCCCGACGCACAGAAGCGGTTGACCTGCACACCGGCGACGCTGACGTCCCAGTCGGCTACCAACGCGGCCGTCTTGGCGATATCCGCGCCCTGGTCCCCGACTGGCGTGACGCAACCGAGCACGATGTCATCCACCTGGCGCGTGTCCAGGTCACTGCGCTGTTGCAGGGCGCTGAGCAAGCCGGCCAGCAGGTTCACCGGCTTGACGCTGTGCAAGGCGCCATCGGCCTTGCCTTTGCCCCGGGGCGTACGTATCGCATCAAAGATCAAAGCTTGGGTCATGACGTCCTCGAACCACTGTGCAATGGAGCTCTCAAGGGGAGAGCCGACCGTGCCCTTACCTTAAGCGCCGCCAGGGCAGATTCAATGACCGATGCGCTCATTGGCCTTGACGAGCACGCTCAGACGAACGGTAGGAGGCTGGCGAAAACCCCAGGTTAATCGTTTTAGCTGTCTAGCCAAGGGGCTGGCGCGAAGATGGCCATATGCCTCATGCGTTTTTAAAAGGATTTCAATCTAAGTTGATATGAAAGCGATCTAAGCCACGCCCGACATGGGCTCTAAGGTTGAATCAGTAAGAAGTGTATGACGCTGCTGCCGGGTCTTGCTGGAGCAGCTGTAAGAAAAATGCCATCTCGCAGGCCTAACGTAGTCAATGATGGTGCTTGCATCGGCGCATTTGACGCTCAGGAATAACAACAAAAGGCAGTCAGCCATGTTCAAACAATCGAAAGTCCGCCAGGCGGGGCTCATTCTCTTCGCCACCACACTGATTCTGATTTTGCCCAACCTGACCAAGATCATTGGTTGAGCGGGCCGATCACACCTAGACATTGCAGCCTTTGGCAGCACCGCCCGGGAAACCGCGTAGAGCGTTCCCGTGACCGGGGCTGTCTTTTTTGCGTACGGTTTCGTCGTCGATGTCCGGTATCCTGAGCCCAGACCGCCACTGCCACATGGGACTCGCCTTGAAACACATTATCGTCCTGCTGATGCTGATCCTGGCCTGCCCCGCCAGCGCCGCCTCGTTGACCATCGAGCTGGATCACAGCCGCACAACCTGGCAAACCGCCGAGTTGCTCAAGCACCCGGCAGCGCAAACCGTGCAGATCGTTGATGACGTTTCCTACAAGCGCAACATGACCTATCGCGCAGTACCGCTGGCCGTACTCTTGCCGGGCGTGTTGGCGCAGAACCATGTGCAGGCGGTAGCGCTCGATGGTTTCGCCGCCGAACTGGCTGCCGCCCCGCTGCTTTCGCAAAGCGGCGCCCAGGCGTGGTTGGCGGTGGAGGATCCGGCCCAGCCATGGCCCCCGCTGGCCAAGGGCAAGCCCAGCGCCGGGCCGTTTTACCTGGTGTGGACCCAACCCCTGGCGAGCGGGATCAGCCCGGAACAATGGCCCTTCCAGATCTCGACGATCAAACAGTTGAAAACCGTTGCCGAACGCTTCCCGGCGCTGCTGCCGGACCCTGCGCTGGCGGTGGACGATCCGGTCAACCAGGGGTTCGCACTGTTCCAGAAGAACTGCCTGGCCTGCCATCGCCTAAACGGCGCGGGTGACGCGCAGGTAGGCCCGGACCTGAATCTACCCTACAGCCCCACCGAATATTTCGGCGGCGACTTTCTCAAGCGTTACATCCGTGATCCCCAGAGCCTGAGGCATTGGCCGCAAGCCAAGATGCCGGCGTTTCCCGCCAGCGTGTTGCCAGAGGCCGACCTGGAGTTGCTGGTGGGCTATTTGGAGCATATGGCCACTCGCAAAACCGACGCCCCCTTCTAGGGGTTACGCGCCAGATGCTCCGACGGCAATACGCGCTTGGCGCTCAGATAGGCATTCTGCCAGTAGGCCTTGGACAAGGTATCAAGCTTCACCGTACCGCCGGTTTGCGGTGCATGGACGAAACGCCCTTCACCCACATAGATGCCGGCATGGCTGACCTGCGAGCCGCCGCCCGTGGCGAAGAACAGCAAGTCACCGGTCTGCAGCGCATCTTCACGCACGTCCTGGGCCCGCATCACGATCAACTCGCGAGTGGTGCGCGGCAGGGAGATACCAGCGGCATCGCGGTAGACAAAACCAATCAGGCCACTGCAATCAAATCCCGAATCCGGCGTATTGCCGCCCCAGCGATAAGGCGTGCCGACCAGGCCCAGGGCGCGAAACAGCACATCTTCAGCCGCTGGCGAAAAGTTCTGGGTGGCGTAGTTGAAGACCGGCTTGGGCTTGACGGCCACAGGCGCAGGAGGAGGACGGCTGGCGCAGGCACTGAGCAGTGCGGCGCAAACAAGAAGAATTAGGCGGGCCGAGGTCGACATGGGCAGAACAATCCTGATCTGGATGCGGCTTTCGCTGCCGAACGCTGAAAACTAGACCGCGCAAGCAAGCTTGCGCGGTCAGGTTCGCAACAATATCTCAGGATTCTAGCGGTTACGCGTCAAACTTCAAGTATCACTTTAACTTTACTTGCGAGCGGTAACGGTAGTCGGGGCCATCGCCAATGCACGCTTGGCTTCGATGAAGGTTTTGCTCCAGTAGCTGTCGCCCAGCTTATCGACCCGCACCCCACCGCTGCGACGGCTGCTGGAGTGGATGAACTGGTCATCGCCCAAGTAGATACCGGCGTGGCTGACACGACCACGGCCATTGGTACTGAAGAAAAGCAGATCGCCAGGCTTGAGGTTGTTCCGTGCGACCAACGGTGCATCCACGTTGATCATTTCGCGGGTGGAGCGCGGCAGGTTCATGCCGGCCTCTTCACGAAACAGATAGCCGATAAAGCCACTGCAGTCGAAACCGGCTTCAGAGGTACCGCCGAAACGGTAACGGGTACCGATCAGGGACATGCCGCGTTCGAGAATGCTATCGGCCAGCAGCGGCAGCTGATAAGGCTTGCTATCGGCGAACTGGGCCAGTTCTTTTTCGGTCGCCATCTCTTCTTCATAAACAGAAGAAGACTGTGCTGCGACGAATTTGGCTTGATGCTGTTGTTGCGGCTTTTGCTGCTCGACCACCTGCTGGGGGTGGGTGGCGCAACCAAACAACAGGGTAACGAGTGCGAGAGGCACGAGGGGTGCGAAGCGATTTAGCATGGGCACGACCGTGGCTGATATGTAAAGAAGTCGAGACTATGCCTTCTATGACATCGATTTGCAAATTCAATCGTGATCTATGTGACTTCTTGTTTGACCTATGTCATCTAAGCCCTTACACCCCATTTAAACCCTTTTGCGTGGCCATAGCGGCTCAAGCGCAGGTTTTCTGGCGCCTGGAATTTGCCAGGAGCCCCGGTTTCAAAGGGCTGGCTACCAGCCGAGGGTTTCTTTGAGAAAGGGGATAGTGAGCTTGCGCTGGGCCTGCAAGGAGGCCTGGTCGAGCTGCTCGAGCAAGTCGAACAGCGCGCTCATGCTGCGGGTACCGCGGGTGAGGATGAAATGCCCGACTTCATCGGTCAGGTGCAAGCCACGGCGCGAGGCACGCAGTTGCAGGGCCCGCAATTTGTCTTCGTCGGACAGCGGGCGCATCTGGAAGATCAGCGCCAGGGTCAGGCGCGACTTGAGGTCTGCCAGCTTGACCGGCAATTCCCGTGGCGAGGTAGACGCGGCAATCAACAGGCGCCGGCCACTGTCGCGCAGGCGGTTGAACAGATGGAACAGTGCTTCTTCCCAGTCTGCCCGGCCGGCGACCGCTTGCAGGTCGTCCAGGCACACCAGTTCGTATTGCTCAAGGTTGTCGAGGATGCCGATGCCACGGTCCAGCAGCTCGGCCAACGGCAGGTACACCGCCGGCTCACCCAACTGCTCAAAACGCAGGCAGGCGGCCTGCAACAGGTGGGTCCGCCCCACGCCGTCCTTGCCCCAGAGGTAGATCAGGCTTTCCGTCCACCCGGCGTCGGCTTCGCAGAGCCGCTCGACATAGCCGAGTGCAGCGGCATTGGCGCCTGGGTAGTAATTGATGAAGGTAGCGTCGTCACGCAGACGCACACCTAGGGGCAGCTGAATCGGTTTCATGCTGACTGAACGGTTCCAATCGAACCGTTAGTGGCCTCTGTGAAAAGTTTGCAAAGTTTATACCCGTGACGCCGGGCGCACAATGCAACAGACCACAAGCAAAATCAAAGGTTTGCGTTAACTCATTGGATTTTTTGGAGATTGTTTGACGCGATGGCTAAATGCCAAGCCCTAGAGGTAACAAACCCGGCATTGAGCCGGGTTTGTGATCAGCCTTACAACTGAGGGTCATCGGCGCCCGTATAGACGTCCGAATCCTTGTACACATCATGCACATGGCGCACCAGCACCATGATCACCGCCGCCACCGGCAGCGCCAGGAGGATGCCGGTAAAGCCAAACAGCTCGCCGCCCGCCAGGATCGCAAAGATCACGGCCACCGGATGCAGGCCGATGCGGTCGCCCACCAGCAACGGCGTCAGCACCATGCCTTCCAGGGCCTGGCCGACCATAAACACCGCGACAATCCCCAGCATCGGGTACAAGTCGCCGCCAAACTGGAACAGGCCTGCCACCAGCGCCGCGCCAATCCCGATGACAAAGCCCATGTACGGCACAATCGCCGCCAGGCCGGCGATCATGCCGATCAACAGGCCCAGTTCCAGGCCAATCGCCATTAGCCCGCCAGCGTAGATAATCCCCAGCGCCACCATCACCAGCAACTGCCCGCGAACAAATGCACCCAGTACCTCATGGCACTCCCCGGCCAGGGACACGATGCGCTCCTCGCTATCACGGGGCAGCAGGCTGCGGATCTTGGCCATCATGATGTCCCAGTCACGCAGCAGGTAGAACGCCACCACCGGGATCAACACCAGGTTGGTCAGCCAACCGATCAGCGCCAGGCTGGAGGCCGTGGCTTGGCTGAGGATCACCCCGACGATATCGGTGGTCTGGCCCATATGCTCGCTGATCGCGGCCTTGACCTTGTCGAACTTCCAGAAGCCATCGGCCAGGCCGAGCTTGGACTGCGCCCACGGCATGGCCGTGTGTTGCAGCCAGTCGAGCATTTGCGGCGCCAATTCGTACAGGCGAATCATCTGCTTGGCCAGCATCGGCACCAGCACCAACAGCAGCGCCATGACGATCAGGGTAAACAGCGCAAATACCGCCACCACGCCCCAGGTGCGCGACAGGCCGAGTTTTTCCAGGCGATCGACCACCGGGTCGAACAGATAAGCCAGCAGCAAGGCGACCAGGAACGGCGTCAGGATCGAATGCAGCAAGAACACAAAGACGCACAGCAGGACAATCCCGCCAAGCCACACCCAACGACGCGTATCCGCCATAAACCACTCCATCTGTCAGTTGCTTCTATATAAGGAAGAACATTTACCAACGAAAACGCAGCTGCGGCTCGGGCTCGGCTTGCGGCACGGGTGCCGGTGAAGCGCCTTCGACCACTGGCGCCGGCACAGGTTGTGGCGCGAGCGCCTCGCCGGCCGGCACTTCCTGCAGCTTGGCCAGGCTCAACTGGCTGCGCAGTTGCTCGCTGCTGCCATTGACCCGATAGACGATCCGGTCGCCATCCACTCGCTGCAACTGCGCACCAAAGGGCTCCAGCAGGTGACCGAGGGCGGCGTAGCGTTCCAGGGTCATGCCCTGCACTTGCAGCAACTGCTCGCTCGACACCCCGGCTTTTACCGCAAACCGTGGGGCAAGCCGCTCACTGACCGCCAGCAAGACGGCATCGGCCAAGGCCGCAGTGTCGGCGCCCTGTACGGTGCCCTGCTCGGCTTTGTCACCCAGCCACAGGCGCCACTTGGCTTGCCATTGGCCCGCGTCTTCACGGGCATGCACCGCCAGCAGCGCATCGGCGCCATAACGCTCGGAGGCCGAACGCAGGGGCGCGGGATCTGCGCTCTCAAGATTAGGCGCGGTGGCAACGATCTGTTCATCGAGGTCACCCAGCGGCAGGCGCAACGGCAAGCCCCGGTGCTGGGCCGCACGGCGCAGCGGCTCGGCAGCGGCCTGGCCATCACCCACCAGGCTGCTGCCTTCGGTGGAATCGCTGAGCCACCAGCCAAGGATCGATGGCCGATTGTTACCCCACAGCGCCAGGCCGGCATCGCGCAGGGCCCGGTCGGTGCTGACCGGATCGAAATCCACTTGCAGGCTTTCCGGCGGACCGGCGTCGTAGCCGTACTGGCTGATGATCTGTTGCGGATCCTTGCGAATTGCCGCCAGGCCAGGGCCCTGGGCGGCTTTGGTGTCGCCGGTGAGGCGGATCACCAGGGTTTCCAGGGCGCGCTGGGTAGCTTGTGCGCGCTCCTCGGGCGCCTGGCTGCTGACCGGCTCCAGCACTTGATAAAGACCATTAACGGTTTCGGCATGACTGGCCAGGCTGACCAACGACAAACAGCCCACAAAAAAATATCTACTCAGACCCATGAAAAAAGATTCCCGAACGACAAAAAAGCGGCTGGAACAGGCCGCGTGAAGAAGGTTAAGCAAGGCTGTGACCACAGCGACCGGCAAAACATTCACAAGGCCCCGGTAAGTTTTCGTACTGTCATAACGATAGCGGGTTAAAGGCTATACCTTAATACAGGCGATCGCGGCGCCGATTAAGGTTTTTTTAGCACCATATGCCCCTGCCCGTCGGCCCGAGGATGGCCGCTGCCCCTCAAGCCTGATAAAATCGCGCGCCTTCGCAGACCGTCAACGGCTGGGCGTCCTGAAGTGTTCGACTTCCGTACCCCCACCGCATCGGTCGTTACCCCTGAATCCCCCCCTAAAGGCCTGGATCATGAGCAAGCAACCCTCCCTGAGCTACAAGGACGCCGGTGTAGACATCGACGCCGGTGAAGCATTGGTCGAACGCATCAAGAGCGTCGCCAAGCGCACTGCGCGCCCCGAAGTCATGGGTGGCCTGGGCGGTTTCGGCGCCCTCTGCGAGATCCCGGCCGGCTACAAGCAGCCTGTGCTGGTCTCCGGCACCGACGGCGTGGGCACCAAGCTGCGCCTGGCGCTGAACCTGAACAAGCACGACACCATCGGCATCGACCTGGTGGCCATGTGCGTCAACGACCTGGTGGTATGCGGTGCCGAGCCGCTGTTCTTCCTCGACTACTACGCCACCGGCAAACTGAACGTGGAAACCGCTGCACAAGTGGTCACCGGTATCGGCGCTGGCTGCGAACTGTCGGGTTGCTCCCTGGTCGGCGGCGAAACCGCTGAAATGCCGGGCATGTACGAAGGCGAAGACTACGACTTGGCCGGCTTCTGCGTCGGCGTCGTGGAAAAAGCCGAGATCATCGACGGCTCCAAGGTAGCTGCCGGTGACGCCCTGCTGGCCCTGCCATCGTCCGGCCCGCACTCCAACGGCTACTCGCTGATCCGCAAGATCATCGAAGTGTCCGGCGCCGACATCGAGAACACCCAGCTCGATGGCAAGCCTTTGACCGACCTGCTGATGGCCCCGACCCGCATCTACGTCAAGCCGTTGCTCAAGCTGATCAAGGACACTGGCGCAGTCAAGGCCATGGCCCACATCACCGGTGGCGGCCTGCTGGACAACATCCCGCGCGTGCTGCCAAAAGGCGCCCAGGCCATCGTCGACGTGGCCAGCTGGCAGCGCCCGGCGGTCTTCGACTGGCTGCAAGAGAAAGGCAACGTCAACGAAACCGAAATGCACCGCGTGCTGAACTGCGGCGTGGGCATGGTCATCTGCGTGGCGCAAGAACACGTGGAAAGCGCGCTGAACGTACTGCGTGAAGCCGGCGAGCAGCCATGGGTGATCGGCCAGATCGCCACCGCTGCCGAAGGCGCTGCCCAGGTTGAACTGAAGAACCTCAAGGCTCACTGATGCCAGCAACCTGTGATGTCGTGGTGCTGCTCTCCGGCACCGGCAGTAACTTGCAGGCCCTGATCGACAGCACGCGCGCCGGCGACAGCCCGGTGCGCATCGCTGCGGTGATTTCCAACCGCAGCGACGCCTACGGCCTGCAACGCGCCCAGGACGCGGGTATCGATACCCGCTCCCTGGATCACAAGGCGTTCGAAGGTCGCGAGGCCTTCGATGCAGCCTTGATCGAACTGATCGACGCCTTCAACCCCAAACTCGTGGTGCTCGCCGGCTTCATGCGCATTCTCAGCGCTGATTTCGTGCGCCATTACCAGGGGCGCCTGCTGAATATCCACCCTTCCCTGCTGCCCAAATACAAAGGGTTACACACTCACCAGCGGGCCCTTGAGGCCGGCGATACAGAGCACGGCTGCAGCGTGCACTTTGTCACCGAGGAACTCGATGGCGGGCCACTGGTCGTACAGGCAGTAGTTCCGGTAGAGTCTGCGGACTCAGCGCAGAGCCTTGCGCAACGGGTTCACACCCAGGAACACAGGATTTACCCGCTGGCGGTTCGCTGGTTTGCCGAAGGACGCTTGGTTCTCGGTGAACAGGGTGCATTGTTGGACGGCCAGTTACTTGCGGCCAGCGGCCACTTGATTCGTACCTAGGAGATTTTATGCGTCGCGCCCTGCTCTTCGCTTTTGCTCTGCTTGCCCTGCCTACCGTGCACGCGGCAGATCTTCAGCCTTTCTCCGCCAGCTATACCGCCGACTGGAAGCAGTTGCCCATGAGCGGTACTGCGGAACGCAGCCTGGAAAAAACCGCCGACGGTACCTGGAAGCTCAGCTTCAAGGCCTCGATGATGATCGCCAGCCTGACCGAAACAAGTACCTTGACCCTGGACAAGGATACTTTGCTGCCACAGTCCTACCACTTTGAACGGGGTGGGCTGGGTAAAGCCAAGAAAGCCGACCTGGACTTCGACTGGACCGCCAAGATGGTCACCGGTACCGATCGCGGCGATGCAGTGAAGATCCCGCTGAACCGTGGCATGGTCGACAAATCCACTTACCAGTTGGCCCTGCAGCATGACGTGGCCGCCGGCAAGAAAACCATGAGCTACCAGGTGGTGGATGACGGCGAAGTCGACACCTATGACTTCCGCGTGCTGGGTGCCGAGAAAGTCGACACCAAGGCCGGCAAGATCGACGCCATCAAGGTTGAACGCGTGCGCGACCCGACGCAAAGCAAGCGCACCACCGTGATGTGGTTTGCCAAGGATTGGGACTACCTGCTGGTTCGCCTGCAGCAAGTCGAAACCGACGGCAAGGAATACAACATCATGCTGTTGGACGGCACGGTCAATGGCAAGGTTGTGAAAGGCATCTGATCGTTGATGGGTTGAAAGAGCCTCGCTAAATGCGGGGCTTTTTTTCGCCTGGAGTTTGTGGTGAGGCGACTGGCGCTATCTATCGCAGGCAAGCCAGCTCCCACAGGTGAGCGCATTCCAAGCTGGCTTGCCTGCGATAGCGGTGGGATGCCCGGCTCACGGCCAAAGCCTCACTCAAACATGAAACTTTTGTCATAAAACCCCGCCCCCTGCGACGCAATGTCGCGGTTTACGTGGCCTGGAGCATTGTTGCGTTTGCTGCAATGAATTGTTGCGCGCAAAGTCAGTTTACTTAGCAAGCTAACAAAATATATAACAAAGGCCTGCGACGCCTTGCCGCAGATCAACCAGAGACTGGAGCAAGCAGATGACAGTAAAAGTAACGGAACGCGACGATGCCCATATGTCCCACGAGGCCCTGGCCCACGGAATTCATATCTGGGATGTACATCAACAAGACCTGCTGGTCGGTATGTTTCACAACGAGTGCGACGCCCATAACTATAAAAACGAGCTCGAAACCCTCGAAATGAGACGCCAGGCATCTAGCTCCTGAGTAACTGAAATCCCATAGCCACCCGGCCCACGCAGCCGCAGTGCCTATAAACACAAACCCCGCCTTTTGAGCGGGGTTTGTTGTTTTAACGCCTTACCACATCAGATCGTCAGGGATCTGGTAGGCGGCATACGGATCATCTTCATCCGGCACCTGGGCCTCGGTGAGGATGTTCATCTGCACGATACGCTCAGGGGCGCGCTCCTGGATTTTCAGCGCGGCCTCCCGCGGGATCACTTCGTAGCCGCCGCCGTGATGGACAATCGCCAACGAGCCGTTGCTCAGCTTGTTGCGCATCAAGGTGTTGACCGACAGGCGCTTGACCTTCTTGTCGTCCACGAAGTTGTAGTAGTCCTCGGTGGTCAACTTGGGCAGGCGCGAGGTCTCGATCAATTGCTTGACCTGCGCGGCACGGGCCTTGGCCTCGACCTTTTCCTGCTGCTGGCGGTTGAGCTCCTGGTCGCGCTTGACCTTCTCGGCCTGCGCTTCCAGGGCCAGGCGCTGCTGGGTGTCATCGGCCTGGGCCTGGCCTTTGTGAACCAGGCGCTGCTGCTTCTGCTTGTCTTTGCCGACCTGCTTGGCCTGCTTCTGATTGACCAGGCCTGCTTTGAGCAACTGGTCGCGAAGGGAAATGCTCATGGTGCTTACTCACTTAGGCAACTGCTCAACCGCAGTTGGACACATTCTTTTCCTGGCGTTTGGCTTCGCCCCATAGGGCGTCCAACTCTTCGAGGGTGCAATCTTCCATGGGACGGTGGGTGTCGCGCAATGCCTGTTCGATAAATCGGAATCGCCTTTCGAATTTGGCATTGGCACCGCGCAGGGCGGTTTCCGGGTCCACCTTGAGGTGCCGCGCCAGGTTGACCGCCGCAAACAGCAGGTCACCGACTTCATCGGCAATCGCTGCCGGGTCGTTGTCGGCCATGGCTTGGAGCACTTCATCGAGCTCTTCACGTACGTTATCCACCACCGGCAACGCCGCCGGCCAGTCGAAGCCGACCTGGCTGGCGCGCTTTTGCAATTTGGCCGCGCGAGACAGGGATGGCAAGGCGGTAGGCACATCATCGAGCAGGGACAGCTGCTGCGGGGCGTCGGATTTTTCTGCGCGCTCCTCGGCCTTGATTTGCTCCCAGCGCGCCTTGACCTGCTCTTCGTTTAACTGAGGAATATCCAGCGGCGCATACAGGTCACCGGTGGGGAACACATGGGGATGGCGGCGAATCAGCTTGCGGGTGATGCTGTCGATCACGCCGGCAAACTCGAAGCGCCCTTCTTCCCGGGCCAACTGGCTGTAATACACCACCTGGAACAACAGGTCGCCCAGCTCGCCTTGCAGATGATCAAAATCCCCGCGCTCGATGGCGTCGGCGACTTCGTAGGCTTCTTCCAGGGTGTGGGGCACGATGCTGGCGTAGGTTTGCTTGATGTCCCACGGGCAACCGTATTGCGGGTCGCGCAGGCGGTTCATCAGGTGTAGCAGGTCTTCAAGTGAATACATCGTTCTCTATCCGATCAAGTGGGAAAACCACCGAGCAAATGTGGGAGCCGGGCTTGCCCGCGATGCAGGCACCTCGGTATCGGGTAGACCGAGGCGCCTGCATCGCAGGCAAGCCAGCTCCTACACAAGCCCGCTCCCACATTTCAGGCCGCACTCATCCAGCGACTCATGGCGTGCGGTTACGCCGGGTCTCGATGATGTTCGGCAACTGGGAAATACGCCCCAGCAGCCGCCCCAACGCGTCCAGCCCCGGAATCTCGATGGTCAGGGACATCAACGCAGTGTTGTCCTCCTTGTTCGAGCGGGTGTTGACCGCCAGTACGTTGATCCGCTCGTTGAGCAGCACTTGCGAGACGTCACGCAGCAACCCCGAACGGTCGTAGGCGCGGATGATGATGTCCACCGGGTAGGTGAGCACCGGCACCGGGCCCCAGCTGACCTGGATAATCCGCTCCGGCTCGCGCCCGCCCAGTTGCAACACCGAGGCACAATCCTGGCGGTGAATGCTCACCCCACGGCCCTGGGTGATGTAGCCGACGATCGCGTCGCCCGGCAACGGCTGGCAGCAGCCGGCCATCTGGGTCATCAGGTTGCCCACGCCCTGGATCTGGATATCGCCGCGCTTGCCCGGCTTGTAGCCCGTGGCCTTGCGCGGAATCAGCTCCAGTTGCTCGCTGCCGCGCTCCGGTTCCACCAACTGCTGGGCCAGGTTGACCAGTTGCGCCAGGCGCAAGTCGCCGGCGCCGAGGGCGGCGAACATATCCTCGGCAATCTTCATGTTGGCTTTTTCGGCCAACTTGTCGAAATCCACCTGGGGCAGGCCCAGGCGTCCCAGTTCGCGTTCGAGCAGGGTCTTGCCGGCGGCGACGTTCTGGTCCCGCGCCTGCAGCTTGAACCAGTGGACAATCTTCGCCCGCGCCCGCGATGTGGTGATGTAGCCCAGGTTCGGGTTCAGCCAGTCGCGGCTCGGCGTGCCGTGCTTGCTGGTGATGATCTCGACCTGTTCCCCGGTCTGCAGGCTGTAGTTGAGCGGCACGATGCGCCCATTGATCTTGGCGCCACGGCAGTTGTGGCCGATCTCGGTGTGCACGCGATAGGCGAAGTCCAGCGGCGTCGCGCCCTTGGGCAGGTCGATGGCGTGGCCGTCGGGGGTGAAGATGTAGACCCGGTCAGGCTCGATATCCACCCGCAACTGCTCGGCCAGGCCGCCGATATCGCCCAGTTCCTCGTGCCACTCCAGCACTTGGCGCAGCCAGGAGATTTTCTCTTCGTACTGGTTGGAGCCCGCCTTGACGTCGGTGCCCTTGTAGCGCCAGTGCGCGCAAACCCCCAGCTCGGCTTCCTCGTGCATGGCGTGGGTGCGGATCTGCACTTCCAGCACCTTGCCCTCGGGGCCGATCACCGCGGTGTGCAGCGAGCGGTAGCCGTTTTCCTTGGGGTTGGCGATGTAGTCGTCGAATTCCTTGGGAATATGCCGCCACAGGGTGTGGACGATGCCCAGCGCGGTGTAGCAATCGCGCATTTCCGGTACCAGCACACGCACGGCGCGCACGTCGTAGATCTGGCTGAAGGCCAGGCCCTTGCGCTGCATTTTGCGCCAGATCGAATAGATGTGCTTGGCGCGACCGCTGATATCGGCCTCGACACCGGTGGCCTGCAACTCCGAGCGCAACTGGCCCATCACATCGCTGATAAAGCGCTCACGGTCCAGCCGCCGCTCATGCAGCAGGGTGGCGATCTGTTTGTATTGATCGGGTTCGAGGTAGCGGAAGGACAAGTCCTCCAGCTCCCACTTGATATGGCCGATCCCCAGGCGGTGGGCCAGGGGCGCATAGATGTCGAAGACCTCGCGGGCGACACGGTTGCGCTTTTCGTCATCGGCGGTTTTCACCGCACGGATCGCGCAGGTGCGTTCGGCCAGCTTGATCAGGGCGACGCGCACGTCGTCGACCATCGCCACCAGCATCTTGCGCAGGTTTTCCACCTGGCCCTGGGTGCCCAGCACCATCGACTGGCGCGGGCTGAGGCTGGCGCTGATCGCGGCCATGCGCAGCACGCCATCGATCAGCTTGGCCACCACCGCGCCGAAACGCTGGCTGACCAAGGGCAACGCGATATGCCCTTCGCGCACGCCGCGATAGAGCACCGCGGCGATCAGCGAATCCTGATCCAGCTTGAGGTCGGCGAGGATCTCGGCGATTTCAAGCCCGGTACGAAAACTGGAGGTTCCTTCGGCCCAAAGATTCTTGGCCGCATTGTCTTGCTGTTCAGCCTCGCGAGCGAACTCGCAGGCGGCTTTCAAGGCTTCACGGTCCAGTGCCGGATCGACACTGATGGCATGATCCAGCCATGCCTCGAGATTGATACTGCCGTCGGTGTTGATCGGCTGGTGTGCTCTCACCTGTACCATCTTGCTTACCTTCCCTACGACGCGCCTGTAGCGCGTCAAAATCGCTGACCCTTGTACCGCGAACTCCCTGGCAGGTCACAGGCCCTGGAGAACGCAGGCCAGTCGGACTAAGCGAGCATCCTAGCTCGCTTCAAATAACGCCATCGCCTCGACATGCGCGGTTTGCGGAAACATATCGAGGATCCCGGCACGTTTTAGCCGGTAGCCTTGCTTGACCAACTCGACAGTGTCCCGCGCCAGCGTGGCTGGATTGCAGGACACATACACCAGGCGATCAGCCCCCAGAGTGGCGAGCTTGCGCACAACCTCCAGGGCACCATCGCGGGGTGGGTCCAAGAGTACCGCACAAAAGCCTGCTTTGGCCCATTGCGCATCACTCAAAGGCTGGGACAAATCGGCCTGAAAAAACTGCACATTATGCAAATTATTGCTGCCTGCGTTGAGGGCTGCGCGGTCCACCATGGCCTGCACGCCCTCTACCGCCACCACTTCACGCACTTGGCGGGCCAGGGGCAAGGCAAAGTTGCCAAGGCCGCAGAACAGGTCCAGCACCCGTTCGTCGGAACGCGGGGCCAACCAATCCAGCGCCTGGGCCACCATCGCCTCGTTGACCCCGGCATTGACCTGCACAAAATCCCCCGGCCGGTACGCCAGCTCCAGGCCCCACTGCTCCAGACGATAGCCCAGGGCCGCCCCGGCCGCGAACGGCTGCGGCTCGCCCTCTCCATGCAGCCACAACTGGGCGTCATGGAACCCGCAGAATTCTTGCAGCACCAGCAGGTCAGCGTCGGACAACGGCGCCATATGCCGCAGCAACACGGCAATCGACGAGCCGCTGAACAGTTCCACATGCCCCAGGGCCTGAGGTTTGCTCAGGCGCCGCAACATGTTGGGCAGGCGCTGCATGATCGGTTGCAAGGCCTGTACCAGCACCGGGCAATCATCGATGGCGACGATGTCCTGGCTGGCCACGGCGCGAAAACCCACGTCCAGGCGCTTGGCCTTGGCATCCCAACGCACGGCGACCCGCGCCCGGCGGCGATAGCCGAACTCGGGGCCGCTCAACGGCGCTGCCCACTCCTGGGGCTCGACCCCGGCAACACGGGACAATTGCTCGGCGAGCATGCGCTGTTTCAGGGCAAGCTGTTCGGCATGGGGCAGGTGTTGCAGGCTGCAACCGCCACAACGGCCAGCATGCACGCACGGCGCCGGGCGGCGCAGTTCGCTGGCCTGGAACACCCGCTCGGTGCGGGCCTCGACCACTTTGCCATGGGCACCGAGCACCCGCGCCTCGACCTCTTCGCCGGCCAGGGCGCCCACCACAAACCAGGTGCGACCTTCGAAAAACACGATCCCCCGGCCATCATTGGCCAGGCGCTCAATGGTCAGGCGTTGTTTCTTGCCGACCGGGATCTGGGGCGCCCGGCTGCCGCCCGTGGGCTGGAAGCGCAGGCCTCGCTCTTGCTTGGCCATCAGTTGGGCGCGTCGAAAATGCCGGTCGACAGGTAACGGTCGCCTCGGTCACAGATGATCGCGACGATCACCGCGTTTTCCAGTTCTGCAGACAGGCGCAACATGCCGGCCACGGCGCCACCGGAGGACACGCCGCAGAAGATGCCTTCTTCACGGGCCAGGCGACGGGTGGTGTCTTCGGCTTCGCGCTGGGCCATGTCGATGATGCGATCGACGCGGGCAGCGTTGTAGATCTTGGGCAGATACTCTTCGGGCCAACGACGGATCCCCGGGATCGCCGCGCCTTCCATCGGTTGCAGGCCAACGATCTGGATCGCCGGGTTCTGCTCCTTGAGGTAGCGCGAGTTGCCCATGATGGTGCCGGTGGTGCCCATGGAGCTGACGAAATGGGTGATGGTGCCCTGGGTCTGGCGCCAGATCTCCGGGCCGGTGCTGGTGTAGTGCGCCTCGGGGTTGTCACCGTTGGCGAACTGGTCCAACACCTGGCCACGGCCTTCGGCGGCCATGCGCTCGGCAAGATCACGCGCGCCTTCCATGCCCTCTTCCGGGGTCACCAGTACCAACTCGGCGCCATAGGCGGTCATCGCCGCCTTGCGCTCGGCGCTGCCGTTGTCGGGCATGATCAGGATCATTTTGTAGCCTTTGATCGCCGCGGCCATGGCCAGGGCGATCCCGGTATTACCGGAAGTGGCTTCGATCAGGGTGTCGCCAGGCTTGATCTGCCCGCGCTGCTCGGCACGGGCGATCATCGACAGCGCCGGGCGGTCCTTGACCGAGCCCGCCGGGTTATTCCCCTCGAGCTTGAGCAGCAAGGTATTGCTGGTGTTACCCGCCATGCGCTGCAAGCGGACCAAAGGTGTGTTGCCGACGCAATCGGCGATGGTTGGGTATTGCAGGGTCATGGCGTATTCGCAATCCAGACTGCGGGGGCGCCTATCATACCGGCAAACGCTGGCGGGCCATATCACGCAAAGTATGGTGCTTATAACTCAATGCGCTAACAGCGCCAAAAACGCCTGTCGGCGATGGCGACCTATTGATCGCCATCGTCGGCAAGCCGGCTGCTGCACAGTGTTTTGCGTTGCAAGGATCCGCTCAGACCGTATCCACCTTCAACGAATGGTCATTCAACATCCCGTTGATGATCGTCGCGGTATCCGCGCCACCCGCAATCAGCCCGCCCGCGCCCGGTGTCACACCGTATTGGGTCGCCAGGTTGACCCCGGCCAGGTCGATGGTCTGGGTCGGCGTGGCACCGGCCACGGCGCTGATGTCGATGGTGGTCAACAACGTGGCCCCACTGCCCGTGACCTTGAAGTGCAGGTAGTCATCCAGGGACGCCGCCGTCGCATTCTCCCCTTGCAACAATTGCGAGAGGTCCAGCTTGTCGGTGCCCACGCCAAAGTCGGTGATGACATCGTGCCCGCTGTTGCCCGTCAGGTACTGGAACGTATCGGCACCAGGGCCACCGGTCAGGGTGTTGTTACCCGGGCCGCCGATCAGGATGTCATCGCCACCCTCGCCCTTGAGGGTGTCATTGCCCAGCCCGCCGGAGATCAGGTTGTTGTTGCCGTTGCCAGTGAGGAAGTCATTGAAGTTGGAACCCACCAGGTTTTCCAGGGCCATCAATGTATCGGTCCCGGCCCCGCCGGTGGCTTGCGCGCTCGCCAGGCCAAGGTTGACGGTCACGCCTGCCGTGGCGTGGGCATAGCTGACCGTATCGATGCCCGCCCCGCCATCGAGCAGGTCGTTGCCGATGCCACTGAACAGCAGGTCATTGCCATTGCCGCCGTGCATCTCGTTGTTGCCGGTGCCGGCGGTGAGCACGTCGTTGCCATCGCCGCCATTGAGGATGTTGTTGCCGGGCCCGGCCATGATGATGTCATCACCGTTGGTACCGGTGAGGGTCGTACCGGCCTGGTAGCTGATGTCTACCGCGGCGCTGTCGCTGCCGCCGTGGTTATCGCTGACCGAGTAGTTGCCGTGGTAGTCCGGCGTGAAGTCCTGGGCGCCGGAGTAGTTGATCTTCATGTTCAACTGGTAGTTTTCGGCGCTGTTGCCCCCACTGCCTGTCGGGTTGGTGACGTTGGTGATATGGATCTGATAGGTGCTGTCCATCGCTGCAGCAGGCAAGGTCGTGCCATCGGGAATGACGGTCTCGGGGCCGCCATTGATCGAGTACGCCATGATGACGTTACCGCTCGCCAGGTTGTGATCCAGGTTGAGGGTTTCACCCGCCTTGAGGCTGACCGTAATGCGGTCTTCGGCATTACTGTTGCCGACCGCGCCGAGGTTACCGCTGACCACGAGTAAAGCGGTCATGGCCGCCGAGTCGCGGGCAAAGGAGGTACGCACATCCGCCAGGGTTGTGCTGCTGGGGTTGATGAACGATCGGCTCCCCGACCCGGTAAAGCTGACGCCCTTGGTGGCCACCCAGCCGGTTGGAAAACTGGTAGGGATAGCCGTCAGGGTGTCATGGTTGGCATCGCTGTCATTGGCCAGCAGCAACTCGGCAGGCACCACGATATTGCCCGACAGGATATTGGTGATCACATGGTCGTCACCGGCCACCGGTGCCACGTTGGGGTTGACCTTGACCACCAGGCTGGAACTCGCCAGGTCGCCGTCGTTGTCGCTGACGATCACCCCAAAGGTTTCGGTGACCAGCGAGCCGGTCAGCTTGGGCGGTGTGTAGCGGAACTCGCCGTTGTCCATGTCCACTATCAGCGTGCCGCCCTGGTTGGTGGTGATGGTGACGCTGTTGCTGACGGTGTCGAACGTGCCATGCCCGCCCGGCAGGTTGGCGCTCATCGAGCCCCCCGCCGCGGGGTTGTAGGTATAGGTGATGCCGTCCACCGTGAGGGATTTGACGAAGCCACCATCGGCGCCGAACGTGCCGTCCGTCAGCAGGCTGCCGGTGACTGGCGCGCCCTGTACCGTGCCGGCCAGCACTGCATCCAGGCCCGCCAGGTTGGCCACCACCACCGCATTGGTGTTGGTGTGGGTGCTGCCGTCGTACGCCACCGGGTCCAGGTAAATGCTGTTGACGCCGGCCCCCAGGCCGATGGCATAGGCCTTGATGCCGTTGGCATCGAGGAAGGCGCGCCATACACCTTCTTCAGTGGCGTCGATCCCATCACCGTATTCCGGGTTGACCACGTTGCCGGGGTTGTTCGGGTTATTGGTGTTGGACGTGGTGGGGTTACCGTCCGAGAAGAAATACGCCACGTTCTGCGCACCTTCCAGCTTGCCGGCAGTGCCGTAGGCGGTCTGCGCGGTGCCGAGGGCCGAATCGTAGTTAGTGCCGTTGAACGCGGTGAGGCCGTTGACCAAGGACTTGGCCGTGGCGACGCTGACCCACTGGCTGCTCAATTGCTGGGAGCTGTCATTGAAGGTCACGATCTGCACCTTCACATCACCCATCTCGTCATAGCGGTTGAGCAACTCGACGATGGAGGCCTTGGCCAGGTCGAGCCGCGAACCACCGGCCCCGGACGGGTCGTTCATGCTGCCGGAAATATCGATGATCAGCAGCAGGTTGGAATCCACCTCCGTGGCCGTGACCTCACGTGCGCTGGACACCACTTTGGGCACGTCATCGACGATGCTCACCACGATGCTGCTGGTGGTGGAGTTGCCCAGTTGGTCGGTGGCCTTGTAGGTGAAGGTCTCGGTCAGCACATTCGGCCCATCATTGCTGTTGGGCAAAGTCTTGGGAGCCGACGTCAGGGTGTAGGTGTAGGTGCCGTTGGGGTTGAGCAGGATCTGCCCATAGCTGCCCGTTGCGCTGCCCACCAGGCTGAAACTCAACGGGCCACTGCCGCCAGTGGCCGACCCCACCAGGGTGCCGCTGGCGGTTTCGCTGGTGGCGGTCGGGTCGCTGCCGACCACGGTGCCGGGCGCCAGGTCCTGGCCGTCGAGGTTCAAGTCCAGGGCTTTCTCGTAGACCGTGACGTCGCCGTCGACTGTCGCCACCAGGCCGCTGTCGGCCACCGTAATGGTCAGGGTCGTGGTGCTCAAGTCACCGTCGCCATCGCGCACGGTATACACGAAGGTATCCACGGCTCCCGGCGGGCTCACCGAGTTGGGGTTGCTGTGGTACACGGCATTGCCGTTCGCATCCAGGGTCAGGTAACCGAAGTTGCCGTTGATATTCACGCCCAGGCCACCACTGGCCGGGGTGCCGGTATTGCTCCCCGCCCGCACCCCGACCACCGCGCCGGCCAACGTGGGGCTATCGGCGCCGCCGACGTCATTGCCCAGCACATTGGCGCTGACCACACCGCCTTCTGCCACCGAGCGCACGTCAGGGTTGGCGGTGGGCAGGTCGTCGATGATGTTGATATCGATCGTGCCCGTGGCCGTATTGGTGTCGTAATCGCTGGCCGTGACCGTGATGTGCTCGGGCAGGCTGTTGTCGCCGCTGGCATTGGGGTGCATTTCATTGTCGAGCAGGGTGTAGCGGTAGCTGACCACCCCGGTGTTGGGGTCGTAGCCGACCACCGTAAAGTTGTTGCCCAGCAGGGTGCCTTCCGACAGCGGGAAGGTGGCTACGACGCCGTTGGTCACCACGTTCAGGCCGCCGACCGTGAGGTTCTTCAAACCGTCCAGGGCCGTCACCGTGAAGGTACCGGTCTGGGTCAGCAAGGGGGTGTTGGGGCTGGAACCGTCGATCAGGTTTTTTTCAAAGACGGTCAACTCACCGCCGGTGAGGTCCAGGCCGGTCAGCACCACCGGATCGTTGTTGTTATGCACCTGTAGCACCAGCTTGGCGGAGCTGGTATCGCCATCGCTGTCGTTCAACTGATAGGTGAAGGTCTCGGTGCCGTTCCCCCCGCCGTGAAGGGCGACGAATTGTGGGTCGGTCTTGTCGAGGGTGTAGGTGTAGCTGCCATCGGCGAACAGTTGCAGGGTGCCGTAGGTGCCGACGATGGTATTGGGCGTGACGGGGCCGGTGGCGATGCGGTCGGCGCCTTGTACGTCGTTACCGAGAACACTGCCGCTCAGGATGAGTTGGCTTTCAGAGGCAATACCAGCGGGGTTGTCGTCGACGGCTTTGGGCACGTCGTCGACCACCTTGACGTCCAGGGAGCCATTGGCGCTGCTGTTGTTGCTGTCGGTGGCGGTCACCGTGAACGACTCGCTGATGCTATTGATGCCCGCGCCGGTTGGGTGGCTGTCAGTGCCGTTGAGGGTGTAGCTGTAGCTGATCACCCCAGTGCTGGCGTTGTAGCCGGTGATGGTCAGGGTGTTGCCGAAACCGGTAGGTTCCGACTGCGGGAACGTCGCGGCAACACCGTTGGTGACGACGCTAATCCCGCCCACAGTGAGGTTTTTCAGGCCGTCCAATGCCGTCACGGTGAAGGTGCCGGACTGAGTCAAAGCAGGCCCATCGATAGCACTGCCCAACGGCAGGTTCTTCTCGTAGACCGTGACTTCGCCGCCGGTGACGTCTAAGCCGGTTAGCACCACCGGGTCGTCGTTGTTATGCACCTGTAGCACCAGCTTGGCGGTGCTGGTATCGCCGTCGCTGTCGTTCAGTTGGTAGGTGAAGGTTTCAGTGCCACTGCCACCGCCATTCAGGGCCATGAACTGCGGATCAGTCTTGTCCAGGGTGTAGGTGTAGCTGCCATCGGCAAACAGTTGCAGGGTGCCGTAGGTACCAACGATGGTGTTGGGCGTAACCGGGCCGGTGGCGATGCGGTCGGCGCCTTGTACGTCATTGCCCAGCACGCTGCCGCTCAGGGTCAGCAGGCTCTCGGAGGCGATACCTGCGGGGTTGTCGTCGACGGCTTTGGGCACATCGTCGACCACATTGACGTCCAGCGAACCCGTCGCGCTACTGTTATTACTGTCGGTGGCGGTCACCGTGAACGACTCGCTGATGCTATTGATGCCCGCGCCGGTTGGGTGGCTGTCAGTGCCGTTGAGGGTGTAGCTGTAGCTGATCACCCCAGTGCTGGCGTTGTAACCGGTGATGGTCAGGGTGTTGCCGAAGCCGGTGGGTTCCGACTGCGGGAACGTCGCCGCGACGCCGTTGGTGACGACGCTAATGCCGCCCACAGTGAGGTTTTTCAGGCCGTCCAATGCCGTCACCGTGAAGGTGCCGGATTGGGTCAGCGCAGGCCCGTCGATAGCACTGCCCAACGGCAGGTTCTTCTCGTAGACCGTGACTTCGCCGCCGGTGACGTCTAAGCCGGTCAACACCACCGGGTCGTCGTTGTTATGCACTTGCAGCACCAGGTTCGCGGTGCTGGTATCACCGTCGCTGTCGTTCAGTTGGTAGGTGAAGGTTTCAGTGCCACTGCCACCGCCATTCAGGGCCATGAACTGCGGATCAGTCTTGTCGAGGGTGTAGATGTAGCTGCCATCGGCGAACAGTTGCAGGGTGCCGTAGGTGCCGACGATGGTAGTTGGCGTGACGGGGCCGGTAGCGATGCGGTCGGCGCCTTGTACGTCATTGCCCAGCACGCTGCCGCTCAGGGTCAGCAGGCTCTCGGAGGCGATACCCGCCGGATTGTCGTCGACGGCTTTTGGCACATCGTCGACCACATTGACGTCCAGTGAACCGTTGGCGCTGCTGTTGTTACTGTCAGTGGCAACCACCGCAAACGACTCACTGATGCTATTGGTGCCCGCTCCGGTTGGGTGGCTATCGGTGCCGTTGAGGGTGTAGCTGTAGCTGATCACCCCAGTGCTGGCGTTGTAGCCGGTGATGGTCAGGGTGTTGCCAAAGCCGGTGGGTTCCGACTGCGGGAACGTCGCGGCGACACCGTTAGTGACGACGCTAATGCCGCCCACAGTGAGGTTTTTCAGGCCATCCAACGCCGTCACGGTGAAGGTGCCGGATTGGGTCAACGCAGGCCCGTCGATAGCACTGCCCAACGGCAGGTTTTTCTCGTAGACCGTGACTTCGCCGCCGGTGACGTCTAAGCCGGTCAACACCACCGGGTCGTCGTTGTTATGCACCTGCAACACCAGGTTCGCGGTGCTGGTATCACCGTCGCTGTCGTTCAGTTGGTAGGTGAAGGTTTCAGTGCCACTGCCACCGCCATTCAGCGCCATGAACTGCGGATCAGTCTTGTCCAGGGTGTAGATGTAGCTGCCATCGGCGAACAGTTGCAGGGTGCCGTAGGTGCCGACGATGGTATTTGGCGTGACGGGGCCGGTAGCGATGCGGTCGGCGCCTTGCACGTCATTGCCCAGCACGCTGCCGCTCAGGGTCAGCAGGCTCTCGGAGGCGATACCTGCGGGGTTGTCGTCGACGGCTTTGGGCACATCGTCGACCACATTGACGTCCAGTGAACCATTGGCGCTGCTGTTGTTACTGTCAGTGGCAACCACCGCAAACGACTCACTGATGCTATTGGTGCCCGCTCCGGTTGGGTGGCTATCGGTGCCGTTGAGGGTGTAGCTGTAGCTGATCACCCCAATGCTGGCGTTGTAACCGGTGATGGTCAGGGTGTTGCCGAAACCGGTAGGTTCCGACTGCGGGAACGTGGCGGCAACACCGTTGGTGACGACGCTAATCCCGCCCACAGTAAGGTTTTTCAAGCCGTCCAATGCCGTCACCGTGAAGGTGCCGGATTGGGTCAGCGCAGGCCCGTCGATAGCACTGCCCAGCGGCAGGTTCTTCTCGTAGACCGTGACCTCCCCGCCATTCACCTCGAGTCCCGTCAACACCACCGGGTCGTCGTTGTTATGCACTTGCAGCACCAGGTTCGCGGTGCTGGTATCGCCGTCGGCATCCGTCAGGGTGTAGGTAAACGTCTCCGTCCCATTGCCGCCACCGTGCAACCCCAGGAAGTCGCTGTCGGCCGGGTTCAGCGTGTACACATAAGTGCCATTCGCCGCCAACTCCAGCGTGCCGTAGAGCCCCGTGAAGGAGCCCGGCGTCACCGGCCCGGACGCGACCCGATCAGCGCCTTGCACGTCATTGGTCAACACCGTGCCGCTCAGGGTCAGCAGGCTTTCGGAGGCCACTTGTGCATTGCTGTCATCGGCAGCGGTCGGTACATCGTCCACCACACTCACGTGCAGGGTGCCGGTGGCGGTGCTGTTGTTGGTGTCATTGGCGATAACGCTGAAGCTCTCGGTCAGCTCATTCACCCCTCCTGCCGACGGGTGCGCCTCGGTGCCGGTCAGGGTGTAGCTGTAGCTGATCACCCCGGTGGCCGGGTCAAACCCGGTGATGGTCAGGGTATTGCCCAGGCCGGTGGCGATCGATTGCGGGAAGCCGGCGGCGACACCACCGGACACCACGTTGATACCGCCCACGGACAGGTTCTGCAAACCGTCCACGGCCGATACGGTCAGGCTGCCGGTACGGGTCAGCGCGCCAGCGTCGGGGCTGCTGCCATCCACCAGGTTTTTTTCGTAAAGGGTCAGGTCAGCGCCATTCACGCTGATGCCGCCGATCACCACCGGGTCGTCGTTGTTGTGCACTTGCAGCACCAGGTTGGCGGTGCTGCTGTCGCCATCGGCGTCGGTCAGGGCGTAGGTGAAGGTTTCCGTGCCATTACCGCCGCCCTGCAGCGCGACAAAATCAGGGTCGGCGCTGTTCAACGTGTAGGTGTAGCTGCCATCGGCCGCCAGCACCAAAGTGCCATATTGACCGGTGAACGTACCGCCCGTGATCGGGCCACTGGCGACTCGGTCGGCGCCCTGGGTGTCGTTGTCCAGGACGTTGCCGCTGAGGGTCAACAGGCTTTCCGAAGCGCTGCCCTCATGGCTGTCATCCAGCGCCTTGGGCACGTCATCGACGATGGTGATATCCAGCGAGCCGGTGGCGGTGTCGTTATCGCTGTCGGTGGCCACTACCGCAAATTGCTCGCCCAGGCTGTTGGTGCCGCCACCTGACGGATGGGCCTCGTTGCCGGTCAAGGTGTAGCTGTAGCTGATCACCCCGGTGGCCGCGTTATAACCGGTGATGCTCAGGGTATTGCCCAGCCCGGTGGTGATAGTTTGCGGGAAGCTGCTGGCCACCCCGCCGCTGACCACACTGATGCCGCCCACCGTCAGGCTTTGCAGACCATCGGGCGCTGTGACGTTGAAGGTGCCGCTTTGCACCAGCGCCGCCGGGTTGCTGGACGAGCCTTGGGCAAGATTGGCCTCGTTGAGCGTCAACTCGCCGCCCTCGACCTCCAGCCCACCCAGGCTCACCGGGTTGTCGGGAGGCACCACCACAGGCTGGCCGTTGCCGGTGTCCGGCTGGCCGGCGACCTGGAACAACGGAAACTCGGGAATCCCACCAAACCCTGCCGTGGGAAAGCCTATGACCGGCTCCACGCGCCCGGCGACTTCGGTCAGCAGCACAAAGGAGTGCCCGCCGCCCAACTCACCCGCCGCCGTGCTGCCGGTTTGCCCGGCAGCCGTGGCTTCTGCGGTCTGGGTCGGGTCGTCACCGGCGGCGATGGCTTTTTGCAACTGCTGCACATCGGTCAACTGCGCCTGGCTCGGCGCAAGGTCTTCGGAGGCGTGAATCTGCGGCGCCTGGCCAGCCAGCAATTGCGGGGAAAGGCCCAGGCTGCTGTCGCGCCCCAGGGTCAGCTCATGGCCGTTGGTCAGTTGCACCGCCACCGCACCGGCCGCGCCGGTCTGCAGTTGCTCGCCGGCAAACAGTCGGTCGCCTTCGACCAGGCTTCGGCGGCTGCCATCTCCCGCCACCGCGAAGACTTCCCCAACCACCTTGCTGACAACACCGATTAACTTGGCCATGTGCTTATCTCCCTGTCCGACCCCAGTAGTCGGCACCTCGGTTACGTGCACAAGCGCAGTGGATCGGGTGGCCCGCAGGTGGCACAAAACTGATTCAAATCAGCCGCCAACCAGCGTTTTGACCTACCTGCAGAGAGCCTTCCAAGGGAACAAGTGACAAAAAACCGTCACTCTGAAATCCCCTTTTTTCCGCTTCCCCATCATCCGCTCGCACTTGCGATTGAACTTTCCAAGAGCCTAAAAACGCGCCGAAGCGCACATAACTCAAGGCTTGTGCTTTGAACAATGTCTTGCTTCGCGCAGAACGCATAAGTTTTTTTGGACATAACCATTATGAGAAATCCTTCTTAGGTCCTCCCGCAAATGTTCTTAGCTCTGTTGTTACAAGCCTGAGACGGTTTGACCCCTTAAATTCGTCAAATAAATGGCGACAGACCAGCAACATTGATACACAGGAGAGGTACCCATGCGCGTCTTTACCCCCCTCTGCAGCGCGATTCTGATCGCCATGGCCTGCACCAACACCCAAGCGATGTCGCTGACCCAAGCGATCCAAAGCACGCTGGACACTCACCCGGAACTCAATGCCAGCCGTAATAGCCGGCTGTCGGCTGATGAAGATGTGAAAGTCGCCAAGGGCGGTTTCTACCCCAGCCTCGACCTCAACGCCGCCTACGGCCGCGGTTACAGCGACAACAGCACCACCCGCGCCCGTGGCGGCAACCACCACACCGAGACCGACAACTACACCCAGTCGGAACTGCGCCTGCGTCAGATGCTGTTCGACGGTTTCAACACCTCCAACGAAGTGCAGCGCACCGGGGCGGTGGTCAACTCCCGCGCCTATTACACCCGGGGCACCGCCGAAAGCCTGGCCCTGCGCACCGTCGAGGTGTACCTGGAAGTGCTCAAGCGCCGCGACCTGCTGACACTGGCCAAGAACAACCTGCAGGCGCACCTGCGGGTCACCGACCAGATTGGCCTGCGCACCGAGCGCGGCATCGGCAGCACCGCTGACCGCGATCAGTCCACAGCCCGCCGGGCCCTGGCAGACAACAACTACCAGACCGCCCTGGTCGACCTGCAAGACGCCGAATCGAACTTCTACAGCGTGGTCGGGCGCATGCCGGACGAACTGGAAAGCCCGGCCTCGATCAAGGGCGAACTGCCCAGCGACCAACTCGGCGCCCGGCGCAGCATGCTGGAGAACAACCCCTATCTGAAATCGGCCCAGTCCGACGTGATGGCCGCCGAGAGCCAGTACGAAGTGGCCAAGTCGCCGTTCTACCCACGCTTCGATGCCGAGGCGGCGGTGGGTGCCAATAACAATGTGCAGGGCGACCTGGGCCACGACAACGAATGGCGGGTGGGCGTGGTGATGAACTACAACCTGTTCCGTGGCGGCAGCGACAAGGCCCGCCTGGCGTCGGACTCGCACAAGATCAACCAGGCCATGGACATCCGCAACAACGCCCTGCGCATGCTCAACGAGAACCTCAACCTGGCCTGGCATGCCATGGACAACGCGCGCATCCAGACCCCCACCGCCCGCGAATACGCCGAAACCACCCAGCGCGTACGCGCGGCCTACCAGGACCAGTTCGGCTTGGGCCAACGCACCTTGCTGGACCTGTTGGACAGTGAAAACGAGCTGTACAACGCCAATCGGCGCTACACCGAAGTGCGCTACACCGAAGAGTTCTCCATGTACCGCGTGCTGGCCAACATGGGCGAGTTGCTGAACAAGGAGCGCGTGGTGGTGCCGGCCGAAGCCATTGCCCAGTCGGAAGTCAGAAGCGAAGCCCACCTGCCTGACCTGAAGTAGCCAACACGTGGAGCAGATCGCCGTGAGCCAGATGGAACCGCTGAACCCGGGTGTCGACCCGCGCCAGAGCTTTGATGACCCGTTGCTCGACGGCCTGCTGATCCTGTGCAAGCTGCACGGCTGTACCGTCAGCCGCTCCAGCCTGAGCGCCGGCCTGCCCTTGGCAGAGCAACGCCTGAGCCTGGACTTGCTGCCACGGGCGGCGGCCCGGGCCAGCTTGCAGGCGCGGGTATTGCGCCGGGACTTGAAGGCCATCTCGGCGTTGAACCTGCCAGTGCTGTTGCTGCTCAACGAAGGCCGCTGCGCGGTGCTGCGGCGCTGGGGCGAGGATGGCCAGGCGCTGATCCTGCCCAGCGAAGCCGAGGGCGGCGAACAGTGGGTCAGCCGCGAGGAGCTCGAAGCGGCCTACAGCGGCCAGGCCCTGTTCGCCCGGCCCCGGCACGAGATCGAAGACCTGCGCGCGCCGCTGGTGCCCCGGGTCGAGGCGTGGTTTCGCGACACCCTGAAGCTGTCGCGCTGGCTGTACAGCGATGCGATCCTCGCCAGTTTGCTGATCAACCTGCTGGGCCTGATGGTGCCGCTGTTCGTCATGCAGACCTACGACCGCGTGGTGCCGAACCAGGCCACCTCGACCTTGTGGGTGCTGGTGATCGGCCTGCTGATCGGCACGGGCTTCGAGCTGGTGCTGCGAGTGGTACGCGCCCATCTGCTGGACACCGCCGGCAAAAAGACCGATGTGATTCTTTCCGCCACCCTGTTCGAGCGCATCACCGGTATGTCGATGAAGGCGCGCCCCGCGACCATCGGCGGTTTTGCCCAGAGCATCCATGACTTCCAGGGCCTGCGCGAATTCCTCACCGCCGTGACCCTCACCAGCCTGATCGACCTGCCTTTCGCCGTGCTGATGCTGGTGGTGATCGGCCTGCTCGGTGGCTGGCTGGTGATCATCCCGTTGTGTGCGTTCCCGCTGACCATCGGCTTTGCGATGCTGATCCAGGCGCGCCTGCGCGACACCGTGCAAAAAAGCCTGAGCCTGGGCGCCGAACGCCAGGCGCTGTTGATCGAAACCCTCAGCGGCCTGGAAACCCTCAAGGCCTGCAGCGCCGAAAGCGAGCGCCAGCACCAGTGGGAAAGCACCCACGGCGCCCTCACCCGCCTCGACAGCCACGCGCGCAACCTCTCGGCGCTGGCCACCAATGGCACGCTGTTCATCCAGCAGTTTTCCGGGATGGCCACGATTGTCGCCGGGGTCTACAGCATCATCGCCGGCAGCCTCAGCGTCGGCGCGCTGGTGGCCACCTACATGCTCGGCAGCCGGGTACTGGCGCCGCTGGGGCAGATCGCCGGGTTGATCACCCGCTACCAGCAGGCGCAGTTGACCATGCGCAGCACCGACGCGCTGATGGCCCTGCCCCAGGAGCGCGACCCGCAGCAGCGCCCACTGGAACGCACGCAACTGAGCGGCGCCCTGGAAGTCAGCCAGGTCACCTTCCGCTACGCCGGGCAAAACGCCCCGGCCCTGAGCCAGGTCAGTTTCCAGCTCAAGGCCGGCGAGCGCGTGGGGATTATCGGCCGCAGCGGCTCGGGCAAAAGCACCCTGGGCCGCCTGGTGATGGGCTTTTACGCGCCAGAAGAAGGCCAGTTGCTGCTCGATGGCCTCGACCTGCGCCAATTGGATGTGGCCGACCTACGCCAGCAAGTGGGTTATGTGGCCCATGACCTGCCGCTGTTGGCCGGCAGCCTGCGCGATAACCTGACCCTGGGCGCGCGCTACATCAGCGATGCGCGGATGCTCGAAGTGGCCGAATTGACCGGTGTCAGCGAACTGGCCCGCCAGCACCCACAAGGCTTCGACCGGCCGGTGGGCGAGCGCGGGCAGTTGCTGTCCGGCGGCCAGCGCCAGGCGGTGTTGCTGGCCCGCGCGCTGCTGCTCGACCCGCCGATCCTGTTGCTGGACGAACCCACCAGCGCCATGGACAACAGCAGCGAAGAAACCCTGCGCCAGCGCCTGGAACTGTGGGTCAAGGGCAAGACGTTGCTCTTGGTCACACACCGCACCTCGATGCTCAGCCTGGTCGACCGCCTGATCGTGCTGGACAACGGCCGCATCGTTGCCGATGGTCCCAAAGAAAGTGTGATCGATGCTCTGCGCAAGGGCCGTGTCGGCTCGGCCGCCGTCTAGGAGCCCCACCATGTCAGCCACTCCCACGTCACCGGGCTATTTCAAGAGCTTTGGCAAAACCGCCGACAGCGAATTCATGCCCGAACTGGCGGGCGCTGCGCTGCAGGACTCGCCGCGCCGCTCACGGATTATCGTGTGGCTGACCGCCGGCCTGATCATCTGCGCCCTGCTATGGGCCAACTTTGCCGTACTCGATGAAGTGACCATGGGCGAAGGCAAGGCTATCCCGTCGAGCAAGGTGCAAGTGATCCAGAACCTGGAGGGCGGCATCGTCACCCAGATTTATGTGCGTGAAGGGCAGATGGTGGACAAGGGCGACAAACTGCTGCAACTGGACGACACGCGGTTCCGCTCGAACAAGGGCGAGAGCGAAGTCGACCGGTATGCCCTCACCGCCCAGGTCGAACGCTTGTCGGCCGAGGCCGAGGGGCGGCCGTTCAAATTGTCCGATGAAGTGATCGCCAAGGCCCCGCAAGTGGCCGAAGACGAACGTTCACTGTTCGAACAACGCCAGCGCCGCTTGAGTAGCGAGCAACGGACCTTGAGTGAACAACTGCGGCAGAAAACCCAGGAACTGGCGGAGTTTCGCTCCAAGCAGGGCCAATTCAGCTCCAGCCTGGCGCTATTGCAACAAGAGATGAACATGTCGGCGCCCCTGGTGGGCACCGGTGCGGTATCACCGGTGGAAATCCTGCGCCTCAAACGCAGCGCCGTGGAGATCCGCGGTTCGCTGAACGCCACCACCCTGGCGATCCCCCGGGCGGAATCGGCGATCAATGAGATCAAGAGCAAAATCGACGAATCGGTACAGGCTTTCCGCTCGGAAGCCGCCAAGGAACTCAACGAAAAACGCACCGACCTGTCAAAAATCACCGCCACGAGCATCGCCATCGATGACCGCGTCAGCCGCACCACCGTGGTCTCGCCGGTGCATGGGGTGATCAAGCAATTGAAGGTCAACACCATCGGCGGCGTCGTCCAGCCAGGCAGCGACATGGTGGAAATCGTCCCGCTGGAAGACAACCTGCTGATCGAGGCCAAGGTGCGGCCCCAGGACGTGGCGTTCTTGCATCCGGGGCAGAAGGCGATGGTCAAGTTCAGTGCCTATGACTACACCATCTACGGCGGGCTGGCGGCGAAACTGGAACTGATCGGCGCCGATACGATTACCGACGACAAGGGCAACAGCTTCTACCTGATCCAGGTGCGCACCGATAAGAACCATCTGGGTGGGGAGAAAAAACCGCTGCTGATCATCCCGGGGATGGTGGCGACGGTAGACATCATTACCGGGGAGAAAAGCGTGTTGGATTACTTGCTCAAGCCGGTGTTGAAGGCGAGGACGGAGGCGATGCGCGAGCGTTAGCGGTGTTTGGGTGGGCGCCATCGCCGGCAAGCCGGCTCCTACACTGACCGCGCATGTCTTGAGCAACGCGGTCAATGTGGGAGATGGCTTGCCAGCGATGGCCCCACCTCGGTGCCCCTGCTAGTCACCCCCATGATTGCGCTGGAAAACCTCTTCCCCCATCGCCGCAATCTGCCCCTCGATCAGCGCCTCGAACGGCCGCAACAAGGGCTCGAATGACTGCGGCGCCTCCAGCACCTGCAACGCCTGCACGATCGCCTCCACCGTCGACAGCGCCCCCGGCCCCGGTGCCTTGCGCAGCCGGTAGCGGGACACGGCCCCTTCAGCCAGCGTCACCCGTGGCAACGCCGCCAGCAGCGGGTTGAGGTGCAGCAACTTGCGCGCCTTGCGCCAGGTGCCGTCGGGCACCACCAGCAGCAACGGCTGGCTGGATGGGCTGTAGGCCTGCAAAGGCTGCGCATCCTCGGCGGGAAACAGCAGCCGCGCCTGATAGCCCGGCGGGTTGAGCAAGGTCTGCAAGTCTTCGAATATTTCACCTACCACCAGTTGCGCATTCACCAGGCCCAACGCGGCCAGGCGTGCGGTGTTGAGCGCATGGTTGACCTCGCTGGGATGCTGCAACAGCAACACCCGGGTGCGGCTGTCGAGGCGCGGGATCAGTGCGCACAGGCAGTGGGTGGTTGGCCGCAGGCAGCGGGGGCATTGGGGTCTGGACATGTTCAGGCCTGATTGAGCTGTGCTTTGAGTAAATCGCGGAAGGTCTGGATCAACGGCTCGCGGCTGCGCCCACGGCGCATGATCAGCGAAAACGGCGCCTGGTAGCCAAAGGTCGCCGGCAGCAGCACCCGCAAGTCGCCCTTGTCGGCCCAGGCCTGGGCGTAGTGTTCGGGCAAATAGCCGATGTAGGCGCCGGACAGCACCAGGATCAACTGCGCCTCCATACTTTCTACGGTGGCGGCGCTGTGCTTGAAGCCGTGGCGCGCCAGTTCCGCCTGGCTCCAGTAACCGCGCCCGACCATGCGTTGCTGGGTGATCACCTGCTCCGGAATGCGCCTTTCGCTGAACAGCGGATGCCGCGAGCTGCAATAGAGCCAGTGCTGTTCGCGGTACAGCGGCATGTAGACCAAGCCGCTCATGCGGTTGGAGAAGGCGCCGATGGCGAGGTCCAGGCGATTGTCCTGCACCCCCAGTTGCAGTTCGTAGGGGCTCATGACCGATAAGTGCAGATGCACCGCCGGGTGCTCAAGGCTGTAGGCGCCGATGACTTCGGCGAATGGCAGGGCCTTGTCGCTGACCGTGGAGTCGAGCACACCCAGCTTGAGCGTGCCGCGCAGTTCGCCCTTGAGCGCCGCCGCGTATTGCTCGAAGCCCTCCAGTTCGCCCAGCAGGCGCAGGGTCTCCTGGTGAAACAACTCACCCTTGCTGGTCAGGCTGAAGCCGCCACGCCCGCGATGGCACAACACCAGGCCCAACGCGCCTTCCAACTGGCTCATGTAGGTGCTGATGGCCGAGGTCGACAGGTTGAGCTCGTGCTGGGCACTGGCAAACCCTTGGTGGCGCACCACGCTTGCGAAGATGCGCAACAGTTTCAGGTCGGGCAAGGCGCTGGCCATGGAACCTCCAGGCAAAAAATCGGCTGACAGGCCCATTCCCTGTAGGAGCGAGCTTGCTCGCGAAAAACCTGAGAGCGCCGCGTACATTCTGAATGCCCGCGTAATCGTTAACGTTTTTCGCGAGCACGCTCGCTCCTACAGGGAACAGGGTTTGCAACCCGGTGGAGTCTACCCCAGGCATTAGTTCAGAAAAATCTGAACTAAGTATTTCCCCACAGCGATTCTTCCCTTGTCTGGCATTTCGCAGAATCGACCCCTGATAACCACAACAACGATGAGGCCCTGCCGTGGACAAGATCTTTCACCAACCACTGGGCGGCAACGAAATGCCGCGCTTTGCCGGCATCGCCACCATGATGCGCCTGCCCCACCTGCAAACCGCCGCCGGCCTGGATGCGGCCTTTATCGGCGTGCCCCTGGACATCGGCACTTCGCTGCGCGCCGGCACCCGCTTCGGGCCGCGTGAAATCCGCGCCGAATCGGTGATGATCCGCCCCTACAACATGGCCACCGGCGCTGCGCCGTTCGACTCGCTGTCGGTGGCCGATATCGGCGATGTGGCGATCAACACCTTCAACCTGCTGGACGCCGTGCGCATCATCGAAGAGTCCTACGATGAGATCCTCAAGCACGATGTGATCCCGCTGACCCTGGGCGGCGACCATACCATCACCCTGCCGATCCTGCGGGCGATCCACAAGAAGCACGGCAAGGTCGGGCTGGTGCATATCGATGCCCACGCCGACGTCAACGACCATATGTTCGGCGAGAAAATCGCCCACGGCACCACCTTCCGCCGGGCCGTCGAAGAAGGCCTGCTCGATTGCGACCGCGTGGTGCAAATCGGCCTGCGCGCCCAGGGCTATACCGCCGAAGACTTCAATTGGAGCCGCAAACAGGGGTTTCGCGTGGTCCAGGCCGAAGAGTGCTGGCACCACTCCCTCGCGCCGTTGATGGCCGAAGTCCGGGAGAAAGTCGGCGGTGGCCCGGTGTACCTGAGCTTCGACATAGACGGCATCGACCCGGCCTGGGCGCCGGGCACCGGCACCCCGGAAATCGGCGGGCTGACCACCATCCAGGCGATCGAGATCATCCGTGGCTGCCAGGGCCTGGACCTGATTGGTTGTGACCTGGTGGAGGTTTCGCCGCCCTACGACACCACCGGCAACACCTCGTTGCTGGGCGCCAACCTGCTGTACGAAATGCTCTGCGTACTGCCGGGCGTCACGCACCGTTGATGTAGCGCTACCTGATCAGTCAATAAAAACAATAACTGGAGAAGCGCCACCATGGCCCTGGATCTGTTCGTCGTACTTATCTACGCCGCCGGCATGCTTGTGCTCGGCTATTTCGGCATGCGCCGGGCCAAGACCCATGAAGACTACCTGGTCGCCGGGCGCAACCTGGGGCCGACGCTGTACATGGGCACCATGGCCGCGACGGTGCTGGGCGGCGCGTCCACGGTGGGCAGCGTGCGCCTGGGCTATGTGCATGGCATTTCCGGTTTCTGGCTGTGCGCGGCGCTGGGCACAGGGATCATTGCGCTGAACCTGTTTCTGGCCAAACCCTTGCTCAAGTTGAAAATCTTCACCGTGACCCAGGTCCTGGAGCAGCGCTACAACCCCACGGCCCGCCAGGCCAGCGGCCTGATCATGCTGGCCTACGCGCTGATGCTGGCGGTGACCTCGATCCTGGGGATTGGCACCGTATTGCAAGTGATGTTCGACCTGCCGTTCTGGGCTGCCATCCTGCTGGGCGGTGGCGTGGTGCTGGTGTATTCGACCATCGGCGGCATGTGGTCGCTGACCCTGACCGATATCGTGCAGTTCGTGATCAAGACCATCGGCCTGATGTTTATCCTGCTGCCGATCTGCCTGTACCGCGTAGGCGGCTGGGATGAGCTGGTGGCCAAGCTGCCGGCGGCCAGTTTCAGCTTCACCAGCATCGGCTGGGACACCATCATCACCTACTTCATGATCTACTTCTTCGGCATCCTGATCGGCCAGGACATCTGGCAACGGGTATTTACCGCCCGCGACGCAAAGGTCGCCCAGTATGCGGGGACCTTCGCCGGTTTCTACTGCATCCTCTACGGCCTGGCCTGCGCCCTGATCGGCATGGCCGCCCACGTGCTGATCCCGGACCTGGACAACGTCAACAACGCCTTCGCCGCCATCGTCAAACTGTCGTTGCCCGATGGCCTGCGCGGCCTGGTGATTGCGGCGGCCCTGGCGGCGATGATGTCCACCGCCAGCGCCGGCCTGCTCGCCGCATCCACCGTGCTTACCGAGGACCTGCTGCCGCGCCTGCGCGGCGGCAAGCAGTCTAGCCTGAACATCAACCGCCTGTTCACCCTGCTGACCGGCTGCGCCGTGCTGGCTATCGCCCTGGTGGTCAGCGATGTGATCAGCGCACTGACCCTGGCCTATAACCTGCTGGTCGGCGGCATGCTGATTCCATTGATCGGGGCGATCTACTGGAAACGTGCCACTACCGCGGGCGCGATCAGCGCCATGGCATTGGGGTTTGTCACATCCCTGGGGTTCATGATCAAGGATGGTTTGGAGGCAAACACACCGATCTACTACAGCCTGGGCGTGAGTGTGGTGAGTTTTGTGCTGGTGAGTGTGCTGTCGCGTCGGCCAGAGGTGGCGGCGGCCGACGCAGCCTGAGTGAAGCTGGCTTGAGCGGGTGCGATAAACACCAAACAAAAAATGGGAGCGGGCTTGCCCGCGATTACGGTAGGTCAGTCAAACTTTCAGTGACTGATTTAGCGTAATCGCGAGCAAGCCCACTCCCACATCGAATCTGCGGTGTTGCGTGGTCCTACAACCGCGCTCAAACCCTATGTCTGAGCGCTTTTGCGGACTTACCTGCGACGCGGGCGGCGCTGTTCGTCATCGGTGCGGATTGGCACCGGTTGCAGCGGTGGCTCGATCAAGCCGAGTGCGACGCCGAGGTCGTGCAGCCAGTTTTGCAGTTTTTCTTTCATGGTGCCCCCTTTGAGGGTAGTGCCGAGCAGCTGGAATTCTGTGGCTGCTTCCTACAGATAATAGTACTAAGTCCTACGCAATGCTTGCCTGAAACCGCAACGAACCATTACTGAATTGATACAAATCCTGACGGGGTGGTCAGGCAATCGCGTGCGCCTGCTGTTCTGGACGCGTCTTGCCCGCTTGCTGCAGGTCAATCCACGCGTTGAGATTAGCGCCGAGCATGCCCTTGCGCCACATCAGCCAGGTGGTGGCATGGGCAAATGGCTCGGCCAGGGGGTGGATCGACACACTGTCCTTGCCCGGCAGACTGTCGAGCATCGACTCGGACATCAACGCGACCCCGGAACCGGCGATCACGCACGCAAGCATGCCTTGATAGGACTCGATCTCGATGGCCCGGCCCATGGCCACGCGATCGTGGGAAAACCACGCCTCCAGGCGCGCCCGATAGGAACAACTGCGTCGGAAGGTGAACACCGCGCGCCCGGCCACATCCTGCGGGCCGCGTACCGGTGGGTGGTCCGCCTCGCAAATCAGCAGCAAACGTTCCTCGCACAATGGCACACCGTCCAGGGTCGCCAACGCCAGCGGGCCATCCACCAATGCCGCATCCAGGCGCCCGGTGATCAGGCCCTCGAGCAACTCGCCACTGGGCGCCGACTGCACTTGCAGGTTCACCATCGGGTAAGCCTTGTGATAGCGCGCCAGCAGTTTTGGCAAATGGATCGCGGCGGTGCTGTACATGCTGCCCAGCACAAAGTCCCCGGCCGGCTGCCCGCCCTGCACGGCGCCGTGCGCTTCATCATGCAGGGCCAACAGCCGCGTGCTGTAGTCGAGCAGCACCTTGCCCGCAGGCGACAGTTGCAGGCGCTGGCGCTCGCGCACGAACAACTCGACACCCAATTGCTCTTCCATTTGCTTGAGTCGGGTCGAGAGGTTCGACGGCACCCGGTGCAGACGCTCTGCAGCACGGGTGATGGAGCCCTCCTCGGCCACGGCCTGGAAAATACGCAATTGGCTGAACTCCACGACCATTCTCCTTAACTGAACAAGTTACTCAGTATTATTCATTTTTACTGAACAACAATCCACCTTAACCTGGGGTCATCGCTTCTGCAGGAAGGTGCCCCATGTCTCCCCTGATCCGTTTACTCGCCAGTTTTATCGCCCTGATGATGGCCATGGGCATTGGCCGCTTCGCCCTTACCCCACAGATGCCGCACTTGCTCAGCGAAGGGCAAATCGACCTGACCGAGGCCGGGCTGATCGCCGCAGCCAACTACCTGGGCTACTTCGTGGGGGCCGTGGACTCGATGTTCGCGCGCAGTCATCACCACATACGCGGGCGGTTGCTCGGCGGGTTGTGGTTGTGTGTGCTGCTGACCCTGGCGTCGTTCTGGGCCAACGGCTTCTGGTCGCACCTGCTGCTGCGCTTTGGCACGGGCGTGGCCAGCGCCTGGGTGCTGGTGATGATTACCGGCCTGAGCCAACCCCTGGCGATTGCCGCCGGGCGCCCGCGGCTGGGCGCATTGGTGTTTGCCGGGCCGGGGCTGGGGATCCTGCTGACGGGATTGCTGGCACTGGCCTCCAACCTGCTGGGCAAGGATTCGGCGACGCTGTGGCTGGTGTATGGCGTGGTCGCTCTGGGCATGTTGCTGGTGATCCTGCCATTGCTGCCCAAGCCGCACAGGGAGGCGCTACAAAGCAGCGCCGCTGCCGGGCGAAACGCCAGCATCGCGCATCTGGGCTGGGTTTACCTGCTGTATGGCCTGGGCTACATCATTCCCGCCACCTTCCTCTCGCAAATGGCCAACGCGCAGTTCAAGGGCGCCTGGCAGGCAGACCTGTTCTGGCCATGCTTTGGCTTGGCGGCGGCCCTGGGCGTGTTGCTGGTCAGCCTGCGCAAGCCCAACCCCGACACCACGCGCTACTGGTTGATGGCCACACTATGGCTGCAAGCGGCTGGCGTCTTCGCGTGTTTGTTGGGCAATGGCCTGGGTTTGGCCCTGGGCGTCGTGCTCTGCGGGCTGCCGTTCCTGGCGTGCATGCAACTGGTGATGCAACGCCTGCGAGAAATCGCGCCCCACGCGGCGCAACGCGGCACGGGGTTGCTGACGGCGTGCTTTGCCCTGGGCCAGTTGAGTGGGCCGTTGCTGGCCTCGTTAAGCAGTCACCTGAGCGGCGGCTTGCAACCGGCACTGATGGTGGCGGGCAGCGGCCTGATACTGGCCGGCGCATTGCTGCTTCGACCTGCCCGGGCACTGATTGATTGCCGGGCGCGGGTCAGCCGCTGACGCGGCGCGCCGCCCCGTACCCCAACGAACAACAGGCCGCCGTGAGGCAGGTGCCCCACGCCATGTCCATCAATGCGAGGCCCGCAGACCAGCCTTGCAAGGTCGCCCAGTTGCTCAGGTCATAGGTGCCATAGGCGACCAACCCGAGCAACGCGCCCAGGCGGGCGGCCCGTTGCCAGCCTCCACTGGCCAGCGCCGGCACCACCACAAAGGCTACACAGCCCAATACATAAAGGAAGTAGAACAGCGCCGCCGGCAGCCATCGCGGTTGTTCAAGCATCAGCGGCCCCAGCAAGGCCTTGTAGGTCGGCCCCATCAACACGCCAAGCCAGAGGCCATCGAGCACCAAAAAAGCCAATAACGTACCGAGGTAAGCAAACACGACTTTTTTGCCCATGGCGACAACCTACTGTAGGAGCCGGCTTGCCGGCGATAGCGACTCCTACCCAAGAGCAGCTTGCAGTCAGCTTAGTTCAATGCGATCGGCATGAATCACGATCTGACCCTGCTTGTACAGCGCACCAATGGCCTTCTTGAAGTTGCCCTTGCTCACGCCAAACAAGTTGCTGATCACGGTCGGATCGCTCTTGTCGCTGACCGGCAGGCTGCCGTTGTTTTCACGCAACTTGGCGAGGATCTTCGAGTTCAGGCTGGACGCCGCTTGCTCGCCGACCGGCTGCAGGCTCAGGCTGATATTGCCGTCGGCGCGGATTTCCTTGATGAAGCCCTTCTCTTCCTTGCCCGGACGCAGGAACTTGAACACTTCGTTCTTGTGGATCAGGCCCCAGTGCTTGTTGTTGATAATTGCCTTGAAGCCCATATCAGTGGCTTCGGCAACCAGCAAGTCGACTTCCTGACCCACGGTGTAGTTGGCCGGCGTCTTGTCCAGGTAACGGTCCAGGCGCGCGGTGGCGGTGATGCGCTTGGTGTGTTTGTCGAGGTAGACGTGCACCACACAGTATTCACCGGCGGTCAGTTGGCGCTTTTCCTCGGAGTAAGGCAGCAGCAGGTCCTTGGGCAGGCCCCAGTCGAGGAACACCCCGATACTGTTGACTTCGACCACTTTCAGGCTGGCAAACTCACCCACCTGCACTTTTGGTTTTTCAGTGGTGGCGATAAGTTTGTCATCGCTGTCCAGATAAATAAAAACGTTAAGCCAGTCTTCATCTTCACTGGGAATATCTTTGGGAATATAACGATTGGGCAAGAGGATTTCGCCATCTTGCGCACCGTCCAGATACAAACCAAAGTTAGTGTGTTTAACCACTTGCAAACTGTTGTAGCGCCCGACTAAAGCCATTTCCAATACCCTCATTGCGTGGGCGGCATTCTACCCGAGTTGAAGGCGGCGGTCCCGTGTCCGGGCGCGCAACCCTGAAAAATCGCGGGTTTGCCGGGCAGTTGTGGGCAATTGTCCCGCTCGTCAGGTCAAGCCCGAGCTGTGCAGCAATGGCCAGGTGCTGTTTTTACCCATGGTTTCTATTTAAAACAGCGAGTTAGGGCCTTCGATCAAAGACCAACTTCGGGTTTTTATAATAGCGCAGCTTATTCCTGGGAGATATTTACCAAGCAATTGTCAAGCTTTTCATGTACGATGCCTGGCCAAGTTAATTTTCTACAGGTTAGTGGCCGCCATGCGCGTAAAAGCATCCAACAGCAAAGCAAAGCCAGCTCCCGCCGTTGAAACCAGCGAATCGATCAACAACCAAATCGCCGCGTTCCTCAAGTCCGGTGGCGAAATCCAGCAGATCGCCAAGGGCGTGAGCGGCCAGACTTTCGGCCCGTCCAAGCAGATCACCCTGGGTAAAAAGTAAGCGCGCAGCCGCCTACGCACCCCACCTGGTCCCTAAGCGCCTTGCCATCAAGGCGCTAGGACTAGAGCAAGCAACCTCCCCCTGACACACATTCAACTGCGCCAATCGACGAACGGGCCTCAACCCCGGACTTTCGCCGGTATGCTTGCACACCTCTAGAACGGGCGTTTGCCCGATTCCTTCGGTTACTGCTCCTCGCTTTTCATGGAGTGACGCATGCTCAAGCCCTGCATATTCCTGGTCAGCGCCCTGCTCGCCAGCCCCCTCGCCCAAGCGCAGGTTTTCCAGCGTGAACTGGGCGACTTCGACTTGAAACTGGGAACCACCCCCAGCCGCAGCATGGCCCAGGGCCTGGTCAAACCCACCGCTCCGGGCAGCAACTCGTTCCACGGCGGCCTCGACCTCACCCACGCCAGCGGCCTGTATTTCGGCCAGTTTTCACCGAGCATGGGCCTGTCGCCCGCCAGCAACCTCGAAGTCGATTCCTACATGGGCTTCAAGCGCCCGTTCGACCAGACCCTGGGCTATGAGCTGGGGATGATTCACTACAGCTACCCCAAGCTCAGCCCCCTCGACAGCCAGGAGTTCTACGGCGGCCTGAACCTGCTGGGCAATCGGTTTGGCGTGTCACTGGGCAACGACCCCGACCGGCGCGACAGCACCCTGTTTGCCGACCTGGGCGGGACCCAACCCTTCGGCATTGGCGTGAGCATGAAGTACACCACTCATCAGTTGGGCGCCCCAGCCTCGGTGGAGGGCGGCTCAATCCGCAGCTTCAGCGACTGGTCGGTGAAATTCTCGCGGCCATGGATGGGCATGGACCTGGACCTGATCTACAGCGACTCCAGCCTCAACGGCAGCGACTGCTCGGCCTACTCCGGACACAATTCGCAATGTGATGGCCTGTTGACCCTAAAGGCCGAGCGGTCGTTTTATTGATGGGCTGAACTGTCACGCCCCCGGCGGGTTCAGATAAACATCCCTGGTCTGTGCAAGGACTCGCCCATGCTGCGTCGGTTAAGAATCCTGGTGGCCTTGCTGGCCCTGAGCGTCCTGCTGGCCGGCTGCAATCGCGTGGGCCTGGCCTATCGCAATCTCGATGTGATCATCCCCTGGACCCTCAACGACTACCTGGATATGAACGCCGGGCAGAAAAGCTGGTTCAACGACACCCTCAAGGAACACCTGGCCTGGCACTGCACCACCCAATTGCCCGGCTACCTGGACTGGCTCGACCGCCTGCAACAGATGGTCGACAACCATCAAGTCAGCGATGCCGCCCTGCAAACCCGCACCCTCGAAGCCAAGCTGGCAATCGCCGACGTCGCCCGGCAGATCACCCCGTCAGCCATCGAGTTGCTGCGCGGGCTGGATGAGCAGCAGGTGCGCGAGATGGATCAAGCGCTGGCCAAGGACCTGCGCAAACGCCAGGACGAATACCTCAAGCCGCCCTTGGAACAGCAGATCAAGGACCGCAGCGAGCGCATGAGCGAACGCTTGAATGCCTGGCTTGGCCCGTTGAGCACCAGCCAGCAGGAGCGTGTGCGGGCCTGGTCCACCGCCCTCGGTGCGCAGAACCAGCAATGGATCGGCAACCGCGCCCATTGGCAGGCGCAGTTCATCGCAGCAGTCAATCAACGGGCCAGTAGCGATTTCCCGCGCAAGATGGAGCAACTGCTGGTGGACCGTGAAAGCCTGTGGACGGCGGACTATCGCCAGGCCTATGCCCAGACCGAAGCGGCGGCCCGCAGCCTGCTGGTGGACTTGATGGCCGAAAGCACCGTGCAGCAACGCCAGAAGCTGGTGCAGCGGATTGATAAGGTGCGCAGCGACTTCCAGTCACTCAAGTGCCTCAAGGGCAGCGCGGCCTAGGCGACTGCAGCGCCCTCAGAACCACAGGCGTACACCCAAGACCCAGCGCACCTCGTTGCGGTCCTCGCCCTCATCCCTGGCGTATTCGGCCGTCTGGCCATAGGCGCGATTCCAGGTCACGCCGACATAAGGGGCAAACTCGCGGCGGATTTCGTAACGCAGCCGCACCCCGACCTCGGTGTCCGCAAGGCCGGAACCAATCCTTCTCTGAGGGTCGTTTTTCCCGTAGACGTTGGCCTCGGCGGTGGGCTGCAGCACCAGGCGATTGCTCAGCAAAATGTCGTAGTCGCCCTCCAGGCGCGCGGCAGTCTGGCCACCTTCACCGACAAACAGCGTGGCCTCGGCCTCGAAGTTGTACAGGGCCATGCCTTGCAGGCCCAGCGCCGCCCAACTCTGGCTGTCGCCCGGCTTGAAATCCTGGCGCATACCGGCCACTACATCCCACCAGGGGCTAATGGCGTGGCCCCATAACGCCTGGACCTCGGCCTTTTCGGTATTGCCCTTGGCGCGCTCGCCCTCGCTGCGCAGCCATAGGCGATCGATATCCCCGCCGACCCAACCCTTGGCATCCCAGCTCACGGCATGGCCATCGCCGGCCCCCTGCCATTCCAACTGGTTGATCACAAACAGTGAGTTGAGGGCGCTGTCATGCACCACATGCCCACCCGGCGCGTCGTACACCGCTGCGCGGTCGGCATCGGTCAGCAGCGGGATCGGCGTGCGGCTCTGGCTGGGCGGCGTCATGCCGTGCATCTGGCTGTGGGCCAGCGCTACGGGGGCGAATGTCGTAATCAGCAGCGCAACGCGGCGAAATAGAGGGTTCATGCTCGGCTCCTCACTCTTGCACCCGGACTTCACGGAACATGCCCATTTCCATGTGGTACAGCAGATGGCAGTGGAAGGCCCAGCGCCCCAGGGCATCGGCCGTCACCCGGTAGCTGCGGCGGGAACCTGGCGGCATATCGATGGTGTGTTTGCGCACCATGAACTGGCCGTTTTCGTCTTCCAGGTCGCTCCACATGCCATGCAGATGGATGGGGTGGGTCATCATGGTGTCGTTGACCAGCACCAGCCGCACGCGCTCGCCATAGGTCAGCCGCAGCGGCTCGGCATCGGAGAACTTCACCCCGTCGAAGGACCAGGCGAACTTCTCCATATGCCCGGTCAGGTGCAACTCGATGGTACGGCCGGGTTCGCGGCCATCGGGGTCGGCAAAGCTGCTGCGCAAGTCGGCATAGGTCAGGACCCTGCGCCCGTTGTTGCGCAGGCCCATACCCGGATCATCGAGCTTGGGTGAGGTGCTCATGGCCTGCATGTCCACCAGCGGGTTATTGGTTTCGCTGGCCGGGTGGCCTTGCATCGGCATCGCCATCCCTGCCATTGCGCCGTGGCCCATACCGGGCATCGCACTGTGGTCCATGCCAGGCATAGCCCCCGTGGCACCGTGATCCATGCCGCCCATGCCCATGTCGTCCATGGTCAACCAGGGGCGCGGGTCCAGCGCGGGAACCGGCGCCCGCAAGCCCGGCTGGCGGCTGAGAGTGCCGCTGGCGTAGCCGGTGCGGTCCATGGATTGGGCGAACAGGGTGTAGGCGGCGGCGCTCGGTTCGACGAGCACGTCGTAGGTCTCGGCCACGGCGATGCGCAACTCGTCCACACTGACCGGTTTTACCGGCTGGCCATCGGCAGCCACCACCGTCATCTTCAGGCCCGGAATACGCACATCGAAGTAGGTCATGGCCGAACCATTGATCAACCGCAGACGGATCTTCTCACCGGCGCGAAACAGCCCGGTCCAGTTTTGCGCAGGTGGCTGGCCGTTCATCAAGAAGGTGTAGGTCGCGCCGCTGACATCCGCCAAGTCCGTGGGATTCATCTTCATTTGCGCCCACATCAGACGGTCGGCAGCGGTGGCCGACCAGCCCTTGTCGGCCACATCCTTGATGAAGTCGCCCACGGTGGGTTTATGGAAGTTGTAGTAATCGGACTGTTTCTTCAGCGTCTTCATCAGGCTGGCGGGATCTTCATCGGTCCAGTCCGTGAGCATCACCACATAGTCGCGCTGGTAGGTGAAGGGTTCCGGCTCCCGCGGATCGATCACCAGCGGGCCATAGACCCCTTGTTGCTCCTGGAACCCGGAGTGGCTGTGATACCAGTAGGTGCCGTGCTGGTTGACCTTGAACTGGTAGACATACACCCCGCCTGGCTCGATCCCCTTGAAACTCAGGCCCGGCACGCCATCCATATTGGCCGGCAGGATAATCCCATGCCAGTGGATCGACGTCGGCTGCGCCAGGCGATTGCGCACGCGCAGGGTCACGGTATCGCCTTCACGCCAGCGCAGCAGCGGGCCCGGCAGGCTGCCGTTGATCGTCAGCGCGGTGCGCACGTGGCCGGTGATATTGACCGCAGTCTGGCCGATAGACAGCTCGAACTCGCGGCCCGCCAGCACACCCGGCTCCCCGGGGCTGGCCAGGGCCCAGACCGGTGGCCGCCACAGGCCTGCGCCACCCAGCAGGCCGGCCGCAGCCAAGCCTTTGACGAAGGTTCGTCGAGAAGTGTTGGAGTGCATGCCGATTCCATTCCCGTCAATTGAATGACCGCAGAGTAGGGACCGGCGCCTGTCAGTTGGCTTAGCGCCAGATTACCTATTTGACAGTTTGCGCGTGCTCAGGCGATCTGCGCCTTGGAGGCCACCACCTCGAACGTCGCCGGGTCCAGCGCGTCAGCCTGCTCGTCCAGCACCTGGCGCGGATGATTGTTACCCGGGATGGAGCTGTCGATCAGCGCCAGCAGCCGCGCACCCAGCGGCGTCAAAATGAAGTTCTCACCGTTGCCGCCCTCATCCTCGGGCCGGGACTCGATAAAGCCGCGCTTGAACAACAATGCCTCGTAGTCGGCGGCAGTCTTTTTCAGCGCATCAAGGTCACCGTTGAACTCGCCGGCCGTGGCCTTCTCGGCCGCTTCCTGTTCGGCATATTTGCGCGGGGCAAAGCTGCCCTCGCCGTTTTGCACTTCATGCAACAGACGTTCGATCAGATCCCAATTGTAAGTGCTCATCCTCAATCCTCCTGCAGGCACACCGGCTGGCTGCCTTCAAAGGTTGTGACCTGTGGGTGCGGGCGCCGTTCAGCCGGGTCGACGGGCGTGATTGCACTGAACTTTTCGCCGGCCGGTGCCCTCAACCGGGTATCACCGCCAAGGAGGTCTACCCCATGAAAACCCTGATGCAACTGGCTGTCGCCGCCACCCTGTTGAGCGCCTTGCCCGCCTGGGCCTGTACCCCGGAAGAAGCCACGCAAAAACGCGAACAACTGGCCAAGGAGGTCAGCACCCTCACCCAGCAGAACCCGACCAAGGCCAAGGAAATCAACGACGAACTGCAGCAGATGGACCTGGACACCGAAAGCGCGAAGTTTCCGGACAAGTGCCAGTTGATCGAGGCGCGGCTCAAGGAGTTGAAGGAAGCGGCGGCCAAGGCGAAAAACTGAGGGCATAAAAAAACCGGACATTGTCCGGTTTTTTAGTGCGCTGGCGTATTACTCGGCAGCCGGCGCTTCTGGCTTGCGGCGCTTGAGCGGCGCCATGCCGTCCTTGCTGACCAACGACAGGTTGTCGGTCTTCGGCCGGTTGGCGATCTTGCGCTTGGTCGGCGACTTGGCGCCGGTTTTCTTCTTGTCGCCCTTGGCATCGACCTTTTTCTTCTTCACGCCCACGGCCTTGCCCGAAGCCTTGACCTTCTTCGGCCCGGTGTAGGTGCCTTTGACTTCCTTGATGGTGCGGCGCTCGAACGACTGCTTGAGGTAGCGCTCGATGCTCGACATCAGGTTCCAGTCGCCATGGCAGATCAGCGAGATGGCCAAGCCATCGTTGCCGGCACGCCCGGTACGGCCGATACGGTGCACATACTCGTCGCCGCTGCGTGGCATATCGAAGTTGATCACCATGTCCAGACCTTCGACGTCCAGGCCGCGCGCGGCGACGTCGGTGGCCACCAGGATCTTCACGCCGCCCTGCTTGAGGCGGTCGATGGCCAGCTTGCGGTCCTTCTGGTCCTTCTCACCGTGCAACACAAACGCCTTGTACTCCTGAGCCACCAGGCGCCCGTAGATACGGTCAGCCATGGCCCGGGTGTTGGTGAACACGATGGCCTTCTGATAGGTCTCGTTGGCCAGCAGCCAGTTGAGGATCTGCTCTTTGTGCACATTGTGGTCAGCGGTGATGATCTGCTGACGGGTAGTCGAGTTCAGGTCGCTGACGTTATTGACCTGCAGGTGCTCGGGGTTGTTCAGGACCTTGGCGACCATCTCGCGCAGGGTCGAACCGCCGGTGGTGGCGGAGAACAGCATGGTCTGCTGGCGGTTGACGCATTCTTCGACCAGGCGCTGCACATCGTCGGCAAAGCCCATGTCGAGCATGCGGTCGGCTTCGTCGAGCACCAGCACTTCAACTTCCTTGAGGTCCAGGTTGCCGGCGTTCAATTGCTCGATCATCCGCCCTGGGGTGCCGATCAGGATATCCGGGACCTTGCGCAGCATGGCGGCCTGCACCTTGAAGTCTTCGCCACCGGTGATCAGGCCGGACTTGATGAAAGTGAACTGCGAGAAGCGCTCCACTTCCTTCAAGGTCTGCTGGGCCAGTTCGCGGGTAGGCAGCAGGATCAGGGTCTTGATGCTGACGCGGACCTTGGCCGGGCCGATCAGGCGATTGAGGATCGGCAGGACGAAAGCGGCGGTCTTGCCACTCCCGGTTTGAGCCGTCACCCGTAGGTCACGCCCTTGGAGCGCGAGCGGGATGGCCGCTGCTTGCACAGGCGTAGGCTCGACAAATTTAAGCTCGGCCACGGCTTTGAGCAGGCGTTCGTGCAGGGCGAATTGGGAAAACACGGGTGCTACCTCGAAGAAATACAAAAAATCAGCTGCATAGGGTAACGGTTTCGGGCGCTCAGGCCGAGTTTCTTTACGCGAAGTGGGCCAATCAGGTGGTTTTTTGTCAGGTGATTTGTCTGCCTGCACAACTTTGCAGCACTTAAATGCTCTAATCGCCCCGTCATGTCTTACAGAAGAATCGCGTTAAACCATGGATATCAAACAGCTCTGGCTCAACGTTCAAGACCTCTGGGGTGCCTTGGACCAACACCCGCTGCTGCATTCAAGCCTGGCTTTGCTGGTGCTGTTGGTGGTGGCCCTGCTGGTCGGACGGGTGGCACGCTACCTGATCCTGCATGCCGTCAAGTTGCTCGGCCGCCAACCTGCCCTGCATTGGCTCAATGACCTGCGCCACAACAAAGTCTTCCACCGCCTGGCACAGATGACGCCGTCGCTGGTGATCCAGTTCGGCCTGCACCTGGTGCCGGAATTGAGCAAGACCAGCGCGCTGTTCATCGGCAACGTGGCGCTGGCGTTCACCATCCTGTTCCAGGTATTGGCCATGAGCGCCCTGCTCAACGCCCTGCTGGATATCTACGCCCGCACCGAACATGCCCGCACGCGCTCGATCAAGGGCTATGTGCAACTGGCGAAAATGGTGTTGTTCGTGTTTGGCGCGATCATCATCGTCGCAACCTTGATCGACCGCTCGCCGCTGTTGCTGCTGTCGGGGTTGGGTGCGATGTCGGCGGTGATCCTGTTGGTGTACAAGGACACCCTATTGTCGTTTGTCGCCAGCGTGCAATTGACCAGCAACGACATGCTGCGAGTCGGCGACTGGATCGAAATGCCCCAGGTCGGCGCCGATGGCGACGTGGTGGACATAACCTTGCATACGGTCAAGGTGCAGAACTTCGACAAGACCATCGTCTCGATCCCCACCTGGCGCTTGATGTCCGAGTCTTTCAAGAACTGGCGCGGCATGCAGGCCTCGGGCGGGCGGCGGATCAAGCGCAGCCTGTTTATCGACGCGGCCGGCGTGCGTTTCCTGCGTGACGATGAAGAAGTGCGGATGACCCAGGTCCACCTGCTGACCGACTACATCAGCCGCAAACAGGCAGAATTGAAAGCCTGGAACGAAGCCCAGGGCCACAGCGCGCAACTGTCGGCCAACCGCCGGCGCATGACCAACCTGGGCACCTTCCGTGCCTATGCCCTGGCGTATCTGAAGAGCCATCCGGATATCCAGCCGAACATGACCTGCATGGTGCGCCAGATGCAGACCACCTCCCAGGGCGTGCCGCTGGAAATCTACTGCTTCACCCGCACCACGGCGTGGGCGGATTACGAGCGGATCCAGGGGGATATTTTCGATTACCTGCTGGCGGTGCTGCCGGAGTTTGGCTTGAGTTTGTATCAGCAACCAAGTGGTAATGACCTGCGGGCCGGAGTACTGCCGGCGGTGTTGGGTGCCAGCCATTTGCCGGCGCCGGAGAAGGCTACGCTCTAACCAGGCGCGAAGCTGCCCCCTGTGGGAGCGGGCTTGCCCGCGATAGCGGTGTGTCAGTCAACACAGCTGTTACTGATCGTCCGCTATCGCGGGCAAGCCCGCTCCCACCTTTGGGAACGATCATTGCCGGCAGAGTGGCGCCGGGCGAATCCCCAACCGGCTGATCCACACTGCCGCCACAATCACCGCCCCGCCCAGGAACAACCGCCCCAGCGGCTCATGCTGATTCCAGATCAGCAGATTCAGCAGCAACCCCACCGGCACATGCAGGTTGTTCATCACCGCCAGGGTGCCGCCATTGACCAGGCACGCGCCCTTGTTCCACCAGTACAAACCCAAGGCGGTGCTGACCAGGCCAAGAAACAGCAGCACCCCCCATTGCAACGGCGCTTCGGGCAGGAAGTTGGCCTTGCCGAACAGCAGGAACGCCGGCAATACCACCGCCAACGCTCCCAAATAGAAGTAGCCAAAGCGCCGGTAGTGCGGCAGGTCGCTCGGGTGCCGCGCCACCAGGCGCCGATACAGCACTTGCCCAGCGGCGTAGGTGAAGTTGGCCAGTTGCAGCAGCAAAAAGCCCATGAAGAAGTCCGGGTTGATCTGGTCAAAACGGATCACCGCCGCCCCCGCTACCGCCACCAGCGCGGCGATCAGCGCCCAGGGGTTGAAGCGCCGGTTCAGCGCGTCTTCGATCAGGGTCACATGCAACGGCGTGAGGATGGTGAACAGCAGCACCTCCGGCACCGTCAACACGCGAAAGCTCAAATACAGGCACACGTAGGTCACGCCGAACTGCAACGCGCCGATCAGCAGCATGCCGCGCATGAACGCAGGCTCCACCGAGCGCCAGCGGGTCAGGGGGATAAACACCAACCCAGCCAGCAGCACACGCACCAGCACGGCGAAGTAGCTGTCGACATGACCGGCCAGGTATTCGCCGATCAAGCTGAAGGAAAACGCCTGGATCAGGGTGACAATCAGTAAGTAGCCCATGTGCGCCTCATATTTGAATGGGCGCGACATTAGCGTCTTTCACGGCGGGGCGAAACTCGGGGCAAAAAAAACCCGACCTCGCTAAAGCGCCAGTCGGGCAGGAGCACTCAGGAGCAACGAGCGCAAAGGGAGGTTCGATACGCGTACTTGAAGGGTTGCGTGGAGCTATAAAAACATCGCGCGATTATCTGGCGATTAACGCTTCAGGCAACTTGTGCCAGCAGGGCCTTGGCATGGTTCACGCCCTTTTCCTGGAAATCGCCACCCAGGTTCACCCCTTCGGCATGAATGAAGGTCACGTCATGGATGCCGATAAACCCCATGACCTGGCGCAGATACGGTTCCTGGTGATCGCTGCTCGCGCCGGTGTGGATGCCACCACGGGCGGTCAGCACAAAGGCGCGCTTGCCGGTCAACAGGCCCTGGGGGCCGGTGGCGGTGTACTTGAAGGTCACGCCGGCACGCAGCACATGGTCAAGCCAGGCCTTGAGGGTACTGGGGATGGCGAAGTTGTACATCGGCGCGGCCATCACCAGCACATCGGCGGCCAGCAACTCGTCGGTCAGGTGGTTGGAACGGTCCAGGGAAGCCTGCTCGTCGCTACTGCGCTGCTCGACCGGCTTCATCCAGCCACCCAGCAGGTTCGCGTCCAGGTGCGGCACCGGGTTGACAGCCAGGTCGCGCACGGTGATCTGATCGGCCGGATGGGCCGCCTGCCATTGGCTGATGAACTGTTGGGTCAACTGGCGGGAGATAGAGTCCTGCTGGCGGGCGCTGCTTTCGATGATCAGAACGTTGGACATGGCTTTGTAAGCTCCATCGGTAATTGCTGTAAGTCGATGGAGTGAAGGTTAAACAGAGCCCGTTCGATAAAAAAGCGCAAAAAACTGCTATAACCCATCTATAAAGTTGTTTATAAGCGGAGCATCGTCAGTGCTCCGCAGCACCTTACTTGGGTTCGCAGGTCAGCTTGATCCGCATCTTGATAATCGCGCGGCTGAACTTGACCGTGGTGTTGGTGCTTTTGCCGGCGGGGACCGTGACCTTGCGCACCCGCGCTGGCTCCGGGCCATTGGTAAACGCGACCGTACACGCAGCGTCATTGCTGCCGAAGTTACTGAGCTGGATGGAGCTGATATCGCCGTCCACATCGGAGGCGTTGTAATCGATGCTGACCCCTTTGATCGACTTTGACACGTCGATCGGATAGGCAAACGCGCTCAACGGCAACAATGCCAGCACTACACAACAGAATTTTCTCATTCGGCAGTCTCCAATAAGGACCGCCAGCTTAGGACAAGAGGAGCTCATCTTGAAAGCGCCCCGCGTGACCCTTGATCAATGGCGCACGTTGCAAGCCGTGGTCGACCATGGCGGCTTCGCCCAGGCGGCCGAAGTGCTGCACCGCTCGCAATCCTCGGTGAGCTACACCGTGGCCCGCATGCAAGACCAACTGGGCGTGCCCCTGTTGCGCATCGATGGGCGCAAGGCCGTACTCACCGACGCCGGCGAAGTACTGTTGCGCCGCTCCCGGCAACTGGTGAAAAACGCCAGCCAACTGGAAGACCTGGCCCACCATATGGAACAAGGCTGGGAAGCCGAAGTACGCCTGGTAGTCGATGCCGCCTACCCCAACGCCCGCCTGGTACGCGCCCTCACCGCCTTTATGCCGCAAAGCCGTGGCTGCCGTGTGCGCCTGCGCGAAGAAGTGCTGTCGGGTGTCGAGGAACTGCTGATCGAAGGCGTGGCCGACCTGGCGATCAGCGGCTTCAGCATCCCCGGCTACCTGGGCACGGAAATGAGCGACGTGGAATTTGTCGCCGTGGCCCACCCCGAACATCCGTTGCACCGGCTCAACCGCGAATTGAGCTTCCAGGACCTGGAAAGCCAGATGCAAGTGGTGATCCGCGACTCCGGTCGCCAGCAACCGCGGGACGTCGGCTGGCTCGGCGCCGAACAGCGCTGGACCGTGGGCAGCCTGGCCACCGCCGCCACCTTCGTCGGCAGCGGCCTGGGGTTTGCCTGGCTGCCCCGGCACATGATCGAGCGCGAACTCAAGGAGGGTGTGCTCAAGCAACTGCCCCTGGAGCAAGGCGCCAGCCGCCACCCGACGTTCTACCTGTACTCGAACAAGGACAAGCCCCTGGGCCCGGCCACGCAGATTCTCGTCGAACTGCTGCGCACCTTCGACACCGCACCGCTGGACGCACCCTTTGCCGCTCCCCGGCAAGCCTGACACGGAGTTCACCGATGGCCTATTTCGAACATGAAGGCTGCACCCTGCATTACGAGGAATACGGCCACGGCGAGCCACTGATCCTGATCCACGGCCTGGGCTCCAGTTGCCAGGATTGGGAACTGCAAATCCCGGTATTGTCCCGGCATTACCGCCTGGTGGTGCTGGATGTGCGCGGTCACGGGCGCTCCGACAAGCCCCGGGAGCGCTACAGCATCGCCGGTTTTACCGCCGACCTGGTGGCGCTGATCGAACACCTGCAACTGCCCGCCGCCCATGTGGTGGGCCTGTCGATGGGCGGGATGATCGCCTTCCAACTGGCGGTCGACCAACCGCAGTTGCTCAAAAGCCTGTGCATCGTCAACAGCACGCCCGAGGTCAAGGTGCGCAGCGCCGATGATTATTGGCAATGGGCCAAGCGCTGGAGCCTGGCGCGCGTGCTGAGCTTGAATACCATCGGCAAGGCGCTTGGCGACCGGTTGTTCCCCAAGCCCTCACAGGCCGACCTGCGGCGCAAGATGACCGAACGCTGGGCAAAAAACGACAAACGTGCTTACCTCGCCAGCTTCGATGCGATTGTGGGCTGGGGGGTGCAGGAACGACTTTCGCGGATTACCTGTCCAACCCTGGTCATCAGCGCCGACCACGACTACACCCCGGTGGCGCAAAAACAAATCTATGTAAAACTGCTGCCTGATGCGCGGTTGGTGGTGATTGCGGACTCACGTCACGCGACACCGCTGGACCAACCCGAGACCTTCAATACAACCCTGCTCGATTTTCTCAAGACCGTCCAAACCACTTCCCAGGATCACTGACCCATGCTGAAAAAAATCGCCGTTTTTGCCGGTTCTGTTCTGTTTGCTGCCAACCTGATGGCGGCGGACGCCAAGGCACCGCATGTCTTGCTGGACACCAGCTTCGGCAACATCGAAATCGAACTGGACCCGGTCAAGGCGCCGATCTCCAGCAAGAACTTCCTGGAATACGTGAAGAGTGGTTTTTATACCAACACCATTTTTCACCGTGTGATTCCAGGCTTCATGGTCCAGGGCGGTGGCTTCACCTCGCAAATGGTCCAGAAAGACACCAAGGACCCTATCCGCAACGAAGCCAGCAACGGCCTGCATAACGTGCGTGGCAGCTTGTCGATGGCCCGGACCTCCAACCCCAACTCGGCCACCAGCCAGTTCTTCATCAACGTTGCCGACAATGCCTTCCTCGACCCAGGTCGCGATGCCGGTTACGCAGTCTTCGCCAAAGTCGTCAGTGGCATGGACGTGGTGGACCAGATCGTCAACTCGCAGACCACCACCAAGCAAGGCATGCAAAACGTGCCCATCGATCCTGTGCTTATCAAGTCGGCCAAAATCATCGACTGATCGACAGGAGTTCCGCGCGCCGCCCACAAGGCCGCGCGCGTATTCAACAAGGAGAGCCCGCCCGGCGGGCGTCAGACCTAATGCTCTATCGTCGTTTTGAACAACTGATCGATATCTTCCGCGACGCTCCCAGCGCGGCACCTCCCGATAAAGTCTTGCCCTTCTACCTCTATTACCTGCGCCAGGTCTGGCCGTGCTTTGCCGCGCTGCTGGTGGTGGGCCTGATCGGCGCGCTGATCGAGGTGGCGCTGTTCAGCTACCTGAGCCGCATCATCGACCTGGCCCAGGGCACGCCGCCGGCCAATTTCTTCCAGATCCACGCCACCGAGTTGATCTGGATGGCCGTGGTCGCCCTGCTGCTGCGCCCGATCTTCGGCGCCCTGCACGACCTGCTGGTGCACCAGACCATCAGCCCCGGCATGACCAGCCTGATCCGCTGGCAGAACCACAGCTATGTGCTCAAGCAGAGCCTGAACTTCTTCCAGAACGATTTTGCCGGGCGCATTGCCCAGCGCATCATGCAGACCGGCAATTCGCTGCGTGACTCGGCCGTGGCCGCCGTCGATGCCATCTGGCACGTGGCGATCTATGCCATCAGTTCCCTGGTGCTGTTCGCCGAGGCCGACTGGCGCCTGATGATCCCGCTGGTCACCTGGATCATTGCCTACAGCCTGGCGCTGCGCTACTTCGTGCCACGGGTCAAGGAACGCTCGGTGATTTCCTCCGAGGCGCGCTCCAAATTGATGGGGCGCATCGTCGATGGCTACACCAATATCACCACCTTGAAGCTGTTCGCCCACACCCAGTCCGAGCAGGAGTACGCCAAGGAAGCGATCATCGAGCAGACCGAAAAAACCCAGCTGGCCAGCCGCGTGGTCACCAGCATGGACGTGGTCATCACGACCATGAACGGCCTGCTGATCGTCACCACCACCGGCCTGGCCCTGTGGCTGTGGACGCAATCGCTGATCTCGGTCGGCGCCATCGCCCTGGCGACCGGCCTGGTGATCCGCATCGTCAACATGTCGGGCTGGATCATGTGGGTGGTCAATGGCATTTTCGAGAACATCGGCATGGTCCAGGACGGCCTGAAAACCATCGCCCAGCCCCTGGCGGTAATCGACCGCGAGAACGCCCCGCGCCTGCGCGTGCCCCACGGCGAAGTGCGCTTCGAACAGGTGGATTTCCACTACGGCAAGAGCAGCGGCATCATCAGTGGCCTGAACCTGGTGATCAAGCCAGGGGAAAAGATCGGCCTGATCGGCCCGTCCGGTGCCGGCAAGTCGACCCTGGTCAACCTGCTGCTGCGCCTCTACGACCTGCAAGGCGGACGCATCCTGATCGACGGCCAGGACATCGCCGAAGTGGCCCAGGAAAGCCTGCGCGAACGCATCGGCATGATCACCCAGGACACCTCGCTGCTGCACCGCTCGATCCGCGACAACTTGCTGTACGGCAAACCCGATGCCACTGACCAAGAGCTCTGGGAAGCGATCCGCAAGGCGCGTGCCGATGAATTTATCCCGCTGCTGTCGGACGCCGAGGGCCGCATTGGCCTGGATGCCCATGTGGGTGAGCGCGGGGTGAAACTCTCCGGCGGGCAACGCCAGCGCATCGCAATCGCCCGGGTCCTGCTCAAGGACGCACCGATCCTGATCATGGACGAAGCCACTTCGGCCCTGGACTCGGAAGTGGAAGCGGCCATACAGGAAAGCCTGGAAACCCTGATGCAGGGCAAGACGGTAATCGCCATCGCTCACCGCCTGTCCACGATTGCTCGAATGGACAGGTTGGTGGTCCTGGAAAAAGGCCAGATCGCCGAAAGTGGCAGCCATGCGCAATTGCTGGCACATGGCGGCCTGTACTCGCGATTGTGGCAGCACCAGACTGGAGGATTCGTGGGTATCGACTGATTCTGGACTACTAACCGCGCGATCAATTCCGAACAATTCTGACAGTTTTTTCTAACTCGCTGGCCGTGTATCACAATCCTGCTGTACTGCAATCAGGGCCCAGGGAGGGCCCTGACATCAGACTGCAGGGAAGCCTCACCGACCAGTTGATTTAGAAGGACGCGTTCATGTCTCTGTTCAAACGTTCCGTTACAGAAGGGTTAGGTACGTTTTGGCTGGTGTTGGGTGGTTGCGGGAGTGCGGTTCTGGCCGCAGCGTTCCCCGATGTCGGAATCGGCCTGCTGGGTGTCTCGCTGGCATTCGGGCTTACCGTACTGACCATGGCATTTGCCATTGGCCATATCAGCGGCTGCCACCTCAACCCGGCAGTCACCGTGGGCCTGGTGGTCGGCGGCAGGTTTTCGGCCAGGGAAATGCCGGCGTATATCGTCGCGCAAGTCATTGGCGGCGTAGTGGCAGCGGCCCTGCTGTACTTCATTGCCAGCGGCAAGCCGGGTTTTGAACTGGCTTCGGGCCTGGCATCCAATGGCTACGGTGAACACTCGCCGGGCGGGTATTCGATGGCGGCTGGGTTTGTCACCGAACTGGTGATGACCGCGATGTTCGTGCTGATCATCCTCGGCGCCACTGACCGTCGCGCACCGGCTGGCCTGGCACCCATCGCCATTGGCCTGGGGCTGACACTGATCCACCTGATCTCCATCCCGGTCACCAACACCTCGGTCAACCCGGCCCGCAGCACCGGCCCTGCGCTGATTGTCGGCGGTTGGGCGATCCAGCAACTGTGGCTGTTCTGGCTGGCGCCGATCCTTGGCGCAGTGATCGGTGGCATCACCTACCGTTGGTTGGGCAAAGAAGAAACCGCCTGATCCAACCGCAATGACCCTTGTAGGCGCTGGCTTGCCAGCGATAACGGACTACCTGCCAGCACATCATGGGCAGACACACCGTCATCGCCGGCAAGCTGGCTCCTACATGGGTGCTATCAGCCTTGGTGAGCTTGCATGTACTGACGCAGCAGTTGGTTGATACGAGTCTGATAGCCCGCACCTTGCCCCTTGAACCACTCAAGGACGTCAGCATCGAGCCGAATAGTGACGGCCTGTTTCACAGGCACGCGCAACTCTGCACGACGGAAGAAGTCTTCACCCAACTCGGGAATATCGCTGGTATCAACCTCCTGATCGCTCATCTTGGCCAGTCGCTCCCAGTCAGTTTTCGATGTTTTCGACATAGTATTTGGCCTCCTGCTTGGTTGCTTTTCGGGCTGAGATGATGCGGATCACATCACCTCGACGCTCGGTATATACAACTACACCAATCAAAATCTTGATCCATCCGATACCGACCCAACGTTCTTCACCGTAATCCGCCCGCTCATCAAGCAAGGCTAGCATCGGGTGTTGGAAGATATCCGGCACATCGTTGAAATCAATACCGTGTTTAAGAATATTGGCTTGGTTCTTGGACTCATCCCACTCGAAATTCATGGCCCACCCTGTATTTACTTTTGTAAATACAAAGTAGTTCACCCAACAATATCTCAACAGGGCTTGCCAACCAAGGGTTACAAAACAAACCTGTATTCAGGCCTGTCGATACGGCAACGCCGACCGCGCCTCCTCGGCATACGCCAGAATCCCCACCCGCTCGCGCTCCAGGAAATCCGCCACGGCGCTTTTCAAGCCTGGATGGCGCAAGTAGTGCCAGGAGTGGGTAATCACCGGCTCAAATCCACGGATCAACTTGTGCTCGCCCTGGGCCCCGGCGTCGAAACGTTGCAGGCCATTGGCAATCGCGTGGTCCATGCCTTGATAGAAGCAGGTCTCGAAATGCAGCCGGTCGAATTCGCCCAGGCAGCCCCAATAGCGGCCATATAGGCTGTCGCCGCCGACCAGGCTGAACGCCATGGCTACCGGGCGCGGCCCTTGCTTGGCCAGCACCACCCGTATTGCCTGCGGCATGCGTTCGGCCAGCAGGCTGAAAAACGCTCGCGTCAGGTACGGTGACTGCCGGCGCACCGCATAGGTGTTGGCGTAGCAGGCGTAGACAAAATCCCACTGGGCCTCGCTCAGCTCATGGCCGTGCAGCCACTCGAACTCGATGCCCTGCCCCGCCACTTGTTCGCGCTCCTTGCGCATCTGCTTGCGCTTGCGCGAGCTCAAGGCGTCGAGGAAGTCCTGGAAGTCGCGATAACCACGGTTCTGCCAGTGGAACTGGCAACCCAGGCGCGCAAGCCAACCGGGTTGCTGGCCCAGCGCGGCATCGGCCATGGCATCGGTGAAGTTGATGTGGGCACTGGAAAGCCCTTCGATCTCCAGGTAGCCAGGCAGGCTCTGGAGCAGCTCCAGGCCATCCGCGCCACTGGCCGTCAACAGGCGCGGCCCGCTGACCGGGCTGAAAGGCACCGCTGTCAGCAGCTTAGGGTAATAGTCGATGCCCGCGCGCGCGCAGGCGTCAGCCCAGCCATGGTCGAATACGTATTCGCCATAGGAGTGCCATTTGCGATAGCTGGGCAGCGCCGCCGCCAGCCGCTCGCCCTCGTAATGCAGCAAGTGCTCCGGCTGCCAGCCAGAATGCCGGCCAAGGCTGGCACTGTCTTCCAGCGCACTGAGGAAAGCATGGCGCAGAAACGGCTGATCCTCGGGAACCAATGCGTTCCATTCATCAGGCGACACTTCGGACAGGCTATTCAAACGTTTCAACGGCATGCCATTCCCCGACGGTAAACGCTCGCTCACAATATTCAGGCCATTCTGACAGAACCTGCCACCCGCGCGGTCAGCAAAAAAAAACCCCGCCAGTTGGCGGGGTGAAAAAGAGGATCGCGCTTTAACGGATGAAGAAAGAGCGCGTTGGAGCGGTATTACAGTTGCTTAGAACACGTACTGCACACGACCGACGATGGAGTCACCGCTGTCATCGCCATTGGCGTTGGTGATTTTGTCGGTGCTGACCTTGCTGTAGTTCACGGACAGCTTGACCGCTTCGTTGGCGTACCAGTTCACACCCAGGGTGTTCACGTTGGCCTTGGCGTCGCCGGTTTCGCGGGTAGCGCTGCTGACGACGATGTTCTTGTCGTCAACCTTGATGCTGTCGTAACGGTAGAACACTTCCCAGGCGCCGTACTGCTTGTTCTCAGGCTTGATGGCGTCGAACTTGCCGCCGTCGAGCTTGTAGGCACGGGACTCGCCGGTCAGGGTGTAGGCCAGTTGGCCGTAGAAACCGCTGGTTTTCACGTCCTGGTAGGCATTGCTGTCAGCCTTCATCTTGCGGCTCAGGGCTTCAGCCTGTACCGAGAATGGGCCAGTGGCGAAGGCAAACTCACCACCAAACACGGTGTCGGTGTCATAGGCGCCGACTGCGGTCAGGTTGCTGGCGTTCAGGCCCACACCGCCGCCGAAGGTAGCGCGGTTGCCGTTGGAGCCAGCATCGTTGCCACCGGTCGTCGCCACGCCACGGGCGCCAAGACGCGGACGGATCCGCGAGTCGAAGGCCGCGTCGTTGAGGTCACGTGCCGCCACGTTCAAGCCGAAGTGCAGGACGTCGCCGCCTTTGTTCATCGGCGCCAACACGATACGGCCGTTGAATTGCTTCACGCCCTTGCCGTCTTCGTCGTTGATGTCTTTGGAAGCCAGGCTGGCGGAGCCGTAGAACATCTCAGCCGCAGTGCCGCTGACCTGGATGCCCATGCCGTTTTCGTGGGTGTTGACCCAGTCTGCAACCTCGTAGGCCGAGTTACGCTCCATGGCGGTGATCCACTTGGAGCTGGTGGCTTTTTCCAGGCCGAAATCCGGGTCAAAACGACCAACGCGGATAGTCACCGGCTTGAAGCCCACATAGGACATGGACGCTTCGTCGAAGTAACCGTCGTCGGAGTTACCCGAGTTGTGGGAGAAGTCGTAGTTGAGCTGGTATTTGAAATCCTTGTAGACGGTGCCACCCAGCTCCAGGAAGGCGCGACGGAAGTAAGCGGCGTCGCCCGAATCACCGTTCTTGGTGTAGAAGCCGTCAAATGTGCCGTAATCGGCTTGCAAGCGACCACCCAGCTTGAAGCTGAAGTTCTGGTCGGTAGTAGCAACCTCAAGGCCGCCCTTGGTTTTGACAACGATATCGGCGCCGTCAGTAGTGACAGTACCAGCGAAAGCCTGGGCGGTAACGGCCAGGGCCAGGGCGCTGGCCGCGAAACCGGCGAAGTGCTTACGGATCATCGAAGAATTCCCCTAATTGGTGGTCTTTTGCGTTGGAAAACACACGGGTTCTGCCCCGCTGGTGTTGGGAGGGGATCTTGGCGAGGGGATATTTCAGCCAAGTTGCTGCAAGATAAATATTTTATTACAGGGGAACTTTCTTACAACCACTTGGAATAAGCGCAACGCTACGGCCGGCGTGGGCTTGAGCGAAAAAAGTACGAGAAATGCCAAGTGAAAAAAAGGTGAAAAAAAATGACAAACCTGCAAGGTTTTTCAGCGCATAGCTTTTCGCCGACACAAAAAAGCCCGCGACGGGGACGTCGCAGGCCTTGGCAACCGCAGACAGCGTTGGGTCAGGAGTTGCGCTTGAGCTCCGAGGCCAGGCGCTCGGCCAACCCTTGCGCATCGGCCACTTCGGGTTCGGGCAGGATGCGCAACGTGGCTTGCATCAGGCGCATCTGGCGAATGAAGCGCCGGCAATTGGCGCAGAACATCAGGTGATGGCGCATACGCAGGCGCTCACCAAAGCTCAGTTGCCCATCGAGAAAATCGCTGGAACGCGCCACGTGTTCTTTGCAGGTCAACATTCGCCAGTCTCCTCGAAATGCTCCACCGTAGCGAAGACTTTAAGCCGCGCCCGGTGCAGCAGCACTCGCACATTGGAGAGCGAGATCTCCAGAAGATTACAAATCTCTTCCAGTTCCAGCCCCTGGCGCTCGCGCAGCAGCAGCACACTGCTTTGCAGCTCGGAAAGACTTAGCAACGTGTGCTCCAGACATTCACGCAGCTCGTTTTCGGTGAGCAGCGCCTCAGGGGTGTCCTGGTGCCAGGCAAATGGCGCGACCAGCCAATGCTCATCGCCGGCGGCAAAACGCTCATCGCCGATGGTGCCGTGGGGCGACGGCAGGTCGTCCAGCAGCACTTCCCGTCGATTCTGCTTGTAGCGCCCCTTGGCCGAGTTGGCGGTGATGGTCAGCAGCCAGGTCTTGAGGCTGGAACGCCCTTCAAACCGGGCAAGGCTGCGCACCACCGAAAGCCATGCGTCCTGGACCACTTCGTCGGCATGGCGCTGGCCTACGATGGCGTAGGCCACCGCACGCATCGCGCTCTGGTAGGTGGTGACCAATTCCTTGTAGGCCCGCTGCTCGCCCTTGAGCAGGCGTTCAAGCAGGTGCGCGTCGTCGGCTGCTGCCATTCAAAACCTCATTGTGCAAGACGTGGCCGCAATCGCCTGGTTCCTAGCGCTTGCGCAGGATCACGCTGCCAATCGAATACCCGGCGCCAAACGAGCTGAGTACCGCCAGCGCGCCCTTGGGCAGGTCGTCCTGATAGGTGTGGAACGCGATCACCGAACCCGCCGAACTGGTGTTGGCGTAGGTATCGAGGATCACCGGTGCTTCTTCGATCTCGGCTTCACGGCCCAGCAGCTTCTTGACGATCAGGTGGTTCATGCTCAGGTTGGCCTGGTGCAACCAGAAACGCTTCACATCGGTGACGCTCAACTGGTTTTCCGAAAGGTGCTGGCCGATCAACTCGGCAACCATCGGGCAGACATCACGGAAGACTTTGCGGCCTTCCTGCACGAAAAGTTTATCTGGCGCACCAACGCCCTCTTCCGCCGCGCGGTTGAGAAAGCCAAAGTTGTTGCGGATGTTATTGGAGAACTTGGTCAGCAACTTGGTGCTGACAACGTCGAACTGGTGTTCGGAAGTGGCCAGGTCGGCACGCTCCAGAATCACCGCGGTCGCCGCATCGCCGAAGATGAAGTGGCTGTCACGGTCGCGGAAGTTCAGGTGGCCGGTGCAGATCTCCGGGTTGACCATCAGGATCGCCCGGGCCTGGCCCAACTGAATGCTGTTGCAAGCGTTCTGGATACCGAAAGTCGCCGAAGAACACGCCACGTTCATGTCAAAACCAAAACCCTGGATGCCCAGGGCTTCCTGGACTTCGATAGCAATGGCCGGATAGGCGCGTTGCAGGTTGGAGCAGGCGACGATCACCCCATCGATATCGGCGGCAGTCTTGCCAGCGCGCTGCAGGGCTTGCTCGGCGGCGCCCACGGCCATCTGACAGAGAATCGACCACTCGTCGTTGGAGCGCTCGGGCAAACGCGGGGTCATGCGCTGGGGGTCAAGAATGCCTTCCTTGTCCATGACAAAGCGGCTCTTGATACCTGAGGCCTTTTCGATAAAGGCGGCGCTGGATTCGGTCAACGCCTGAACGTCGCCCTGCTCGATGGCCACGGCGTTGTCGGCATTGAACTGTTGAACGTAAGCATTGAAAGACTGCACCAGCTCTTCGTTGGAGATGCTGTTGGCCGGGGTGTACAGGCCTGTGCCGCTGATGACGACGTTATGCACGGTCGTTCCTCTAAATCTGTTCAGGCAGAAGGGATTGGTACCTTCGTACCAAACCGTAAATCGCTCTAGTCCGCCGCGCGGACATCAAACGGGGAAACGCTTTGTCCCGGCGCGTCGAGGCTGATACAGCCAATCTAGACGATCCTGGCATTTATAGCGGCGAAGTTTGCCATAAACCGGGGGGTTTGGCGCCTGTCGCGCGCGCACCCGCCCCCGGTACGCCAGGTCAAGGCTCGACCTGACTCCACTGTTTGCTCAAGCGCTTGTCGGAAATCGGTGCCTTGGTGCCCAACTGCTGGGCAAACAACGACACCCGGTATTCCTCCAGCCACCAGCGGTAAAGCTCCAGTTGCGGGTCGCGCTTGCCTTCCTGGGTGTGCTTGTTCAGGCGCGTCTGGTACTGGCTCCACAGGCCGCTCAACTCACCGCTCCAGACCCGGTCCTTCTGCACCTGGCTGGGCAGTTTTTCCAGGCGTAGCTCGATGGCCTTGAGATAGCGCGGCAGTTCCTTGAACCACTGCGCCGGGGTTTCGCGCACAAACCCTGGATACACCAGGTTGCTCAGTTGCTGCTTGATATCGTTGAGTGCCACGGCCTGGGCCAGGTCGATCTTGCCTTTGAAGCGCTTTTGCAGGCCATGCCACAGTTTCAGCACTTCCAGGGTCAGGCGCGCCAGGCGTTCGGCATGTTCGGTCCAACTGCCGCGCTTGCGCTCGGCCAGGGCGGCCAGGCCCGCGCCATCCCTGGGCAGGCTGGCCTCGCCTTCCAGCACGCAGCTGTCGAGGCTGGCCAGCAGAATGTCCTCCACCAGGGCCTCGATACGTCCCAACTCGCGGTACATCAGCCCCAGCTCTGTCAGGCCCGGCAATTTGCCGCGCAGGAATTTTGCCGGTTCGGCCAATTGCTGCATCAACAGGCGCTGCAAGGCGCGGCGATGCTGGAACTCGGCTTCGGCAGCCGTAGAGAAACGTCCTTCCTTGACCGTGCCGTTTTCTTCTACCAGCGCCGGATACACCGTCATCGACAGGCCAGCAATCTTCTGCTGGGTAGTCTCGGCAACCGCAGCGAAGACCTTGGCCTCCACCGGCTGCTGGCTTTTGGCAGTCTGCGGCACTGCCAGGGCAGCCTGGCTGGCTTCGACAAACCGCGCAGTCAACGCTGCCAGGTCGCGGCCTTCGCCGAGGAACTTACCCTGGGCATCGACCACTTCCAGGTTCATCTTCAGGTGGTTTTCCACCTGCTGCGCCGCTTCGCTCCAGGCTTCATCGCTGACCCGTACACCGGTCATGCGCAACAGTTCGCGCCCCAGCGCCTGGGGCAGCGAGCCCTGGGCAAATTCGATACGTTGCAGCGCGGCCTTGACGAAGTCCGGCACCGGCACGAAGTTCTTGCGCAGGGCCTTGGGCAGGTTGCGCACCAGGGCAATGCACTTGGCTTCGATCAGCCCGGGCACCAGCCATTCCAGACGCTCGGCGGGCAAGGCCGGCAACAGCGGCGCCGGCACGCGCAAGGTCACGCCGTCGCGCGGGTGGTTGGGTTCAAAGTGGTAACTCAAGGCCAGGGCCAGGTCGCCCAGGTGCAAGGTGTCGGGGTAATGGGCGGCGGTGACCTCGCTGGCCTCGCGGGCCAGCACGTCTTCTTCGCGCATGATCAGCAGTTGCGGGTCTTTCTGGCTGGTGATCTTGTACCAACTGTCGAAGGTCGCCGTCTGATGAATCTCCGCCGGCAGGCGCGCGTCGTAGAAGGCGTACAGGGTTTCCTCGTCGGCCAGGATATCGCGGCGCCGGGCCTTGGCTTCCAGCTCGTCCAATTGCTCCAGCAACTGCTGGTTTGCGGCCAGGCACTTGGCCCGGGATTGGATCTCGCCACGCACCAGGCCTTCGCGGATAAACAGCTCGCGGGACACCACCGGGTCCACCGGCCCGTAGTGCACGGGCCTACGCCCCACCACAATCAAACCGAACAACGTGATCTGCTCAAAGGCCACGACCTGGCCGCGCTTCTTCTCCCAATGGGGTTCGAAGTGGTTTTTCTTGATCAGGTGCCCGGCCAACGGTTCGATCCAATCGGCATCGATCTTGGCCACCATGCGCGCATACAGCTTGGTGGTTTCCACCAGTTCGGCGGTCATCAACCATTGCGGACGCTTCTTGCCGATCCCCGAGGAAGGATGAATCCAGAAGCGCCGCTGACGGGCCCCCAGGTAATCGCCGTCTTCGGTTTTCTGGCCGATCTGGCTCAACAGGCCGGACAGCACCGCCTTGTGCAGTTTCGGGAAGTCCGCCGGTTCCTTGTTGACCGTCAGCTGCATATCGCGGCAGATCAGGCTCAACTGGCGATGGGAATCGCGCCACTCGCGCAGGCGCAGGTAGTTGAGGAAGTTCTTGCGACACCAGTTGCGCAGCGGGCTGGCGGTCAGTTCCTGGCGCTGCTCTTCAAAGCCGCGCCACAAATTGACCAGCCCGGCGAAGTCCGAATCGGGATCCTTCCATTGCGCGTGGGCCTGGTCGGCCGCTTGCTGGCGCTCCGGCGGGCGCTCGCGCGGGTCCTGGATCGACATGGCGCTGGCGACGATCAGCACTTCCTGCAAACTGCCAAGCTTGGCCGCTTCCAGCAACATGCGACCCATGCGCGGGTCCACCGGCAGGCGCGCAAGTTGCCGGCCCAGGGGTGTCAGTTGGCTATTGCGGTCTACTGCCGAGAGTTCCTGCAGCAGGTTGAAACCATCGCTGATGGCCTTGCCATCCGGGGGCTCGATAAACGGGAAGTCGGTGATTTCGCCCAGGCGCAGGTGCAGCATCTGCAGGATCACGGCCGCAAGGTTGGTACGCAGGATCTCCGGGTCGGTAAATTCCGGGCGCCCGATAAAATCTTCTTCGCTGAACAGGCGCACGCAAATGCCCGGCTCGACCCGGCCGCAACGGCCTTTACGCTGGTTGGCGCTGGCCTGGGAAATCGCCTCGATCGGCAGGCGCTGGACCTTGGCGCGGTAGCTGTAGCGGCTGATGCGAGCGGTGCCGCTGTCGATCACGTAGCGGATGCCCGGCACGGTCAGCGAGGTTTCCGCAACGTTGGTCGCCAGCACCACGCGCCGCCCCGGATGGGACTGGAAAATGCGCTGCTGTTCGGCCGGTGACAGGCGCGCGTACAACGGCAGGATTTCGGTGTGCTTGAGCTGGGCCTTGCGCAGCATATCGGCGGCATCGCGGATCTCGCGCTCACCGGGCAGGAACACCAGCACATCGCCAGGGCTCTTGCGCTCGCTGCGCTCAAAGGCGGCGATTTCATCGAGGGTGGCGAGGATCGCCTGGTCCACGGTCAAGTCGTCTTCGACGCGGTTGCCCTCTTCGTCCTGCTCCAGGGTCAGCGGGCGGTACCAGGTTTCCACCGGGAACGTACGCCCCGAGACCTCGACAATCGGCGCATCGTCGAAGTGCTTGGAAAAGCGCTCCAGGTCGATGGTGGCCGAGGTGATGATGACTTTGAGGTCGGGACGGCGCGGCAGCAGGGTCTTCAGGTAGCCGAGCAGGAAATCGATGTTCAGGCTGCGCTCGTGGGCTTCGTCGACGATGATCGTGTCGTAGCGTTCGAGGTAGCGATCGTTCTGGGTCTCGGCGAGCAGGATGCCGTCGGTCATCAACTTGATCAGGGTGTTGGAATCGCTCTGGTCCTCGAACCGCACCTGATAACCCACCAGCGCCCCCAGCGGCGTGGCCAACTCGTCCGCGACCCGGCTCGCCACACTGCGCGCGGCGATACGCCGGGGCTGGGTATGACCGATCAAGCCGTACTGGCCGCGACCGATTTCCAGGCAGATCTTCGGCAACTGCGTGGTTTTACCCGAGCCGGTCTCGCCCGCGATGATCAGCACCTGGTGCTTTTGCAGCGCGGCCTTGATCTCGTCGCGCTTGGCGGCGATGGGCAGGCTGTCGTCATAGCGAACCTGCGGCACGCTGGCCGCGCGCGCCGTGACCTGGGCACACGATGCCTGCATGCGCGCCACCCACTGCGCCAGCTTCTCCTCATCGGGTTTCTTGCGCAGCTCAAGCAACTGCCGACGCAAGCGGTGGCGGTCGGCGAGCATGGCGTGATCGAGGTTTTTCAGGAGTTGGTCGATAGCGGGCGCTTGGTCAGTCATCAGGTACTTTGAAGGTCGTCTATTTATGCACGGCCGGCAATTGTGGCAGAAAAGCGCACACAACGTTAAAGGCCGCGTAAATCACCTGTAGGGGCTGGCACGGCCGGCATCGCTGTTGGCTGGCCCAGCGCTATCGCAGCCTCGCCGGGGCTCGACAGCTCCCACAGGGTCTGGCGGTATTGATGCCCTTATTCGTTATCCAGGCCCTTGCGCCGATACGGGAACACATCAATCACCTTCCCCGCCCGAATCGCCTCTTGCAGGCCTTTCCAGTAGTCGGCGTTGTACAACTCGCCGTGCAGTTCATCGAACAGGCGCCGCTGCCCGGCGTCGGCAAACAGGAACGGCGGGAATTCCTCGGGGAACACGTCCAGCGGGCCGATGGAATACCAGGGCTCGGAGGCCATTTCGTCTTCCGGGGTGCGCGGTGCCGGGATGTGGCGAAAGTTGGCTTCGGTAAGAAAGCAGATCTCGTCATAGTCGTAGAACACCACGCGACCATGACGGGTGACGCCAAAGTTTTTCAGCAGCATGTCGCCGGGAAAGATATTCGCCGCCGCCAGTTGCTTGATGGCCAGGCCGTAGTCTTCGAGGGCTTCGCGTACCTGGGCCTCGTTGGCGTTTTCCAGGTAGAGGTTGAGCGGGGTCATGCGGCGTTCGGTCCAGCAGTGGCGAATCAGTACCGTGTCGCCTTCGACTTCGACCGTGCCGGCAGCCACTTCCAGCAGTTCGGCCAGGCATTGCGGCTCGAATTTGCTCAAGGGGAAACGGAAATCGGCGAATTCCTGGGTATCGGCCATGCGCCCGACCCGGTCGACACTCTTCACCAGGCGGTACTTCTCGATCACCGTGGCACGGTTGACGTTTTTCGACGGCGAAAAACGGTCCTTGATGATTTTGAACACCGTGTTGAAGCCCGGCAGGGTAAACACGCTCATGACCATCCCACGCACGCCCGGGGCCATGATGAACTGATCGTCAGTGCTGGCCAGGTGGTTGATCAGCGCCCGGTAGAACTCCGACTTGCCGTGTTTGTAGAAGCCGATGGAGGTGTACAGCTCGGCGATGTGCTTGCCCGGCAGGATGCGCTTGAGAAAGCCGATGAACTCTGCCGGCACCGGCACATCCACCATGAAATAGGAGCGGGTGAACGAGAAGATGATCGACACATCGGCTTCATCGGTGATCAGCGCGTCGATGCGGATGCCCTGCCCTTCGCGGTGCAGCAGCGGGATGACCAGCGGCCATTGTTCATCGCGGGTGTAGAGGCGGCCCACCAGGTACGCGCCCTTGTTGCGGTAAAGCACCGAGGAAAACAGCTCGACGTTGAGGTCCGGGTCCTTGCATACCCAGTCCGGCAGGTTCTCGCGCAGTTGTGCTTCGAGACGCTGCAGGTCGCCGGCCAGGTCGGCGTAGGGTTCGCTGAAGCGGTAGTCGCTGAAAATTTGCTCGAGCATCCCGGCCAACTGGCCCTGGGGCTTGTAGGTGCGGGTTTGCGCGGCACGGGCGCGGCGCAGGCTCGGGCGGGTGGTGTGGATGAACATGCAGCCGTCGCTGATCAGGTCGTGGCTGAACAGCCCGCAAAAGATCGAGTTGTACCAGGTCTCGGACAGTTCATCGTCAAACCGCAGGTCGATCAGGCTGATATAGGCGCTCTTGACCAGGGGCCAGGACTGGATATCCAGCAGCGCCCCCGCATCGAAAGTGGCTCGCAGGCGCGTGGTGACTTCGCCGACCTTCTCTTCATAGAGGTTGATCCGCGCCGCCGAGGCGGCTTGCGCCTCTTGCCACTGGGCCTTTTCAAAACGCTCGCGGGCGCCGTCGGTGATCTGGCGAAAGTGCTCGCGGTAATCGTCGAAGCCATCGAGGATCATCTTGGCGATGGACTGCGCGGTGTCGATGGCAGGCGTTTGCTGCGGCATGTCGTAGACCTCTGCGGGCATTCGGAAGACCTGAGATTAGCCAGAGTCCTCATGCAGGAGAAGTACATTTTTTACCGGGCGCTGGCTCTTCACGGGGGCGACTCAAACAATTGTTTACGATTTTTTAATTCGACCACAGGGTCAATAAAACACCCATAAAGTCACCTCGCGTTGATTAATCGATTCATCTGAAGGCCACAAAACACGGGCGCTGGCACCGCGAACAGGAAGAACCCCAGGCCGGGTGGGGTTTGGCGACCTTATACGGACTTGGATCCAACGTAAGGGAAACCCCGATTACCTCAATGATGGCACTTTGCTATATAGCCCAGCGTTTTCCCTGATAACAAGGTCCTAAGACCGGCTCGGGAATCGATTTAAATCGCCCAAGGAGCATTGATATGTCATTGAGGAACATGGGAATCGGCCTGCGTGCCAGTCTGAGTTTTGCGGTATTGGCCGGCCTGCTGGTGCTGGTCGGGTTGTTTGGCCTGGGGCAGATGGCCAAGCTGCGCGAAAGCGCCGCCATCATTGAAACGGCCTGGATGCCGAGTATCGAGAACATCCACAACAGCGCCGCCAACGTCGCGGCTATCCGCCTGGAGGCGTTGCGCTTGCTGACCACCGATGAATCGGCGGTGCGCGAGCGCAGCAAAGACGTGATCACCAAGGAGCGCGGCTATTTGCAGGAACGCCTGGACAATCACCAGGCCCTGCTGAGCAATGACCAGGAGCGCCAGCTACTGGAGCAGCTCAAGGCCACCGCGTCGGCCTATATGACCATCGTCGACCAATTGATCCACCTGGTGGGCCAGGATAACCAGATGCAGGCCCTGACCCTGCTCACCGATACGTTGACGCCCCAGGGCGTGATCCTCAACCGGAGCCTGGGCGCCTTGATCGACTTCAACCAGCAAGGCGCCCAGGATGCGGCGCAATCGGCGGCGCAGATGTACCAGAGCGCACAGTGGATCGTCGGCCTCATCATCGCGGTCGCCCTGATCGCGACGCTGCTGCTGGCCTGGCTGTTGACCCGCAGTATCACCACGCCCCTGGCGCAGGCATTGCACGCGGCACGCACGATTGCCGCCGGCGACCTGAGCCAGCCGATCCACGTGCATGGCAAGGACGAACCGGCACAGTTGCTGGGCGCCCTGGCCACCATGCAGGAACAGTTGCAGGCGACTATTCGCGGCATCAGCGAGTCCGCCCAGCAACTGGCCTCGGCAGCCGAAGAGATGAGTTCGGTGATGGAGCAAAGCACTCGCGGCCTGCAAGCGCAGAACGATGAAATCGAACAGGCCGCCACCGCCGTCACACAGATGAGCGCAGCGGTGGATGAAGTGGCGGGGAATGCGGTCTCCAGCGCCGAGGCATCCCAGGCATCCGATGAGGACAGCAAGCACGGCCATTTCCAGATCAGCGAGACCATCAGCTCGATCCAGAGCCTGGTCAACGAGGTGCTCGACGCCTCGGGCAAGGCCGAGGGCCTGGCGCTACAGGCGCAAGACATCAGCAAGGTGCTGGAAGTGATACGCGGGATTGCCGGGCAGACCAACCTGCTGGCGCTCAATGCGGCCATTGAAGCCGCCCGCGCCGGCGAGGCCGGGCGGGGGTTTGCGGTGGTGGCCGACGAGGTTCGCTCGCTGGCGCAGCGGACCCAGGATTCCACCGAGGAAATCGAGCAGATGATCACCGGTATCCAGCAAGGCACCCAGGCCACGGTCGGCGCCCTCACCAGCAGCGCCGAGCACGCCAGCCAGACCCTGCAACGGGCCAACAGCGCCGGCAATGCCCTGGAAAAAATCACCGCTGCCATCTCGCAGATCAGCCAACGCAACCTGGTGATCGCCAGTGCCGCCGAGCAACAGGCATCGGTGGCCCGGGAGGTGGATCGCAGCCTGGTGAATATCCGCGACCTGTCGACGCAAACCGCCGCCGGTGCGACCCAGACCTCGGCCGCCAGCCAGGAGCTGTCGCGCCTGGCGGTGGACCTCAACGGCCTGGTGACGCGCTTTATTGTGTAGTTGATACGTAAAAGATTGTGTCAGGCAGGCCCCTGGGCAACACTCTCGCCCTTGTTGAAAAGGAGCTGTCCGTGAGACCTGTCGACACCCTCTACCTGCTGCTACTGGCCGCCATCTGGGGCGCGAGCTTTCTGTTCATGCGGATTATCGCGCCGCAGATCGGCACCTTGCCTACGGCGTTTTTCCGCGTTTCGATTGCCGCCGCCGGCCTGCTGGTGATCCTCGCGATGCTACGGGTGCGCTGGGATTTCCAGGGCAAGTTCAAGATCGTGTTGTTGCTGGGGGTAATCAACTCGGGGATTCCCGCGACCATGTATTCGGTGGCGGCCCAGGTCTTGCCAGCGGGTTACTCGGCGATTTTCAACGCCACCACGCCGTTGATGGGGGTGTTGATTGGCGGGCTGTTTTTCCATGAACGGCTGACGCCCTCGAAGATTGCCGGGGTGTGCCTGGGCCTGTTCGGCGTGGGCATCCTCACGCGCGCCGGGCCGGTGGCGTTTGACCTGGAGTTGCTGATGGGCGCCCTCGCCTGCCTGCTGGCAACCACCTGCTACGGCTTCGCCGGTTTCCTGGCACGCCGTTGGCTGGATCAACAGGGTGGCCTGGACAGCCGACTTTCGGCACTGGGCAGCATGCTCGGCGCCACATTGTTTCTATTGCCGTGGTTTGGCTGGAGCGCCATCAGCCACCCGCCCGCCAGTTGGGGCGGCTGGAATGTGTGGCTGTCCCTACTGGGCCTGGGGCTGCTATGCACGGCATTCGCCTACATCCTGTACTTCCGTTTGCTGACCTCCATCGGGCCGGTGAAGTCGATGACCGTCACCTTCATGATTCCGCCATTCGGCGTGTTGTGGGGCGCATTGCTGCTGGACGAGCCGTTGTCCATGGCCCATCTGTATGGCGGGTTGTTGATCGCGGGGGCGCTGTGGCTGGTGCTACGGCGAGGGAAATTGATCAAAGCTGTGTAGGAGCCGGCTTTTCGGCTCCTACACAGGGATATCAAGCTTTACGGAAGACGAATACCAACCCAATGATGATCAACCCCATCCCCAGCACGCTCAGCACTGCCAGCCGATTACCGAAGATCAAGTAGTCCATCACCGCAGTGACTGCCGGCACCAGGTAGAACAGGCTGGTGACATTCACCAGGTTGCCCCGGGCAATCAGGCGGTACAGCAGCAGCGTCGCCAACAGTGACACCACCAGCCCCATCCACAGCACCGGCAGGTAAAAGCCACTGTTGTGCTCGAAAGCAAAGGGCTGGAACGGCACGAACACCGCGCACAACAACAAACCCGCCAGGTACTGCACCGGCAAGGTACCCAATGGGTTATCGGTGATGCGCTTTTGCATGATCGAGCCCAGGGTCATGCTCGCCAGCGCCAGCAAACCAAACAGCATGCCGGCCAGGGACATGCCAGCCAGACCGATGCCCTGGTACACCACCATGATCAGGCCCGCCAACCCCAACGCCAGGCCGAACATCCGGCGCCATGAACGCTGGCGCTCCATCAGCACCACGGTGAGGATCGGCTGCACGCCCATGATGGTCGCCATCACGCCGGGGGTGACCTTCAGGTCCAGGGCCAGCAGATAAAAAATCTGATAGGCCCCCAGCAACACCAGCCCGGTGGCCGCCGCATACCACAGCGGTTTGCCCGGGCGCGGCAACCTCAGTTTGAGAATCGGCACCAGCAGCACCAAGCCCGCCAGGGCAATGGCAAAGCGGATCAACAGGAAGGCAAAGGGGGACGCATGGGCCAGGCCCAGCTTGGAGAAAATCGCCCCGCTGCTCCACAGCAGCACAAACAGGCTCGTCGAGGCCGCCGCGGCCACGGATTGTTTCGAAAGAACAGACATGATGAACACCTGTAGTCAGGCAAAAAGCCAACTCAGCCAAGGCTGAAATTCAGTAGGTTCGGTACAGGCAGGCAACGGGGAGCAGCGGTCTGCTGATCAGCCCGAAACGCCAACGCCCGGCGGTGATACGAGTGCGTACACCGGGATGCTACTGACAGGTGGGGGGTAATGACTGATCTGCACAGGCTGCTGATTCCCGCACGGCACGACCGCAGCGTTGACCGCTGAATCGACTACCGCTATGCGTGGGGAAGCAGGCATGGGCTGATCTTTTTTGGAGGGATGAAAGGTGCTGCGAAACACCTGGCGCCGACTATAACCAGCCGCTGACACGCTTTGCAATGGCTTTGCCAAAAGGCCAGTAAGGGCATGTTGAAAAATCACCTCTAGCCTTGGGAAAACCCAACGCCCTCCGCTTCAGGAGGCTTTCGACTCATGACCGCCAATGCCAAAAAAACGCGCCCCCTTGCGATACCAGCTCTACCGATCAAAAGCCATACGCCTTGTGAATGCATCGACTCAACAGTGGTACAAAAACCTGAAACACACCGCCGCCCAAGGCACAGAGATCGACTTAACCCATGTCCGTTTTGAATTGATCGACAGCCATGCATTGGCTGCCTATCAGGACTGGACAGCAGACTCTCACTTCTCATGGGACGAGGTTGCGACGTGGAAAGGCCGTGAACCGATGGCGTTCGATTTGTCCCTCTGGTACGAAGAGGAACTCTGTGGGCTGTGCTTTGCCAATCCCAATCAAAGCCGATTGCGGATCAAGGTCATCCGCCTGGAGGGAAGACCTGGAAAATCCCACCCGTTGAAAAGCCGCATAGCTTCACTGACGATGATTGCCATCGACCATTACGCGAGAATCATTGGCAGCCAATGGATAGAGATTCAGGAGCCCGCACCCGGTGCTATTGCCCTCTATCAAAACCTGGGCTTTGACTTCGATTCACGGGGCAGGCTTGTGATAGCGGTAGAGAACGAATAGCATCGAAAAAATGTTCAATTAATGATCAATTGTGGAGGCTGCATGGGAGAACTTATTAAAAAACCCGGCGCCCGAAAAGCGTCGTCCAAGGCCCGCCAGGAACTTAAAAGCACTGTACTGACTGCCAATCAGCGCCGTTTTCTAAACGCGGCCATGGCCGGCAACGTTGAAGAACCAAGCCTTTTGGCGGGGCACCCGGAAAAATAAAAGTCATAAAAAAACCGCTCATACGAGCGGTTTTTTTTGAACCCATCAGCCAAATAACCAATACACCAACGCCACAACCACCACCGCCGCCAGCACCGGCCGCATGATGCGATAGGCTTTGGGGTGCTTGCGCTTCCACTGCTTGACCACCCCACTGAAACGATCACTGAAGCTCTTGCTCCAGGCATAGGCCTGGTTGATCCCGCCCACGCGCTCGTCATCCAGGTTCTGCGGCGCGGTTGCGCGGCCCAATTGGGCACTGACCCAGCGATTGACGCGAGTCATCAACCGGTTGCTCAGTGGCCGCTCGATGTCACAGAACAAAATCACCCGGGTCTTCTCGGTTTCGTTCTTCACCCAGTGCACGTAGGTTTCGTCGAACATCACGTCTTCGCCATCGCGCCAGGCGTAGACCTGGCCATCGACGAAAATGCGGCAGTCGTCGGAGTTGGGCGTCGACAACCCCAAGTGATACCGCAGGGAGCCGGCAAACGGGTCGCGATGGGGGTTGAGGTGGCTACCGCCCGGCAACAGCGCGAACATGGCGCCCTTGACGTTGGGAATGCTGCTGACCAGGGCCACGGTCTTGGGGCACAGCAACTCGGCCGATGGCAGCGGTTTGTCGTACCACTTGAGGTAGAAGCGCTTCCAGCCCTTCTTGAAGAACGAGCCAAACCCGGCATCGTTGTTCTTCTCGGCGGCGCGGATATAGCCTTCGTCGAACAGGTGCATGGCCTCCTCGCGGATCACCTCCCAGTTGTCCTTGAGCACATCCAGTTCCGGGAACTTGCTGCGATCCAGGTAGGGCTTGGACGGTACAGCCGAGAAGATGTACATCAACGCGTTGTACGGGGCGAACAGCGCCGAATGGTTGACGAACTGGCGCAGCACCGGCAAACGCGCCTTGCCGCGCAAATGCACGTAGAGCGTACTGCCGATAAACAGCAACAGCACCGACAGCTTGGCGGCCAAAGAAAAGGTCATGCAGCAACTCCTGGAAATAGCCTCCCGGCAGCGGGAAACCAGACATAGCAGCCGGCCATGATAAACACTCCGGGCCGGAGGAAAAACCCGCGTCATCCAACAATCCGTTTTAAGGGGCGCGCGGCGAGCAATCAATTATGCATAAGGGGCATAAAACCGGGCTGATATGGATCAACCCGATTTCCCTGGAACGGCACCTACCAGGGTCAGGCCTGGTTTTCCTGGTCGGTGAACAGATCGCTGAACAACATGCTCGACAAGTAACGCTCGCCGGAGTCCGGCAGGATCACCACGATAGTCTTGCCCTGCATTTCCGGTTTCTCGGCCAGGCGCACCGCAACGGCCATCGCCGCGCCACAGGAGATCCCGCACAGGATGCCCTCTTCCTGCATCAAGCGCAGGGCCATGACCTTGGATTCCTCGTCACTGGCCAACTCCACCCGGTCGACCATCGACAGGTCGAGGTTCTTCGGCACAAAACCGGCACCAATGCCCTGGATCTTGTGGGGGCTGGGCTTGATTTCTTCACCGGCCAACGCCTGGGTAATCACCGGCGAACTGATGGGTTCCACCGCCACCGAGAGGATCGGCTTGCCCGCCGTGTTCTTGATATAGCGCGACACGCCCGTGATCGTCCCACCCGTGCCGACGCCCGCCACCAGTACATCCACCGCGCCATCGGTGTCGTTCCAGATTTCCGGGCCAGTGGTTTTCTCATGGATGGCCGGGTTGGCCGGGTTGTCGAACTGCGCCGGCATGAAATAGGTCGCCGGGTCGCTGGCGAGGATTTCGCCGGCTTTCTCGATCGCGCCTTTCATGCCCTTGGCCGGCTCGGTCAGCACCAGTTCGGCGCCCAGGGCCTTGAGCACCTTGCGCCGCTCGATACTCATGGACGCAGGCATGGTCAGCAACAATTTGTAGCCACGGGCGGCGGCGACAAAGGCCAGGCCAATCCCCGTGTTGCCCGAGGTCGGTTCAACGATGGTCATGCCTGGCTTGAGTTTGCCGCTGCTTTCCGCATCCCAGATCATGCTCGCGCCAATCCGGCACTTCACCGAATACCCAGGGTTACGCCCTTCGATCTTGGCCAGGATGGTCACGCCACGGGGTGCGATACGGTTGATCTGAACCAGGGGCGTGTTACCGATGGAGTGCGCGTTGTCTGCAAAAATGCGGCTCATGGCGGGGTCCTTTAGGCAGTTTTCATGAAGGCAACAAGGGTATGCCTCGTACTCCAAGGCGTCCAGTCGAGGAACGTTGCCGCTGCCGGCGTAGTCAACCGCCTATACACAGGGAGGAAAAACCCATGAAGCGTCGCTACAGTTGGCCGATATGGACGGTCGCCGGGCTGGTGGTCGTGCTGGTGGCACTGGACATCGCACTGCCCTACCTGGTGCGCAACTACCTCAATGAAAAACTCGCCGACATGGGCGACTACCGTGGCCAAGTGACGGACGTAGACCTGGCCCTGTGGCGCGGCGCGTACCGGATCAATGGCCTGCAGATCGTCAAGGTCGACGGCAAGGTGCCCGTACCGTTCGTCAAGGCGCCGGTCATTGATCTGTCAGTGAGCTGGCATTCCTTGTGGTACGACCATGCGGTGGTGGCCCAAGTGCAATTCGTCAAGCCAGAGCTCAACTTCGTCGACGGTGGCGCCAACAAACAGGCGTCCCAGACCGGTCGTGGCACCGACTGGCGGGCGCAACTGGGCAAACTGCTGCCCATCACCCTCAACGAAGTGCGCATCGACGACGGCAAGATTGCCTTCCATAACTTCAACTCCAAACCGCCGGTCAACATCGGGGCCACCCAGGTCAACGCCAGTTTCTACAACCTGACCAATGTGGTGGACGTCGAAGGCAAGCGCGATGCGCGCTTTGACGGCAAGGCCCTGTTGCTGGGGCATGCGCCGCTGGAAGCCAGCGCGACTTTCGACCCGCTGAGCAACTTTGAAGACTTCGAGTTCCGCTTTCGCGCCCGCGACATCCAGCTCAAGCGCATGAACGACTTCGCTTCGGCCTACGGCAAGTTCGACTTCAATGCCGGCACCGGCGACGTGGTAATCGAGGCCCAGGCCGAGAAAGCCCAACTGACCGGCTATATCAAGCCACTGTTGCGGGATGTGGAAGTCTTCGACTGGCAACAGGATGTGGAGAACAAGGACAAGGGGATTTTCCGCTCGATCTGGGAGGCCGTGGTCGGCGCCAGCGAAACCGTGCTGAAGAACCAGAGCAAAAACCAGTTCGCCACCCGGGTCGAGCTCAGTGGCAGCGTTCACCAGCAAGATATCAGCGCGTTCCAGGCGTTTTTGCAGATTTTGCGCAATGGCTTCGTCCAGGCGTTCAACGCCCGCTACGAACAACCCAAACCCAGCGCCGATTGAACCTGGCGTGACTGGTCATTCAGAGACTGAATAACCCGTCTGCGTTCACAGTCACCGGGGCTGCGCGCTATAGTCGCAGGCATGCTGACTACCGGCGTCATGTTCGAGGATTGAGAAATGAAGTTCGAAGGCACCCAGGCCTACGTTGCCACCGATGACCTGAAATTGGCCGTCAACGCTGCCATCACGCTGGAGCGCCCGCTGCTGGTCAAGGGCGAACCGGGTACCGGCAAGACCATGCTCGCCGAACAACTGGCCGAATCGTTCGGCGCGCGGTTGATTACCTGGCACATCAAGTCCACCACCAAGGCGCACCAGGGCCTGTATGAATACGATGCGGTCAGCCGCCTGCGCGACTCGCAGTTGGGCGTGGACAAGGTCCATGACGTGCGCAACTACCTGAAAAAAGGCAAGTTGTGGGAGGCTTTCGAGTCCGAAGAGCGGGTGATCCTGCTGATCGACGAGATCGACAAGGCCGATATCGAGTTCCCCAACGACCTGCTGCAAGAACTCGACAAGATGGAGTTCTACGTCTACGAAATCGACGAGACCATCAAGGCCAAGAAACGCCCGATCATCATCATTACCTCCAACAACGAGAAAGAGCTGCCAGACGCGTTCCTGCGTCGCTGCTTCTTCCACTACATCGCCTTCCCCGACCGCACCACCCTGCAAAAAATCGTCGACGTGCACTACCCCGACATCAAGAAAGACCTGGTCAGCGAAGCGCTGGACGTGTTCTTCGACGTGCGCAAGGTGCCGGGCCTGAAGAAAAAGCCCTCCACCTCCGAACTGGTGGACTGGCTCAAGCTGCTGATGGCCGACAATATTGGCGAGGCGGTGCTGCGCGAGCGTGATCCGACCAAGGCCATCCCGCCACTGGCCGGCGCCCTGGTGAAAAACGAGCAGGATGTGCAACTGCTTGAGCGCCTGGCGTTCATGAGCCGTCGCGGCACTCGATAAGGGCTTTTGCCATGCTGCTCAACCTGTTCAATGAAATGCGTGCAGCCAAGGTGCCGGTCTCGGTGCGTGAGCTGTTGGACCTGATCAACGCCCTGAAACAACGGGTGACCTTCGCCGACATGGACGAGTTCTACTACTTGTCCCGGGCGATCCTGGTGAAGGACGAGCGCCATTTCGACAAGTTCGACCGGGCCTTTGGGGCCTACTTCAACGGCCTGGAAAAACTCGACGATCACCTGCAGGCGCTGATTCCCGAAGACTGGCTGCGCAAGGAGTTCGAACGTTCGCTGAGCGATGAAGAGCGCGCGCAGATCCAATCCCTGGGCGGCCTGGACAAGCTGATCGAAGAGTTCAAGAAACGCCTGGAAGAACAAAAGGAACGCCACGCCGGCGGCAACAAGTGGATCGGTACTGGCGGTACCAGCCCGTTCGGTTCCGGCGGTTTCAACCCCGAGGGCATTCGCGTGGGTGATGCCGGCAAGCGCCAGGGCAAGGCGGTCAAGGTCTGGGACCAGCGCGAGTACAAAAACCTCGATGACTCGGTGGAACTGGGCACACGCAATATCAAGGTGGCCCTGCGCCGCCTGCGCAAATTTGCGCGCCAGGGGGCGGCCGAGGAGCTGGATATCGACGGCACTATCGACCACACCGCCCGCGACGCCGGCCTGCTGAATATTCAGATGCGTCCGGAGCGGCGCAATACGGTCAAGCTGCTGTTGCTGTTCGACATCGGCGGCTCGATGGATGCCCACGTCAAGACTTGTGAAGAGCTGTTCTCGGCCTGCAAGACCGAGTTCAAGCACCTGGAGTACTTCTACTTTCACAACTTCATTTATGAGTCGGTGTGGAAGAACAACATGCGCCGCACTTCCGAGCGCACCTCGACCCAGGACCTGCTGCACAAGTACGGCGCCGACTATAAGGTGATCTTTATCGGCGACGCGGCCATGGCGCCTTACGAAATCACCCAGGCCGGTGGCAGCGTGGAGCACTGGAACGAGGAGCCGGGGTATGTGTGGATGCAGCGGTTCATGGAGAAGTACAAGAAGCTGATCTGGATTAACCCTTACCCGAAAGACACCTGGGGCTATACCTCGTCGACCAACATCGTGCGGGATTTGATTGAGGACCAGATGTATCCGTTGACCTTGCGCGGGCTTGAAGAAGGGATGCGTTTTCTCTCTAAATAGGCGGTGAATTCACCGCAGCTATCGCAGGCAAGCCAGCTCCCACAGTTGAATTGCATTCACAAATCAAAAGATGTGAACGCCGCTCAACTGTGGGAGCTGGCTTGCCTGCGATGCCTTTAGCGATTCGTAAATCGCTGCAAATAGCTCAGATGCTCGCGATGCGCTGTCTCCTGCATCACCGGCGCCAGCCTCACCTTCTCCCCCGGCAGGCACTGCGCCAGGCGCGCCAACGCCAATGGCGTCAACGCCCCCAACCGCGGATAGCCGCCAATGGTCTGGCGATCATTGAGCAATACAATCGGCTGCCCATCCGGCGGTACCTGGATCGCACCCAAGGGAATGCCTTCGGAGATCAGCGACGGTCCCTGATACGCCAACGGCGTGCCCAGCAAGCGCATGCCCATGCGGTCGGCGCGGCTGTCCACGGCCCATTCGGTATTGAAGGCATCGAACAGGCTCTGGCCGCTGAACTGGCCGATCTGCGCGCCGAGGATCACGCCCAGGGGCGCGGTAGCTTGCAACCGCTCAACCGGCAACTCCCGCAACTGACTGCCGGTGCCGGAATACCCCAGGGCCGCACCTTCGGCCAGGGCCCGGCCAAAACCGTCAAGCCCGCCCAGGGCTTCGCGCCCGACGCTGGCACAACTGCCCAGCACCTTGGGCGCGTCAAACCCGCCCGGCGCCGCCAGGTAAGCCCGCGCACCACGGTGTGGCTGGGTGAAGCGCAGACGCTGGCCTTTTTGCAGAATGAAACTGCGGCCAGGGCTGATGGCGCGTTCGTCGATATACGCCCCCAGGTCCGCACCGGCCAGGGCCAGCACGCACAGCGCCTCGGCCTGCACGGTAAAACCGCCCAGGGTGATTTCCACCACCGGCGCATCCAGCGGGTTGCCCAGCAGCCAGTTGGCCCAGGACATCGACACCCAATCCAGCGCGCCGCCCTGGGTCACGCCCAGGTGCCGCACACCAAAACGCCCGGCATCCTGCAACAGGCACAGCGCGGTGCTGGCCTCGATCAACAAGCGGCTCATGCCTGGGCCTCCAAGGGCGTGTCATCGCCACCCAGCTTGATAAATTCAGCGCGGCCAATAGCTTCGAAACGCACGCTGTCGCCTGGCTGCATCAGGCTGTAGCCGTCGCGCTCGCGGTCGAACAGTTTGGCCGGGGTGCGGCCGATCAGGTTCCAGCCACCAGGAGATTCCACCGGATAGGCTGCGGTCTGGCGCTCGGCAATACCGACGCTGCCCGGCGCCACCCGTTTGCGCGGGGTGCCCAGGCGCGGCGCGGCAAGCTGTTCTTCCACCAGGCCCATAAACGCAAACCCAGGAGCAAACCCGAGGGCGAAGACCTGATAGTGATGCTGGCTGTGGCGGCGAATCACCTCGTTGACCGCAAGCCCGCTACGCTGGGCGAGCAAGGTCAGCTCAGGGCCGACGCTCAGGTCGTACCACACCGGCAATACATGACACTGCCCACTGCCCTGGGCCTGCGGCTGCAAGTCCGTCAGGGCGTGCTCGATCAGTTCCCGGGCCTGTGCCGGGCTCAGTGCCAGCAGGTCGTAATGCACCATCAGCGTCGTGTAGGAAGGCACCAAATCCACCAGCGCCGCGCCAAACCCCTCGCGCAGCCGGCGCGTGGCAGCAAGCATCCAGGGCATGTTGTCTTCGGCGATCACGTCAAACAGGCGCACCATCAGACAGTCGATGGCGACTACTTCAATCCGTGGCTTCATGCTGGCGTCAACGCCTGGCGAATGCGCTGCACCGCCGCCACCGAGCTGGCGTTATCGCCATGCACGCAGAGGGTGTTGGCTTGCAGCAACAGCGGGCTGCCATCGCTGGCGACCAGGGTTTGGCCACGGGCAATGGTCAAGGCCTGCTCAAGGATGACCTGCGCATCGTGATGCACCGCGCCCGGTAACTGGCGCGAGACCAGGTGCCCGGCGTTGTCGTAGGCGCGGTCGGCGAAGGCTTCGAACCACAGGGTCACGCCATATTCATCCCCCAGGGCCTGGGCGGCGCTGTTGTCACGGGTGGCCATCAGCATCAACGGCAGGCTGGCGTCGTACGCCGCCACGGCCTGGATCACTGCGCGCAGTTGCGCAGGCTTGGCCATCATGTCGTTGTACATCGCGCCATGGGGTTTGACGTAGCTGACCCGGCCACCCTGGGCCCGGCAGATACCGTCGAGGGCACCGATCTGGTAATGCAACAGGTCCTGGAGTTCCTGGGGCGCATAGGCCATGGAGCGGCGGCCGAAGCCTGCCAGGTCCTGATATGCCGGGTGCGCACCTATCTGCACGCCATGCTGCAACGCCAGGGCGACGGTCTTGCGCATGATGCTCGGGTCGCCGGCGTGGAAACCGCAGGCGATATTGGCGCAATCAATGAATGGCATGACCTCGGCATCCAGACCCATGGTCCAGGCGCCAAAACTTTCGCCGATGTCGCAGTTCAGTAGCAGGCGGCTCACACTGAAGACTCCTGTAGGCTTTATTTTTTTGTAGTGTGGGATCTTTTACCAAGATCCCGCAACGATGTTGTCCTGAGCCCCGACGACGCTTATCGTGAGACAGCCCGATTTTTGGCGCGCAGCCCCTGCTGCGTCCAACTAATAAAAACCGATCCATGCATAAGAAAAAGTTGATCCCATGAATTTGAAGTTCCTCGAAACCTTCGTCTGGGTGGCCCGGCTCAAGAGCTTCCGGCTCACCGCAGAGAAGCTGTTCACCACCCAGGCCTCGATCTCCAGCCGCATTGCAGTGCTGGAAAGCGAGCTGGGGGTGAAGCTGTTTTTGCGAGACTCGCGTGGCGTAAGCCTGACCCCGGACGGGATGAAGGTGCTCGATTATGCCGAACAGATGATGGTCACCATGCAGGGGCTCAAGCAATCGCTGGAAACCACCAGCAGCAAGGTCGGACGCATCCGCATCGGCGCAATGGACACGGTGATCCACACCTGGCTCAGCCCGTTGGTGACCGAACTGATGGACCACTTCCCCTTGGTTGAGATCGAATTGGTCGCCGATACGGCGCTGAATCTCTGCGATCAGCTGCAAAAAGGCTTCCTCGACGTGATCCTGCAAACCGACCTGATGCGTCAGGAGTCGGTGCGCAGCCTGGAACTGGCCAGCCACCCCATGGGCTGGATCGTCGCCAGCCACTCGATCTACAACCGCGACTACGCCTCCCTCGCCGAACTGGCCCAGGAACGGATTATTACCTACTCGAAAAACTCCCATCCCCACCAGGACGTGTTGAGCCTGATGCAGGCCCATGGCGTGGCGGCGCCGCGCATGAACTGCGTGAACTCGGTGTCGGCCATCACCCGCCTGCTACGCGACGGCTTCGGTATCGGCGCGTTGCCGCCGGTGCTGGTCAGCGAAGAATTGGCGCGGGGCGAGTTGCTCGTGCTGCCGATGGCGCAGCGCTTGCCGAACCTGCAGGTGGTGGTGTCGTGGCGGGTGGGGGTGGAGTTGGTGGAAGAGATTGTGGCGTTGTGCCAGAGCGTAGTGGCGCGGTATGCCGAGGAAGTGGGTGAAGAGCGCATGGTGCTCAACCAACCAAACCCGCTGAGGACACCCGATTAAACCTGTGGGAGCTGGCTTGCCTGCGATGCAAGCACCTCGCTACATAAGCTGCACCGGGGTGACGCCATCGCAGGCAAGCCAGCTCCCACACAAACCCGCTGCAACCTTGGGATTTGTGGCGTAGTTACAGGCCCTTGAGGTCCCGCTCTTCAATCGGCCGGCTCTGGCGCAAGCGCTTGCCGCCCAGCACCACCCAGTCGATCAGGCGGAACAGGCACTCCAGGCCGAACGACAGCAGCATCGCCCCACCCAGGCCCCAGCCCATGGCTTCGGGGGTCAGGAGGATCTGGTAGCTGTAGCCATTCCAGGTTTCCCGGCGGATATCCGGGTCGGCGGCCACCGCCACCTGCAAGGCGCGGATGTACCACGGCCCCTGCATGGCCTGAAATTGCTTGTCCAACGCCACCTGGCGATCGAGCAAAGTGCCGAGGCTGTTGGCATCGCTGCGGAACACCGGGTCATCGCTGGCACGGTAATGCGCCACCAATGCTTGCAAATCGCCATTGAAGAACTGCTGGGCCGTGCTTTCAAAACCGCGCAAACCGGTCTGGGCTTCGATCAGGTGGGCCTCGACCCGCTTGGCGTAGTCGTTGATAAACCCCGGGACTTGCACCCCGACCAACAAACCGATGGCAAACAACACCAGGCGCAGATAGCTGAGCAACATAATCGACGTCCTTATGCGGTTGTGCCCTGGCGCACGCATTCGCCGCGCCGCCACAGGCTCCACTGGCCCGGTTCGTAGCGGGTCCAGGTCTCGTTTTCGGTCAAGGGTTCGGTGGCAATCACCGTCACCACATCGTTTGGCGTGGTTTCAGCCTGAAAATCGACGATCACGTCGACATCTTTCAACCGTGCAGGGCCAAACGGCGCACGGCGAGTGATCTGCGCCAGCTTGGTCGAGCAGTAGCAGAACAACCAATCACCATCACTGAGCAGGCAGTTGAACACGCCCTTGCTGCGGTATTCGGCGCAGGCCGCGATCAGGTCCGGCAGCACTTGCTCGATATCCACCGGTTCTGGAAACGCCTCGCGGATGCGGTTGAGCAGGTCGCAGAACGCCGCTTCGCTGTCGGTATCGCCCACCGGGCGGTAGAACGTGGCCTGGGGCGTGAAGTCGGCGAGTTGGCCATTATGGGCGAAACACCAGTTGCGCCCCCACAGTTCGCGCACGAACGGATGGGTGTTGGACAGGCTCACCTTGCCGACGTTGGCTTGGCGGATATGACCAATCACCACTTCACTTTTGATCGGATAACGCTGCACCAGCAGGGCCACTTCCGACTCGCTGCTGGCCGCCGGGTCCTGGAACAGCCGCAGGCCACGGCCCTCATAGAAGGCAATGCCCCAGCCATCGCGGTGTGGCCCGGTGCGCCCACCGCGCTGCATCAGCCCGGTGAAGCTGAACACAATATCGGTCGGTACGTTGGCACTCATGCCCAATAATTCACACATGCCAGGACTCTCGATGCAGGGCTTACAACGTTAAAGACGCGGCTCGACCCGCATACCACTGACCGGGGCCGGCGCACGGCCATAGGGCTCGTCGTCCTCAGGCTCGGCCGCGACCGCTGCCGCAGCGGCGGCCTTCTGCTCACGCCGGGCCTTGGCGGCACGCTCGATGGGCCAGCGAATCAGCACAAAGACCAGGTACAGGCCAAAGGCGATCATGGCGTACATCAGCAAATCGGACACCGCCCGCCAGGCGTTATTGCCCACTTTGAGCAACAGATCCAGGGCGGTGATGGCCACGGCCGGGGCGAATTGCTCCTTGACCGGGTCGACAATGGTCGGGCTCAACAGCAGCACCGCCATCAGCAACCGCAGCGGTTCGCGCAGCCAGCGCCAGATCCAGCGGGTCAGGCGAAACCACACCAGCAGGCAGCCCAAAGCGGCGAAGGCGTAGAGGCCCCAAGCGGTCAGATAGTCGTTCTCGGTCATGGTGTCCATGGCAAGGTAGGCAAACAGGCCCGTATGATAACGGCTTTTGAGTGCCACGGCTGCAATGCCGTCGGCCCGCCACCAGACAGAGAGTGATCCATGCCTTCATCGACCCACGCCGCTGCCGCCCCGATTGCCCGCCAGGACTCAGGCCAGGACCCGTATGCCTGGTTGCAGGAACGCGACAACAGCGAGGTGCTCGACTACCTCAAGGCCGAAAATGCCTGGCAAGAGGCGCAGCTTGAGGACCAGAAAGCGTTGCGCGAAAGCCTGTTCCAGGAGATCAAGGGCCGTATCCTCGAGACCGACCTGTCACTGCCCTCGCCCTGGGGCCCGTACCTGTATTACACGCGCACCACCGCCGGTGACGAATACGCGCGCCATTACCGCTGCCCGCGCCCGGCCGACGACAGCCAGCAGATCGATGAAAACGCCGAAGAACTGCTACTGGACCCAAATGTGCTGGCCAATGGCGGCTTTTTCTCCCTCGGCGCCTTCAGCATCAGCCCGGACCACAAGCGCCTGGCCTACAGCCTGGATACCAATGGCGAAGAGATCTACACCCTGTACGTGAAGGAATTGTCTTCGGGTAAGGTCAGTGAACTGGCCTTCGAAGACTGCGATGGCAGCATGACCTGGGCCAACGACAGCCTGACGCTGTTCTTCGGCGAACTGGACGACACCCATCGCCCGCACAAGCTGTATCGCTACCGCCTGGACGGCACCGCTGCCGAAGAAGTGTTCCACGAGCCCGACGGCCGCTTCTTCCTGCATTGCTACCGCTCCAGTTCCGAGCGCCAATTGCTGCTGTCCCTGGGCAGCAAGACCACCAGTGAAATCTGGGCCCTGGACGCCGAGCAGCCGCAACAGGCGTTTGCCTGCCTGGCGCCACGGGTTGAAGGCCATGAATACGATGTCGATCACGGCAAGCTGGACGACCAATGGACCTGGTTTATCCGCAGCAACCGCGATGGCATCAACTTTGCGCTATTCCAGGCGGCCGACACCGGCGGCGTGCCCACCGAAGACCAGTGGCACAACCTGATTGCCCACGATGACGCGGTGATGCTCGATGGCGTGACGCTCAATGCCCGGGCCATGACCCTGAGCCTGCGCATTGGCGGCCTGCCGGTGATCGACGTGCACCCACAAGGCCTGCCGACTTATCGCGTGGAACTGCCGGACGCGGCCTACAGCCTGTATGTGCAAAACAGCCTGGAATTCGACAGCGACAAAATCCGCCTGCGCTATGAAGCACTCAATCGTCCGGCCCAGGTCCGCCAATTGGAGCTGGCCAGCGGCGCGCAGCACGTGCTCAAGCAAACCCCGGTACTGGGCGTGTTCAATGCCGACGATTATGTCAGCCAGCGGCTGTGGGCTACCTCTGCCGATGGCACCCAGGTGCCGATCAGCCTGGTGGTCAAGCGTGACCAGGTGGGCCAGCCGACGCCACTGTACCTGTACGGCTACGGCGCCTACGGCTCGAGCCTCGACCCGTGGTTTTCCCATGCGCGCCTGAGCCTGCTGGACCGCGGCGTGGCGTTTGCCATTGCCCATGTGCGCGGGGGCGGCGAATTGGGCGAAGCCTGGTACCGCGCCGGCAAGCAGGAGCACAAGCAAAACACTTTCAGCGATTTTATTGCCTGCGCCGAACACTTGATCGCCGAGAGCCTGACCACCTCCAAGCAGCTGGCCATCAGCGGCGGCAGCGCCGGCGGGCTGTTGATCGGTGCCGTGCTCAACCAGCGCCCGGAGCTGTTCCAGGCAGCCATTGCCGAAGTGCCCTTTGTCGATGTGCTCAACACCATGCTTGACCCCGACCTGCCACTGACCGTCACCGAATATGACGAATGGGGCAACCCTCAGGAACCCGAAGTGTACGAGCGGATCAAGGCCTATGCGCCGTACGAAAATGTCAGCGCCCAGGCCTACCCGGCGATGCTGGTGATCGCCGGCTATAACGACAGCCGCGTGCAGTACTGGGAGGCCGCCAAGTGGGTGGCCAAGCTGCGCGCCACCAAGACCGACGACAACCTGCTGTTGCTCAAGACCGAACTGGGCGCCGGCCATGGCGGCATGAGCGGGCGTTACCAGGGCTTGCGTGACGTGGCCCTGGAATACGCCTTTGTGTTCAAGGCCCTGGGGCTGGTTTAAGAACCCGCCGCCTTGGGCTTGCTGTCGTTTTGCTGCAAGCCGGGCAAGGTCTGGTCCTTGGGCGGCTTGGGCATTTCAATCGGCGGCAACAATGGCGCCCCGCTACCTTGTGGCTTGGGCGCCGTTGGCGGCGTGACTTGCGGATAGGGGGTCGGCGTGGCAGTGCCCGGCGCCCCCGTGGTGGTCGCCGGCGTGTTCGGCACGGGTTGCAACTGCTGGGCATGTGCGGCACCCAATGTGAGCACACTCCCTACAATGACCGCTAGAATGCTGCACTTCATCGATGGCTCCATGGCCTGACTGTTAACCAGTCCCAAGGCTACTCCCAACCGCGCAAGAATGCCCTTCCCAATGAGATTTCCATGAAACGTTTCGTGCTGCTCGACACCACCCCGATCCCCGATAACGGCGGCGCCCTGTGCCTGTTCGAGTACGGCGAGGATTTTGTGATCAAGATCCAGGGCGGTGACGGCGGGCAATTGATGAACACGCGCATGCACGGCTCCGAAGATGCCCTGGCCGAAATCCCCTGTCGCAAGGTCGCCGGCCGCCCTGGTTCACGGGTATTGATTGGCGGCCTGGGCATGGGGTTCACCCTGGCCTCGGCGCTCAAGCACCTGGGCAAGACGGCCGAAGTGGTGGTGGCTGAATTGGTACCGGGCGTCGTGGAGTGGAATCGCGGCCCGCTCGGGGAAAAATCCGGCAACCCGCTGCTGGACCCGCGCACGGTAATCCGCCTGGAAGACGTGGCCAAGGTGCTGCAAGCCGAGCCCCAGGGCTTTGATGCAATCATGCTCGACGTCGACAACGGCCCCGAAGGCCTGACGCAGAAAGCCAACAGCTGGCTGTACTCCGCCGGTGGCCTCAGCGCCTGCGCCAAGGCCCTGCGCCCCAAGGGCGTGCTGGCCGTGTGGTCGGCCAGCGCCGACAAGCAGTTCAGCGACAAACTGCGCAAGGCCGGCTTCAAGGCCGAGGAAGTGCAAGTGTTTGCCCATGGCAACAAGGGCACCCGGCATACCATCTGGATTGCCGAGAAACTCAAGGGCTGAACGGCGCGCCGCTCAGATCGAGCGACGCAGTCGACTCAGGTGCCGCAAGCCTTCCAGTACCAACACCACCACCGCCAGCCAGATGGGCAGGTAGGTCATCCACTGGCCCGGCTTGAGGCTGTCGCCCAGCATCAACGACACCGCCACCAGCAACACCGGCTCAGCGTAACTGAGCAGGCCGAACAGGCTGAAGGGCAACAGGCGGCTGGCCAGGATGTAGCAATAGCCTGCCGCCGCGCTGACCAGGCCCATCACTGGCACCAGCCAGTACAACGCCGGGCGCTGCGCCAGCGTTTCGCCAATGGGTTGGCCGCCGAGGATGAACCACAGCGCCACGGGGATCATCAGCATCATGTCCAGCCACAATCCGCCCAGGTTGTCGGTGCCACAGCGCCGGCGCAGGACGAAATACAGCGGGTAACCAACACACACCACCAGGGTGGTCCAGGAAAACCCGCCCGTGCGGTACAACTCATTGCCCACGCCCACTGCGGCCAACACGGCGGCAATCTTTTGCAGATGGGAAAGGCGTTCGCCATAAACGATACGCCCGGTGATAACCATGGTCAGCGGCAACAGGAAGTAACCCAGGGAAACGTCCAGGCCATGGCCGTTGAGCGGCGCCCACATGAAGATCCACAACTGCACACCCACCAACGCGCTGGTCAGCACCACGCAAGGCAACAACCCCGGCTTGTCGCGCAAGCGCTGGTAGATCAGCGGCACCCATTTCCAATCCCCGGACAGGCACAGCAGCAGCGTCATGAAGGGCAACGAAATAAGGATTCGCCAGCCAAATATCTGCTGGCCGTCCAAAGGCTCAAGAAGAGAAGTAAAGAAATACAGCACACCAAACAGCAAGGACGCGGAAACCGCCAGAACAACACCTTTAGACACAACAGCCTCTACAACAAATTGCATGTATTGAATTGAAGCTGGCAGTTGAATGTAAGCGAGACGAACATCAAAACTTATTAACGCGCACCACAAACTTACAACTCACACAGAATAGAATTCCAGAGTCATGAATTTATAAGCACAGGGTAACTCGTCGATTTTTTATTATTGGCAAGACGCTGATCAAACTCTTCAACCAACCCGACTTCGGTGATTGGCAGCAGTACGCTCTGCACGAGCGCCTCTGATTTGAAACGCCACAACGCCAGCCGCGGGGGCTGATATCGTGATGGGAAAACCCGATTGCACGGGAAACTAACGGTCGCCAGGCAAGACCTGGCTTATTGAGAACCTGACACCACCACACAACAGCGGCAGTGGGCCAAGAGACGCCACATTAAAGAACTTGGTAAAGTTAGTCCAACACTTTCTCAGCTAAAACTAACGCTGGCCTTATTTAACTTCCCAACGGTATTCAAACACAGCGCTGGCCAGCCATTGTTAGTGTGCCCCAAGCCGCCCAATCGCCGCCCGGCGCCCGGACTGAAAAAGCCAAGGGCTTATTGCCCCGCGAGCAGCTAGAATCAACGCCATCCGTGATCCACTAAAAACAGGAGCCATGATGAGCTCAAGCAACCCGCCCTCCCACACCGCCAAGCTGGACCGTATCCTCGCCGATGCCCAGCGCGACCGGGAAATGGGCTACCGCGACAAAGCCCTGAAAATGTACCCCCACGTATGTGGCCGCTGCGCCCGTGAATTTGCCGGCAAGCGCCTCAGCGAGCTGACCGTGCACCACCGCAACCACAACCATGACGACAATCCCCAGGACGGTTCCAACTGGGAATTGCTGTGCCTGTACTGCCACGACAACGAACACTCGCGCTACACCGACCAGCAGTATTTCGGTGAAGGCTCCACCAGCAGCCCGACCATTGCCAAAGCCACGCACAACCCGTTTGCGGCGTTGGCGGGGTTGATGAAGAAGGACGACTGACGGTCGTCGCTGAACGTTACGACGTCATCGCGGCGATGCTGCGATGACAATCGCCCAAACACGCCATTTCTATAGCGACCGCTGCTCGAGCAATCCCCGTATAATTGCGGTTTTTCTCGAAGGCACCCTCTCCCGTGGGCAATAAACGCTACAGCTGCATCGGTCTGTACAACCCCAAATCCCCCGAAAACGTCGGTTCGGTCATGCGCGCCGCCGGCTGCTATGGCGTGGCTTCGGTGTTCTACACCGGTAAACGCTATGAGCGGGCCCGGGACTTTATTACCGATACCAAGAAGGTCCACCACGATATCCCGCTGATCGGTATCGACGACCTGAAAAAGATCCTGCCCCTGGGCTGCATCCCGGTCGCCGTCGAGCTGGTGGACGGCGCCCGCCCGCTGCCCGAATACACCCACCCGGATCGCGCGCTGTATATCTTCGGCCCCGAAGACGGCTCCCTCGACAAAGAGATCCGCGACTGGTGCGAAGACGTGATCTACATCCCGACCACCGGTTGCATGAACCTCGCGGCCACGGTCAACGTGGTGCTCTACGATCGCCTGGCCAAGGGCAATAACACCCGTTCGGGCCCCAAGTACTGATTTGGCGGGAACATCCACGAACTGCCGGCAGTCAGTTGCATATCAATGGCCCTTTGTTGGAGACAGACCATGAGCGACAGCAAAACCCTCAACCCTGTAATTGAATCGACGCCGTTCCAAACCCAGCCGACCCAGAATGTCCAAGGCTGGGAGCGCATTGGCTCCTTGGCCGGTGGCGTGGTGATGATGGGCAAGGGCATTCGCCGGGGCGGCTTCTTTGGCCTGATCCAAGTGGCGATTGGCGGTGTGGCCTTGGCACGCGGGATCAGCGGGCATAGCTCGGCCAAGTCGCTGCTGGAAAAAAGCCGCCAGGATATGAACAGCGTACGCACAAAAATCGAACGCGCCGGCGAAGAACTGAAAAACCTCAAGACCCGCGCGCAAGTGGCTGCCGAAAAAACCACCCCGTGACGCAACTTGTGTGGGAGCTGGCGTGCCTGCGATGCGGGCGGCTCGGTCTTTTAGTCAGACCGAGGTGATGCTATCGCAGGCAAGCCAGCTCCCACACAAACCCAGTGCCTACACAAGCTGTGTTTGCACCATTGAGTTTCAGCGCAGCAGTTTGCTGTCGAGCACCACCGAGGATTCGCCAATCACGCTTTCGGCCAACTGCACAAACTCCCTGGTCGTGATGCTGTCCAGGCGCATCAGCGCCTGCGTCAGGTCATCCAGGGAACGCTTGTTGTGGGTTTTCAGGCGAATTTCGCGATCCAGTTCCTGCAACACCACCACCGCCCGCGCCACCGTGGCGCCGCTGACGTGCTCGCCGCGCAAGGTCGTCACACCTTTGCCGTCCTTGCTCAAGCGCGCCTGTATTGCCTCATAACGCTCGTCGCTGATGCCACCCGCACGGCGTAGCAGTTCAATGGAGTAATACTCGGCAAGCCCTTCGCTGATCCAATCGCTGCCCTGATGGTCGTTGAACCGGCCGATGGCCTGCACCACTTCGCGAATCAACGGGCTACTGCCGTTTTCGCTGACCAGCGGCGTGCGGCTATTGAGGTACACCGAATCGCGCCCGGAAAACGCGCCACGGCGCATCGGATCACTGGCCCCCACGACCAGCAGTTTGGCCGGATGCCGGGGAAACGCTGCTTGCACCTGGGGCCAAACGAATGTCAGCAACGTCAACACGTCCATGCGGCGCATGGCCTGGCCCTTGGGCGAGGTCACGGTGATTTCAGTTTCGCCCAGGCGTACCCGGCGGCTGCCCAGGTTACCGGCGAGCATCCAGCCCGTGGGCCGGTCGAACAGACGGGACACGTTGTCGATACGGAACTTGTGCTTGCCGATCCGCGGCCAGGGGGTCTCGACGCTTTTCCATCCTGGCGGCAGCTCGAAGGTCAGCCGCGACACCAACTCCACGCCGTCCTGCTGGTCAAGCCGGGCCGCAGGCACCAGGTCTTCACCACGAAACAGCGCCCAGCTGGGGGTCATGCGCGATTCGTAGATGCCGGGCTTGCGCGCATGGCTCAGGCGCACGCGGTAGGTCAGGCTGGCCTTGTCGGCGCCCGGCTGCCACAGGCCACGCCGGGCCCCCGTATCGGGCGTGACCTGCCACTGGCCGTCGGCCTTGAAGTCGCTGTAGTCACCGTCGCGCCCCAGGTCGAAGTTCAGGCTGCGCACCGCCGAGCCCTCGGACAGGCTCAGGCGCACCTCGGCCTGATCGCTCTGGGGTAATAGTTTGACGTGATAGTCGAGGTCGACTTTTTTCGCCGACCATGCCGACGTGCTCAACCCCAGCAACAGCAGGCTTGCCGCCAGCCTGGCTTGGACCGTCATACGCTCTCCTTTTCAGCCTGCGCGAAAAATCAGGTAATCCTCCCAATCGTCCTCGGGCACGCTGCCTTCGCTGAGCATGCGGCCGGACTGGGAAATGCGTTCGTGGTGCACGGCGTCGCGATCACCGCAGACCAGGTGGTGCCACAGCGGCAAGTCCTTGCGCTCACTGACCAGGCGATAGCCACAGGTCGGCGGCAGCCATTTGAACTGATCGGCCTGGCCCGGCGTGAGCTGGATGCAATCGGGCACCGAGTCCCGACGGTTAGGGTAGTCGGTGCACTGGCAGGTTTTCAGGTCCAGCAATTTGCAGGCGATGCGCGTGTAATAGACGCTGTTGTCGTCTTCATCTTCAAGCTTTTGCAGGCAGCACAGGCCACAGCCGTCGCACAGCGACTCCCATTCCTCCTGGTCGAGGTGCTCGAGGGTTTTGCGTATCCAGAAAGGTTCGACTTTGGCGGCCATGGCTCTACATCAGTATCGGTAGGTGAAAAGGCCGCCAGTCTAGTGCCCAAGCCCCCTGGGGCCAAGCGCTTACGACTGCCGGTAGGGCAAGACTTGTCAGGCGCGCGACGGCGCAGTAGCTTTGAGGGCCGTTTTTTTCACCAGGATCCGCTTATGAGCACTGAGCCACGCGTTGCCGATTACCCGATCCACCCGCAGTTCACCGAGCGTTGGTCGCCGCGTGCGTTTACCGGGGAAAGCATTCCGGAGGAAACCCTGCTGAGCTTCTTCGAAGCTGCGCGCTGGGCGCCTTCGGCCTACAACTCGCAGCCTTGGCGGTTTCTCTATGCCCGTCGCGATACGCCGCACTGGCAGCGTTACCTGGGCCTGCTCAATGAATTCAACCGTGGATGGGCGCAACATGCCTCCGCACTGGTGATCGTGGTGTCGAAAACCACTTTCGCAGTGCCCGGCGCCAGCGAAGAAACCCCGGCGCTGTGGCACACCTTTGACACCGGCTCGGCCTGGGGCCACCTGGCGCTGCAAGCCAGCATCAGCGGCTGGCATACCCACGGCATGGCCGGCTTCGACCAGGAGCTGACCCGCAAGGAACTGAAGATCCCCGAGGGTTATGCGCTGCATGCGGCAGTTGCGGTGGGCAAGCTGGGGGACAAGGCGACCCTGGCCGACTACCTACAGGCCCGGGAAGCCCCAAGCCCCCGCCGGCCGTTGAGCGAGTTGGTATCTGCTGGTGACTTCAAGCTCTAAGCCCCCGGCTGCATAGGCCATCGCCTGGCGTATGCAGCTTGTTGAAAGCGCCAAGGTGCAGATCACGACGCTCAGGCAAGCAGGCGCGCAAAGGCCTGGCGCAGCGCCTCCCTTTGACGTACATACGCGGCCATCACCACCGGCACCATGAACTCCAACGGCTGGGAATCCATATCCACCGGGTAGATTTTCTGGTCTTTCGCCGAGTACATAAAGTTCTTCAGCTGCAAATCATTGTGATAGATATCCTTCGCTTCCATTTGCGCCAGGGCATCATCCAGCAAGGACCGTGCTTGCGGCGGCAAACTCCCTCTCTCAAAATGACTGAGCGCCACCCCATCAAGCTTGCGCATCTTTATGTATTTAAAGCCGTCCTCAATGATCCCTCTTGCAAAACCATCGCCATAATATTTATTCAGCGATATCACCTCCATGTTGAGGTAATTGGCCGAAGGTTGCAGTGAAGTAGGCCCAAGATCCTTGTAGACACTTTTGCCATCGCGGCTGGCGTAAATCACACCCTCGCCACCGGCCGCGATTTCCGGCCCCAGATCGTCCGCGACTGACACAGGCCCCGCCCCGCGCAGCGTCAGCCGCCGCCATTGATCGCCCTGGACGTGCTCGACCAGCAACGGCGTTTGCCGGCCATTGTGATAGATCCGTGCCTGGACAGTGCCGTCCTCGGCACGACTGACTTGCCGGACTTCATACACCGCCGTCTGACCGGCACTGTCGATGTGGCGGATATGAGACAGATGGCCATCAGCGGCGAGATAAACCCCCTGGCTGTTGCGCGAAAGCCCGGCGATTCGCGAGGGCGCAACGCTGTACTCGGCAAACAGCCGGTTGCCCAGCTCGCTACCCGGGGCAATACGCGCCATGGCCAGTGCGCCGTCCACGGCCTTGGTTTGGGCAACAAACCCTTCAAGGGGGCTCCCATAGGGGCGTATCCTGTCAACATCGAAGGCATACCATTTACCGTTGCGCAGCACCGCGCCGCCTTCGATACGCCTTCCTGCAACTATGTAGGTGCCTGTTGCCGCAACACCAGACTCCTTACTGACCGCCTTCAATAGGTCATAGCTGCCGCTGCTCCCCCTGAGCTTGTTAACCGCCTGGATACCTTTGGACAATCCTTTACCGGCCAGTTGCGCACCGCCCACGGCCAAGTCGCCCAATCCTCCCAGGGGGTTAAACGCGCCAATCGTGGCCACACCGATTATCTTCGTCCCCCGTAATACCTTGGTCACCCCGGAGACAGCAGCGCCGCCCAACCGCCCCAGTTTCCCCGCCACTGCCGCGCCGGCAGTCAGGAAGCCAAAGATATCCAGCGCCAGGTCCACAGCCCCCTCGCCGTAGTTGCCCTGCTGAAAATTGACAATCGCCGAGCGCAACGGAACAAGGTTGAGCACAAACTCTTTAACCGCCCTGGCTGTGCCCTTCTGCTCGTCCAGCGTGGTCTGCCCCCTGGCATGTTCCTTTATCTGCGGGTCATCCAGATCAAGGTGCTCAACGAATACATCGGCAATGTATTGAGTACGCGGCGTCGCAAAGCTATCAAGCAACCCGTTATCCCGTGGGGTTCTTTCATTTCTCTGCTGAGGGGCACCCTCAGGGCTGAACACTTTGGTCTCGTACACGACATTGGCATTTCTTGAACTACGCTGCGCCGCCCGCCAGAGATCCACGGGCCGAATAACCCCTTGGGCAAAGTTGATTTCATAGGCTGCTGGAGGCTTTCCCTCGCGCTCAACTTTCAGCAGCAGTTCCTGGCCTTTGGGGTGCTGGGTTCTGTCGGTAAAGCCTAGGCCCAAGGTGTGGGATAGATTCTGATAGAAGGTCAGCTTTCCATACTCAAGGTTCTCCCGATCGACCACCGGCAACTGCGCGACCAGATGCTTGATGGTGATGCCGATAGCTGCCTTTTTATTTTTTATCGTGTCATCGAACGGCTGGTTGAACGCCTCGGTGGTGCCAAATCGGTGATTGGCGTTCAACTCGGCCAGGGGGATGCGGCTGTCTGCGCAATCAAATACGGCGGGCGAAGGTAGGTCCATCATGGCGATATCCAGCAGCGAATGGCGCCCAAGCAAGTAGGTTGCTGGCGTTCCAGGACCACCTCGCGGATGGCCTGTAGTACTGATCAGTTTCTCTTCAAACAACGCGCCCAGGTCGCCAAATCGTCGCTTGAGTTCGGCCAGCGCCAACTCTTTTCGACTGGGAATCGCCTTATCCAATGCCTGGCTGGCGCTGATCATTTGCCGCTGGCGGCTGTTGAAGGTGTCTTTGAGTATGTTCAGTTCCTGGTCGCTGTAGCCCTCATCATCCCGGCGCTCCAGCAGTCCATTGGCAACCCCCCAGTCCAGCAGGGCGGCCTTCTGCGCCCGCCAGGTGACGCCCGGATCAGCCAGGCCCGCACTCTCGGCCTGTAGCATGACCTGCACAAAGGTCATGTTCGGTACCTTGCCCGGCGATTGAGCTTCTATCGTGCGCGCCGCAACCGCCAGGTTTACCCAGGCCGAGCTGCCATAGGTGACACTGGCGGGGATGTCCTTGATCAGGAACTCGGGGGCCATCCTGGCCAACAACAGATAGGCGCCTACCCCTGCCATCTCCGGGCGGGTTCTGCCACTGGCGCTCAGGTGCGTGCGCAACCCGTCGACCACCACTGAAGCGGGTTTACCCCAGTGCCGAGCGCTTGCCAGGTCAAAACCCGCCACCTTGGTGCGATGTGGCGCGGTGATGGATTCGGGATCCATCTGCACAGCAATGGCAGCCAGCAAATAGTCGTTGATACTGCGGTCGGTAGCGACTGCATCCATTTGCTCTTGCAGGTACTGTCCCAGCCGCTGCCCTGGCGCGCAACTGATCAGCGATTGCAGGGCCTCGATGGGGTTGCTGCGTACCTGCAGGTCGACGGGCTGCTGATCGTTCAGGTAATCCAGCACCCCCTTATCACCGAGCCGGTCCAGAGCCAGCGCGCCCAGCCTGCGTTGCTCATCAGGACTGATAGGCACCGGCCACGATAAGCCGCCGCCAAGATCGCCAAGTGGGTGCTCCAGGGCTTTTTGAGTGACCGCATCGGCGAGGCTGGCAAGGTGAAAATGGCTGGTGGGCTGGAAAAATCCAAGATGCCGGATAAAGGTCGTCAGGGTGATGCTGCTGCCGGCATCCAGCGGATAGGACGACCCAGGGTCTATGCCCATCGGGGTACTGCCCAGCGCCGCCAGCACAGCTTGCGGAGTGGCATCTACGCCCAGGCGCGTGGCGACCTCGAAGAGCTTTTGCCCCAGGACCTTCAGGTTTTCTCTGTCGGCCAGGGCAGCCTGCAGGCCAGACTTGGGTTTGGCCTGTGTCGGGATGACCGGGCCACCAGCAGCGCCAGTTGCCGGCAAAGGGTCAGGCTGCGCAGGCCTGGCCCCTTCAGCGACACGGTCAGTCAAAGACGCGGGAAACAGAGGTGTTTGCGGGGGGATAGCACGCAGATCGAACATTGAGAGGCCTCCCTGATTAAGGTCAGCGAGCCTCCCACGATACCGTCAGCGATAAAATCAGATGCGGGCTACGCAGCCTGTGGGGGAGTTCAATATCCGCGCTCGAAACTCACCTCGCCACGCAGCGAATCCTTAGCCTGGTACGCCCCAAGGTTCTCGACAAACAGCGCCACCATGCGTCGCGGGCAGGTCGGCGCCGAGCTGTGGCCCGTCAGCAACAAGCCCCAGGCAGTCCAGAACGGATGGCGCTGGGGCAGAGGCTCCTGGCGACACACGTCGATGACCGCACCGGCCAGGTGCCCTTCTTTCAGGGCCTCGACCAGATCGGCATCCACCACCGCCACGCCCCGGCCGACGTTGATGAACAAGCCGGTCGGCTTGAACTGCTTGAACAGCGCCGCATCGTACAGGTCGTGGGTGTTCGGCGTGTTGGGCAGCAGGTTGACCACATAGTCCACCTCGCCCACCAGCCGGCCCAGTTGATCCGGCCCGGCCACCTCGAGAAACGGGGCCTGCTCCCGGGCTTGGCTGGCAACGCCGTATAACTCCACGCCAAAGGGCAGCAGGAACTGCGCGACGCTCTGGCCGATATCGCCGGTGCCGACGATCAGTACCTTGCGCCCCGCCAGGCTCTGGCCCATGCGGTTGTCCCACTTGCGCTCGACCTGGCTGACCAGGCGCGCCAGCACCTCGCGCTCGTGGCCGAGCATGTAGGTGAGCACGTACTCGGCCATCACCTGGCCAAAAATGCCGACGGCACGGGTCAGTCGATAATCCCGTGGCAAGCCATCGGCCAGCAGCGGCGTGATACCGGCCCAGGTCGATTGCAGCCATTGCGGGTGATGGCCCTGGCGCAGCAGGGTTGCCAGCAGGTCCGGCTGGCCCAGCCACACCGGGCAATCGGCGGCCAGGCGTGACAGTTCAGCCGAGTCGCCGCTGGTCAGGACTTCAATATCCGGCGCCGCTTCGCGCAGCAGTCGGGCGTACAGCGGGTGGTCCTGTTCTGCTATCAGAACGCGCATGGTTCAAACCTTTCAAAAACAGTGCAGGCGACCACCGGCAGCAGACTGACTGCTGGGCTCGGGGCTCGCCAGGTCATTCGATTCAAACGTGCCCCGAGCGGGACACGGGTCGATCACATCGGGTCGTTACGGCGCAGCAGTTCTTCGGGCAGGTGTTCGATGTACTCATCGTCCGGCGGTGGCATCTGCAGGTGGTAGCCCTGCTTTTGCAGGTTGGCCAGGACTGCCACGATATCTTCCTGCTGCAGCTTGCGTTCCGCCGTCAGCACCAGGTTGAAGGCGTGTACCGGCTTGCCGAACACGGTCAGCAGGCCTTCGGGCACGCGCTCCAGGGCATCGCTCTTGAGCACGTAGAGGTACATGCCGGCGCGTTTCGGGCTGCGGTAGATGGAACAAATATGTTTCAAGGCTGTTCTCCGGCAGTGGCCAGGCTGTCCAGCAGCGCCTGGCCCATCAACTCGCGGCGCCAGCCACGCAGCGAGTCAGGCAATTGGTAAGGCCCATCGGGGTAGCCACTCTTGACCAGCGCCTCGAGGGTTTTCTTGCGCAGCATCAGCTCCGGGGCCATGTCCAGGCGTTCGGCGAAGGTTTGGCCCAGGGCGCGCAGTTGCTTGATCAGCACCGCGGCATCCACCGGCAACGGCTCAGGCACGGCCGGCGGCCATTGGTCCATCGGCACACTGGCGGCACGTTTGATCAGGCCCAGCAGAAACTCGCCGTCCTGGCGCACGGTGCGCGGGTGCATGTCTTCGATTTTGCCCAGGGCCGCGAGGTTATCCGGCTGCGACTTGGCAAGGGGCCATAGCGAGTGTTCACGCAGGATACGGTTGCGTGGCAGGTCGCGGGCGCGGGCTTGCTGTTCGCGCCAGGCGCACAGCTCGCGCAGCACAGCGAGTTGGGCACGGGACAGTTTCCAGGCCAGCTTGGCGTCGCGGTAGACCTCATAGGGATCGATTTCCCGACGCAGGTTGGCCACCAGTTCCGCGCCATCTTCCAGGATCCAGGCGTATTTTTCGTCGGACAGGCGCGGGCGCAGCCGTGTGTAGACTTGCGCCAGGTGCACCGCGTCTTCGGCGGCGTAGCTGACCTGGGTCTCGGACAATGGTCGCTGCAGCCAGTCCGAACGGGTCTCGCCCTTGGGCAGTTCGATGTCGAGCACAGCTTGCACCAGGCGCGAGTAGCCCATGGAGAAGCCGAGGTTCAGGTAGGCAGCTGCCAGTTGGGTGTCGAACAGCGGCGCCGGCAGACTGCCGGTCAGGCGCAGCAACACTTCCAGGTCTTCACTGCAGGCGTGTACCACCTTGATCACCGCTGGGTTTTCCAGCAGCGCGGCCAGGGGTTGCCAATTATCGATGGTCAGGGGATCGATCAGATAAGCGCGTACACCATCGCCGATCTGGATCAGCCCGGCGATGGGATAGAAGGTATCGACCCGCATGAATTCGGTGTCGAGGGCGACGAATGGCAACTGCTGCCATTCGGCGCAATGCTGGCCGAGGCTATCGTTGTCGCAGATCCAGTGAATATCGATGGCCACACGGCTCTCCCTTGAAGAATGGCGCGCAGTATATATCGCCAGAGGGACTTTCGAGCACCCGCAGTGTGCCAGCCATCATGAAAACTCTGACAGGAGACGAAGAATTGCCCGACATCTGAGGGTTATCCTCGTTTGCGCAGCACATAAACCCGCCACAAGGTCGAGCCGGGCATGAACTCTTGCTGATTGAGCACCGTGAACCCCGCCTGGCGGAACTCCGCTTCCACCTCGACACGATGGGACAGCAAGGCTTGCCCCGTGCCTGGCGGGTGGAGCTCACGATGGCGGCTGTCGCTGTCCACCGAGACAATCACCGTGTCGCGGCTGACCCGGTGAAACTCGCGCAACAGCGCCAGGCGCGCGTCGGCCGTGGGGACGTGGCGAAACAGTTCCAGGCAGAAAATGCAGTCCACCGCGTTGGCCGACAGGCCGATGGAAAAGGCCGAGCCCTGGAACGTCTTGATCCGGCGCAAAAATGCCGCGCCGTGATGGCTCTGGGCATGATCGAGCATGGCCTGGGATGGGTCCGAGGCGAGGATCACACGGTTGCTGTGTTCGGCCAGCACCGGCCAGAAGCGCCCCGCCCCACAGGCCAGGTCCAGCAGCAGCCCGGGCTCCCCCGCGACTTTCAGGGCCTGGCGCACCAGGCGCTCATCGCGCCATAACCATAGGCGCCGCCGTAAAGTCGGGGGGCGCGGGTCGCCGCAGACCCGAGCGTGGTCACGATCACAGCGCGCGGCGAATTCAGCCTCGATGGACGATGGGGGTTGCGACGACATCACGGGACTCATGTAGATGAACCGGTCTCTACGGACACTGGACCCTCAGCTTATCCACCCGCTCGTGAAAAAAAGGTCGAAAGCATCGCGCTTCATCATCACGCCTGGTGCAGGTACCAGCGCCAGTCCTGCTCGCCCACCTCGCCCATGAACTGCCGGTACTCAGCCCGCTTGACCGCCAGGTACACGCCGAGAAACTCCTGGCCGAATGCTTCACGTGCCCAGGTCGAACCTTCCAATGCACGCAAGGTGGTCAGCCAGTCGGTGGGCAGCAGCTCCTTAGCCTGGGCATAACCATTGCCCGTGACTGGCGCGCCGGGATCGCGCTGCTCACGAATGCCACGGTGGATCCCCGCGAGGATTGCCGCCGCCGCCAGGTACGGGTTGGCATCGGCGCCGCAGATGCGGTGTTCGATATGCCGCGAAAACGCCGGGCCGCCGGGCACACGCAGGCTCACGGTGCGGTTGTCGACCCCCCAGGTGGCCGCCAGCGGCGCATAGCTGTTGCTCTGGAAGCGTCGGTACGAGTTGGCGTTGGGGCAGAACAACAGCAAGGAATCGAGCAAAGTACTGAGCATCCCGCCCACCGCCTGGCGCAGCAGCGGCGTACCATCGGGCGCCTCGCTGGCAAACAGATTGTTACCGTCGGCGTCCGCCAGGCTGACGTGCATGTGCATGCCGGTGCCGGCCAGGTCGTCGAACGGCTTGGCCATGAAACAGGCCGTCATCCCGTGCTTGTGGGCCACGCCCTTGACCAGGCGCTTGTAACGCACCGCCTCGTCCATCGCTTGCAACGCATCGCTGCGGTGTTCGAGGGTGATCTCCACCTGGCCCGGCGCGTATTCGGAGATCGCCGTGCGCGCGGGAATGCCTTGCAGCTTGCAAGCGCTATACAAGTCGGCCAGAAACGGCTCGATCTGCTCCAGCTCGCGCAGGCCATAGACCTGGCTCGAGCGCGGGCGACCGCCGTCCATATCCCGCGCCGGTTGCGGGCGGCCATTGCTGTCGGGCTTCTGGTCCAGCAGGTAGAACTCCAGTTCCGCCGCCATCACCGGGTAATAACCATCGGCCTTGAGCCCGTCGATGACCTTGGCCAGCAAGTGCCGGGGATCAGCCACCGTCGCCGGCAAGCCCTCCACCGGGTGCATGCTGACCTGCACCGCCGCAGTGGGAATCAACCGCCACGGCATGCGCTGCAAACTGCCGCTGATCGGGTAGGCGCGGCAGTCGATATCCCCTACCTCCCACACCAGGCCGGAGTTTTCCACGTCGTCGCCATTGAGGGTCAGGCCCAGGATGGTACTGGGCAGCGGGCGGCCACTGGCGTAGACCGCCAGCAGTTCATCACGGTGCAGCAACTTGCCGCGAGGCACGCCGTTGCTGTCGAGGATGAACAGTTCGAACATCTCGATATCGGGATTTTGGTCAAGAAACGATTGGGCTTCGTGCAGGCTGGCAAAGACGGTACTCATGGCAACTCTCTTACGTATGCGTCAGGCAGGCGCGCACGACGGCGCACCCGTGAGGGGGCAATCAGCGTAAGGGAGCGGTATCCGGCGGGCGGGCGTGGCGGCAGTGCCACAGCGCCCAAAAGGCCAGTTCAGAAGGCAATACATCAACGCCCAGCCGACACACCGGGCGGCTCGGCGCGATGGCGCCAGGCAAGGCCTCGGGGTGAGTGTCGGGGGAACCGTCCATGCAGGGATCACAGTGAAGAGATAAGCGCCAGCGTCACACGCTGGGTTAAGCCATTAAATTCAGTCTTGATGGAGTTCACTTTCAGGATGACTAAACATTCGCCACCCACTCACCACATCGACAAACGCCCGGCATGCAGCACTGCGATAAGCGCCCTTGCGACTGAGCAGGGCCACCGTGCGCTGCGGCAACGGCGGGCGCAGTTGCACCGCGTGCAAGCCCTGCTGGGCCATGGCCACCTCGCGGGGCAGGATCGTCGCCAGTTGGGTATGGCGAATAATTTCAATCACCGCACTGATCGAATTGGCCTGCATGGCAATCTGCGGCGTTATCTCCAGCGTCCGGCAATAGTCATCAATGTAACGTCGCGTCGCAAATCCGCTGTTCAACAGCACCAGGGGTTGCTGCTTGAAGTCAGCCAGCTTGAGCCACTGTTTGCGCTTCAAGGTTGGATGACTGGCGCTGGCCACTACGCTCAACTCCTCGACAAACACCCCTTGGCATTCGATGTCTGGCATGTGCTCGCCGCTGAAGCCAATGCCGATATCCAGCAAATCCTCGGTCAGCGCGCGCTCAAGACGGTCCTGGGGCATTTCCTCGACGCTGACGGTGATCCCCGGATACTGCTGATAAAACTGGGCCAGTAGCGGCCCGATCAGGTACGCGGTGAACGTCGGGGTCATGGCCAAGCGTAAATTGCCACGGCTCAGGTCCTGCACGTCATGCATGGCCCGGGTGCCCGCCTGCAGATCCTGCAGCGCCAGGCGGGCAAACCGCACATAGGCCTGGCCCGCGTCGGTCAGGTTGACACTGCGCCCGGAACGATCCAGCAGCGGTGCCCCCAGGTTCTCTTCGAGTTGCTTGATCTGTTGCGACAATGTCGGCTGCGACACATGCAACGCTTCGGCAGCCCGCGTGAAGTTACGGTGCTCGGCGACGGCCAGCAGGTAGCGGATATGGCGTAGCAGCATGCAAAACACTCCAACTATAGGCATGACTTATAGAAACCATAATAATCCAGTCTTGGACGCTATAACAAAAAACTTCCATCCTTGCCCCATTAGCGACGCAAGGAGAAACACCATGCAGCATCTCATCGACGGCTTGCGCAAGTTCCAGAGCGAAGCCTTCAGCCAGCGCAGTGACCTGTTCAAGCAACTGGCAACCACGCAACACCCCAGCACGCTGTTTATTTCCTGCTCCGACAGCCGTGTAGTCCCGGAGCTGTTGACCCAGCAGGAACCAGGCGATCTGTTTGTGATCCGCAATGCCGGCAATATCGTGCCGTCCTACGGCCCGGAGCCGGGCGGGGTCTCGGCCACGGTCGAATATGCGGTGGCCGTGCTGGGGGTCAGCGATATCGTGATTTGCGGCCACTCCGACTGCGGCGCCATGACGGCCATTTCCACCTGCAAATGCCTGGATCACTTGCCCGCCGTGGCCAACTGGCTGCGCCATGCCGAGTCGGCCAAGGTGATCAACGCCGCACGTACCCATGCCTCGGATGCAGAGCGACTGAGCGCCCTGGTACGGGAAAACGTGGTCGCACAATTGGCCAACCTCAAGACTCATCCCAGCGTCGCCCTGGCGCTTGAACAGGGCCGGCTGAGTCTGCATGGCTGGGTCTACGATATCGAAAGCGGCTGCATCAACGCCCTGGATGGCCGCACCGCTCGCTTTGTATCCCTGCTGGACAATCCACAGACCCGCGCACACGCCGCCTGAACCTTATTTAACCGAAGAGGAAGTCATCATGCTGCAATCCCAATTGTCCCAAACCCCACGCCTGGCCCTGGCCGACACCGTGATTGATATCAAGGCCCGCAAAAACCTGTCCTGGCAGGACCTCAGCGACGGCACCGGCCTGAGCCTGGCGTTCGTCACCGCAGCCCTGCTCGGGCAACACCCGCTGCCCAAGGACGCAGCCGATGTGGTGTGCGCCAAACTGGGCCTGGACGCGGACGCCAGCCGTCTGCTGCAAAGCGTGCCTCTGCGCGGCAGCATCCCCGGTGGCATTCCGACGGATCCGACCGTGTACCGTTTCTATGAAATGCTGCAGGTCTATGGTTCAACCCTCAAAGCCCTGGTCCACGAGCAGTTTGGCGATGGCATCATCAGCGCCATCAACTTCAAGCTGGACATCAAAAAGGTCGAAGACCCGGACGGCGGCTCCCGCGCGGTCATTACCCTGGACGGAAAATACCTGCCGACCCAGCCGTTCTAATCCCCGGGCAACCGTCTACGCTCTTGGGACATTCACAAGAACGAGGGACGGGTAATGAAGGGAATGCTCCGCGCCACCTGGCTGCTGCTGTTGTTTGGTTTCAGCCAGGCCCAGGCCGCAACCGCCCATGAACAGGACGCCCAGGCCGCCAAGGCGCTGCTGGAGAAGGCCCTGGCTTATTACCACGACAACGGTGACAAGGCCTTCGCCGCCTTCAGCCGCCAGGGCGAGTTTGTCGACAAGGACCGCTATGTGTTCGTGGTCGATACCAAGGGCGTGCTGCTGGCCAGTGGTGGCCCATCTTCGGCGCTGATCGGTCGCGACGTGTCCGAAGTGCTCGGGCCGGACCTGCGCCAGTCGTTCAAGGACGCGCTGAAGATCCCGGAAGGCAATGGCATCCAACAGGCCGAATACCGCTGGCAGAACTGGAACGACGGCAAGGTGGAACGCAAGCATGTGTTCTACCAGCGTATCGGCCAGCGCATCCTGGCCGTCGGCTATTACCTGCCCCGGGCCACACCCGAGCAGGCCAAGGCCCTGCGGGACAAGGCAGTCAGGGAACTGGAGAAAAACGAAGCCGGTACGTTGAAAGCGATCAATGCGCTGCAAGGCGGCTTTTTGCAGGACGACTTGTATGTGTTTGTGGTCGACCTGGATACCGGGCGCTATGTGGCCCACGGCACCAACCTGCGCCTGATCAACACCGACTTCGCCAAGATCAAGGATCCGGACGGCAAGCCCGTGGGTGAACCGATCCTGGCACTGATGAAGGAGCAGGGTCAGGGAGAATATGAATACCGCTGGAAAAACCCGGTGACCGGCAAGGTGGAAAACAAGCATGCCTATCTGCGCAAGAGCGGGCATTTTCTGGTAGCGGTGGGTTACTACAGCCCGTAAGCGCGCAACTGCACGCCTTGTAGGAGCAGGCCGGCGCCTACGCTAGCGGGCCTTGTCTTCGCGCCCGCGCAACAGCTGGTTGGGCATCGCAATCGCCGCTGCCAGCCCCAGCAGCGACACCGCCGCGCTGATCATCAACAAATGCCGGAAGGTCCTCAACAGCTCCCCACGCAAGGCGTCCTGCGCCGGGCCGGGAGCCGCGTTGAGGCCATCGAGCAGCACGTTGCCGGAGCTGCCTTCGGCCATCATCGAGCCACTGGCCAGGTGGGCAAAACTCGAGTCCTGCAACAACGCCAAAAGCAAGGCCGACATACACGCCACGCCGACCGCGCCACCCAGGGAGCGAAACAGGTTGGTGGTGCTGGTAGCGACACCGATGTCGTGTTGCGCCACTGAGTTTTGCGTACCCACCAGGGAAGTCGGGAACTGCATGCCCGAGGCAATGCCGCTGAGCACCATGAACAAGCTGCTGAGGATCAGTGACTGGGGTGCGCTGAAGGCCATGCCGAGGATAGCAATCGGCGTGAGCAGCGCACCGGTAAGGATCATCGGTTTATAGCGGCCGGTGACTGAGGTCATGCGCCCGGCAAAGAACGCGCCCATGGGCAAGCCAATCGCCAGCGGCAGCAGGTGCAAGGCGGCGCTGTCGGCACCGGCCCCCGTGACGCTCTGATAGCGCAGGGGCATCAGCACGATCAGCGAGATGGCCTGGAAGCTGGTGAAAAAAATCGTACACCAGCACAACACCGCGCTGCGGTTGGCGAACAGGTGCATGGGCAACAACGGCTCCCGCGCCCGGCGCTCATGCCAGACAAACACCGTCAACGCCACCAGCGCACAGGCCAGCAGGCCCAGTACTTGATCATCGCGCCAATGATGGCCCTGGCCGATTTCAGTGATGCCCAGCAACAGCGCGGTCAGGCCGATGATCATCAGCACCGTGCCAAGGTAATCGATGATCGGCTTGCGCTGTGGCACCGGCAGCCCCACCAGCGTGCGATGGGCCACCCACCAGGCGCCCGCGCCCAATGGCAGGTTGATCAAAAATACCCAGCGCCACGACAGGTACTCGGTCATATAGCCGCCCAACACCGGCCCGGCCACGCTGGCGACGGCGTACATGCTGCTGAAGTAACCCTGGTAACGCCCACGCTCGCGGGGCGGAATAATGTCGCCGATGATCGCCTGGCTTACCGAAATCATCCCGCCCGCACCGATGCCCTGGAGGATCCGCGCCAGCACCAACTGCTCCATGCTTTGCGCCATGCCACAAAACAGCGAGGCCACGGTGAACAGGCCCATGCCGATCAACATCATCGGCCGCCGCCCATACAGGTCGCCAAGTTTGCCGTAGATCGGCACCGCCACGGTCATCGCCACCATGTAGCCGGAGATGACCCAGGCCAGCAGGTTGACGTCGTTGAACTGCGCAGAAATGGCCGGCATCGACACGGCGACGATGGTCTGGTCCAGCGCACCGAGGAAAATCGCCAACATCAGGGCCGCAAGGACACTGCGTACAGAGGGTGTGGATTGGGTCACGACAGAACCTGCAGGCAAGCGGCAATGCCCGCCATGTTACTCGATAGCCGGCTATTCGATAGCCTCGTAAGGAAGCCCGACGTAATTTTCTGCAATGGTTGCGCGTCCAGCCTGCGACTCGACAAAGTACTCCAGCTCGCTCTGGGCAATCCGTTGGCTGAAGCCATCCGCCTCGGGAAACTGGTGCAGCATCGAGGTCATCCACCAGGAAAACCGCTCGGCCTTCCAGATCCGCCGCAAACAGATCTGGGAGTATTTCTCCAGCAGCTCCACGCGCCCTTCCCGGTACACCTTGCACAAGAGGGTGAACAGGGTGCTCACATCACTGGCCGCCAGGTTCAGGCCCTTGGCGCCTGTGGGCGGCACGATATGGGCGGCGTCCCCCAGCAGGAACAGGCGCCCGTACTGCATCGGCTCCACCACGAAACTGCGCAGCGGCGCGATGCTCTTTTCAATTGAAGGCCCGGTCACCAGGCTTGCCGCCAGATCCGCCGGCAAGCGCTCCTTGAGTTCGGCCCAGAAGCGCTGGTCGGGCCATGCATCAAGCGACTCCTCGGCCGGCACCTGCAGGTAATAGCGACTGCGGCTGGGCGAACGCATGCTGCACAGGGCAAAGCCACGCGAATGCTTGGCGTACACCAGTTCCCCGTGGACCGGCGGGGTGTCGGCAAGGATGCCCAACCAGCCGAACGGGTAGACCCGCTCGAAGGTCTTGAGCACATCGGCGGGGATCGACTGGCGCGACACGCCATGGAAGCCGTCGCAACCGGCGATGTAGTCGCAGTCCAGGCGCACCTGCTGGCCTTGATGCTCGAAGGTCAGCCAGGGCCGCTCGCCCTTAAGGTCGTGGGGCTGAACATTGCGCGCTTCATACAGGGTGATCGCGCCGGCGTGCTCGCGGGCGGCCATCAGGTCGCGGGTGACTTCGGTCTGGCCGTAGATCATCACAGTCTTGCCGCCGGTCAGGGTCTTCAGGTCGATGTGGTGCAAGCGCCCATTGAGGGCCAGCTCGAAGCCTTCATGCACCAGGCCCTCGGCGTCCATCCGCTGGCTGACACCCGCCTGGCGCAACAGGTCGACCATGCCTTGCTCCAGCACTCCGGCGCGAATTCGCCCGAGAACGTAGTCCGGGGCCTGGCGCTCAACAATCAGGGTTTCAATCCCCGCGTTATGCAGCAATTGGCCGAGCAGCAGCCCCGAAGGACCGGCGCCGATGATGGCGACTTGAGTTTTTAGGGTTTTCATTATTTTTATGGCCCGCCGGCTTCCCCCGAACGTTATCGGTGAAAGCGTTGTCATTGGTTTTGGTACTGGCATTTTTCCCTTGAGTGAGCCCCACAAGAAGGTGAAAACTGAGCCAAAGCCTGCGCTTTTCGCCAATCGGGGCGATTACCGAACCACTGTCCTGAGTATCGGATAAAAACATGACCAAAAATGCCAGTCCCGCGATTCCAGTGTTCAAACTCTACGGAGAAAGCCAGCAGTGGCCGACTCCGGATTTGCTGCATTGCGAGACCATCTCCCGGCGCAGCCGCGAGTACCAGTGGGAGATCCAGCCCCACCGGCATGCGGACCTGTGCCAATTGCTCTATGTGTACAAGGGCCAGGCGCAATTGGAGATCGAGGGCCAGCGCACGACGCTGACCGAATCGACCCTGCAAGTGCTGCCGCCGCTGTGTGTGCACGGGTTTCGGTTTGCCGAGGATGTAGAAGGGTTTGTGGTGACACTGGCCGCGCCGCTGGTGGCGCACCTGCAGGGCCAGTTGGGCTCGGCGGTAGACGGCTTGAGCGCCCTGGGCAGCTACCCGGCGGGCCAGGACAGTGACTACCTCAATAGCCTGTTCACCCGCTTGCAGAATGAATACACCGATGACTTCCCGGCCCGGGACATGATGATGCACGCGCTGGTCAGCGTGCTGCTGGTGTGGATCAGCCGCCAGGCCATCCAACGCCGCCATCCACGGGCACCTCGGGGCCGCGAGTACTTCCGGCACTTCACCCAGTTGGTTGAGCAGCACTACCGCGAACACCCGAAGATCGAAGACCTGGCGCACAAGCTGGGGATCTCGGTGTCGCACCTCAACGGCACCTGCCGCGAGCTGGGCGGGCAGCCGGCGTTGCAGATCATGCACGACCGCCAACTGCTGGAGGCCAAGCGTCTGTTGACCTACACGAGCATGACCATTAATGAAATGTCTGACGTGCTGGGGTTCTCTGACCCGACGAACTTTTCTCGATTGTTTCGCAGGCGCGTAGGATTTTCACCCAAGGCATTTCGCGAACAACTGAACGCGGACTGACCGACCACCCACGCACTGTTGCAGGAGCCCGCAAGCCGGCTGCTGCAACAGGTTGCGTGTCAGCGCAGTGCGCTCAGGGTCGCCGAGTAGGTGCATTGCCCATGGTTGCAGGCAGAAGCCATGCCGGGTTGCAGGCGGGCCTGTTCGGCGCGGTAGGCTGCGGTGCCATAGAGGGCCGTGGCAAAGGCGCAGAGGGCAAAAATCGTCAGGTACTTTCTGGTTTTGATCGTCATGGCATCAACCTCCGGACAGATCAAGAAGGTGCTGTATTGAGCATAGGCCAGCCAGGGCCAGTTGCCAGTATTGACGGGTATTCAGACGCCTTATAGAGCTTACAGCCCCACGTCCCATTGCGGCTCTGGCGGGAACCTCAAGACCAGGAAATCCAGAAGGCTGCGCAATGCCTGGGGCATGTGCTTGCGCGAGGCATACACCGCATACATGTTCATCTGCCGCGGTTCGGCATGGGGCAGCAGGCGGATCAACTGGCCGCTGCGGATGTAGTCGCCGGCCTGATAGGTCGGCAACATCGCCACCCCTGCCCCGGCCAGGGTCAGCCGCAGCAAGGTGCTGGCTTCATTGGCGCTGATATTGCCATGCACCGGCACCGACACGGGCTCAGCGTTCTCCTCGAAATGCCACAGGCTCTTGCCGAAGTAGGAATGGGTCAGGCAGTTGTGATCCGCCAACTCTTCTACCCGCTGGGGCTGCGGGTGTTCCTGCAGGTAGGCCGGCGACGCGCAGATCACCGAGCGGCACACGGTCAACTGACGCGCAATCAGATTGGGATCCAGGTCGTTGCTGGTGCGGATCGCCAGGTCGATGCGCTCATCCACCAGGTTCACTGTGCGGTCGAGCATTTGCAGGTCAATACTGACCAGCGGATAACGCTTGACGTACTCGGCCATGGCCTCGGCCAACTGCGCCTGGCCAAACGAGGTGCTGACGCTCAGGCGCACCAGGCCGCGAGGGGCGTCGTCCGGTTCGCTGACGGCGGCCTGCATGTCGTAGGACAGTTCCAGCATCTGCCGGCAACGCGGCAGGGTCTCACTGCCAGCGGCGGTCAGGCTGAGCTTGCGCGTAGTGCGGTGCATCAGGCGCGCGCCCACCCAGTCTTCCAGCTCCGCCAGATAGCGCGACACCACTGGGCGCGACAGGTCCAGATGATCGGCGGCGGCCGATTGGCTGCCCAGGTCGACCACGGTGACAAACACCCGCATTGCTTGAAGACGATCCATGATTTGCCCGGTTTTAGAAACAAACTATGTCCAAGCATCGCATTTTTTGCTGCGTTCAGTGCAACTAAGCTCTGTCCATCGCCTGCCAAGGCATCCCTGACCTGGACTTGAACATGCTCACTACCCTCAAGCGCTTTGTATTGGCCACTACCGTTCTCGGCCTTGCCGCCCACGCCGTCGCCGCCGACCTGACCCTCGAGGTGTATAACCCAGGTGAATCGGCGATCTTCCCCGTCAGTTCGGTGCTGGTCAGCGGCGAAAAAGACGCGATCCTGGTGGACGCGCAGTTCGGCAAAAGCCAGGCCGAACAACTGGTGCAGAAGATCCGCGCCAGCGGCAAACAGCTGACCACCATTTACATCAGCCATGGCGACCCGGATTACTACTTCGGCCTCGACACCCTGGCCAGCGCTTTCCCACAGGCCAAGATCGTCGCGCCACAACCGGTGGTCGAGCATATCAAGGCCACCGTTGCCGGAAAGATTGAATACTGGGGCCCGAAAATGGGCGCCGATAAACCCGCCAAGACCCTCATTCCCCAAGTCCTCGACGGCCATAGCCTGACGCTCGAAGGGCAATCGCTGGAAGTCATCGGCCTGGACGGCCCGCAGCCGGACCGCAGCTTTGTGTGGATCCCGTCGATCAAGGCCGTGGTCGGCGGCGTGGTGGTCTCGCAGAACATCCACCTTTGGATGGCCGACACCCAGGGCGCACAGTCCCATGCCGATTGGTTGGGCACCCTGCAACGTATCGAAAAACTCAAGCCGGTCACCGTGGTTCCCGGCCACTACCTGGGCACGCCTTCGGTCAAAGCTGTCGCCTTTACGGCCGACTACATCAAGGCTTTCGATGTAGAAACCGCCAAGGCCAAGGATTCCTTGGCCCTGATCGCAGCCATGAAAAAACGCTACCCGAACCTGGCCGATGAAAGCTCCCTGGAGCTGAGCGCCAAAGTCGCCAAGGGCGAAATGAAGTGGTGATTTGATCCAACCCTTACCCACACTGGAGAACGTCATGAGCAAGATTGCAATCATTGGTGCCACCGGCCGTGCCGGTAGCCAACTGCTGGAAGAAGCCCTGCGTCGCGGCCACACCGTCACGGCCATTGCCCGTAACACCGGCGCGATCGCCGCGCGTCCCGGCCTGACCGTCAAACAGGTGGACGCACTGGACGCCCAAGCCCTGCAACAGGCCATCAGCGGCAGCGACGTGGTGATCAGCGCCGCGCACTTCGCCACCCTGCCTGCGCCTGCGGTGATCGGGCCGGTCAAACAGGCCGGCGTGAAACGCCTGCTGGTGGTGGGCGGTGCGGGTTCGCTGCTGCTGCCGGGTGGCGGGCGGGTCATCGACAGCGAAGGCTTCCCTGCCGAATACAAGGCCGAGGCCAGTGCTGGCGCAGCGTTCCTCGACACCTTGCGCCAGGAAAAGGAGCTGGACTGGACGTTCCTTTCGCCCTCGGCAGAGTTTGTCGAGACCGCGCGCACCGGTAAGTTCCGCCTGGGCCAGGATGACCTGTTGGTGAGCAGCGAGAACCGCAGTTGGATCAGCTTTGCCGACTTCGCCATTGCCTTGATCGACGAAGTGGAAACACCCAAGCATTCGCGCCAGCGTTTCACCGTGGGCTACTAAGCCCACAACCCTGTAGGAGCCGGCTTGCCGGCGATGGCGGCGATGGCGGCTTATCTGACAAACCACTATCGCCGGCAAACCGGCTCCTACAGATGTAGTTTTTCAATAGCTCCTGCGACTTTCTGATTTGCCGCCGGGCCCGCGCGGTCGCCTAATGGCGACCTTGTCCGCTCAAGGCCCGCCCATGGAAAACGTCCACGCAAAACCCACTACCGCCCTCTGGCTGATAATCAGCGTCGTGCTGGTGGCCCTCAATCTGCGTCCGTCCATGGCGGCGGTCGGCCCTTTGTTATCGTCGATCCGCGGCGATGTGCCGCTGAGTTTCAGCACTGCTTCGTTACTGACCATGTTGCCGGTGATGGCGATGGGCTTGGCGATGTTCTTCGGCATGGGCCTGGGCAAACGCTTTGGCGAGCATCGCAGCATTGCCCTGTCGCTGGTGGTGATTGGCATTGCCACCTTGTCGCGGCTGTTTCTCGACTCTGCCGCCGAGTTGATCCTCAGCGCCATCGCCGCCGGCGTGGGCATTGCCCTGATCCAGGCGTTGATGCCGGCGCTGATCAAGTCGCGCTTTAGTGACAACGTTTCGCTGTTCATGGGCTTGTACGTCACCGCGATCATGGGCGGCGCGGCATTGGCGGCGTCGTTCTCGCCATTCATCCAGGTACAGACTGGCAGTTGGCGGATGGGTTTGGCGATCTGGGCGGTGCTTGCCGTGTTGGCGCTGCTGTTCTGGTATGCCCAGCGCGCCGCGTTGCCACCACTGCCCCAAGCCGGCAGCGGCCCGCAGGAATCGTTTTTCGACAATCGCCGCGCGTGGTTGCTGGCGATTTTCTTCGGCCTCGGTACCGCGTCCTACACCTGTGTACTGGCTTGGCTGGCGCCGTACTACGTCGAGCAGGGCTGGAGCGAACAGAACGCCGGCCTGCTGCTGGGCTTCCTGACGGCCATGGAAGTGGTCTCCGGGCTGATCACCCCGGCTATCGCCAACCGGCGCCAGGACAAGCGCGGCGTGGTGGCCGTGCTGCTGGTGCTGATCATCGCCGGCTTCTGCGGCCTGATCCTTTCCCCGCAACACCTCACACTGCTGTGGCCATGCCTGCTGGGCCTGGGCATTGGCGGGCTGTTCCCGATGAGCCTGATCCTGTCCCTCGACCACCTGGACAACCCGCGCCGCGCCGGTGGCCTGACGGCGTTTGTGCAAGGCATCGGCTACCTGATCGCTGGGGTGTCGCCGCTGATTGCCGGGATGATCCGCGACCAACTGGGCAGCTTCGAATGGGCCTGGTGGTCACTCACCGCCGTGGTGGGGGTGATGTTACTGATAGTCCTGCGCTTCGACCCGCGCCACTATGCACGGCATATTCGTTAGGGCGTCGTGTTCCAAACAGTATCTGTCCCACAATGGACATAGAAAGGTCCGACAGACCTTTCTATTGGGACGAGCGTTCCGTTAACATTTTGTCTTGTTTGCGCTGCGGTCGCGCAACAGGCTCACGGACGGAACGAATGCTAAACAGTAACTTGCTTAGAAAGCTCGATATGCAGGATCTGATGGTGTTTATCGCTGTGTATGAGCAAAGCAGCGTCACCGATGTGTCCGAAACCCTGTTTGTCAGCCAGTCCACGGTCAGTTACAGCCTGAAAAAGCTGCGCACCAGCTTTGAGGACGACCTGTTTATCAACACCCGTGCCGGCATGCGCCCAACCTACAAGGCCAGCACCATGTACGGGCATGTGCAGAAAATCCTCGAAAGCATCAACCTGTGCCACGCGGGCGCGCAGACGTTCGATCCCACGCAAAAAGCCGTCACCTTCAACCTCTGCGCACCCGAATACTTCGAGCAACTGATCCTGCCCAGATTGTTGAAACACTTCGATCATGCCGACCTGCCGGTGATCGTCAATGTGCAGAAGCTGGAAACCGAGATCCCTGTCGAGGCGCTACGTGACGGGCGCCTGGACCTGGTGATCTGCTTCGGCCCGCACTTTCACCGTGAGCACAAGGACCTCAGGACCCAGATGCTGCTGGAGGACGACCTGGTCTGCGTCTTCGACAAGCGTGCGGCCCCCCGGGAGCCGGCGTTCAGCTTGCAGTCCTTTGTGGCCCGGCGCCATGTGTTCCCCACGCCCTGGACCTCGGACACCAACATGATCGACGGCTGGCTGAGCCGCCAGGCTCACAAGCGCCAGGTCATCGCCCGGGCCAACAGCTACAGCGCGGCGCTGAAGATGATTGCCGGCACCGACTTTATCGTCACCCTACCCCGGCGCGTGCAACAACTGCTGGCCGTGGAACCACAGTTCGGCCATTGCGAAGCCCCCAACGGCCTGCCGGGGTTTACCCTGGAGATGCAGTGGAACGATGCCAGCGAGCAGGAAAGCGCCAACGCGTGGTTTCGCGAGCAGGTGGCGGCGGTTGCGGCCAGTTGCAAAGTGGACGTGGCAAGAGAAGCAAACGCCTAACTTGCCGCGCTCACGCCCCCATGAACGCTTCCAGCCGCGAGCGCATCCAGCGTTCGGCGGGGTCGCTGTCAACGTGGCTGAGCCAGACCATGGACAGGTCCAGGGTCGGTGTATCGAACGGAAACGGCTCACAAAACAGGTTGCCCGCCGCCGCCATGGCTTGGGCCGTGTAGTCTGGCAGGCTGGCGATCATATCGGTGCCGGCCAGTAATGCCGGTAAGGAACTGTATTGCGGCACGGATAACACCACGTGCCGCTTGCGACCGATCTCCGCCAGCCACTCATCGGCAAACCCCGCGACGTTAGCGGTGTGAGACACCAGCACATGGGGCCGTGCGCAGTATTCGTCGAGGGTCAGCGCCTGGTCCGAGGCATCGGCGCGCAGCACGCTGGGACGGATGTGGCGCAACAGTTTGCGCTTGGCATTGGCCGGCAGGCCACGGGTCTGGGTGATGCCGACGGTGATATCGCCAGAGGCCAGCAAATCGGGAATCCGCCAGTAATCGACGTGCTGCACCACAAACACCACCTGCGGTGCTTCGGTGCGCAGGGCCCGCAACAGCGGTGGCAACAGACCGAACTCGACGTCATCGGACAGGCCGATACGAAAGGTCATGGTACTGACAGACGGGTCGAAATCATGGGTAAGACTCAACGCCGCCGACAGCGAGTCCAGGGCCGGCGACAGATGCAGGATGAGCTCCTCGGCCCGCGCCGTGGGTTCCATGCGGTGGCCGACACGGATAAACAGCGGGTCGTTGAACAGCGTGCGCAGGCGGTTGAGGGCCGAACTGACCGTGGGCTGGCCAAGGAACAGCTTCTCTGCCACACGCGTTACGTTGCGCTCGAGCATCAGTGTTTCAAAGACCACCATCAGGTTGATGTCGGCCTTGCGTAATTCATTGCGATTCATGGCAAGCGCCCCACTGCCCAAGACAGTCGGCAGTTTAGGAACACAGCGGGGCCTGCGTCTATGCGCCGACTATCCAACCCACGTATTTGGGACTATAAATCAGCTTCCATGGCAACCGAGAACATCCCCGTGCTGGTCATTCTTGCCCTGGCCATCCTGATGGCCGGGCTGTGCATCTGGAGTATCAGGTTCATCGCCCATCCAACCGCCAGGACGCTGCTGCGGGTATTTATCGGGTTGTGCCTGGCCGCCATCGTGGCGTACCTGGTCTTGGCGTCGGGGTTTCCCACGGCGCTGCTGGTATCGGCAGGTTGACGAGCCTGCTGGCACTTCCTCTAATAGGCATCTTTTTCAAGCACGGAGCGCTTAGCCATGAAATTCGCCTACACCATCGTCTACGTCCCGGATGTCGCCGCGTCGCTGCAGTTTTTTGAAACGGCCTTCGGCTTCAGTCGACGCTTCCTGCATGAGTCTGGGACCTATGGCGAGCTGGAAACCGCAGGCACCACCTTGTCCTTCGCCGCGCATGAACTGGGGGAGTTGAATTTCAAGGGTGGGCACGTCGCTGCTCATTCTTCTAAGCAACCGCTGGGTGTGGAACGGGGATTTGTGACCGATGACGTCCCGGCCGCCCACGCCAAGGCTGTGGCCGCGGGTGCGACCGAGCTATCAGCACCGAGCAGCAAGCCCTGGGGCCAAGTGGTGTCTTATGTGCGCTGCCCGGATGGGACGCTGGTGGAGTTGTGTACGCCGATGTCCTGTAAGCCGGCTTGACGGCGGGGGCCTGTCAGCGTTATGCCCATCGCGGGCAAGCCGGTTCCTACAGTTATGGCTTCAGGGGGCGTTCCTGATCGCGTTCGGATAGCTCCGTCCCGTCATCCGGATGCTTCCAGGTCTGTGGCTTCTCTTTCTCGCGACGCTGCCTGGCGCGCTCCTGCTCCGCGTCATCGCGCGGTTTGGGTTCAGTGGTCATACCTACCTCCCGTCCTTAAGAATGAGTCAAGCCAACTAAGCATAGAGCAGCAATCGCATTTGTTGCAGTTGGCGGGCGCGACCAGTTGCTTGCGGGCTTATGGGTTTTCGACCGCCCAAAACAAAACCCCAACTGCTTTCGCAATTGGGGTTTTGGAATTTAATCTTGACGATGACCTACTCTCACATGGGGAAACCCCACACTACCATCGGCGATGCATCGTTTCACTGCTGAGTTCGGGATGGGATCAGGTGGTTCCAATGCTCTATGGTCGTCAAGAAATTCGGGTACTGAGTCGCGGCAGGTGCCTCGCTTCAGCAAATTGGGTATGTGACAGCTTTCGGTGTTTTGTGAGATTCGAACTTTCGGTTCATTTCGTCTTCATACACCGCAATCTGATGCTCTTTCGAGAAACAAATTGCTTGGGTGTTATATGGTCAAGCCTCACGGGCAATTAGTATTGGTTAGCTCAACGCCTCACAGCGCTTACACACCCAACCTATCAACGTCGT
>NZ_JAAQWO010000007.1:0-383936 GCF_012985525.1 Pseudomonas sp. WS 5059 | reverse complement strand
ACGCTCGCGACACCATGCCACGCGGCGTGTTGGGCATGAACGCGGCAATGATGGAGGACTACCTCAAGTTCATCGCCAACCGTCGTCTGTCGCAGATCGGCTTGAAGGAAGAATACCCAGGCACCACTAACCCGTTCCCGTGGATGAGCGAGATCATGGACTTGAAGAAAGAGAAGAACTTCTTTGAGACCCGGGTGATCGAGTATCAGACCGGTGGGGCGTTGAGCTGGGATTGATCGCAGGCCATCGCCGGCTTGCCGGCGATGGCGCACGCATCAGTTGGAGACTTGCTCAAGAAAGATCAGCTTCAGAGGTTCCAGCAGCAAGTCATCCGCCGTGGCGGCAAAGCGCTGGAAGTACGGCATCGCAAAATGCGCATCGAGGGCCGCCTGGTTCTTGAACGCTTCACGCATATAGAACGTGCCCGGCTCATCACGCAGTTCGAACAGCACGTAATCCAGGTTGCCTGGCTCGGTGCGGGTCGGCTCGACCAAGGCCAGCAGGCCGGCCTTGAGCGCTTGTTCCTGGCCCGGCTTGGCCTTGAGTACGGCGATGGATATCAGGGGTTTGCTCATGCTGGCGACTCCATTGGTAGGTTGGCTGGCGCATGCGGCGAGCATTACGCACAGCGATAAGCCCAGGGCTTTGATCAGGGTGTTCATTGGAAATCCTCAAGCACAATCTTGCCCCGCGCCTGGCCGCTTTCCACCAGGGCATGGGCGCTGCGCATGTTGGCCGCGTTGATCGCACCAAAATGCGCACCGAGAGTGGTGTGCAACACGCCTTGGTCGATCAACTGCGCCACCCGGTTGAGCAGGTGGTGCTGCTGGATCATATCCGCCGTTTCAAACAGCGAGCGGGTGAACATCAGCTCCCAGTGCAAGGACAGGGATTTGAGCTTGAGCGGCATGACGTCCAGGCTGTCCGGGTCATCGATCAACCCCAGCCGCCCCTGGGGGCGCAGCACTTCGACCAATTGCGCCAGGTACTCCTCGGTATGGGTGAGGCTGGCGACATGGCTGACCCCATCGACCCCCAATGCCTGGAGCTGGGCCAGCATCGGCCGGCTATGGTCGATCACATGATGGGCGCCCATGCGCTGGACCCACTCGATGGTCTCCGGGCGCGAGGCGGTGCCGATCACGGTCATTTTGGTGAGTTGGCGGGCCAGTTGCACCAGGATCGACCCCACGCCACCACCGGCCCCGACCACCAACAGCACATCACCCTCGCCTGCGCCTTCAGTCACACCAAGGCGGTCGAACAGCAACTCCCAGGCAGTGATCGAAGTCAGCGGCAAGGCAGCGGCGTGAGCCGCGTCCAGCGTGCGTGGCCGGTGGCCAACGATGCGCTCATCGACCACCTGGAATTCGCTGTAGCTGCCTGCGCGGATCAAGGAACCTGCGTAGTACACCGCATCGCCTGGCTTGAACAAGCTCACGTCGCTACCGACCTGGCGCACGATACCCGCTGCATCCCAGCCGAGGATTTTCGATTCCTGGGCGTAGGTACCAGCGCGCACCTTGGTATCGATCGGGTTGACCGCCACAGCCTGCACTTCCACCAGCAGGTCCCGAGGGCCTGGCTGGGGGGCGTTGATGTTCACGTCGATCAGCGAACGTGGGTCGTCAATGGGCAGGCCATGTTCGGTAAAGGTGATTGCTTTCATGGGAACTCACGAGTGATGAGGGACGATGGCCCTCGATGGCGTGCATTTTTACCGTTCCCAGAACGAAGAAAAATCGACAAAATGCAGCAACACTTTCATTGCTGGAGTGAAAATGATCCGCATCGATGATCTCGGGCTGTTCCTGCGCAGCGCCGCCCTGGGCAGTTTTACCGCCGCTGCGGTGGAGGCCAACCTGTTGCCGGGCCAGGTCGCGGCAGCGATCAAGCGCCTGGAACGCGAGCTGGAAGTACGGCTGTTTACCCGCACCACCCGCAGCCTGCGCTTGAGCGCCGAAGGCGAACAGTACCTGCCCACCGCCCGCAGCGTGCTGGAGCAGTTGGAGCTGGGCCGCGAACGTTTGCGCGGCGATGACGCGCCGCTGCGGGGCACGTTACAGATCGCCGCGCCGTCGGACCTGGGGCGCAACATCCTGCTGCCGATGCTCACCGAGTTCCGCCGCCTGCATCCAGAACTGACCTTGCGCTTTTTGGTGTCGGACCAGGTCACCAACCTGTTTCGCGACCCGGTGGACGTGGCCCTGCGTTATGGCTGGAACGAGGACGCCAACTACATCGCCCTGCCCCTGGCGCCCTGGAACCGCCGGGTGCTGGTGGCCTCGCCGGACTACGTGGCGCGCCACGGCGCCCCCGCGTCCACCGACGAACTGACGCACCACCCGTGCCTGCTGTACCTGCAAAACAGTCGTCTGCATGACCGCTGGGAGTTGGGCGGGCAGACCGTGCAGGTCGCCGGCCCCTTGTTCAGCGACGACGCCGATGTGGTGCGGCGCTGGGCCGTGGCCGGCGAAGGCATCGCCTACAAGACCTGGCTGGATGTGTACGCCGATGTCCAGGCGCAGCGCTTGGTGGTGCTGCTGCCAGAGATTGCCGGGGATGTGTACCCCTTGAGTTTCGCCTGCCCCCATCGCGGGCAGATGTCGCGGGCGGTCACCCAGTTGTATCAATGGTTGAACCAACAGTTCAGCGCCATGGAGCGCCCGTGAACCCTTTTGTAGTGGATTAGGAAAGACGCGGTTTTTATGTCCAATCAAACCATCAAGACGCCGTGCGTCGGCCTGTGTTCCACCGTGTATGGCGACCTGGTGTGCCGTGGCTGCAAGCGCTATCACCATGAAGTCATTCAGTGGAATGGCTACAGCGCCGAGGAAAAACAAGCGGTCTGGCTGCGCCTCGAACAGTTGCTGGTGCAGGTCATGGCCAGCAAGCTGGAGGTGTTTGATCCTGCGCGCCTGCGCCAACAGCTGGAGGAGCGCAAGATCCGCTTTATGCCGCACCAGTCGCCGTATTGCTGGGCCTATCAGTTGATTGCCCGAGGCGCACGGGTGATTTCCCGGCTGGATGCGTACGGGTTGGTGTTGCTGCCCGAGTTTCGTGAGCGGCACCTGGCGGATTTGCGTGATGCGATTGATCGGGAGTTTTTCCTGCTATCGGAGGCGCATTACCAGCGCTATATCGCGCCGGATTTTTTGCGTGAGGCGTTTGGACCCCAGTTGATAGCCACTCTCTAAGGCACACCACAAACCCCTGTGGGAGCGGGCTTGTGTGGGAGCGGGCTTGCCCGCGATGGCGGTGGGTCAGTCACCTATGCATCAACTGACACTACGCCATCGCGGGCAAGCCCGCTCCTACAATGAGTCCTCATATACCTTGAGGTGTCAGTGGGTCCACGACGCCGCACGCTCGGTGTGCAGGCCGTACCGTTCAATCGCCTGCTGGCACACCTGCGCCTCCAGGCTGCCCTGCTCCACCAGGGCGGCCAGCGCGGCGAGCACGATGTGGTGGCGGTCCACCTCGAAGAAGTCGCGCAACGCCGCACGGGTGTCGCTGCGCCCGAAGCCATCGGTGCCCAGCACGGTGTAGCTGGAGCCCAGGTAGGAACCGATCATCTGTGGCACGGCGCGTACGTAGTCCGACACTGCAACCACTGGCACACCCTCGGGCAGGCAGGTCGCCAGGTGGCTGCGCTGCGGTTCTTGTAGCGGATGCAGGCGGTTCCAGCGCTCCACCTCGCGCGCATCGCGGGCCAGTTCGCTGAAGCTGGTCACGCTGAACACCTCGCTGGCGATCTGCCAATCGTCTGCCAGCAACTGCGCGGCGGCCTGGGCCTCGCGCACCAGGGTGCCGGAGCCGAGCAGGCGCACCTTGGCCCCGGCGCTGCCATCGAGGCGGTACATGCCCTTGATGATCGCCGCCTCGACGCCCTCGGGCAGGCTCGGCTGCGGGTAGTTTTCGTTCATCAGGGTCACGTAGTAGAACTCGTCCACATCGTGCTCAAGCATCTGGCGCATGCCATGGTCGAGAATCACCGCAAATTCGCCGGCGAATGCCGGGTCGTAGGCGCGGCAGTTAGGCACGGTCGCCGCCATCAGATGGCTGCTGCCGTCCTGATGCTGCAAGCCCTCGCCGCCCAAGGTGGTCCGCCCTGCCGTGGCGCCGAGCAAAAAGCCCCGGGCGCGCTGGTCGGCGGCGGCCCAGATCAGATCGCCCACGCGCTGGAAGCCGAACATCGAGTAGTAGATGTAGAACGGCAGCATGCGCAAGCCATGCACCGAGTAACTGGTAGCCGCCGCGACCCAGGAACTGATAGCACTGGCTTCGCTGATGCCTTCCTCAAGGATCTGCCCGTCGGTGGCTTCGCGATAGCTGAGGATCGAGCCGATGTCCTCGGGCTCGTAGCGCTGGCCGACGCTGGAGTAGATGCCGATCTGCTTGAACAGGTTGGCCATGCCGAAGGTGCGTGCCTCGTCGGCGACAATCGGCACGATCCGCGGGCCCAGGGCCTTGTCCTTGAGCAAATTGCTGAGCATGCGCACAAAGGCCATGGTAGTGGACATTTCCTTGCCTTCGGCCTGGGTCGCGAAGCCGCCGTAGCCACTCACCGGCGGCACAGGCACCGGCTCGGCGTGCTGGCTGCGGCTGGGCACATAACCGCCGAGGGCGGCGCGACGCTGGTGCAGGTAGCGCATCTCTGCGCTGTCGGCGGCGGGTTTGTAGAAGCTCAGGGATTCGGTCTGCTCGTCGCTCAAGGGCAACTGGAAGCGGTTGCGAAAGGCGATCAGCGCATCGCGGTCGAGTTTTTTCTGTTGGTGGGTGGTCATCTTGCCCTGCCCGGCTTCGCCCATGCCAAAGCCCTTCTTGGTCTGGGCCAGGATCACCGTGGGGCGCCCCTTGACCCGCCGCGCGGCGTGATAGGCCGCATGGATTTTCAGCATGTCGTGGCCGCCGCGCTTGAGACGGTCGATCTGCTCGTCGCTCAAGCCGGCCACCAGTTTGGCCAGGGACTCACTCTGGCCGAAGAAGTGCTCGCGGTTATAGGCACCGTCCTTGGCGGCAAAGGTCTGGAACTGCCCGTCCACGGTCTGGGACAAGGTGCGCACCAACGCACCATCCTCATCCTTGGCCAGCAAGGCGTCCCAATCCGAACCCCACACCAGCTTGATCACGTTCCAGCCAGCACCGGCAAACAGCGCCTCCAGTTCGTCAATGATCCGCCCATTGCCACGCACCGGGCCATCGAGGCGCTGCAAGTTGCAGTTGACCACCCAGGTCAGGTTGTCCAGGCCTTCGCGGGCCGCCAGGGTCAGGGCCGACATGCTTTCCGGCTCATCCATCTCGCCGTCGCCGAACACGCCCCAGACGTGGCGGTCGGTGGTGTCCTGCAAGCCACGATGGTGCAGGTAACGCATAAAGCGCGCCTGGAAAATCGAACTGATCGGGCCAATGCCCATGGAACCGGTGGGGAACTGCCAGAAGTCCGGCATCAACCACGGGTGCGGATAGCTGGACAGGCCACGGGCACCGGCCTTGACGGCGCCCAGCTCCTGGCGATAGTGGGCCAGGTCCTGCTCGCTCAAGCGGCCTTCAAGAAACGCCCGCGCGTAAATACCAGGCGCGGAATGCGGCTGGTAGAACACCAGGTCGCCGCCGACGTTGTCGTGGCGCGCACGGAAAAAATGGTTGAAGCCCACCTCGAACAGGTCCGCCGCGCTGGCATAGCTGGCGATATGGCCACCCAATTCGCCATAGGCCTGGTTGGCGCGGACCACCATGGCCAGGGCGTTCCAGCGCACCAGCGAGGCCAGGCGCTCTTCGGTGGCCAGGTCGCCGGGAAAGTGCGGCTGCTGGGCAACACTGATGCTGTTGATGTAGGGCGTGCCATGGCGCGGCTTCCAGCCGATGGCCGGGGTGTTGCCGGCGTCGGCCAGCATATCGAGGATCTCCCGCGCACGTTCGGGGCCTGCGTGGCGTACCAGGGAGTCCAGGGCATCGCGCCACTCGGTGAGCTCTTGCTGGTCAATGGCTGTTTGATTGACTGTCTTTACGAAACCGTTCATGGGCACCTCCGAGCTGTTTTTTCCAGTTTATGTCTGCCCAAAAGGATTTTTTGACTGTTCTGGCCAGGTGGCGCGGCGATTTGCAGCACAAAACGCTTAAACACAGCTGATTAAAAGCACGTTGTGCTCCAACCACCTGAAACACCGCAATTGTGTTTAAAATGCCGCCCGTTTAATGATCGACGCTGCCCGATGACCCCAGACGCCCTCGCCCTGCTCCATTCCCTTTTGCTCGAAGCCCTGCGCGACGTGCCCACAGAAACCCGGCGCCTGTTCCACGGCCGGGGCCGCTGCTGGCCGGGCCTGGAACAATTGACCGTGGATTGGCTGCAAGGCGTGGTGCTGGTCTCGTTGTTCAAGGAGCCAGAGCCTGCGCAGTTGCAAGCCTTGCAACACCAGTTGCGTGAGCTGTGCGAAAGCGGCGAATGGCAACAGGCCGGCGCCCACACCCTGGCCCTGCAACATCGCTACCTGCCGCAAAGCACCACCGAATGGTTGTGGGGGCAGATGGTCGACGAATTGACCATCACCGAAGGCGGCCTGCGTTATCGCATCGACCTGGGCAAAAAGCAGAACAGCGGGCTGTTTCTGGATATGCGCTACGGGCGCAACTGGGTGCGCGAGCACGCCCATGGCCTGCGGGTATTGAACCTGTTTGCCTACACCTGCGGGTTTTCCGTGGCCGCCATCGAGGGCGGCGCCGAGCATGTGGTCAACCTGGATATGGCCCGTGGCGCCCTGAGCCGGGGTCGCGACAACCACCGGCTCAATGGCCATGACCTGGGCAAGGTGAGTTTCCTGGGGCACGACTTGTTCAAGTCCTGGGCCAAGGTCACCGGCAACGGCCCCTATGACCTGGTGATCATCGATCCGCCGTCCTTCCAGAAAGGCAGCTTCCTGCTGACCAAGGATTACCAGCGCGTACTACGCCGCCTGCCAGACCTGCTGACGCCCCAAGGCACGGTACTGGCCTGCATGAATGACCCGGCGCTGGGCGAAGATTTCCTCATCGAGGGCGTCACCCGCGAAGCACCGGGGCTGCGCTTTGAGCAGCGCCTGGCAAACCCACCGGAATTTCCTGATATCGATCCGCAAAGTGGCTTGAAGGCCCTGGTGTTCCGTCAGGGCTGATGCCGAATCCGTCAACGCTTGCTACCCTAGACCTAACGCCGTGGTGGTGAACCTTATCCCCACCTTCCCGGTCGATACTTGCATCCCTTGGCCAGATTCGACGCTAACTCGCCGTCGGCTGCCCTGTTTCACCTTTTGGAGAACGCCCCTGTGATATCGACCCTGCATGTAGCCAGACTCAAAGCCTGGGGCGCCCATGGTTTTACCGCCACCGGCGTGGTGCTGGCCTTCCTCGCGACGCTGGCGCTGCTGGAGAACCAGCCCAAGGCCTGCCTGCTGTGGCTGGGCCTGGCGTTGATCGTGGATGGCGTGGACGGGTCGCTGGCGCGGCGGGTCAATGTGCAGACCGTGTTGCCAAGCTTCGATGGCTCGGTGCTCGACCTGGTGATCGATTACCTGACGTATGTGTTTATCCCGGCGCTGTTCATCTACCGCTATATCGACCTGCCGGACTTCACCCACCTGTTCACCGTCTCGGTGATCCTGGTGTCATCGCTGTTCTGCTTCTGCAACGTCAATATGAAGAGCAAGGACAACTACTTCCAAGGCTTCCCGGCGGCCTGGAACGTGGTGGCGCTGTGTGTCTACATCATCGATCCGGACGCCTGGATCACCCTGGCCACGGTGATCGGCCTGGCGCTGCTGACAGTCACGCCGATGAAGTTCCTGCACCCGTTCCGGGTCAAGCGCTTTATGCCGATCAATATTGCGGTGACCACGGTGTGGCTGCTGTGCAGCCTGTTGCTGGTGATCGACCGGCCGTACACCAACACGTTGACCATGGGCCTGTGGTTGTTGATGTCGGCGTACTTCCTGGGGATTTGTATCTGGCGCACGGCGGTGGAGTGGTTGGATAAATCGCGTAAGGCATGATGTGCGGCGCCATCGCCGGCAAGCCGGCTCCTACAAAAGCACAATCCCTTGTAGGAGCTGGCTTGCCAGCGATAATCCTCAACGATAACGCTCGGTACCTGACACCCTGCGGTCGATAACAGAGTGTGGGCAGGGTCAGAACGCCAGCTTGAAACCAATCAACCCCAGCATCACCGCCAGGCACGGGCGCAGCAGTTCGTCCGGCACCCGGCCTGACATGTGGCTGCCAACGTAGATCCCCGGCAGCGACCCCATCAGCAAGAACCCCAACAAATGCCAGTCCATGTTGCCCATGCTCGCGTGCCCTAGGCCTGCGACCAGGGTCAGCGGGACTGCGTGGGCGATTTCGGTGCCCACCAGGCGTTTGGTGGCCAGGAACGGGTACAGGATAAACAGCGCCACGGTGCCCAGGGCGCCGGCACCGATGGACGTCAGGGCGACCATGGTGCCGAGGATCGCACCGGTGAATACCGTCAGCCCGTTGAGATTGCGCGGGCTCATATGGTAGTGGTCGCCTGCATGGTGCTGGGCAAAGGCCAAGAGTTTTTTCTTGAACAGAATCGCCAGGGCCGTCAGCAACAGCACCACACCCAGGGCTTGCTTGATCACCTCGTTCATCGCGCTCGGATCGGTGTGCAGGCTCTTGAGGAACCACAACGTCAGCAACACCGCCGGCACGCTGCCCAGGGTCAGCCAGCCGGTGATGGTCCAGTCGATATTCTTGTTCTTGCCATGCACCAGCACCCCGCCGGACTTGGTGATGGCTGCATACAGCAGGTCGGTGCCCACGGCCGTAGCCGGGTTGATGCCAAACCACAACAGGATCGGAGTCATCAGCGACCCACCCCCGACGCCGGTCATACCGACGATAAAACCAACGATCAGGCCTGCAACTACAAAACCAAAATTACCCACATCCATTACAACTACCTGCGGCCTTATAAAATTCTGGCGGCAGCATAGCGATTTTTCTTATAACGACTTATATCAATACGATCTGACTTTATTCCTTTTTCAGCTCACAGATTTATTTGTCGCGCCGTGCATCCAGTCAGCCGCGCCATGAGTAGTACAGGAAGTAGCCCTTGCGCTGCTTTGCTGTTCACCCTTATGGAGAGACACCAATGAACACTAAACCGCTGCTCTGCCTGACCTGCCTGCTTATCGCCGCCCCAACAGCCTTTGCCCAGGCCACCCTGCCCGACAGCATCAAAGTGCCGGATGGCCACAAGGTGACCATGCAAACCACGGGTGTCGGCGAAATCACCTACGAATGCCGCGACAAGGCCAACGCTGCCGGCCAGACCGAATGGGTGTTCGTCGGCCCCAAGGCAGTACTCAATGATCGTAGCGGCAAGCAGGTGGGTACCTACTTCGGCCCGCCCGCCACCTGGCAGGCCCAGGACGGTTCGAAAGTCACCGGCACGCAACTGGCCGTAGCGCCGTCCAGCGCGGGCAACCTGCCCTATCAACTGGTCAAGGCCAACCCCGCCGAAGGCAAAGGTGCAATGAGCGGTGTCAGCTATATCCAGCGCGTGGCACTCAAAGGTGGCGTGGCGCCGAGCACCGAATGCAGCACCGCCAACAAGGGCAAGCAGGAAGTGGTGAAGTACCAGGCGGACTACATCTTCTGGGCGGCCAAATAATGCGCCTGGCAAAAAAACTCGTCTAAGCTGCTGCGCTAGCACCCCGGCCATTCGCGGCCGGGGATTGACCCTGAAAAGGCGGCCCCAGTCCTTGCCCGAACCTCTCTTTGACTATGAAGCCTGCCTGTTGGCCTGCGCCCGCGGCGAACAGCACGCCTTGCGTCAGTTGTACGAACAGGATTGCGCCCGGCTGCTCGGCGTGGCCAAGCGCATTGCGCGGGATACGGCGCTGGCGGAGGACATCGTGCATGAGGCGTTTATCAACATCTGGAACGGCGCCGGCGGCTTCGACCCGCGCCGGGGTTCGGCCCGTGGCTGGGTGTATAGCGTGACCCGGCATATGGCGCTCAACGTCATGCGTAAAACGGGCCGTGAAGTCGCGCTCAGCGACGAGCATGAACACACACTGGTGGCTGAATCCAGCGCCGCGCATTTCGAATACCGCGCCCGTAGCGCCAAGGTTTACCAGTGCCTGGAACACCTGGAGCCGTCGCGCCGCAGTTGTATCTTGCATGCGTATGTCGACGGCCTGTCCCACAGTGAAATCGCACAGAAACTGGGCACCCCGCTGGGGACTGTCAAAGCCTGGATCAAACGCAGCCTCGCGGCCTTGCGTGAGTGCATGGCATGACTCCCGACGAATTGGACGAACTGGCCAGCGAATACGTGCTGGGCACCCTGGCAGCCGAGCAACGCCTGCACGTGCAGCAACGGCTGGAGCACGATGGGCCCTTGCGGGCAGCGGTGGATGCCTGGGAACAGCGCCTGTTGCCGCTGACCGAACTGGCCGCGCCGGTGGCGCCGTCGCCCTACCTGTGGCGGCGCATTGAGCGCAGCCTGGGCCATCGCGCGGTGGGCGATACGCCGTCGGTGCCGTGGTGGAACCTGCTGGCGCTGTGGCGTGGCCTGGCCGGTGCTGGCTTGCTGGCCAGCCTGGTCCTGGCCGCGCTGCTGCTGGCCCGCCCCGCTGCCGTCAACCCTACCGCCTACGTGGTGGTGCTGATGGCCCCGCAAAGCCAGGCGCCCGGCTGGGTGGTCCAGGCCAGCGACAGTCAGCAAATCCAACTGATCCCCCTGGGCGTGATGGAAATACCGGCAGACAAGGCACTGGAATTCTGGACCAAGGGTGAGGACTGGCAAGCCCCGGTTTCCCTGGGGCTGGTCAAGCCGGGGCAGAGCCTGTCGATCCCATTGGACAAACTGCCACCGCTGGCGCCGAACCAGTTGTTCGAGATGACCCTGGAAGGCCCCAATGGCTCGCCGACCGGTAAGCCGACCGGGCCGATCCAGGCGATTGGCCGCGCGGTGAAGGTGATCTAGCACTGGATTAAAACGCCGACTCGCGCCATCCTCCGCGTTTTACGCCGCCTTAACTGCGGCGCTTGACGCTCAAAGGATATGTTCATGCACGACCAAGCCCTCGCCCCTGCCGATTTCGAGTTCATCGAAGACATTCTGCTCAAGTACGGCGACGACAACTCGGTGTTGAACCTGGCCGAGCTCGATGGTTACTTCACCGCCCTGGTGTCCGGCCCGGCACCGGTGGAGGTTGCCATCTGGTTCCCGGCCATCTGGGGAGGCCAGATCCCGGCATGGGAAAGCAAGGAGGAGCTGGGGCAGTTCATCGACCTGTGCACCCGCCATCTCAATAGCATTGCCCTGCAGTTGGCCACCGATGCCAAGGGTTTCCAGGCGCGTTTTGAACAAACCGAACACCAGGGCCTGCCGTTGACCCTCGCGGAAGAATGGTGCTTTGGCTATATCCGTGGCGCCGCGATCAGCGAATGGCCGCCCCTGCCGAGCGAACAGGCGGCACAGTTGGAAGCCATCTCCTGGTGCGCCGAGCAGGACAACTTCGAATTGCCGGCCGACCTGGATGTCCCGGCCCACCAACAACACGTCGCGCGCATCGAACCGGCCGCCAGGGCCTTGCATGCCTATTGGTTGAGCCAGCGCGGTTAAACCTGCGCCACGATTTGACCCTGCCGTGCCGGATGGTCGATTATTCGTCTCCGCCAGCCGGCCACTCCCAGCCACCGCGCCTTGAATCAGGAGCCTTGTACCTTGAGTTCGCAGAAAACCGTGACCGTGACACCGCCCAACTTTCCATTGCACGGCAAGGTAGCGCCTCCCGGTTCCAAATCCATCACCAACCGCGCCCTGCTGCTGGCGGCCCTGGCCAAGGGCACCAGCCGCCTGAGCGGCGCGCTGAAAAGCGACGATACCCGGCATATGTCCGTGGCCTTGCGCCAGATGGGCGTGACCATTGATGAGCCGGATGACGTGACCTTTGTCGTCACCGGCCACGGCAAGCTACAACTGCCGGCGCAACCGTTGTTCCTTGGCAACGCCGGCACCGCGATGCGCTTTCTCACAGCCGCCGTGGCGACCGTGGACGGCAGCGTGGTACTGGATGGCGACGCGTACATGCAAAAGCGTCCTATCGGCCCGCTGCTGGCGACCCTGAACCAGAACGGCATCCAGGTACAAAGCCCCACCGGCTGCCCGCCCGTGACCGTGCATGGTCGCGGCAAGGTGCAGGCCAAGCGCTTCGAGATCGACGGCGGCCTGTCCAGCCAGTACGTGTCGGCGTTGTTGATGCTCGCGGCCTGCGGCGAGGCCCCGATCGAGGTGGCCCTGACCGGCAAGGACATCGGCGCCCGTGGTTATGTCGACCTGACCCTCGATTGCATGCGCGCGTTTGGCGCCCAGGTGGAAGTGGTCAACGACAGCACCTGGCGCGTGGCCCCGACCGGCTACACCGCCAATGATTACCTGATCGAACCCGACGCTTCTGCCGCCACCTATCTGTGGGCCGCCGAAGTGCTGACCGGCGGCAGCATCGACCTGGGCGTCGCCGCACAGGATTTCACCCAGCCCGACGCCAAGGCCCAGGCCGTGATCGCCCAGTTCCCGCAGATGCCGGCCACGGTGGTCGGCTCGCAGATGCAGGACGCCATCCCGACCCTGGCGGTGCTGGCGGCGTTCAACAATACGCCGGTGCGCTTCACCGAACTGGCCAACCTGCGGGTCAAGGAGTGCGACCGCGTCCAGGCGCTGCATGACGGCCTCAACGAAATTCGCCCGGGCCTGGCGACCATCATCGGTGACGACTTGCTGGTCGCCAGCGATCCGGCGTTGGCCGGCACTGCGTGCACCGCGCTGATCGACACCCACGCCGACCACCGCATCGCCATGTGCTTTGCGCTGGCGGGGCTGAAAGTCTCGGGCATCAAGATTCAGGACCCGGACTGCGTGGGCAAGACCTATCCTGAGTACTGGAACGCCCTGGGCAGCCTGGGCGTGCAACTGACCTACTGAGCCGTCAGCACCAGCGTGGGGAGGGAGTGATCATGACAATTCGCCAGCCCTGCCCACCTGCTGTATGTGACTGCGAGCGCGAGCAACTGCTCGAGGCGCCCGGCACCGACCAGCGCATCCTGCAACTGACCCGCCAGGAAGAAAAAAAGCTGCTCGAACGCCTGGAAAACCTGCAAAGCCTGGCCGACCTGGAACGCATGCAACAGCTGATGCACCAGCAACTGGGCATCCGCGTGCACATAGCCCCAGGGCATACCGAAGTCAAAAGCATGCGCGGGATCCAGATCGTCATCGACGAACTGCCGGGCCTGTGTCGCAAGACCCGGCAGTCGATTCCGGCAGCAATCCGCAAAGGGATGGAGAAGCGGCCGGAGATTGCCTATCGGCTGCTGGATGCCCACGACCTTTTCCGCGACAGCCCAACCCTGTAATGCCATTCAGTTAAGCGAACGCAATGCTCAAAGCAGCGCAGATCAAATGTGGGAGCGGGCTTGCCCGCGATAGCGGAGTGTCAGTCGACAGATATACCGACTGACATGACGCCATCGCGGGCAAGCCCGCTCCCACAGGGGATCTGCGCTTAACTGAACGACATTACGGCTTGCCGTCTCCTACAGGGCGCAGCGGGTTTGCACGAACAGTTGGGCCTTGCGGGTCATCTGGTCGAAATGCCGGTCACGCTGTTTCTCGGCATCGATCATCGCGCGCTTGCCGTGTTTGTGTAGCAGGTAGGTGTGGATTTGCCGCACCTCCAGCGAACTGTAGATCGACGCCACATCCAACACGCCCATCAGGCCATCGGTGCTGTAGTCGCGGGTGTTCATCAACACCTGGGTGCCACGCACGCCGCGCACCTGGAAACCCATGGCTTCGAACGCCGGGACTTTTTCCACCGCGCAGGTCAATTCGCCATGGGGGTAGCGGCCGAGCATCTCGTCCATCATCGCCCGCGCCACGCCCTGGCGGCGGTGGCTGGCATGCACGGCCATATAGGCCACACCGCAGGCCTCGGGATCGTCCTTGACCGGCAGGTACAGCAAGAAGCCGATGACCTTGGCCGGGTCCTGCTCATCCATCGCGACGATCAGCTCGACCGCAATGCCCTTGGCCCCGCCCACCGCCTCCAGGTACAGGTGCACTTCGTAGCCGATTGCATACTGGTAGACGTTGTACAGCAGGTTGCTCGGCGGGATGGCGACCATGCTGATATCAGTCAGGTAGTCGACCACCATCTGCAGGATCTGGCTGTTGACGGGCTCGGGGCATGGGCTGGCGTAGTGGGTAAGGGTGAACATCGAATTCCTGTTTCCTGGTCTTTCGCAATCAAGGCAGCGGGGATTGTACCTGTTCTGCGCCACACACCTCGCGCAAACAGCCGCGCAACCAACGATGCGCGAGGTCGGCATCCAGGCGTGGGTGCCAGAGCATCGCCACGCTGAACTCAGGGACTTGCACCGGCAGGTCAAAACTGTACAGGCCATCGCGCAGGACGCGGGTATAGCGCTCGGGAACGCTGGCGATCAGGTCGGTCCTTTGCGCCAGGGCCACGGCCGTGGAGAACCCGGTGACGATGGTCGCCACGTCCCGCGTGAGGTGCAAGGCCTCAAGGGCATCGTCAATCTGCCCGCGCTCGCGCCCGCGCCGCGACACATAGATATGCCGGCCGGCGGCGTAGCGCGCGGTGGTGATGGGGCCCTGGCTCAGTGGGTGGCCGGCGCGTACCACGCCGATAAAACGGTCGCGAAACAGCAACTGGGTCAGCACTTCCGGGTTGGCCGTGCTATCGACCACACCGGTTTCCAGGTCCACCCCACTGTCGCGCAGCGCTGCACCGGGCTTGTGCACAAAGTGCAGGCGCACCCCGGGTGCCTGTTCGGCGACACGGGCGATCAGCGCCGGGCCGAAACTTTCGACAAAACCTTCGCTGGTGCGCAGTACAAAGGTGCGCACCAGGCCCTTGAGGTCCAGGACCTGCAGCGGCCGCAATAGCGCTTGGGCATCTTGCACCAGTTGGCTGACCTGCTCGCGCAGTTGCAGGGCGCGTGGTGTCGGCACCAGGCCGCGGCCGGCGCGCACCAACAAGGGGTCGCCGGTGGTTTGGCGCAGCCGCGCCAACGCGCGGCTCATGGCCGAGGGGCTCAGGCCCAGGCGCTGGGCGGCACGGGCGACGCTGCCTTCGGTGAGCAGTACGTCCAGGGTAATCAGCAGGTTGAAGTCAGGCAGCGACACGGCGGCAATCCTCATCAGGCGTTTGACGCATGTATAGAGTGCAACCGATGCGTCTTCCGCCATGTTAGGCGACGCCGTAGATTGCGGGCAACGGCCACGGTGCAGCACGAGGACATCCCATGACATCCCCTACCCCACGCGGCGCACTCGCCGGTTTGTCGCTGTGCATGTTGTTGGCCTCGCTGGGCACCAGCATTGCCAATGTCGGCCTGCCCCAGATGGCCGAGGCCTTTGCTGCAACCTTTGCCGCGGTGCAGTGGGTGGTGCTGAGCTACTTGCTGGCGACCACTGCCGTGCTGGTAGGCGTGGGCCGTCTGGGCGACCGCTTCGGCCATCGCCGCCTGCTGCTGGCGGGCCTGCTGGTGTTCGCCGTGGCCTGTGCCCTGTGCAGTACCGCGCCGTCCCTGGGCATGTTGGTCGCGGCGCGGGCACTGCAAGGGTTTGGCGCGGCGATCATGCTGGCAATGACCATGGCGCTGGTCGCGGCCACCGTCCCCAAAGAGCAGACCGGGCGCGTCATGGGGTTGCTGGGGACCCTGTCGGCGGTAGGCACCGGCCTGGGGCCGGCCATTGGTGGCGCGCTGATTGCCGCGTCTGGCTGGCGCGCGCTGTTTCTAGTGATGCTGCCGTTGGCCGCCCTCGCTTGTGTGCTGGTAAGAGGCACACCGGCCGATAGCGATCTACAAGCCTCGGGCGCTGGCCGCTTCAGTCTATTCGCGACACTCCATGACCGCGCCCTGGGCGCCGGGCTTGGCATGAGTACGCTGGTGGCGGCGGTGATGATGACCACCCTGGTCGCCGGGCCGTTTTACCTGAGCCATGGCCTCGGACTCGACCCCGCGCAAATGGGCCTGGCCATGGCCGTCGGCCCCTGTAGCGCGGCGCTGGCGGGTGTACCGGCCGGGCGCCTGACCGACCGCTGCGGCAGCTACGCCACCACGCTGGGTGGCCTGCTGTGCATGCTGGCCGGCTGCCTGGTGCTGGCGTTGATGCCCCTGGACGCCGCCGGTTACATCGGCGCGCTGCTGATCCTCACCCTGGGCTACGCGCAATTCCAGGCGGCCAACAACACGGCGGTGATGAGCAATGTGTCGGCGGGTCGACGCGGGGTGATTGCAGGCTGGCTGAACCTGTCGCGCAATCTGGGCCTGATAATCGGCGCGTGGGCACTGGGTGCAGTGTTTGCCTGGGGCACGGGCGATATCCATTCTGCCCTGCCACCAGCGGTCGGCCAGGGCTTGCACATGGCCTTCGGGGTGGCCTCGGGGCTGGTCGTGCTGGCGCTGCTGTTGGCCTTCACGCGCCGGGTAAAAACGCTGCAAGCCAGCACGGCGCCTTGACAAGGGAAAATCGTAACGGCTATTGTCTGACAACCTGATTACCTAGGTTTTGCCATGCTTGAGCTCCAGCGTCCAGATTCCCTCGTCGTGCGTGTTGTCAGCGCCATACGGGCCGAGATTGACTCCGGACAACTGGCGCCCGAGTCGCGCCTGCCTACCGAGCAGCAGTTGGCGGAACAGCTGAATGTCAGCCGTTCGGTGGTGCGCGAGGCGATTGCCCAGCTCAAGGCCGATGGTGTACTGACCGCCCGGCGTGGCCTGGGCTCGTTTATTTCGCAGACCCCGGCCGGCACGGTGTTCCGCTTTCCGGAAAAGAACGGCCGGCGCCCTGACCTCGCGCAAATGTTCGAGGTGCGCCTGTGGATCGAAACCCAGGCGGCCTCCATTGCTGCCCAACGCCGCGACGCGGGCGACCTGCAACGCATGAAACGCGCCTTGCAGGAAATGCACGACAAGCGCGCCGACTTTGAAGCTGCAGCGCTGGCCGACGTGGAGTTTCACCGGGCCATCGCCGACGCCAGCAAAAACGAATACTTCGTCGCCTTCCACGACTTTTTGCGCAGCCAGTTGGCCAGCGCGCGCAAGACCGCCTGGGAAAACTCCGCCTCGCGCTTTGCCAGCGGCTCGGCCGATGCCACCCAGGAACACCAGGCGCTGTACCAGGCCATCGTCGACGCCGATCCCCAAGGCGCCGCCGCGGCCGCCGAAGCGCATTTGCGCGCGGCCGCCAAGCGCCTGCAACTGGAGCTGCCCGCTACCCACTGATCGACCCAAGACCGATAAAGCGTGCCTGCGGGCGCGCCGTTTTTTTAACAAAAACATTAGTCTGACAACCTGATAAGCAGACTGAAATGTACTGATTTAGGTAGCCCACATGATTTATGACTTTTGCATCATCGGCGGCGGCATTGTCGGCCTGGCCACCGCGATGGAGCTGCTCAAGCGCCAGCCCAACGCGTCCCTGGTGATCCTGGAAAAGGAAGCGTTGCTGGCCAAGCACCAGACCGGCCACAACAGCGGCGTGATCCATGCCGGCATCTATTACGCGCCGGGCAGCCTCAAGGCCGACCTGTGCAAGCGCGGCGCCGAGGCCACCAAACAGTTCTGCCGCGAACATGGGATCAAGTTCGAGGTGTGCGGCAAGTTGCTGGTGGCCTCCACCGCCCTGGAAGTGCAGCGCATGGAAGCGCTCTATGCGCGCTCGCAACTCAACGGGATGAAGGTCGAGCGCCTCGACGCCGAGCAGTTGCGTGCCCGCGAGCCGAACATTGTCGGCCTTGGCGGGTTGTTTTTGGATGCCACCGGGATTGTCGACTACCGCCAGGTCTGCGAAACCATGGCCGGGGTGATTCGCCGCAATGGCGGTGAGATCTGCCTGGAAAAAACCGTGACGGCGATTGCCGAAGACAGCGACAAAGTCACCGTCAGCACCCACGACGGTGCCTGGCAGGCGCGGCACCTGGTGGTGTGCGCCGGCCTGCAATCGGACCGCCTGGCAACCCTGGCCGGGATCGATATCGACCACCAGATCATCCCGTTCCGGGGCGAGTATTTCCGCTTGCCCGCGTCGAAAAACAACATCGTCAACCACTTGATCTACCCGATCCCCGATCCGGAACTGCCGTTTCTGGGGGTGCACCTGACCCGCATGATCGATGGCAGCGTCACCGTCGGCCCCAATGCCGTGCTGGGCCTGGGCCGGGAGAACTACAAGAAGTTCTCCGTCAACTGGAAGGATGTGGCCGAGTACGCGCGCTTCCCCGGGTTCTGGAAAACCATCTGGCAGAACCTTGGCTCCGGCAGCGTGGAAATGAAGAACTCGTTGTTCAAATCCGGCTACCTGGAGCAATGCCGCAAGTATTGCCCGTCCCTGGAACTCGACGACCTGCTGCCCTACGAAGCCGGGATCCGCGCCCAGGCGGTGATGCGCGACGGCAGCCTGGTGCACGATTTCCTGTTCGCCCAGACGCCGCGCATGTTGCATGTGTGTAACGCGCCCTCACCGGCAGCCACCTCGGCCATTCCGATTGGCGAAATGATCGCCGACCGCATGTTCAGCCCCAACTAAATACCCCCTGTAGGAGCTGTCTCGCCCCGCGAGGCTGCGATAGCGGCGGCACAGGCAACCAATATATCGCCTGAACCACCGCCATCGCAGCCTCGCCAAGGCTCGACAGCTCCCACATTTGAGCGCGTTCGCAACACCCTAATAAATATAATGACTGAGAAGGAAGTACAGCATGACGGCAAAAGCCCACAACCCCGCCACGGTGGAAACCCCGGCACAAACCAAGAAACGCCTGCGCAAGGTCGCTGCCGCCACGATCTTCGGTTCGATGCTGGAGTGGTACGACTTCTACCTCTACGCAACCATGGCGGCGATTGTCTTTTCGAAGATCTTCTTTGATAACAGCGACCCGAAGACCGCGACCCTGATGGCGTTCTCCACCTTCGCCATCGGCTTCATCGCCCGCCCTTTCGGCGGCATTCTGTTCGGCTACCTGGGTGACAAGTTCGGTCGTAAACATGTGCTGGTGTTGACCTTCTGCATGATGGGCGTGTGCACCACGCTGATCGGCCTGATCCCCAGCTACGCCTCGATTGGTATCTGGGCGCCGATCATTCTGGTGTTTATCCGTATCATCCAGGGCCTGGGTGCCGGCGCCGAGTTGTCGGGCGCGGCAGTCACGTCCTACGAGCATGCGTCAGAAGGCAAGCGCGGCAGCCAGGGTGCCTGGCCGGCGCTGGGCTTGAACCTGGGCCTGCTGCTGTCATCGCTGACCGTGTACCTGCTGACCATCAATGGCAATGAGTTCCTGCTGGCCGGCGGCTGGCGCATCCCGTTTATCTGCAGCATCGCCCTGGTGGGCGTGGGCCTGTGGGTACGTAACAGTATCCCGGAAACCCCGGAGTTCAAGGAGCTGAGCAAGGAGCCGGCCAAGGCCAAGGTCTCGCCGCTCAAGGCACTGTTCAAGAACGACCTCAAGGGCCTAGCGGTGGTGTTCTTCGTGGCAATTGGCTACAACGCCCTCAGCTACATCTTCAAGACCTTTTCCCTGGCCTACCTCACCCAGTTCAAGGGTGTGGATGTGCACGTCACTTCGCTGTCGGTGACCATCGCCAGCCTGGTGGCGATTGTCGCCGTGCCGTGCTTCGGCTGGCTGTGTGACAAGTGGAGCAGCAAGTCGGTACTGGTGCTGGGCGGCGTGCTGTCGCTGCTGTTCGCCTACCCGTTCCTGGCGCTGCTGAACACCGGGGAAAGCCTGATGATCTACCTGGCCATCGGGATCGGCACCGGGATCCTCGCACCCATGATGTTCGCGCCACAGGGCTCGTTCCTCAGCCGCCAGTTCCCGACCCAGACCCGCTCTTCAGGCTTCGGTACCGGGCGTGAAATCGGTACGGCCATCGCCGGTGGCCTGGCGCCGCTGGGTGCCTTGTCGATGGTGGCCGCCTCGACCACACACTCGACGGATGGCGTGGTGATCATCCTCGCCATCGCCTCGGTGCTGGTGGTGGTGTTTGCCCTGTGTGACCAGGGCCGCAAGCACTCGGCATTCAAGAACTAGGGGCAAAATGTTGTCCAAGGGGTGCATCTGCGCCCCTTGATCGCGCATCATGGGCACTTTCATGCTCAAAGGAAACGTCCATGCGCGTTCTGTCATTGATGATGGGTGTTACCACGCTGGCCGCCAGTCTGGCGTTTTGCGCCACGGCGTCGGCGAGCGAAGAGAGTCAATTGATCGACTCGATCAACCAGTACCGCAGCCAATTGCAGCGCTGCGCCGACCAGGGTTCCCAAGAGTTGCCGCCGCTGGCGGTCGACCCGCGCCTGGTACTGCCGGTCAATAATGTCGGCGATTTGCAGCAGGACCTGGCCCAGGCGGCCTACCCAATGGTGAATGTGCAAGCGATCAGCCTGTCCGGCCCGCGCGATGCGCAATCGGCGATGAAAGCGGTGCGCGAGAGTTTCTGCCGGGTAGTGCTGGACCCGCAATTCGTCGATATCGGCGTCAGCAACAATGGCCAGGACTGGCGCATTGTCCTCGCCCGCCCGTTGTTGAGCCGGGGCCTGGCCAGTTCCCAGGAGGCCGGCCCGCAGCTGCTGGAGATGGTCAACGCCGCCCGCAAGCAACCGCGCCAATGTGGCGAGAAGGCCTTCGCAGCCACCACCCCGCTGGCCTGGAACGCGCAACTGGCGAGCGCCGCCGACAGTCATGCACGCAACATGGCCAACCATAACTTCTTCGACCACCTGGACCGTGACGGCCGAACCCCCGGCGACCGCGCGGAACTGGCCGGTTATGCCGCCCAGCAGATCGGCGAAAATATTGCCGCTGGCCTTGATACGCCGCGCAAAGTGGTCGATGGCTGGCTCGCCAGCCCCGGGCATTGCGCCAACCTGATGAACCCGCAATTTCGCGAATTGGGCGCGGCCTATGGGCTGGATCCAAAAAGCGACGCAGGAATTTACTGGACCGCGCTGCTAGGCGTGCAGTAGCGCTGAACTGCCGGGCATTGCCCGGGTCTGTTGTTTGATATTGCGGTGCCATATCGCAGCGTGGGACGAACTAGGTGTTGAGTAGATGACAGACTGGCTACAAGGCTGCGGTGAAATGGCCGAACGGGTTCGCCGCCATGACTGGGCCAGCACCCCTCTGGGGCCAATGGACCAATGGCCGGATGTGCTCAAGACCACCGTGTCACTGAGCCTTGCTTCGCATTTTCCCCAGGCGGTGGTCTGGGGGCCGGGTTTGGTTACCCTGTACAACGACGCGTTCCTGCCGATCCTCGGTAACAAGCCCGACGCACTGGGCCAGCCCTTCAGTACCATCTGGCAGGAAGCCTGGAGCCAGATCAGCCCGATCGCCGACGCCGCATTTGCCGGGCACGCTACGTTTATCGAAGATTTCCCGCTGATCATCGAGCGCGGTGACGCACCGGAACAGGCCTATTTCACCTTTTGCTACAGCCCGATCCGCGATGTCGGCGGCACGGTCGTGGGCATTCTCGATACCGTCACCGAAACCACCAACTCCGTGTTCATGGCCCGCCGCCTCGCCGTGCTGGATGCAATCAGCAATGGGGTGGCCAATGCCACCGATCCGGCGGCGATCATGGCCGCCACCACACGGATCCTGGCGACCCACCTGAACCTGTCCAACTGCGCTTATGCAGACATGGAGGCCGATGAAGACGGCTTTACCATCCGCGACAACTGGGCCGCAGAAGGCTCGCCGAGCATCGTCGGAAATTACCGCCTGGCCGACTTCGGCCAATTGGCGGTCGAGCGCCTGCAGGCCGGCGAGCCGTTGATCATCAACGACAACCTGACGGAACTGACGCCCGAGGAAGCCGCGACCTTCCAGGCCATTGGCGTGACGGCGACCATTTGCATGCCCTTGATCAAGTCCGGGCGCTTGACCGCGCTGATGGCCATTCACGACCGCATCCCGCGCCGCTGGTCTTCCTACGACCTGGCGCTGCTGGGTGAAGTCACCGAACGCTCCTGGGCCCATATCGAACGGGTGCGGGCCGATGCCATCGTTCGCGAGGGCTTGTCGGCGCTGGCCGATTTGAATGCGACCCTGGAGCAGCGGGTGGTGGAACGCACCACTCTGCTTAACCAGACTGAGGCGGCGTTGCGTCAGTCGCAAAAGCTGGAAGCCATTGGCCAGTTGACCGGTGGTGTGGCCCACGACTTCAACAACCTGCTGACGATCATTCGCTCCTCGGTCGACTTCCTGCGCATGCCCAACCTGCCCGAAGAACGCCGCCAGCGTTATATGAGTGCCGTGACCGATACCGTAGAGCGTGCCAGCAAGCTGACCAGCCAATTGCTCGCCTTTGCCCGGCGCCAACCGCTGAACCCGCAAGTGTTCAATGTCGGCGTGCGCGTAAAGAACATCGGCGACATGTTGGAGACGGTCACCGGCGCGCGGATCCATGTCAGCGTCGAACTGCCTGAACTGGCCTGTTATGTCTGCGCGGACTCCAGCCAGTTTGAAACCGCCCTGATCAACATCGCCCTCAACGCCCGGGACGCGATGGACGGCCAGGGCACGCTGGTGCTGCGCCTGGAAAGAGACCAGCCGCTGCCGTGCATACGCGGGCATGGCGGCTCGAGCAAAGCCTTTGTCGCGATCTCCCTGGCGGACACCGGCAGCGGGATTGCCGGGGCGACCTTTGAACGCATCTTCGAGCCGTTCTTCACCACCAAGGAGGTTGGCAAAGGTACCGGGCTTGGGTTGTCGCAGGTATTCGGGTTCGCCAAGCAATCGGGAGGCAACGTCGATGTCGCCAGTGTGCTCGGCAAGGGCACCGTGTTTACCTTGTACCTGCCGCAGGTGGAGCCCGAAGCGATCCACGACTGCACCCTCCAGCCCCCCCTGGAACTGGACCCGGACGCCGTGCGCCGGCGCATCCTGATCGTGGAAGACAACCTGGAAGTGGGCCGCTTCGCCAACCAGATCCTGCAGGACCTGGGCTACCAGACGGTGTGGGCCACCCATGCCGAAGAAGCCCTGGAGATGATCGGCCCGGATGCCCGGGCGTTCGACGGGGTGTTTTCCGACGTGGTGATGCCGGGCATGGGCGGCGTGGCACTGGCCAGGGAATTGCGCCGGCGCCGGCGCCGGCCCGAGCTGCCGGTGATCCTCACCTCCGGTTACAGCGAAGAGCTGGCCAAGTCCGGCTATGACGGCTTTGAGTTCCTGGCCAAGCCCTACTCCGCCGACCAGATTTCACGAGTGCTGGCCAGGGCGATGGGCAAGGATTGAGGCTAGGACGCGACCGCCACCTGGTTGCGCCCCATGGCCTTGGCGCGGTACAGGGCCTTGTCGGCGCTGTTCAGTAAATGCTGCAAGTCGTCACCCACGGCATGGGTCGAGGCCACGCCCAGGCTCGCGGTCAGGTCCAGCCCAGGGTCGGTAGTCAGGCCCGCAATGGCCAGGATCAGTTGCTCGCCGATCTCCCGGGCCACTTCCAGGGTGGTGTCTGGCAACAACACCGCAAACTCCTCGCCCCCCAGGCGCCCGTACACGTCAGCCTGGCGGAACGACGCCCTGATCACCTGGCCAATCTGCCGTAACACCCGGTCTCCGGCCTGGTGGCCGTAGGTATCGTTGATCGTCTTGAAGTGATCCATATCCAGCATCAGCGCGCTCAGTGGCTGGTGCGTACGCTTGCATTGGTCATACAGCACCTGGGCCTGCTCGAAAAACGCCCGGCGGTTCATCAGCCCGGTGAGTTCGTCGGTCTGGGCGGCGCGCATTGAAATACTGTGGGCCCGCTCTATTTCGCGGGTCAGGCGAAACGCCGTCTCCAGCGCCTGCGACAACTTGCGCGAGGCGCCCACGACAAATGACGAGAACACCAGCACCGCGACCGCCATGCCCGTCTGCATCTTGGACGGTTGAAGCAGCAGCCACAGGGTACAGGGCAACAACACCAGGGCCATGGACACTATGGTCATGTACCGATAGGCCGAGTAGCACGACACCGCGCTGACCGACATGCCCACGGCAAAGAGCATGACCAGCGCCTGGGTCAACCGGTCATCGGCGGGCATCACCGCAAAGGCGCCCAGCCCCCAGATTCCAGCCGACAGCACCAGGGTGAGCCAATAATGCCGCTCCCAACGTTGCGGCGTGCGCTCATTTTTGGGGCTGCGAAAATACTGGAGGAACATCGACAAACGCAGCAGCGACGAGCCGGCCAGCAATGCCAGCCAGCCGATCATCAGGCGCGGTTCAAGCCGGTCCCAGCACAGCCAGCACAGCATGCCAGCGGCCAGATAGCTGCCAAAAACCGCAGAAAAGGATTGGCGAAACAGCTGATGCAAGCGGTCGGTACGCACCTGCTCTTCGATAAACAAATCCTGGTCCTGCTCACGCCCAAGGCCATTCATTTGATTCGCCTGATCCCTAGTGCTGCGACAAAATGGCATTGTGGCACCCTGCCAGCACGCAGAACAGCAAAATCACCTGCCTGTGTCGCGGCAAACACCGGTGTTAAAGCCTTTGGATTATCACCATCACTGGCAAGCCAGGTTTCGCAGTTTAGTCTATGGGGCTTCAATCCTGAGCCATGGCCAACGAGCCTGATAGCTCTTGGCCTTGTGCTCGAACAGCTCTGGCTGCGGGGTGATGGGGTTGAGTCGAAGTATTCCCTGCCCGATGTCAGCCAGGCCGTAGGGCGCATAGATTTCGCCAGTGTCCACGGCCAAGGCGATACAGGTGCCCGCCACCAGGTAGCGATCCACCCCGCCACGGGCTGTGTGCAACTGCGGGTAAGGCATGCCGAACCGCTGCGGATACCACAGGTGCACGCGCGCCTGGTTCCTCACTTCAATGTTCGCATCCAGGTCGCGCAAGAGTTCGCTGGCGCGCTCAATCACCTCATTCTCGGCTTCCCAGGACATATCGGTGTCAAAGTAGAACACGTCGTAATCCTTCACCCCCCAATCGGGGCTGAGCCCGGCCTGATGATTCCATACCGCCTGGAACAGGCAACCCGCCGTCAACAGGCATTGGTCCAGGCCAAGGGCTGGCAGACGCGCGGTCAATTGAGCGTTGATGGGGTTGGCCATCGCCAGCTCGACCAGCCTCTGGGCCGTCAGTTTCATCTGCATTCCCTTGCCGTTCCTGTATTGAAAACGCACGTTATACCAGGGTTTCATCAACCCTTGAGCGCCGCCTCGATGCCCGCGATGTCGATTTTCACCATGCCCATCATTGCACCGAATGCACGCTTGGCCGCCGCGGGGTCGGGATGGATGATCGCCGCCATGAGCATGCGCGGGGTGATTTGCCAGGAAAGACCCCACTTGTCGCGGCACCAGCCACAGGCAACTTCCTCGCCGCCATTGCCGACAATCGCTTGCCACAGGCGATCCGTCTCAGCCTGGTCGTCAGTGGCCACTTGGAATGAAAACGCCTGGTTGTGCTGGACACCCGATCCGCCATTGAGGCCCAGGCATGGGATGCCCATGACGGTGAACTCCACGGTCAGCACATCGCCCTGCTTGCCCGCGGGATAGTCGCCCGGCGCCTTGTGTACGGCCTCGACTGTGCTGTCCGGGAATGTGGCGGCGTAGAACCTGGCAGCCTCCAGTGCGGCGCCGTCGAACCAGAGGCAGATGGTGTTTTTATGGGGCATCTGGAGTCTCCAAAAAGGAAAGTGAGCCCTTGAGTCTAGCCCCTGTTTCCCAACATCAGCGCGTGCTGCGTGACGCCGACCTCATCTCCAGCCACGAGAGCGCACGCGCGGCGCTCATGGGCCGCGCGCAGAGATAGCCCTGGCCCTGATGGCAACCCAACTTGAGCAAGCGTTGGCGCTGGCTTTCGTGCTCTACGCCTTCGACCACGACCGCCATATCCAGCGCTTCAGCCAGGGCCAGGGTGCTGCTGATCACCGCACGGTTACGAGGGCTGCGGTCAAGGTCGCGAACGAAGCGCGCATCGAGCTTGATTTCGGTGAACGGTAACTGGCACAGGCGCTCCAGTGAGGAGTAGCCGATACCAAAGTCATCGATGGACAGGCCGGCCCCCATCATCCGCAGGCGGATCAAGGTTTCGAGCACCCTGGGAGAGACTTCCAGCAGGCCACTTTCGGTGATTTCGAAAGTCAGGCGCGACGCAGGTATGGCGTAGCACTCCAGCGCCTTGCACAGCTGTGGCAACAGTGACTCGTTAGACAGTTGCTCGGCCTCCAGATTAAACGCCAGGGACAGCACGTGCCCTTGTGCCTGCGCCGTTTGCACAAAGGCCAACGCCTGTTCCAGCAGGGCAAAAAACAAAGGGTCCATCAGCCCGAACTGGCTGACCTGCGGCAGGAAATCCGCCGGGCATAGCACGCCGTACTGCGGATGCTCCCAGCGCGCGAGCACTTCAAGGCTGCCGACTTCACCGCTCGCCAAATTGAACTTGGGTTGAAAGAACGCCTTGAGCTCATGCCCTGCAATGGCCTGTTCCAGGCCGGCCTGGCTGGCGAGCGTGTGGCGTGCCTTCTGAGCGGCATGCCCGGGGGCGACAGTGGTTTCCAGGTATCGGCTTAACAGCGGGGTGATCGCCCCTGCGCGCACTGGCACATCGACATACCCGAGGACGCTGACCCCCAGCATGCCGACCATACGGTCGATGGCGTCTTGCAGGTCGGGGGCAAGCACGCTGCAAATGATGAGCGACTTGACCCGGCGGGTACGGCTGAGCAATTCGAGCGTAGTGAGCCCCTGCATGCCCGCCTCGTCCAACGCACAGAGCACGATATCCACCGGTCCTGCGTGGTCCAGCAACTGCAGCGCAGCCTTTACGTCGGCCACGCCCTCCACGCTGTCACAGCCGGCGTCCTTGAAGGCCTGAATGGCAACGAGCTGCTTGAAGGGGTGCTCTTCGAGGACCAGAACACGAATCGGTAGAAAGGACATGACACATCACAGATGAGATAGAAGTGCGCTCATTCTCACGACATCTCCTACCGACGTATTTAGGAAAGCTCTTAAATGGAAAGCGAAAAATCCATGGTTTGAAAACGCCGCCAATCAACTGTGGGAGTTGACTGGCCAGCGAATCATGACCCTACAGGTCGTAGCGCAACGCCAGGCCCACTGTGCGCGGTGCGCCCACATCGACGATATCGCCGCTGCGGTTGTTGGTGATGTGTTCCTTGTCGAAGGCGTTTTTCACGAAGCCGGAGAGCGCGACATTCTTGGTGACTTTGTACTCGGTGCTGAAGTTGACCAGCCAGTAGTTGTCGCTGCGGCGCTCGCCCGTGACTTTGCCTGCAGTATCGAACTCATACTCCGACGGCGCGGTGCTCTGGTACACCAGGTCGGTGTTCAGGGTCAGGCGCTCGTTCCAGCGGTAGAGGCCGCCCAGGGACAATTTGTACTTGGGCGAATAGAGGAAGTCCTCGCCGCTCATATCGCGGCCATCACCGGTCACGAAGTCCTTGTACTTGCCTGCGGTGATCGAGCCACCGGCAGTCAGGGTCAACTGCGCGCCGAGGTCTTTCTCGACAAACACTTCCAGGCCCTTGATATCGCTGCTGCCGGCGTTGAACACCTGGACGAAGTCGGTGTTGCGCTCGAGCACGCTGACCTGCTGGTCTTTCCAGTCGGTGTAGTACAGGTTGGCACGGGTCCGCAGGGTTTTGTCGAAGAACGAGCCACGGTAGGACAGCTCGTAGTTGGTGGTGTATTCCGGGTCGTAGCCTTCGTGGCCGCCACCGGCACGCACGTTGACGCCACCACCGCGATAGCCTTTTTGCACCATCACGCCAAGGTACTGGTTAGCGGCCAGTTCGTAATCGAGGCCCAGTTTCGGCAGGAGCGCATCAAACGACTTGCTGACCTTGCCAGGGCTGGAGAAATCGTCCTGTTTGATGTGGGTGTCGTTGGTTTCGTGGTCGTAGCGCAGGCCGGTGATCAAGGTCCACTGCGGGGCGAATGTCCAGTTGATTTCACCGAACACAGCCTTGCTTTCAATGGTGGTCTCGCCCTTGGCGGTGCCGAACAGGACGTTGTTGAACAACAGGCGGTCGTGGAAGTTGTTGGTGTTGTGGCCGTAGTAGGCGCCGACAAAACTCTTGAGCGTGTCGCTGCTGTAGTTCAGGCGCAGTTCCTGGCTGAACAGGTCGCCATCCTGGGTGCGCAACACCACTTGGTTGGCGTCGGCGGACTGGTCGAAATCCAGGCGCGCGTCGTAGTCGGAACGGGTATTGGCGGTCAGGCTGGTCAGCGACCAGTTGTCGTCCAGGCGGTAGTCCACCTTGGCGCTGAGCGTGTCCTGCGCGAGCTTGTCATAGGCCTTGGTGTTGGACGTCATCTTGTAATAACGGATCTTGTCGTTCTGGCGCATCGCCGAGTTGTCACCCTTGCGGCTTTCGCCATGGGCGTAGGTCAGCAGCACATCCAGATCGTCGTTGGGCAGGATCAGCAGCTTGCCCCGGGCATTGGCGGTACGGTTAGGGTTGGCGTCGTCATGCAGGGCGACGTTGTCGATGTAGCCGTCGCCCTCCTGGTAATCCACGGCAATGCGCCCGGCGATCTTGTCATCGACCAGCGCGCCGCCACCGGCCACCGCTGCACCGCGCTCGCCATAGGTGCCCATGTTGGTGCGCGCGGAAAAACTCGGTTCGAAGGTCGGGTTGCGGGTCTGGATCACCACCGCGCCGGCCAGCGAGTTACGGCCCTGGGTGGTGGATTGCGGGCCGAGGAACACTTCGACCTGGTCGACGTCCCACAGCGGCATCGGGCTGAGGGTCAGGGCGCGGTTCGGTTGCACGGCGCCGTCGACGAATACCGACACCGCACCGTTGAGCGTGGCCGGGCCCTGATCGTCGAAACCGGACACGGGCACGCCGCGAATCCCCCAGTTTTCATTGCCGGACTGGTTGTACACACCTGGCGTACGCGCAAACACATCCACCAGGTCACGGTCGTGCTTTTCACGCAGTTGCTGGTCGGTCACCACCACCACGCTCGACTGGGTCTGCTCCAGGCTACGGTTGATCTTTTCACCGGTGACGGTGATCGGCGCAATCTCCAGAGCACTCGCAGGTTCTGCGGCCCACGCAGCGTTGCACAGGCAGATCGCCGAACCCACTGCCACCGCCATTGTCGTTTTGTTGAAATTCACGCCCTGCTCCCCTACGCCTGTTTTTGTTTTTTCTGATGCCCAGAACGCTGTTTGTGCCCAGCAGGCGCGAGTCTAATCCAATCTTGAATTTAAAGAAATACAATTGATAACGACTCTCATTCACTTGCAGCGATCACGTTGTATCGCTACCGATACTCACGGATTCATGGCGCCTCTGCCCTGTTGACCGATCTAAAAGGTGCCGTTAACATCCGCACAACCTACCGACCGGTAGGATGTTTTAGTATCTGGAGTCTGTATGAATTCGCAACCCACCCCCGGGGTTCCCCTGAGGCTGGCTATCGGCCTGGGACTGATCGGCGCCCTCGGCCCGTCGGCTGTCGATATGTACTTGTCGAGCCTGCCCGAAATTGCCCGCGAGTATCAGAGCAGCTTCGCCAGCGTGCAGTTGACCCTGACGTTCTTCCTCCTGGCCATGGGCGCTGGCCAGTTGATCTTCGGGCCCATCGTCGACGCCTACGGACGCCGCCGGCCCCTGCTGGCCGGCCTTGTGGTGTTTACCCTGTGCTCGTTGGGTGCGGCGTGGGCGCCGACCCTTGAAACCTTGATCGCCCTGCGCTTCGTCCAGGGACTTGGCAGCGCACTGACGCTGGTGGTGATCATGAGCATGGTGCGGGACGTCAGCGAAGGCGTAGCCGCGACCAAGCTCTTTGCATTGCTGATGACCATCGAAGGGGTTGCGCCGATCTTCGCCCCGGCACTGGGCGGGGTGATCGATACCCACTACGGTTGGCGCGCGGTGATGCTGGTACTCGCCGCCTTTGGCCTGGCAGTGCTGGGCAACAGTTGGCTGTCGCTGCCGGAAACCCTGCCCGCCAGCCACCGGGAACCGCTGCGCCTGGGCGCCGCATGCCGGACGTACCTGGCGATTGCCAGGGACCGGCACTTCCTGCGCCCGACCCTCGCCGTGGCCGCAGTGTTCTTCTTTCTGTTTGCCTACATCGGCGGCGCAACCCTGGTCTACCAACAGACCTACGGCCTGAGCCCGCAAGCCTTTGGCATGCTGTTCGGCGTGACCGGCGTAGCCATCCTGATCGGGGCGATGAGCGCCGGGAAGCTGGTCAGCCGCCTGGGCTTGAACCGTCTGTCGATGATCGGCGTGACGTGCATGGCCGCAGGTTCGGCAATCGCGGTGGTTTGCACCCTGACCACCCTGGGCCTGCCCGGTATAGTGGCAGGCATGGCCATCGCCCTGTTTGGCCTGGGCATCGCCGAATCCACGCTGATGTCGCTGGTCATGTCTTCGCAAAAACGCGCGCTGGGCTCAACTGCCGCACTGCTGGGCGCGTTCCAACTGTCGATCTCCGCCAGTGCAACGCCACTGTCGGCATTGGCCCTGAACCATGGACCGGTGGCCTGGGCCACGCTGCTGTTGGCCAGTGCGTTGCTGACCTGCCTACTGACAACGCTCAGCCTCCCCCGGGGTGCAGGCGCAGCCTATGACCTGACCGGGCACTGATTGAGGAACCCCACCATGACATCCAACACCCTGACCTCAGCCGCCGAACGCATCGCGTACCTGGCGCTGGACCAATTTGCCGAGCACGGTTACGACGCGGCCTCGCTGAATGACATCGCCGTACGCGCGGGCATCAAGAAGGCCTCGCTGTACGCCCACTTTGCCAGCAAGGACGCGCTCTACGGGGTCGTGCTCGAACTTGCCTTGCAGGCCGAGCGCGACTACGTGCAAAGCCAGTTTGCAAAAAACGCCCGTTCGATCAAGGCCCCCGGCGAGGTCTACATCGACAACCTGCAGCGCCGCTACAGCGCCCATGCATCCCTGCGGTTCTTGTTGAGGGCCGCGTTTTACCCACCGGCGCCGCTGAGGGGCGTGGTCATGTCCGGATTCAATGACTATATGGCCATGATCCGCAGCCACTTCCAGCAGGGGCTACTCAAAGCCTATCCGGCCGTAGACGAACAGACCGGGGAAGTACTGGCGCAGGCCTACCTGGTGATGATCGACAGCCTGCATGTAGAGCTGACCTACGGTGATGCACAGGCCTACTCGCGCCGACTGGAGGCGCTGCAACGGTTGTCACGGGCGGTGGGTTACGCTGAGATTATTCGTCGGTTGCGTGGGTAAGTATCTGACAGGGCTTGGCGAGCATCTCGCACAAGCCCCCTCGGTTTACTTGTTCACCTGCCTGTCTCGTTCAATGCGTATCGAATGACACTGGGGACACAACAACCCCAACCGCACCGCACGAGTGAAACGGTGCTCACACTTCTTGCAACGGAAGAAGTACGGAGGGCCGTCGATAAAACCACTCATGACTGTTTCTTTTTAAGGACCATTTTTCCCTTCTCAAAGGAGATCTCCTCGTAGCCTTTGAACAGGGCGATGATCAGACCTAAGCCAAGAGACGCCGCAGCGATAATGGCTGCTATCTCAAGTCCCGTCAGTGCCGCGATAGGTGCAGCCGCCGCCATCGATAGCCCGCCGGTAAAAGGCACAGCCGCCAGTGCGGCAGTCAACAACCCAACGGTGATCGTTCCCGCTACCGCGATCTTCTTGGACGACTTGAGCTTGTCTGCAAGCTCACCTTGGACAGTGATCTGCTCGTAACCGGCATTCTTGGCAGATTCAAGTTCCGTTTTGGTTCTCACCGTGATGACGCGCATGTCACTACCCTACTCGATTGATCTAAACGTAGATGATCGCACAATGCCATGCGCTAAACAGCTGCTACAACGCCTGCGCGATGCCAGCCTTGAAAGTGCGCCAGGGCGTCGCATGCCCCTCCAGGGAAAATGTAGATCACTGATATAGCGGGCTTTTTTTCAAAGCTGACACGCCCGATCGAGCTGAAAAAGAGCACATGCAAACTTGCGCCAAGGTGCCTGGATCTATATATTCCCTAGCCTGCTGCACCGCTCAAGCGCTTTGTTCGACAAAGCCTATTGAGTTGCTTCATCGCGCTGCCGCCCGAATGGCGAAACTGGTAGACGCATGGGACTTAAAATCCCCCGCTCGTAAGGGCGTCCCGGTTCGATTCCGGGTTCGGGCACCACAGATATCAAGGGCTTGCATGATGAACTTCATGCAGGCCCTTATCTTTTCTGTTCCGCTATTTGACTAGTGGCGCCGCAAATCCCTCGCCTGCGAACTCTCGACATCCCGCAAACTCGCAAACTCAAGAACCACCGTAAAACGCTGCTGCTCAAGAATCACATCAATCTGCCAGCCCAATTTTGCACATAACTGACGCATCAACTGCAGCCCCAGGCCGTAGCCGTAATCGCTGGATTCCTCCCTCGGCTTGGCCTCCCTGATGTGGTTGGCAATTACCAGGCGCGGGTAGTTGAAGCTGATTTCTACCTGGCCCTCTTCCGCGTATTGCAGGGCGTTGCGCAGGAAGTTACCGATCACGATGCGGCACGCGGTGGGGGGTAGTCGGCAGGGTTCGCTGTGGATGTCGACAAGCAGTTCGATATCCCGATTGCCGATCAGGTAGCGATGCTTGTTAATCAGCTCGCCGACCAACGCGCTCAGGTCGATGTCTTCTTCGGGCAGCGGTTCGGGACGTTCGCGGCTCATCCACAGCAAGGTCTCGGCGATAAGCTGCATGTTCAACACCGAGCGTTCGATACGCTGCAGGGAGGATGGCAGGACACCGCCGGCCTGCAGGGCCAGCAGTTCTATATTGGCCTTGAGCACCGCCAGCGGGGTTCGCAGCTCATGGCTGGTGTAGCGCAACAGGCGGCCTTCACGCTGGCTGGCGGCCTGCACTTGCTCGACACTCTGGGCCAGGGCGTCGGCCAGGGTATTGAACTCCTTGAAGCTGAAATCCGGGCGCGCGCTGGCCATTGCGTCAGGTTTTTTCAGGGTGCTGGACCATTGCGCCAGGCGCCCCAGCGGCCGCACCAGCCACCAGACCAACAGGGCGATGATGATCAGCGCCGGCACGAACACCGCCAGGCTGACAAACACCACGCCTTGCAGCACCTGGTCAAAGTAGGCATCGGACAGCGGCGTCTCGACCTCGCCGCCCTCTTCGTGGTCATGGTCGATGTCATACATATAGAGGGTCTTGCCGTCACCCAGGTCTTGGGAGAGAACCGCCCGGACCTCGGCGTCGTCGTCATCGGAGTCGGTATCACCGAACACCTGCACGGCACCGAAAGACATGCTCGGCGGCGCCTTGAGCAACTCACGCACGCTCGCCGGCAAGGCTTCCTTGCCAATGACGCCCTCGAAGAAGTAGTTGTGCGGAGGGGGTGTGGTCGGGTCCTTTTTATAGTGCCTGATGAAGTACTGCGCCTCTTCTTCCATCATCGCACTGGCGGTGTAGAGCAGGCCGCGCACGGTGTATACCGGCAATAGTTGACTGTAGATCAGTAACACCACGGCAATCAGCAGCAGGAAGCTGCCGCTGATCACCCACTTCAAGCTCAAGCCGTTACGCATGGGGTTTTACCTGGATACCGACCCCAGGCAGGGTGTGGATCAACGGCCGGCCGAAGGGTTTGTCTACCGCCTTGCGCAGTCGATGCATGTGCACTTTGAGGGTGTTGCTGTCCGGCGGTTCGTCGCCCCAGACTGAAGTTTCCAGGCGTTCCCGGGGCACGGGTTCAGGGCTGGCGCGCATCAGGTATTCCAGCAAGGTCCAGCAGATGGGTGACAAATGCAGCGCCTGCCCGGCGCGACTGACTTTGCGGGTGGTGAGGTCCATCACCAGATCGTCTACCTGCAGGCGGCTGGTCTGGCTGCTGCGGCGCATGCTCAGGGCGCGAATCCTGGCCACCAGCTCGGCCAGCTCGAATGGCTTGACCAGATAGTCGTCAGCGCCCGCTGCAAAGCTGGCGAGCTTGTCCGAGAGCGCGTCCAGTGAAGTGAGCATGAGAATGGGCGTCTGGCTGCCTTGCTGGCGCAACCGCTCGCACACCTGCTGGCCGTCGAGGCGCGGCAACATGATGTCCAGGAGAATGACGTCGTAATGCTGGGCGAGTGCCAGGTTAAGGCCAGCCTGGCCATTAGTGACGTGGTCGCAGACCATGCCGCTGATCTCCAGGTACTCGATGACGGTGGTGGCCAGATCCAGGTTGTCCTCGACCAGCAGCAGGTGAATATGCACTAAAAAGTCCCCTCGGACGGGTGTTGCGCAGAGGAGTGAAGGATAACGGAAGTCGAGCGATTTCCAGCGGATGTTTACCTCGCGTTAACCCGGCACTCTCTAAGCTGGGGCTCTTCAAATCCTGAGGTCAGCACCGTCATGAACCTTTATGCGATCGTCAAAAGAGTCCTGTTGGCCCTGATTTTATTCGCCCTGATGGCCAGCGTCCTGCCTTCGCGGGGGCAGCTGGTCAACCTGGGGGGCGGTAGCGGGTTCCTGGTGGGCCAGAGCATCGAGCAGGCAGCTGCATGCTGTGTCGCCAGTGCATTGCGATAAGGCGGGGGCCAGCTACACCTGGCAGTTGGTGCTATGCCTGGGGCTGATTGTGGGCGTGTCGCTTGCCATGGGGGCCTACATCGTCCAGTTGAATGCGCGCGTTGATAAGCAACGAGAACTGTCGCCGGTATACCTGCACCAATGTGGCAGCGGGCGCGGCGGTTTTATTGTGTACCGCGACGGCAGGCGCAGCAGTGATGACTGCTACCCCATCGATGAAGCTCAATCGCCGGGCATCGAACAGATGCGCGACCAGCCAGGCCCGCACCGCGCGCAGTGGTTCAAATACATCCTGCCTGCCGTCGAAAGCCTGCGCCGGCTGGACGCCAATCCCAGGCGCGCTAAAGTTGCCCGGACAGTCTGATCGGCACCTCCACGCCCCAGCCGAAACCTCGGTACAGCAGCGTGCAAGCTGCATCTGATACGCTTTTTTCTTTAACACCTGCATCTGTACCGAACAGACCACAACCGTGACAATGGCTCATCGGCAGGAACTCTCCAGCCGCCCTTCTTCCTTTTGGAGGCCCCATGGCTAAGATGGCATTTTTTCTTCTCGGGTTTCTGGCACTGACCGTTGGAATCGGCCTGCTGGCTACGATCTCGCCGGTCTGAAACCCGGGTCAAGGTGCGCGTGATACACCGCTGTACCCAGCGCACGATTTGGCGTGTTTAACCGCTAGTTGATCAACTCGGGATGGACGCTCATCAGGCTGTCTGGCTTGTCCTTGAGGCCATTGCAACAGACGTAGCCATTATGCAGATAGAGCCCCGGGTATTTTTTAAAGCTCACGGGGTCGAGGGTCACGTATCTCGCATTACTCCAGCCCGAATAGGCGTAGAGGTAGCTGCGGTCGGTAAACGAAAGATACTCTGCGGTATCGACCGTCATAATGTACCAATTCCCGTCGCCATAACTGATAACCAGGAATTTCGAGGCCTGGTTAATATCCTTGGTGGTCATGACGTATCCGCTGGACATCATCAAGTACCTGGCTGGGTTAACCGAGTTGTCTTTGAGATAGGCCAACTGAGAGGGCGGGGCTTTGAACCCCTCTGCAGAACCTCCGGCTTCGGGATGGGGTTGCAACGCGTCTGCGCCCGGCGGGCTGATGAGTTCCTTAGACATTGGGTGACACTCCATTGACTCAAGATTGATGGTTTAACGACGCCCCAAAAACAACATTCGTTGAAAGGCTCGAAAACCGTGGACAGCAATTGATAGTGGGCAAGCCACTGACTGTCCGATACTGTCAATTCTCACAGTTCATTAGAGTCATTCACGATAGCCCCAAGGCTTGATATCCCGAACCTGTCACCCGAGGAAAAACATCGGGTACAACGACAACACCAACAACCCCGCCATCGACCAGTTGAATAGCTTCAACCAGCGCGGCTCACGCAAGACATTGCGCAAGCCGGTGCCACACCCGGCCCACACGCACACACTCGGCAAGTTGACCACAGCAAACACCACGGCAATGATCAGCACGTTAGTGAAGTAACCTTCCGCCGGCGTATAGGTGGTGATCGCCCCCAACGCCATGACCCAGGCCTTGGGGTTGACCCACTGAAACACCGCAGCGGCGAGAAAGGTCATGGGCTTGCGCTTGCCGTCCGTGTCATCCGACATCGCGCTTGAAGTCGCGATCTTCCACGCCAGGTACAACAAATACGCCGCGCCGATGTAACGCAATGCGGTGTAGGCCCAAGGCCACGCCTTGAACACTTCCCCCAGGCCCAGGCCGACCGAAATCACCAACACCATAAAACCCACGCTGATCCCCAGGGCATGGGGAATCGAGCGGCGAAAACCGAAGTTCACTCCCGACGCCAGCAACATGGTGTTATTGGGCCCAGGGGTAATCGAAGACACGAAGGCAAACAGCGCAAAGGCCGACAACAGGCTGGTGGACATGAACATGGGGCGTTATCCAGGCGATTTATTGTTGCACTGACAGTAGAGGGTTCTGTGGCGCCTCGCCCCGTACAGCTGGGGGCAGATCGAGAGATACAATTCCCGATCAACGATGCTCCATCCTCGTGCCCTGCCCCCGCACAAATGGCACGATCGCTATTTAGCGATGGCGTAGAATCAAGCCAACGTCACGATCATATTCAGGGGACTGCGGACAATGCTCAGTGCTGATAATCGCGGCCGATGGCTATAGCGCAGGTGCTGATTAGAAAGTAATTGATTGGGCTGGATAGAAGAGCATATTGAGCACAAACAGAATCATCCAGAAGCCGATCTCCAGGGTTTCAGTAATAGGCTGGATACGCTTCAAAGCCCCGTACACATGCACCACAAACATCAATGAGAAAACTACGAACAGCATATCGAACGCATAACTAAAGCTGGTGCCCGTAGTTGCCGAGCGCAACATCGCCACTTCTACCACCAGGATAAACGCCCCCAGGCAGCGCCCAAAATAAATGGCCAGATGCTGATGCTCGGGAATCGTCCAGCGCATCGCCCGGGCCCAGGCAATCGGCGCGATAAAGATCGGCAAGGCAAAAAACAGGGTGGTGAAGAGCATCAGCGTGGTGATGTAATACTGGCTGTAGTGCGCATAGTAACCGAGCATCAGGCGATTCCTTATCCTTGAGAATAACCCCTTTGGGGTAGAGCCCAAGAATTACAGCCAGCAATACCGGTGTCCAATGTAAGCAGGTCGCGCAACACCAAAGAGAATGGACTTGGGTAAAGGGGATTACTACCTAAGATGCACTGTGTAATCCCCTACGCTGCCAAGGCGCCCCGGACGACAACAAAGTGTATAGCCTGCATCGCGGCGATATATGAGCCAGCTTGCGGGCAATAGCGATCTGAAGATCGTCATGGTCTGCAAGCCGACTACAAGGCGGGGGTTACCAGAAGCGCTGTTGGGTCAGGCGGCTCCACCAGGTCAGCAGTACCCGGTCTACCGAGCCGCTGGCCGCCAGGCCCACCCGCTCTTGCAGGCTTTTGCGCTCGGCATAGTGCAGGTGGAACAGTTCGGCGGTCTTGGCCCTGGTGGCCAGGTATTCGTCACTGGTCTGCAAGGCGTCCACCAGTTGCTTGTCCAGCGCCGCGACGCCCAGCCAGACTTCGCCGGTAGCCACTTCGTCAATGGCCAGTTGCGGGCGGTAGCGCGACACGAAGTTCTTGAACAGTTGATGGGTGATGTCCAGGTCTTCCTGGAACTTCTCCCGGCCCTTCTCGGTGTTTTCGCCAAACACCGTCAGGGTGCGCTTGTACTCGCCAGCAGTGAGTACTTCAAAGTCGATATCGTGCTTTTTCAGCAGGCGGTTGACGTTGGGCAACTGGGCCACCACGCCAATCGAGCCGAGGATGGCAAACGGCGCGCTGATGATCTTCTCGCCGATGCACGCCATCATGTAGCCGCCGCTGGCCGCGACCTTGTCGATGCACACCGTCAAGGGCACGCCCGCCTCGCGGATCCGCGCCAATTGCGAGGACGCCAGGCCATAGCTGTGGACCATGCCACCGCCGCTTTCCAGGCGCAGCACCACTTCGTCCTTGGGTGTGGCCAGGCTCAGCAACGCGGTGATTTCATGGCGCAGGCTCTCGGTGGCTGAGGCCTTGATGTCCCCGTCAAAATCCAGGACAAACACCCGTGGTTTGGCCTCGGGGGTTTTCTTCTGTTTTTTCTCGGCCTTGCCCTGGGACTTGCGCAGGGCCTTGAGCTGATCCTTGTCGAGCAAGGTCTGCTCCAGGCGCTCGCGCAGGCCTTTGTAGAAATCATTGAGTTTGCTGACCTGCAACTGCCCGGCATTCTTGCGCCGGCCCTTGCTGCGCAACGCCGCAAAACTGATCAGCACCACCAGAATGGCGACGACCAACGTAACGGTTTTAGCCAGAAAACTTGCATACTCAGCCAAAAACTCCATGGGACTCCTTACAGAAACGGTGCGCCAGGCGCGGATTGCCCCAGCATACCGATGGGACTGCCGGTGAGCCAGAGCTGAAACCCCTTGAAACGGGCCTCTAACGAGCTTTTAAAACAAGCGTATGTTTTTTCATTGACAGCTTCCCGGCATCCTCATAACCTCGCCAGACTTTCAACGTACCGGGTGAACGGACGTGGGCAGCATCTATTTGATTCGACATGGCCAGGCCTCCTTCGGTGCAGACGACTATGACGTCCTGTCGCCTGTCGGTGTGCAGCAGGCCCAGGTACTGGGCAGCCACCTGGCGGACCTGGGCCTGACGTTCGACCGCTGCGTATCGGGCGACCTGCGCCGCCAGCAACACACGGCCAACGCCGCGTTCGAAGCCATCGGCGCCCAAGGCTTGCCGGTGCCGCCCCTGGAAATCGACAGCGCCTTCAACGAATTCGACGCCGACGCGATCATCCGCGCCCTGCTCCCAGACTTGCTCGACAGCGAGCCCGAAGCCCTGGAAATCCTGCGCAACGCCCCACACAACCGTGGCGAGTTCCAGCGCATCTTCGCCCTGATCATCGAGCGCTGGCTGAGCGGCACCTATGACACGCCCGGCCTGGAAAGCTGGCTGGGGTTTGTCGAGCGCGTCCAGGGTGGCCTGCAGCGCCTGCTCGAGACTGCCGACAATTCCCACAAGATTGCGGTATTTACCTCTGGCGGCACCATCACCGCCCTGCTCCACCTGATTACCCGCATACCTGCCACCCAGGCTTTCGAGCTGAACTGGCAGATTGTCAACACTTCGCTCAACCACTTGAAGTTCCGTGGTCGCGAAGTGGCACTGGCTTCCTTCAACAGCCATACCCACTTGCAACTGTTGAAGGCGCCGCAGCTCATCACTTTCCGATGACTGCGGCCAACCGTGACCCCAAGGTCACTGGCACCACCCATAAAAGGATCGAACCATGACTGACGTAGCTAAAGCCGTAGAAGCAATGAAAGCCAAATTCAACCCAAGCGCTGCTGCCGGCCTGGACCTGGTGTTCGGTTTCCGTATCGACGACACCCAGAACTTCTCGCTGATCGTCAAGGACAGCACTTGCGAATTGCAAGAAGGCGAGAACCCTGACGCCCAGGTGACTCTGGTGATGGATGCTGAAACCATGAAAGGTATCGTCAGCGGCGAAACCGATGGCATGCAGGCCTTCATGGGCGGCAAGCTGCGCGCCGAAGGCGACATGATGCTGGCAATGAAGCTGAGCGAATTGTTCCCAGGCTGATCCAGGGCAACCTGGGTTGACCAATCCCGCCTACCCAGGCGGGATTTTTGTTTATGCCTGTGGCGCTCATTCATTTGCAGAATGAAGTCCAGAGGAATCTTCGTTTGCACCCAAGGGCACCGCCCAACAAAATCTGGCTCACGGCCCATACCACCGTTATCGCAGCCAGGAATTTTTCTATGCCTACCCCGCGCCATATCAGCCCCGACGACATCCGCAAAGACTTCTCCAGGGCCATGTCCGACATGTACCGCGAGGAAGTACCGCTGTATGGCGCGCTGCTGGAGTTGGTGGCCCAAACCAATGCCCGGGTACTGGCCAGCGATACCGACCTGGCGCAGCAACTGCAGCGCACCGGTGAAATCCAACGCCTGGACATGGAGCGCCACGGCGCCATCCGCCTGGGCAGCGCCTATGAGCTGGCAACCATCCGCCGCCTGTTTGCGGTGATGGGCATGCAACCGGTGGGCTACTACGACCTCACCCCGGCCGGCGTGCCGGTGCATTCCACCGCCTTTCGCGCGGTGCATGAAAGCGCCTTGCAGGCAAGCCCGTTCCGGGTCTTTACCTCGCTGCTGCGCCTGGAACTGATCGAAAACCTTGAACTGCGAGCCTTTGCCGAAGCCGCCCTGGCCAAGCGCTCGATCTTCACCCCACGAGCCCTGGCGCTGATAGAGCAAGCTGAAACCGACGGCGGCCTGAATGCCGGCGATGCCCAGGCCTTTGTCCAACAAGCCCTGGAAACCTTTCGCTGGCACCACACCGCCACGGTCAGCGCAGCCCAGTACCAGCAACTCAGCGACCAGCACCGGCTGATTGCCGATGTGGTGGCCTTCAAGGGCCCGCACATCAATCACCTGACCCCACGGACCCTGGACATCGACCGCGTACAAGCCGACATGCCCGGCAAAGGCATCACCCCCAAAGCCGTGATCGAAGGCCCGCCCCGCCGCCAATGCCCGATCCTGCTACGCCAGACCAGCTTCAAGGCCCTCGACGAAGCCATCGCCTTTACCGATGCCAAGGGCAGCCACAGCGCCAGGTTTGGTGAAATCGAACAGCGTGGCGTGGCCCTGACACCCAAAGGCCGGGCACTCTACGACCAATTGCTCAACGCCGCGCGGGATGAACTGGGCGCCTTCCCCAACGAAGCCAACGCCCAGCGCTACACCGAACTGATGGCGCAGCATTTCCAGGCCTTCCCGGATAATCACCGGGCCATGCGCGAACAAGGGTTGGCGTTCTTTCGCTACTTCGTGACCGACACGGGCCGCGCAGCCGACAAGAGCCCGCAACCCAATCTGGACGCACTGCTTGCGGCCGGCTGCGTGGCAATCGAACCATTGGTGTACGAGGATTTTCTGCCGGTCAGCGCGGCGGGGATTTTCCAGTCGAACCTGGGCGATGCGGCGCAGAGTCACTACACGGCCAACGCCAACCAGGCCGAATTTGAACAGGCCCTGGGCCGCCGGACCCTTGATGAATTGCAACTGTATGCAGACACCCAGCAGCGCTCGATCGACGCTTGCCTACAGGCGCTACGCACCTAGAAAAGAGAGTTCGCCCGACACCACAACGCATTCCATGCGCAGTCAACGTGCCCCAGGGTCGGGCGAACGGTTGGGATAATAGGCAGTGGAGGGGCTGCTGTCCTTCGGTCAATTCTGAACAAATATGGACACCCCCGCTCCCAACGTTGGCTAGTGCCCCTTGGTCTGTTCCAGTTGTTCGACGATTTTATCTTTGATCAACAGGCGTTTCTTTTTCAGGTTCTCTACATCATCGTCATTGGCACTTGCGGATTCTGCTTCCAGCACCTCCTTGTCGGCGACGTCATACTGGGTGAGCAATACATCTAACCGATGGTGGCTTGCCCGACGCTGCTGAACGTCTTCCTTGCTCAACCCCAAATCCTGATAAAGATCATGTTTCACTGGCATGAAGTACCTCCGCAAGTTAATCAATGACTGGTACACCTTGAAGCTAGCCCATCCATGGGCCTCTTGTCATGCCCAAGGTCAATTCCCCTGGCCCAGTTCCCGTGCGAGGAACGGGGCGGTGCGGCTGGTTTTGTTCTGGGCGAGGTGTTGGGGCGTGCCGCTGGCGACGACTTTACCGCCACGGTCGCCGGCGCCTGGGCCGATGTCGATGACCCAGTCGCTCTGGGCCACCACGCGCATTTCGTGTTCGACCACGATCACCGTGTGACCGGCGTCCACCAGGTGGTTGAGTTGCAGTAGCAGGCGGTCGACGTCACGAGGGTGCAGGCCGGTGGTCGGCTCGTCGAGCACATACAAGGTCGCGCCCCGCGCGGTGCGTTGCAGTTCGGTGGCCAGCTTGATCCGCTGGGCCTCGCCGCCGGACAGTTCGGTGGCCGGCTGGCCCAGGCGCAGGTAACCCAGGCCAATGTCGCGCAGGACTAGCAACGCACGCAGTACGCCCGGTTGTTCGGCGAAGACGTCCACCGCCTGCTCGACGGTCAAGCCCAGCACCTGGGCGATGTTCAGGCCCTGCCAGGTAATCGCCAGGGTCTGGGGGTTGTAGCGCGCGCCATGGCAGATGGGGCATGGTGCGTAGACGCTGGGCATAAACAGCAATTCGACGCTGACAAAACCCTCGCCCTCGCAGTTCGGGCAGCGGCCCTTGGCGACGTTGAAGGAGAACTGCCCGGCATCGTAGTGGTGTTTTTTCGCCGCCGGGGTGGCGGCGAACAGCTTGCGCACGTTATCGAACAGGCCGGTATAGGTCGCAAGGTTGGAGCGCGGGGTGCGGCCGATCGGCTTCTGGTCCACCTGCACCAGGCGGCGGATCTGCTCCAGGCCCGCGCGGATGCGCCCGCCGCTGGTTTGCGGTGCGTCTTCCAGATCGGGCTCGTCGTCGCTGACCACCACCCGCCCCAGGCCCTCCCCCACCAGGTCCAACAGGGCCTGGCTGACCAGGCTGGATTTACCCGAGCCGGAAATCCCCGTCACCGCGGTAAAACAGCCCAGGGGGAAGTCCACGCTCACCCCGTCGAGATTATTGCGGCTGACCCCTTCCAGGCTGAGCCAGCCACTCGGCGCACGGTGCGAGGTGTTCAACGGGCGCGGCTCGGCAAACAGGTACTCACGGGTCTGTGAGGCTTCAATCTGTGCCAGGCCCGCCGGTGGGCCGCTGTACAGCACCTGGCCGCCTTGCTCGCCGGCTGCCGGGCCGACATCGATCAGCCAGTCGGCGCGGCGCATGGTTTCCAGGTCGTGCTCCACCACAAACAGCGAGTTGCCGGCGGATTTCAGGCGTTCCAAGGCAGTGAATAAGGCTTCGCCATCGGCCGGGTGCAAGCCCGCCGACGGTTCATCCAGCACGTAGATCACGCCGAACAACTGCGAGCCCAATTGCGTCGCCAGGCGCAGGCGCTGCAACTCGCCAGAGGACAGGGTCGGCGTGCTGCGCTCCAGCGACAGATAGCCCAGGCCCAGGTCGGTCAGGGTGCTGACCCGCTCCAGCAAATCCTGGGCGATGCGTTGGGCGGCCAGGCGTTTTTCCACCGAGAGTTTTACCCGCCCCTTGCCCTCGGCCACCGGGCGTAAAAGCTGTGCCAGTTGCAACAACGACAGCTGCGACAACTCGCCAATATCCACTCCGGCGAATGTCACCGACAGCGCAGCCTTGGTCAGGCGCTTGCCCTCGCACAAGGGGCACGGGCTGCCTTGCATGAACTGCGCGACACGCTTTTTCATCAGCGCACTCTGGGTGTGGGTGAAGGTGTGCAGGATGTAGCGCCGGGCGCCGCTGAAGGTGCCCTGGTAACTGGGTTCGAGTTTGCGCTTGAGGGCGTCGCGGGTTTGCGCCGGGGTCAAGCCGGCATACACCGGCACCGTGGGCGTGTCCTCGGTGAAGAGGATCCAGTCACGCTGTTTTTTCGGCAGCTCGCGCCAGGGGACATCGACGTCATAGCCCAGGGTCACGAGGATGTCCCGCAGGTTTTGTCCTTGCCAGGCCAGCGGCCAGGAGGCGACGGCACGTTGGCGAATGGTCAGCGAGGGATCGGGCACCATCAGCGCCTCGGTCACCTCATACACGCGGCCCAGGCCGTGGCACTGCGGGCAGGCGCCCTGGGGCAGGTTGGGCGAGAAGTCTTCGGCGTACAGCATCGGCTGCCCCGGCGGGTAGCTGCCAGCGCGGGAATAGAGCATGCGGATCAGGCTGGACAAGGTAGTCACGCTGCCCACCGATGAGCGCGTGCTAGGCGTGCCCCGCTGCTGTTGCAAGGCCACGGCGGGCGGCAGGCCTTCGATCGAGTCCACATCCGGCACGCCCACCTGGTCGATCAGGCGCCGGGCATAGGGCGCCACCGACTCGAAGTAACGCCGCTGCGCCTCGGCGTACAACGTGGAAAACGCCAGGGACGACTTGCCCGACCCCGACACCCCGGTGAACACCACCAGGGCATCCCGTGGGATGTCCACATCGACATTGCGCAGGTTGTGTTCCCGGGCGCCCCGCACCCGGACAAAACCGGGGCGCGCGGCAGGCAGATCGGTGGCAGGCGGCAAGTGGCGCTGTGAAGTCATGGTCAACCTTATAGGAGGCGGCAAGTCCAGTGGTGGATCCGGCACCCTGGCAAACGTTCAATCGCAGTGGTTTATCCGCGCGGTCAGCACCGAGCGTACCTGTTGCGTCAGCTCTTCGGGGCTGTAGGGTTTGCCCAGCAGATGTATTTCGCTGCCCAGCAGGTGGTCGCTGGAAAGAATGTCACGGGTATGCCCGGAGGTGAACAGTACCGCAACCGGCGGCTGTTGCGCCTTGGCCCACTCGGCCAGGTCGGTGCTCTTGATTCGCCCCGGCATCACCACATCGGTGAAGATCAGGTCCGGCCGCAAGCCGGTGCGCAGCATCAGCATCGCATCATCGCCATCCTCGGCGGTGAGCACTGTGTAGCCGGACTGTTGCAGCAACTCCACGGCCGCGCCGTGTACACCTTCGTTGTCCTCCACCACCAGGATGGTTTCCCGGCCGCCTTCTTGCAGTGCCACGGCGGCAGGTGCCTCCTGGCTTTCCGGCTCAAGGCTGTGGGGAAAGTACATCTGCACCACGGTGCCCTGCCCTGGCTCGCTGCTGATCTGCACATGCCCGCCGCTTTGCTTGACGAAACCAAACACCATGCTCAAGCCCAGGCCGGTGCCGTGACCGTCCGGCTTGGTGGTAAAGAATGGCTCGAAGACCCGCCGCAGCACCGCCGGCGGCATGCCCGCCCCGGTGTCACTGACCGACAGGCGCACATATTCACCGGGGGCAATCCCGTTGCGGCTGCCATCCTCGGGTGACAGGGTGATGTTTTCACCGGTGATGCGGATCACCCCCTCGCCCTTCATGGCATCCCGGGCATTGATCGCAAGGTTGAGCACGGCGTTTTCCAACTGATTGCGATCGACATGGATGCACCATGGATCTTGCGGTAATTGCACATCGATCTGGATCGTTTCCCCCAGGGCCCGCTGCAGCAATTCACCCAGGCCTTCATAAATGCGCCGGGGGTTGAACACCGCCGGTGACAGGGGCTGGCGCCGGGCAAAGGCCAACAGTTGCGAGGACAGCTTGGCGCCGCGCTCGACAGCCGCCAGGGCGGCACCGACGCGCCGTTGTACCTGGGGATTGTCCCGTTCATGGCGGGCCAGCAAGTGCAGGTTGCCGGCAATCACCTGCAGCAGATTATTGAAGTCATGGGCCACGCCCCCGGTCAGCCCGCCAATGGCCTCGAGCTTTTGCGACTGGCGCAACTGGTCCTCGGCGGCCGAGCGCGCCTGGACTTCGGCAGCGACGCGCTGCTCCAGGTTATGGGTGAGCTTGAGCAGGGATTCTTCGGCAATCTTGCGCACATGGATATCAATGATCACCCCCGGAAAACGCAGCGGCCGCCCGCCCGCATCCAACTCGCAACGCCCACTGGCCAGTACCCACAGATAGCTGGCGTCAGGGCGCCGCACGCGAAACTCGACGTTATACGACCCGCCGGTTTCCAGGGTGCGGGCAATCAGGCGGTTGACCCGCGCCAGGTCATCGGGGTGGATGATCTGGGTGGCAACGGCAATGGACAGGCCCTGCTCCACGTCATCCATAGACAGGCCCAGGGTGCGGGCAAAACGCTCGTCGCCCGACAGCCGATCCGGCAGCACATCCCAGACAAAGGAGCCCAGCAGCGCCCCGGCATTGAGCGCCAGTTGCAAGCGCTCGTCCGCCACGCGGTAAGCGCCCTCGGCTTCCTGGCGCAAACGCTCGGACAGCACATGCGCGGTGGTTTCCACGACAATCGCCAGCACCCCGGCCGGCTGCTGGTCGTCACCGGCCACCGGGCTGTAATAGAGGTCGAGCCACAAGTCTTCGGGGCTGCCATTGCGCAGCAGCATCAAGGCCTTGTTGCGATAGGACAAGGTGCCGCCAGCCAGGCAGGTGTCCATGACATGCCGGTTGAAGTCGGCCACTTCCGGCCAGCCTTGCTCCACCGGCACGCCCAGCAGAAACGGGTGGCGCCCGCCGGCGAACACTGAGTAACTGTCGTTGTAGATCATGTGCCCGGCGCGCCCCCAGAGCATCACCATCGGCACCGGCGAAGCCAGGAGCATCTGCACGGCGCAGGTCAGGCTGGTGGACCAACTGTCAATCGAGCCCAGGTCCGTGGTCGACCAGTCAAAGGCACGAATCCTTTGGGCCATTTCACCGCCCCAGCCGTCACAACCATGGGTATTGGATAAAAATTGCATGGATCAACTCGGTGCAGAGAGAGGGCAGTCGCCAATGTTGGAGCATAGCCGGACGCGATGGTTTCACTGCATCTGCGAACCATTGCAGGAGCAAGCTTGCCGGCGATGGTCGTTAACCATGGCGTGGGCCCTAGGTGTTCTTGCTGGCAAGCCTGCACCCACAGAGGATAGCGCTCCGCGCGCAGGCTCGGCCCGTTACACCACGATGGCCGCAGGAAGGTTGCCCCCCTCAGCGGAAATCCCGGCTACGCACGCTGATCCCCGCCAACAGCGGCGTCAGGTCGCTCAAGCGGCCAGCGATCAAATGGCGCACTTCGCCTACCGCTTCCCAGCGCCCATCCACCTTGAGCAGCCGTGAGCCCACCAGCACCTGGCGCTGACGCTCGGCCAGGTCGCGCCAGACCACCACGTTGATGTTGCCAAACTCATCTTCCAGGGTCACGAAGGTCACGCCGCTGGCGGTGCCCGGTCGCTGGCGCCCGGTGACCAGGCCGGCAACGCTGACATTGCGCCCATGCTCCACCGCCTGTAGCTCCTGGGAACTGCGACAGCGCCGTGCGCGCAGTTGATCACGCAGCAGCGCCAAGGGATGGGGCCCCAGGGTGGTGCCCACGCTGGCATAGTCGGCGTACAGGTCTTCGCCGACGCTGGGGGCCGGCAGTTGCACCGCCTCTTCCTGCGGGCTCGACACCCCGGCAAACAAGCCCAGCTGTTTTTCCACCCCGGCCACGTCCCAGCGCGCCCGATGCCGGTGCCCGGCCAACTGGCGCAAGGCCCCGGCATCTGCCAGCAGTTCCTGGGCCCGGCTGTCCAGTTGGGCGCGTTCACCCAGGTCAGCGATAGTCGCAAACCTGGCGCCCTGGCGAGCTTTTTCGATACGCCGGCCCTCTTCTTCGCGAAAGCCGCTGATCATGCGCAACCCCATGCGAATCGCCGGTTGCTCGCCGTCGATGGGTTCCAGGCTGCAATCCCAGTCACTGGCGGTCACGTCCACCGGGCGAATCTGCAAGTGATGGCGGCGTGCGTCCTGCAGGATCTGGTCCGGGCTATAGAAACCCATGGGCCAGCTGTTGATCAGGGCACAGGCGAATGCCGCCGGCTCATGGCATTTGAGCCAGCAACTGGCATAGGTCAGCAAGGCGAAGCTGGCCGCGTGGGACTCCGGAAAACCATAGCTGCCAAAACCCTTGATCTGCTCGAACACCTGGGCGGCGAAGGCCTCGCTGTAGCCGTTTTTGAGCATGCCGGTGCGCAATCGCTGGCGATGGGGCTCCAGGCCGCCATGGCGCTTCCAGGCCGCCATCGAGCGGCGCAACTGGTCTGCTTCGCCAGGGGTGTAGTGCGCCGCGACAATGGCGATCTGCATCACTTGCTCCTGGAACAGCGGGATACCCAGGGTGCGCTTGAGTACCGCCTCCAGCTCGGGCGACGGATAGGTCGTAGGCTCTTCCTTGTTCCGCCGCCGCAGATATGGATGCACCATGCCGCCCTGGATCGGCCCGGGGCGCACGATGGCCACCTCGATCACCAGGTCATAGAACGTCTCGGGCCTGAGCCGGGGCAGCATGGACATCTGCGCCCGGGACTCGATCTGGAACACGCCTATCGTGTCGGCGCGGCTGATCATTGCGTAGGTTGCCGCATCGTCCGGGGGCACTGTCGCCAGCGTCAGGTCGCGATGGCGATGGCGGCGCAGCAGGTCGAAGCAGCGGCGGATCGCGCTGAGCATACCGAGGGCGAGGATATCCACCTTGAGTAGGCCCACCGCGTCCAGGTCGTCCTTGTCCCACTGGATGATGGTGCGCTCGGCCATGGCGGCGTTTTCCACCGGCACCAACGTGTCCAGCGGCTGCTCGGAAATCACGAAGCCGCCGGGGTGCTGGGACAGATGGCGCGGAAAGCCGATCAGTTGTTGGGTCAGCCCCAGCACCCGTCGCAACACCGGGCTGTCCGGGTCGAAGCCACCCTCGCGCAAGCGTTCCAGGGGCGGCGCCTCATCGCTCCAGCGCCCACAGCAATCGGCCAGCGCGTTGACCTGATCCGGTGGCAGGCCCAGGGCCTTGGCCACATCACGCACTGCGCCGGCACCGTGGTAGCTGCTGACCACCGCGGTCAAGGCCGCGCGACGCCGGCCATAGCGCTGGAACACGTATTGCAGCACCTCTTCGCGGCGTTCGTGCTCGAAGTCCACGTCGATGTCCGGTGGCTCGTTGCGCTCACGGGACAGGAAGCGTTCGAACAGCATGTTCATCCGCCCCGGGTCGATCTCGGTGATGCCCAGGGCAAAGCACACTGCCGAGTTGGCCGCCGAGCCACGGCCCTGGCAGAGGATCGAACGGCTGCGGGCGAAGCGCACGATGTCGTGCACCGTCAAAAAGTAGCTTTCGTAGCCCAGTTCGCTGATCAACTGCAGCTCATTATCGATCTGCTCCAGGGTCTTGGCTGTCGCGCCCTCGGGCCAGCGATGGGCGATGCCCTCTTCGGTCAAGGCACGCAGCCAGGATTGTGGGCTCTGCCCTTGCGGCACCAACTCCCTGGGGTATTGATAGCGCAACTGGCTCAGGTCGAAAGTGCAACGGCTAGCAATGTGCAGCGACTCCGCGAGCAAGTGCGCCGGGTACAGCGCGCGCAGGGCCTCCAGGCTGCGCAGGTGCCGCTCGCCATTGGGGTGCAGGCGCTGGCCGGCCTGCGCCACCGGCAGGTGGTGGCGGATGGCGGTCATGGTGTCTTGCAAGGCGCGCCGGCTGCGCACATGCATATGCACATCGCCACAGGCCACGGCCGGCAGGTGCAGGCTGGCAGCCAGTTGCAGGCGCTGCGCCAGGCGGCGGGCATCGTCCTGGGCGCAATGCAGCTCTACCGCCAGCCATAGCCGCCCGCTGAAGGTCTCGCACAGCCACTGGCCGTCGGCAGGCGTATCGCCCTCCTCGGCCAGCCACAGCACCAGCAACCCCGGCAGCGGGTCGGCAAAGTCTTCGCGCAACAGGCGGTACTGGCCTTTTTCGGCACGCCGCCGGGCCAGGGTGATCAACCGGCACAGGTGCTGATAGCCCTGCAGGTTCTCCACCAGCAGCACCAGTTTCGGGCCGTTTTCCAGGCGCACCTCACTGCCGACGATCAACCCCAGCCCGACCTCCTTGGCCGCCTGCCAGGCGCGCACGATACCGGCCAGGGTGCATTCGTCGGTGATTGCCAAGGCCTGATACCCCTGCTGTTTGGCGCGCTCGAACAACTCGCGGGCACTGGACGCGCCACGCTGGAAGCTGAAGTTCGACAGGCAATGCAGTTCGGCGTAGCCCTCCATCATGCAAACCAGCCTTGCAGCCACAACCCGGCGCTGTCGCCCACGGTGCGATAGGCCCAGCCTTGCTGCCCGGCGCGGGTGCGCACCAGGTAGTAATCGCGGCGGATATCGGCGCCATCCCACCAACCGGATTCGATACGCTCCGGGCCCAGCAGGATCTGGATGCCCTGCTCGGCCAGCAAGGTCGGTTCGTTGAGCAGCCAGCCAGGGCGTTGCACCGGGCTCAAGGCTGGGCAGGCGCGGCTGTCGGCGCCCGGCAGCCAGGCGCACTCGGGGCGATGGTCAGCATTAAAGCGCAGGCCCTGCACCGCCTCATCCCCCAGGCGCGCCCGCAGACGTTCGCGCAATTGCACCCACGGTAGGGTTTGCTGCGGGCGCTCGTCGAACAGGTCCTGGCGCTGTGGCACAAACACCGGCAGGTCCTCGGCCAGCAGGCGCAGGCCACGCACCGGTGCGGCCACTTGCACCTGCTCCAGGCGGCCACGGGCCAGTTCAAACAGCATCGAGGGTTCGCGCTCGGCACTCAGCAGGCCCACCGTGATCACGCTGTCTGGCGCCTCGGCATGCTCCAGGTGCAGGGCAAAACGCTGCACGCCACTGTCGCGGCCACAGAGGAACGCGGCGAGGTCGCCAGTCAGGCGCCGCAAGGGAAACAGCAACGCCTGGTGGGACTGCACATCGAAATTCAATTCGATGCGCAGGTCAAACCGATCCGGCGGCTGATAAAAATCCAGGCCCAGCGGCCGCAGCCCGGTCAAGGCATCCAGGTGCTTGAGCAACCCGGCGTCGAAGCGCCTGGCCAAGGTATGCCGGGGCAACGCCTGGACCTGGGCCAGGGTCCGCAGGCCCATGCGCGACAAGGCCGTGGCGGCTTGCGGGTCGATGCCGACGCGATCGATCGGCATCGGCCCAAGGGCTTGCTGGAGCGCCTCGGCATCGGCCACCGCCAGGCCATCGTAGGCATTGGCCAACACCCGCGCGGCGGCCGGGTTGGGGGCGGCGACGATACGGTGGCGAAAGCCCAGGTCGCTCAGTTCCTCGCGCAAGCGTGCTTCCAGCAGCGGCCACGGCCCGAACAGGCCCAGGCTCGATTCGATTTCAAACAGCAAGGCCCGTGGATAGAACACGCTGACCTGGGAACTGAAACGGTAGGCCCAGGCCGCGAGCAGTTGTTGGCAGCGCTCGATATCCACCGGGTCGTATTCGACGCAGGCAAAGGCCTTGGTCAGGGCATGGGCCGCCGTCAGGGATAGGCCGGGGCGCAGGCCCAAGGCACGCGCGGCGCCATTGACGGTTTGCAGCACCCGGCGTTGCGGCGGGCCGGCCAACAACGCCAAGGGTTGCTCGGGCTCGGGACGTCGACGCAAGACCCCGTCCAACGCCAATTGCGGGAAGACAATACACACCCAGCGCATATCAACCTCAGTGCCCGCTGGCCAGGGCAATGGGTGCGGGATGGGCCAGGCCACCGCGGCACTTGAGCACCCGCACCTGGCTCGGCTCGACGGCCAGGCGCAGGGCGGCCGGTGACGGGTTGATCGCCTCGCCCATGGCCCGCCAGGCAAACGCCAGGGTCTGGCCGGTCTCGGCGGCCACCTGCAAGCGGCGCAAGGCCCGGTCATCGGCCTTGCGTGGCCAGCACAGCACCGCGCCGCAACTGCCGGAGCGCAGGCACTGCTCGGCCGCCCACAAGGCATCGCGCTCATCGGCCTGGATCACCGAGAGCTGGCGCAGGTCCACCCCGGCGTTCTGCCAGGCGTGGGGGTATGGGGTATACGGCGGCGCCACCAGCACAATGCGCTCGCCGGCCGCCGACAGCCGCGCCAGGGTCGGCCAGACCAGTTGCAACTCGCCCACGCCCTGCTGGGCCACGAGGATTTCACTCAAGGCCGCCGCCGGCCAGCCACCGCTGGGCAACACCGCATCCAGGGCCGCCAGCCCGGTGGGATACACACTGGCCGGCGGCGCGGCCGGCCGCCCCTTCCACACCCGCCCGCCATTGAACAGCGAGTCCAGTGCAACCACGGCGCCCATCACCCTTGCCTCACCAGGCCACAGAACACGCCTTCGATGGCCAGGTCCTGGTCGGCACGGACCACGATAGGTTGATAGGCCGGGTTGCGCGGCAACAGGCGCACGCTGTGGCCCATCCGCTCGAAGCGCTTGATGGTGACCTCGCCGTCCAGGCGCGCGACCACGATCTGCCCGTTCAGCGCCTCGGCACTGCGGCGCACGCCCACCAGGTCGCCATCGAGGATGCCGTCTTCGATCATCGAGTCACCCTGGACCCGCAGCAGATAATCCGGGACCCGGGCAAAGGTCGCCGGGTCCAGCATCAGCCGCGCATGCACTTCGGCGTCGGCGCCGATGGGCAGGCCGGCGGCCACGCGGCCCAGCACCGGGACCTCCAGCCATTGCGGACGTGCCGGTTGATTGAGCAGGCGAATACCCCGGGCCTGGTTCGGGTTGACCTCGATAAACCCGGCCTCGGTCAGCGCCAGCACGTGTTTGCGCGCCACACTGCGCGAAGCAAAACCGAAGGCCTCGGCGATCTCGGCGAGGCTGGGGGACTGACCTTGCTGCGCGATACGTTCGCGGATGAAGTTCAGGATGGCGGAGCGGCGGGGAGTGAGAGTCGTCATGGAGCACATTTGTACTCCTGTGGGAAATTTCTGACAATAGCCGCCAGTCAGACAAACACCTTGGCGGCTCCGACAAGGGTGGGCGGGGTCAGGGCTTGCGCTGCAACACCCGATCCATGATGCGGTCGGTCTTCAAGGCCTCGATCGCCAGTGCCGGGTGTACGCTCTCGCCACGGATATGCGCGTTCATGCCCAGCACGTGATGCCACTGGATATGGGGGTGATGGGCAATATGCAGGGTCTGGCTGACCTCGGCCTCAAGGTGCAACGGCTGCTCGTCGAACACTGCAAAGCTGATCCGCCCTGTGCTACCGATCAACTCGACCCGGTCTTCACGCCGGTCCGCCACAAAGTTCCAGCAGCCCATCCCCAGCGCGCCCGAGCTGAAGCTCCAGCAGGCGGTGACCGCATCTTCCGCCGCATAGCGCCCGGCCTGGCGCGCGGTATACCCCGTGACCTCGACGATATCCCCCGCCAGGTACTGGAACAGGTCGAAACCATGGCTGGCGAGGTCGGCAAAATAACCACCGCCGGCAATCGCCGGGTCGGTGCGCCAGTTGCTGGCGTTGGTGTCCGTGGGCGATGGCGGCTTGCACAACGTCCAGCTCAGGTGCCGCAACTCACCGATGCGCCCTTCTTGCAGCCAGGCACGGACCTGCTGGAAGCGCGGCAGGGAACGGCGGTAATAGGAAACAAACAGATGCAGCCCAGCCCGCTCGAAGGTGCGCTGCATCAACGCGCTCTGCTCGGCATTCAGCGACATCGGTTTTTCTACACAGCAATGCTTGCCCGCCGCTGCCACCAACAGGCTGTACTCCAGGTGGCTGTCGGGTGGTGTGGCGATGTACACCGCATCCACTTCGGGGTCATCGATCAGCGCCTGGGCATCCGTGTAAAAGCGGGCAATCCCGTGGCGTGCCGCATAATCGCGCACCGCTTCCTCGCGACGCCCCATCACGGCCACCAGGGCCGAGCCTGGCGCTTTGTAGAAAGCGGGTCCACTCTTGAGTTCAGTAACACTGCCACAACCGATCATGCCCCAGCGGATGGTGCTCATCAGACTTTCCTTCAGCGGTATTTTTTCAGTCGGGCAGTATCGGCGTTTTCCTGCGTGGTCTCCAGCCTCCCCCTATAAAGACCTAGCATGACAATTGCATTACACTTTTATGACAATCATCCAGCTGCGGGGGCACAGACGATGAAAATACGCGCAACGGTGATTTGCGAACACGAGGGGCACATTCTGTTCGTGCGCAAGGCCAGGTCGAAATGGGCATTGCCCGGGGGCAAGGTCGAGCGCGATGAGCGCCCGGTCGGCGCGGCCGAGCGGGAGTTGCAGGAGGAAACCGGGCTGAACGTGGATGGGTTGCTGTATCTACAGGAGTTGAAAGCCAGTGACACGCTGCATCACGTGTTTGAAGCCTCGGTGGTGAACATCGACCAGGCCCGGCCCTGCAATGAAATCATCGATTGCCAGTGGCATGCCTACAGTGCGTTGGAGCAACTGGACGCCACCGACGCCACCAAGCGCATTGTGCGCTCGTTTCTGCGCCGGCTCTGACGCCTAGCCGAATGCCGCAAACCCACGGCGCCCGGCCTTGAGCTCGGTGCGCAGCTCGCCGATCAGGTTGGAGATGGCACGGATGCTATCCAGGCCCTGGGGCGACACGCCGGTCAACAGCAGGTCGACGCGACCGGACTCCGGCTCAAAGACACGGATGGTCAAGAAACCCTGGGGGTTGACGCTACAGTCGCACGCCAGCGGGACGAAACCGGACGCCATGATGCGGCTCAACTCAACGATCGGAATCATCCTGGGCACCCTTGCTCGCACATGACGCGATGGACGTGATCCATGCAGGGTAGATCAGGTTGTGCAACGCGTGTAGGCAATCCTACGAAAGTGTTAGCCACCCCACACTTTTCCCCGAAAGCGCCGGCGCAATGACGCCAGAAAAACCACGGACACTTATCTGCCAAGCAGGTATGAAGGTCAAATCCCGGGCAAAAAAAATCCCAAGTAGCTGATGGAAACTTGGGATTTAAAAATGCATAAACCGTGGGAGGTGAACGCCCGGTCATAATAACCACCGAGACAACCTGTAACAAGTTTATTATTAGCCTTTCGTCGGATTGAAACAGCGCTAAGTCATTCAATAACCACACATTTTTCATGGTTCGCGATATCTTTAGTGCCACTTTTTGGTGCAACTTCCAAACTTGCCGGGTTAAAACCCTAATAACTATCAGGTTAATAAACCAGTCTGCAGCGTGTCTATCTACGCGCCAGTTTGTAGCGCACGCACTCTTCATAAAAACTCGAACGCACCGCCGTCGGCTTGAGCCGCGAGGGGCTGTCATAAGTCTGCTCGGTGATGCCCATGGCCATCATGCGCATCCACGACTTGTCGAACTTGTACCGCTGGATCTTCTGCCGCGCCGCATACAACGAAACGCCAGCCAACTTCAGCTCCTGGGCCCTGGCCGCCGTACCCGCGCCCCAACTGCACATGTACCGATCCCCTTCACGCAGCGCCTTGCCCTGGGCTGCCGCTGCCCCGCCCGCCAGGGCCAAGGCAATCAGCGTGATTTTTACGTTGCGCATTGGCATCCACCTAACCACCTGAAAATAAAAGTGATTTTGGCGAAACATGCGGCAGATGGGGGCCAGCAAAATGCTTTCTTGGCGATCTCCCCTTCCCGCGCGGGTTGCCGCCCTACCAGCGGCTGACCATAATCGCGCCCCCCTACCCCCCTCACGCAAGGAAATGCCGTGAAGAAGTTTCTTATGTTGGCCCCACTGGTCTTACTGCTGCTGCAAGGTTGCGGCGTGACCATGACGCAATACGAGCCCAATTTCGACAACGTCCAGCGCCTCAAGCAGACGCCAGCGCTGCAACCCATCAGCCAGGCCAAGGTTACTGCCGCCTCGGGCCAGGGTTCGTTGATGGTCCGGGCCAATCCGATCAGCTCGCCCACCGGCAGTATCCCGGCCCATGTGCAGGCGGCGCTTACCCAGGAACTGTCCCTGGCCGGCCTGCTGAATCAAAGCGCGCCGCGGCGCCTTGACGTACTGCTGGTGAAGAACGAGCTGACAGCTGGCGTGGGTTCCGGCCACGGCACACTGGCCGCGCGCTTTACGTTGCTCAAGGATGACGCCGTGGTGTACGACGCCACCAAGGAAGTGACCAGCGTATGGTCCAGTTCATTCTTCGGCCCCATTGCGATTCCGAATGCGGCGAATGCCTATAACCCGCTGGTGCGTGACTTGCTCAAGGCCTTGTACAGCGATCCGCTGTTCATTCAGGCACTCAAGTAAAAACCCGGGTAAAAAAAAGGGAGCCGGTCAGCCGGCTCCCTTTTTTTGCAGCCAAAATCAGGCCCGCGGCACACCGGCATCCAGTGCCGAGTACTTCAGGTTATTGCTCTCGACCATCTGTTTGAGCAGCGCATTGACCTGGCGCGTGAAGGTATCGGTCACCGCTTCTTTTGGCGTGTAGGCCATCATCGGGATAAACCAGATACCCAACCAGGTGTTGATCGCATCGTGGTTGCTGCCTTTGCTCAGCGCCTGGCCCTGTGGGTCCAGGGCCTCCAGGCTCATGGTGTACTGGTCGGTACCCAGCGCCGGGATAATGGTGAAGGTGAAGCCGCTGATAAACGCCAATGCCATCTGACCGCCACCTGGCGGATGGTTGTAGACCTTCAGGCGCAGGCTGTAGTCGCCCGGCTGCTTCTGGAACTCATCCAGGGTCACGCGGCCGAACAGGCCGGAATCGGTGAGGATCTTTTGCAGTTGCGGACGCAGCATGTCCCGCGCCTGGGGGACTTCGGCAGCGGCAGCGTTGGTCGGTTCGCCCTGATAGAAATCAAAGTCGACATAGACGTTCGGCTTGTTGGCGAAGCTCGCCTTCGATGGCAGGGTGACTGGCGCGACTTCGTCCTTGGTGAAGCTGGCGCAGCCACTCACTGCCAACATCATCAGGGCCAACCCCAGCATTTTTCCAATGTGCATTACGACTTCCTTAGTTGATGGAGCGTCTCCATGGCCGGAGGTGCTGGGGGCGGATAATAGAGAGTCAACGGCCCGGGTAAAAGGCCGCTGTAGGAAAAATCTTCACTCGTTATCGGCATTTACCATTGATACGTCGCACTGGCCTGCACCGTGCGTTGCGAGCCGTACCAGCACCACGAGTACGAATAGCAGGACGCCACGTACTCTTTGTCCGCCAGGTTGGTGGCGTTCAGCGCCAGGCGCAGGTTGTCGCCCAGGGTGTTGATGTGCGGGATGTCGTAGTGCACCGACGCATCGAACAAGGTGTAGCCGGGAACCTTCAAGGTGTTGGCCGTATCGCCCCAGGACGAGCCGACATAACGCGCACCCGCGCCGACGCCGAAGCCCTTGAGGTTGCCGTCATGCAGGGTGTAGTCGGCCCACACCGAAGCGGTGTGGCGCGGCACAGCGTAGGTGGTGGTGCCCTGGGTCGACACGGCCGGGCCTACGCCGATGTCGGTGATCGGCGCGTAGCGCACGGTGCTGTTGGATTTGCTGATGCGGTTATCGAGGTAGGCATAGGCCGCCGTGATATCCAGGTTGTCGTTGAGGCTGGCCTTGCCTTCGAGTTCAAAGCCACGGGAGCGCACTTCACCGTCCTGGACCTGGCAGCGACCGTTGCCACACAGGTGGGTGGGATCCGGATCCATGGTCGGCACGTTGTTCTGGCGCAGGTCAAAGATGGCGGCGGTGATAAAGCTGTTGCTGCCTGGCGGCTGGTACTTGATGCCGATTTCGTACTGCTTGCCTTCGGTGGGCTTGAACACCGAACCGCCGTAGCCGGTACCGGTTTGCGGCGAGAAGGATTCGGAATAGCTGGCGTAAGGCGCCAGGCCGTTATCAAAGAGGTAAACCACGCCCAGGCGGCCGGTGAAGGCTTTGCTGTCCAGGGAGGATTTGGTTTTCTTGCCGTCGGTCAAGCTCAACGAGCTGTTATCCGTGCTGGCCCAGTCATAACGACCGCCCATCAACAGTACCCATTTATCCCACTTCGCCTGCTCCTGCAGGTACACACCGGTCTGCTCGCTACGCTGGGTCGCGTCGCTGGAAAATGCCGGGGTGGTCACCGGCGCACCGTACACCGGGTCGAAAATATCCAGGTCCGGTCCCTTGCCGTAACCGGCCTTGGTATCGACGCTGGTGTTCTGGTAATCAAGCCCCATCAACAGCGTGTGCTGCACCGGGCCGGTGTCGAACTTGCCCTGCAACTGGTTATCCAGGTTGTAGGCGTCCATGTCGACATCGGTGGCGATGGTCGAGCGGTTCAAGGTGCGGTAATCGGCCTGCAGGTTGCTGCTGTAGATACTGCGGTAGATCCCTTCGCTGCGCATATAGCGGGCGTTCTGGCGCACGGTCCAGACGTCGTCGAGGTGATGCTCGAAGGCATAGCCGATGGAGTAATGCTCGCGGTCACTCTTCTCGAAGTTTTTCTCGCCATCGTAGAAGTCGACATCGATCTTGCGCCCCAGCGGGCTGTGCAACACCGAGCCCCAGGCCGGCATCGAGCCGTAGGAAGCCCCCTTGGGATCCTTCTGAAAATGCCCCAGCAGGGTCAGCGAGGTGTCCTCGTTCGGGCGCCAGGTGAAGGCCGAGGACAGCGATTGACGACGGGTCTCGGTGTGCTCCACCTGCCCGTCGGCATCGTCGAACAATCCGGCGACGCGGTAGGAATACACCCCTTGCTCATCCAGCGGGCCGCTGAGATCGAAGGTGGTGCGCTTTTTGTCGAAGGTGCCGTACTCCACGCCGACTTCATGGAACGGCGTATCCAACGGGCGCTTGGTGACCATATTGATCACGCCACTGGGGCTGCCCTGGCCGTACAACACCGAGGCTGGGCCGCGCAGGACCTCCACGCGCTCCAGGTCGAAGGCATCCTTTTGCGGCGAGGCATCGCGGCTCGATGCCACGCGCAGGCCGTCGAGGTAAGTCACCGGCGAGAAGCCGCGAATGGTCAACTGGTCCAGGCGCGAGGCGGTGGCGCCACGGGTTTCCGGAACAACCGCGGCGCTGTAGCGCAGGATCTGGTTGAGGCTCTCGGCATTCTGCGCACGCATCTGGTCTTTGGTGACCACCGAGATCGATTGCGGGGTCTCGATCAGCGCGGTGTCGGTCTTGGTGCCCGACAGGCTGCGCGTGGCCACATAACCGGACACCGGGCCGACGGGGCTTTCACTTTGAGCAGCGCCGCTGATGGTGGTGGCCTGCAATTCCACCGAGCCATCCGCCTGGGGAATCGGCTCGATGCGATAGCGCTGGGCAGACAGCGCCTGGGCACGCAAACCGCTGCCCGCCAGCAACTGGGCGAGTGCCGCGTCGCTGCTCAAATGCCCGTTCAAACCGCTGCTGCGCTTGCCACGGGTCAAGACCGGATCAAAGGCCAGGACCAGCCCGGCCTGTTCGGCAAAGCCGTTGAGGGCCTGGCTCAGGTCACCGGCAGGGATCGAGAAATGGCTGCTTTCATCAGCCCATGCGGTGTGAATGGTCAGGGGCACAGCGGCAAAAGCCATCGCCACTGACAGCGCCAGCGGGTGCAACGGACGAGCAAAGCGTGACATGAGAGGTCCTGGAAAAGAGGGTTCTATATTCCATGACGGCCATGTCGGGAAATCGGGTATGAATGAGACCGGTTTTTATTTGAACGGGCGTCTTCAGGCAGATCAGAGGGGCTTGATCACCACCAGCAGGTCGGTGAAATACTCCACCTTGATCGGCAGGTTATCCGCCAGGGTCGCCAGCGCCGCGTCGCTGTCATCGAGCTTGAACACCCCCGACACACGCATCCCGTGCAACGCCTGGGCATCAAACCGCACCACCCCATGGCGATAACTGGCCAGGGTTTGCAGGACTTCGCTCAACGGCCGGTCATCCACCGTGAGCAAGCCCCGGGTCCAGGCCGCCGGGTCGCCGCTGCCGACCGCTTGCGCTGGCTGGGCGTGCCCCTGCCTGAGAATCGCGCGCTGGCCTGCCGTCACCTTCACGGCCTCGCTGTCAGTGCCTTTGGCGGCCACCGTTGACTCGATCACCGTGACCACGGTCGAGCCATCCACCGCACGCTGCACCAGGAAACGCGTGCCCAACGCGGTCGCCGTGCCCTGATCGGTGCGCACCACGAACGGCCGTTGCGCATCCTTGGCCACCTCGACCCACATCTCGCCCTTGAGCAATTCGATCACACGCTGTTGGCCGTCGAACTTCACGTCCAACGCCGAGTTGCTGTTGAGCTGCACCTGGCTGCCATCGGTCAATACCACCTGACTGCGCTCGCCGACGCCGGTGCGTTGGTCGGCCATCCACAGCGGCAGTTGCTCGACGCTCGCCCAGCCGGCCACCAACACCCCCAACAACGCCAGGGCTTGCCCGCCGCGCACGGCGTACCCGGCTTTGCGTGGGATGAAGGCTTGATTCAACGCCAGGCGTGCAGGTGCCGCAGGCAGTTCATCGAGGCTGCCCCACAACGCCCCCATGCGCTCGAAGGCCACCCGATGGCGTGGATCGGCCGCACACCAGGCTTCAAATGCCTGACGGTCGGCGGCGCTGACGTCCTCGTCATTGAGCAACGCCAACCATTGCGCTGCCTCGCTGACAATCTGTTCGGCGGGCATCAGAGCGGGTCCGCGCCATAAAGGGTCTGGTAGCAATGCACCAGCGCGCTGGAGATGTAGTTTTTCACCGTGCTGGACGAGACCTGGAGCTGGGCCGCGATTTCACTGTAGGTCAGCCCATCCAGGCGACTGAGCAGGAACGCCTCGCGGGCCTTGTCCGGCAGGCCGGCGAGCATCAGCGCAATGCGTTCCAGGGCCTGCAACGCCACATGAATAGTCGCAGGGTCAGGCATGCCGGCGTCTTCGTACTGGATGGCCAGGGCTTGCATATAGGCTTTCTCGATCTTGCGCCGCCGCGCACCGTCAATCAGCAAGCGCCCGGCAGTGGTCGCGAGAAATGCCCGAGGCTCCTGAATGTTGTGGGGCTCGGCCAGCAGCAACACCCGCACGAATGCATCCTGGGCCAGGTCCGCCGCATGCTGCGAACAGCCGAGCTTCTTGCGCAGCCATCCCTGGAGCCAGGAATGGTGGTCGCTGTAGAGCGCGGTGAGTGTCTGCTGGCGGCGGGCTGTATCACAATCGGCCACGGGAAAGTCATGCATGCGCAAAAATTTCTCAAACAAGAAAGATTACCAATCGCGCAAACGATGACAGTAAAACGATGGCAGAGCAAGGGCCCAACGATGGCGCCTGGGTATCGGCGTAGGCACCGGCTTGCCGGCGCCTGCAAGGGTTTAGCGCAAGCTCCAGGAAACGCCGGCGTACACGCCCATGCCGTCACCCGGCGTCGAGCGCGCCATATCGCTGCCATGATCGTCATAACCCGGGGTCACGGTATTGGCGTAGCGCTGGTTGGTCAGGTTGCGCAGGTCGACCCAGGCTTGCCAGTCCTGTTTCGGTGCGTCGTAACCGAGGGTGGCACCCAACAAGCCATAGGCCGACGCGTAGTAGGAGTTGGCATAGTCCACCGCCACCCGCGAGGAATACTCGCCATTGAGGCTGCTGAAAAAGCCGCTGGGATGGCTGTAGCGCAACTGCGCCTGGTAATAGTGCTTGGGGATACCGGGCAATGTGTTGTCGCCAAAGCGCGGGTCGTCGCGGTAGTGGAAGTTACTGAAGGTGTAGGCCTGGCGCAGGGCCAGGCGACCGGTATTGCCACCGTCCCACAGCGCGCTGGTGAGGCTCAGTTCCAGGCCTTGGTGAAGGGTCGGGCTGGCGTTGGATTCGGCGACCACCTGCGACAAGTTAGGCGTAGCCGCCTGGGTTTCGACGCTCAGCAGTTCATGGCGCACCAGCGAGTGGTACAACGCCAGGTCCCATTGGCCGAACCACGCTTCGCCGCGCCCGCCCACTTCCAGGGTGGTGGCCGTCTGGTTTTGCAGCTTCACGCCTTCGCGGGTCAAGCCGGAAGCAGGATTATTGGCATCTTTGGCAAAGAACTTGTTGGAACCCCAGATCATCGACCAGGCATGCGGCGGCTCCACCGAGCGGCTCAGGTTGCCATACACCTGCAACTGCGGGTTGAAGTCATAGCGCAGGCCCACGCGCGGGGCATAGTCCCAGTCATGAGTGCTCAAGGGGGCATGGGTGTCGGGATAGGTGACTTCGGTTTCGCGACGGGTATAGATCGCCGCCAGGCCGGTGGTCAGCCACAGGTCGGGCAGCAGCTCCAGGTCGTTGCTCACGTGCAGCACGGTATCCGACCCCAGGTAACTGTAGTCACGGGTCTTGGTCCCCGGGGCGAAACCGGCGGTGGCACCGGCAGGCACCCGCACGTACTCCGACACACCGTTATTGGGCAGGCCCTGGGTGGTGCGCAGGCCGACTGTGGTCTTGCTGTCGCGCCCCAGCAGCGTGTCCTGGCGGATGTAGTTCAAGGTGCCGCTGATATCGGTATACGCCACCTTGAGCCGGTTGGTGCCTTCGCGCAGGTCCATGGGGTAGTCGTGGTACACCAGCCCCGCTTCGACGCGGGAGTTATCGTCCAATTGCAGCGTGGTCTTGTTGGCGATCCAGGTAGAACCCGGCTGCAAGCGCTTGGAGTCGCGCGCCAGGTTGACGGCATTGGCTGCGCGCGGGCTGTGCTCGATCTGCTGACGCGTGAGTTTGCCGGGGCTGTCGTTGGCGGTTTCGCGGTAACGGAAATAGAAGCGGGTTTCCAGGTCCGGGTTGAACCGGTAGCCGAAGTTGGCCGCCACGCCTTTGCCGCTGCCGGCGCTTTGTTGCTGGAAGCCATCGTAGTCAGTGTCGGTCAGGCTGATGTAATAGTCGGCATCGCCCAGCACTTGCCCGGAGCTGATTTCCCGCTGGGCATACCCATGGCTGCCGGCCTCGTAGCGCACGCGCAACTTGGGCGCATCGTAGCCGGTGTGGGTGACATAGTTGACCGCCCCGCCCAGGGCCAGTGCGCCGCGATCAAACCCGTTGGCGCCGCGCAGCACTTCGACGCGGCTGAGCCACAGCGGGTCTTTGAGCTCATAAGGCGTTCCGCCGGGGCCGGTCAGTGGCAGCCCGTCGATGGTTTCATACAGGCCGGATGCATGGCTGCCGGGGCCACGGTTGATGCCCGAGCCACGAATGGAGATTTTCACCCCTTCGTTATTCGCCGCCTTGGCGTAGATGCCAGCCTGGTACTTGAACACATCTTCATTGCTGCTCACCCGCCCCTGCTCGACACTGGCCATGTCGACGTAATTGGTAGCGCCGGGCACCTGCCGGAGTTGCGCCTGGGCCGCTTCGCCTTCGCTCAGTTCGGTGCTGGTGACTTGCAGCGGCGACAACTGCAGCGCCTCCTGGGCCTGGGCCAGATGGGTGAATGTCAGGGCAACGCCAAAACCGAGCCAACGAGGAGGGAGAAACAGCAAAGGTTGTGGCAGGCGCATGGGGCCGAATCCTGGGAAAGTTCAAGCGTTGGAAGAACATCGGATACGGCAGGTCACGTCTGTTTTTAAGTCCAAAATAGAATTAATAAATGCAAACTCAGTATTTAAGGAAATAAGCTGCGCGCAGTAATGTGGAGCAACCGAGTCACCACCGTCACCCGAGACTGCGCCATGTCGATATCCGCCAACGTCATTGATTTCACCCTCCACCGCAAACGCCGCCAGGCTCGTGCAGCGGCCCAGTTGATGTGGGCAATGTACGCCGCGCGCGCCGGGTTGTCGGTATTCACGTTGCAGGCCAGTAACGCGCCCAGCGACACACGCCGGGCGTAACGCCGATGAGTTTTCTCCAGGCCCTTCCCGACGTGCTGCCCCCCATCGCTCAACCCAAGGATTGCGCCAGCCGCGACGACGATGCCATCGGCCAGTGCGTCGCGCACAACCTGCATCGCCTGCGCAGCAAACGCTACCTGTCCCTGGATGCCCTGGCCCGAGCCTGTGGCGTCAGCCGGGCGATGCTCGCGCAGATCGAGTCCGGGCGCAGCGTACCGTCGATCAAGGTGCTGTGCAAAATCGCCAAGGGCCTGAAAGTGTCGGTGGCGGCGTTCCTGGAAAACCGCTCGTTCGAAGGGGTCGAATTACTGCCCGCCCACCAAAGCAAACGCCTGGTGAGCGCCGACGGCACATTCGTCAGCCGGGCATTATTCCCCGACGACATGTCGCGCCAGTCCGAATTCTATGAGGTACGCCTGAGCGCACGCGGTGAAGAGGTGTGCGAAGGCCGTCGGCCTGGGATCCAGGCAAACCTGGTGGTGGCCCAGGGCGTGCTGGAGATCAGCGTCAACGAGGAACGATACTTGCTGTCCACCGGCGACTCGATCCTGTTCTATGCCGACCAGCCCCACCGCTATCGCAACCCGGCAGACAGCGATGCGCTGGCGTTCCTGGTCATCCTCCACCCCGAACGCCTGGACTGAACGCAAAAAGCCCCGCCTGATTGCTCAGGCGGGGCTTTTTCATGCGCGCGAAACGTCGGTTCAGCAGGTGCAGCACATCATCGGCATGCCGTTGCAGCTGATCATCATCGGCATGGCGCAATCGTTCATCATTTTCTTCATCAGCATGCAGCAGTTGTCCATCATCACTATGCTCATACCAGGCATCGGCATCATCTTGCAGGTCATGCCATCGGCTTGCAGGGTGCATTCCATGACGCACTTCATCATCGGCATGTTCATCGCTGGCATGTTGTTGAGCATTGCCATGGTGTCCTGCGACATGCACATCATCGACAGGTTGGCGCACTGCATCATCATCGGCATGCCGCAGTTCATCATCATCGCCATCATTTCGGCGTTGTTCTTGAACATCGCCATGTCCATACCGGCGGCCGGCTTCATGGTGCACACCATGGCATCGCCGGTCATCTCGCACTGCATGGTGGCCATCATCATCGGCATGCCCATCATCGGCATCATGGGCATCGTGTTGTTCATTGGCATCTGCATGGCATTCATCATGTTCGAAACTCCGTAATCGACAGGAAAGGTCTAAATTCTGGGGCCGATTCTAGAGATGACGCGCCGCGCTGCAAGACGCTGGCCGAGCAGCAGGAATCGACGCCAGACCGTCCACTTCTGATTAAAAGCAGACTGCAAAAACGTGGCAGCAGACGGGCGTTTGTTATTGCATCCAGCGCCTTTGCTGCGACCAGTATATGGACGCAATGGATATTCACTAAAATGCTATGCACCTTCGATAAGGAAATAAACGATCTAACCCTGATGAAAATAAGCGTCTGATGCAGGCTGGGGCGCAATACTGCGCTACTGTGCCGGGCCTGATCATCGATCCGCGACCGCCATTTTTGAGGCCGACTCTTTTTATGCGTCTTATGAATTTCGCCGGCGTATGCCTGCTTTCTTCGGTGCTGCTGGGCTGCCAACAGCATCCACCCGCCAACGATCAACTGGATGCGGTGCTGTGGACCCAGACCTCCATCGAACACGAGATGATCTATCGCCAAGTGTTCGCCGACGCCACCCGCCAGCTCGATGTAGCCCTGGCCACCAAGGACTGGGACGCCCTGCCCTTTGCCCCGCGTAACCTCAGCGGCCTGCCGCCGGCAGTGATCGTCGATATCGATGAAACCCTGCTGGACAACGTGCCCCTCAACGCGCGGGACATCGTCAACAACCAGGTCTACTCCTATGACCGCTGGAACACCTGGGTCGACCAGGCCAAGGCCCAGGCCCTGCCCGGTGCCGTGGCGTTTTTGCAGGCGGTGCAGCAACGGGGAATCAAGGTGTATTACCTGACCAACCGCGAGCACAGCCAAGTCCAGGCCACCGTCGCCAACCTGCGCCTGCGCGGCTTCCCGGTGCAGAGCAACGAACACGTACTGGCGGCCGCCACCCCCACCGGCCATTGCGCACCGGCGGGCTACGGCAAGAACTGCCGCCGCCAGTGGGTCGCCAGCCAGGCACGGGTGCTGTTGATGGTCGGGGATTCCCTGGGGGATTTCGTCCAGGCCGAACACAACACCCTGGCCGCCCAACGCCGGGCGGTCGAACCCTATGTGGCCTGGTTCGGCCAACGCTGGTTCCTGCTGCCGAACCCAACCTACGGCAACTGGTACAGCGCGCCCTATGGCGACCGTGAAGAGATTCCATTTGAGCAGAAGCGTTTTTTCAAGCGTGAGGCCCTTCAGTTGCAGCAATGAGGATCAGATGGGGCAGCTGAACTGCAATCCTCCAAACCCTGAGGATCAAGGTGGGAGCTGTCGAGCCCCGACGAGGCTGCGATGGCGGCGGCATTGCTGGAGTTGATGTTGGCTGACCCGCCGCTATCGCTGGCAAGCCAGCTCCTACATTGGATCGTCGTACATTGAGTACCGTATGCATCCTGCAGTGGCAGTGAAATGCAATCTTCCAAACCCTGAGGATCAATGTAGGAGCTGTCGAGCCCCAGCGAGGCTGCGATGGCGGCGGCATTGCTGGAGTTGATGTTGGCTGACCCGACGCTATCGCTGGCAAGCCAGCTCCTACATTGGATCTTCAGTACATTGAGTACCGTATGCATCCTGCGGTGGCAGCTGAAATGCAATCCTCCAAACCCTGAGGATCAATGTGGGAGCTGTCGAGCCTTGGCGAGGCTGCGATGGCGGCGGTATTGCTGGAGTTGATGTTGGCTGACCCACCGCTATCGCTGGCAAGCCAGCTCCTACATTGGATCGTCGTACATTGAGTACCGTATGCATCCTGCGGTGGCAGTGAAATGCAATCCTCCAATCCCTGAGGATCAATGTAGGAGCTGTCGAGCCTTGGCGAGGCTGCGATGGCGGCGGCATTGCTGGGATTGATGCTGGCTGACCCACCGCTATCGCTGGCAAGCCAGCTCCTACATTGGATCGTCGTACATTGAGTACCGTGTGCATCCTGCGGTGGCAGCTGAAATGCAATCCTCCAAACCCTGAGGATCGCGGTGGGAGCTGTCGAGCCTTGGCGAGGCTGCGATGGCGGCGGTATTGCTGGGGTTGATGTTGGCTGACCCACCGCTATCGCTGGCAAGCCAGCTCCTACATTGGATCGTCGTACATTGAGTACCGTCTGCATCCTGCAGTGACAGCTGAAATGCAATCTTCCAACCCCTGAGGATCAATGTAGGAGCTGTCGAGCCTTGGCGAGGCTGCGATGGCGGCGGCATTGCTGGGATTGATGCTGGTTGACCCGCCGCTATCGCTGGCAAGCCACATTTGGATTGCATTGGGTCAGGGGTGTTTACCCGGCATATCAATGCCCAGCTGCTTGACCCGGCGATACAGGGTCGCGCGGGAAATCCCCAGCGCCTGCGCCGCCGGCAATGGCTTCCAGCGATGGCGTACCAGGGCATCCAGCACCACTTGCCGCTCCGGGCTCATACTTTGCTCAAGCTCGAGCTCCAGCCGCTCACCACGCACCTCCACCGGCAAGTCCGCCAGTTGGATCGTGCCGCCTTCACACACCGCACAGGCATACGCCAGCACATGGCGCAGTTGCCGCACATTGCCCGGCCAGGGATAGCCCAGCAGCAACTCCAGCGCAGCCTGGCCGATGCCGACCGTGACCCCGCTGCTGCGGGCCTCCTGTTCCAGCAGCCGGTTGATCAACGCCAGTTTGTCGGTGCGCTCGCGCAGGGGCGGCAGGGTGACGCGGGCGCAGCCCAGGCGAAAGTACAGGTCTTCACGGAAACGCCCGTCACTGACCAGGGTCGCCAGGTCGCGGTGGCTGGCGCAGATCACCTGGATATCCACCGCGCGGGTTTTTGCCGCGCCCAGCGGGGCCACTTCACCTTCGGCCATCACCCGCAGCAAGCGTGTTTGCAGGGCCAGGGGCATATCGCCGATTTCATCGAGAAACAGCGTGCCGCCGTGGGCCTGCTGCAACAGCCCGGTCATGCCCTTGCTGGACGCCCCGGTAAACGCGCCGGCGACATAGCCGAACAACTCGCTTTCGATCAGGTTCTCCGGGATCGCCGCACAGTTCACCGCCACGAATGGCCCGTCGCGGCGCGCGCTGCGGGCGTGCAGTTGGCGGGCGAAGACTTCCTTGCCGGCCCCGGTCTCACCCTGCACCAGCACCGGCAGGTTGCGATCCTTGACCCGCACGGCCAGGCGCAGGTGTTCTTCCACGCGTGGGTCGACCTGGGAGCTCGGCAGCGCCCGCGCCGGTTGGCGTCGCGGGGTGTTGACGCGCACTTGCAGCACCCCAGGTTCTCCCAGCCACTGCAGTTGCTGGACCGACTGATCGGTCACTGCGCGCAGGGCATCGAGGTCGAACACCTCGCCGATATGCACCGGCACCTGGCCAAAACGCCGGCGCAGTGCCTGGCGGGCCTTGCTGTTCAAGGCTTGCAGGCGCCCGTCGTGGTCCCAGGCCAGCAGCAGGTCGGGTTGGCTGTCGACATAACCTGGTGTGCTGTGGGCCTGAAGCACCCAGTGCTTGGCGGCGCTGTGCATGAAGAAGGCGTTTTCGATGGCCTGGGCGCTCTGCGCCACCATCTGCCGCACCAGGTGCTGGCTGCGACGGTCATCCGGGGATTGCAGCGCCGAGGCATCCATCACCCCCAGCAGGTTGCCCTGGGGGTCGAAGATCGGCGCGGCGGAGCAGGTCAGGTTGATAAAGGCGGCGCGGAAGTGGTCGCGTTTGTGCACCGTCACCGCTGCCTTGCTGGTCAGCACCGTGGCCACGCCGCAGGTGCCTTCTTCGGCTTCCGACCAGCAGGTGCCCAGGTACAGGCCGGCCTTGCGGCAGTCGCTGCGGATGGCCGCATCTACGCGGTGGTCGATGGTCTGGCCCTGGGCGTCGGTGAGCATCACGCAGTAGTCGGCGTGGCGCACGCGGTGGTGCAGTTGGCTGACTTGCTCGCTGGCAATGCGCATGAACAGTTCGGCGCGCTCGCGGCATTCCTTGAGCAGCGGCTCGCTGAGGATCCGCGGGCCCTGTAGGGAACCGGGGTCCAGGTGGTGTTGTTCCATGGAGCGGCGCCATGAATCGAAAATCAGCGACGGCACCGGTGCCTGGGGCAGGCGGTCGGCATTGCGGACCACGCGACTGACGCAGTCGACGTGCTCTCTGGAGTTCGCGGCGAGCATAAGGCCTCCGGTTCTCGATCTTTGTTGTTATGCCCGCCATTAAGCGCCCGCGGGCGCAGGGGGACAAGGGCGGCCTGACCAACTGCCCGCCTTGAGACGCAACGTCTCATCCTGCCTGAGACGCAGCCTGCACGCTGCAATGCGCCGTCTCATTGTGCGGTGGCATGCCGCACCGGCACAACCGCACGGCACTGCTCTGGATCAAGGCTTTGCCAGGTTTTGCCGCGCCTTGGCACAGGCTGTGCTGAACAGGTTGCAGCTGGCCGCAGCCAGCCTTTTGTGTGTCGAGACAACCTGGAGAACAACAAGATGTCCACTCACCTGTCCACCGATCAACTGCTGCATGCCTACACCGTGATGCGCACCATCCGTGATTTCGAAGAGCGCCTGCACGTGGAATTCGCCACCGGCGAGATCCCCGGTTTCGTGCACCTGTATGCCGGCCAGGAAGCCTGCGCCGCCGGAGTCATGGCCCATCTCAACGATGAAGATTGCATCGCCTCCAACCACCGTGGCCACGGCCATTGCATCGCCAAGGGCGTGGATGTGTTCGGCATGATGGCCGAGATCTACGGCAAGAAAACCGGGGTCTGCGGCGGCAAGGGCGGCTCCATGCACATTGCCGATCAGGAGAAGGGCATGCTCGGCGCCAACGGCATTGTCGGCGCCGGTGCACCGCTGGCGGCGGGCGCGGCCCTGGCATCCAAGCTCAAGGGCAGCCAGGGCGTGGCCGTGGCATTTTTTGGCGACGGCGGTTCCAACGAGGGCGCGGTGTTCGAGGCGATGAACCTGGCCGCGATCATGAAGCTGCCATGCCTGTTCGTCGCCGAGAACAACGGTTATGCCGAAGCTACCGGTTCCGGCTGGTCGGTGGCGTGCAAGGACATTGCCGAGCGCGCCGTAGGTTTTGGCATGCCGGGGGTGATTGTCGATGGAAATGATTTTTTTGCCGTCCACGCGGCGCTGGGCGTGGCGGTGGCGCGGGCGCGCCAGGGCGAGGGGCCGACCCTGGTCGAGGTCAAGTTGCACCGCTTCTACGGCCACTTTGAAGGCGATGCGCAAACCTATCGCGGCCGTGACGAGGTGAAAAACCTGCGCGAAACCCAGGATTGCCTGGCGCTGTTCCGCCAGCGCTGCAGCGCCGAAGGCTGGTTGCAGGCGGCGCAGTTCGAGCGCATCGACGCCGAAGTCGCGCAGTTGATCGACGACGCCGTGCGCCTGGCCAAGTCCGATCCCAAGCCCCAGGCCGCCGACCTGCTCAGCGATGTCTACGTCGCCTACCGCTCATAACAACAAGACCCGGAGAGAATTTCATGGCTCGTAAAATCAGTTATCAGCAGGCAATCAACGAAGCCCTGGCCCAGGAAATGCGCCGCGACCAGAGTGTCTTTATCATCGGCCAGGACGTGTCCGGCGGCACCGGCGCCCCTGGCGAGCAGGATGCCTGGGGCGGCGTACTGGGGGTGACCAAGGGCCTGTACCCGCAGTTCCCTGACCGCGTGCTGGATGCGCCGCTGTCCGAAGTCGGTTACGTGGGCATGGCCGTCGGCGCCGCCACCCGGGGCATGCGCCCGGTGTGCGAGTTGATGTTCGTCGACTTTATCGGCTGCTGCCTCGACCAGTTGCTCAACCAGGCCGCCAAGTTTCGCTACATGTTCGGCGGCAAGACCACCACGCCGTTGGTGGTACGCGCCATGTACGGCGCCGGCCTGCGCGCTGCGGCTCAGCATTCGCAGATGCTCACCTCGATGTGGACGCACATCCCGGGCTTGAAGGTGGTGTGCCCGGCCACGCCCTATGACGCCAAGGGCATGCTGATCCAGGCGATCCGCGACAACGACCCGGTGATTTTCCTTGAACACAAGATGCTCTACAGCCTGCAAGGCGAAGTGCCGGAGGAGCTGTACACCGTGCCCTTCGGCGAGGCCAACTTTGTGCGCGAAGGCAACGATGTGACCCTGGTGACCTACGGGCGCATGGTGCATATCGCCCTGGAGGCTGCGGCCAGCCTGGCGCGCCAGGGTATCGACTGCGAAGTGCTGGACTTGCGCACCACCAGCCCGCTGGATGAAGACAGCATCCTCGAGAGCGTGGAGAAAACCGGGCGCCTGGTGGTGATCGACGAGTCCAACCCGCGCTGCTCCATCGCCACGGATATCAGCGCCCTGGTGGCCCAGCGCGGATTTTCCTTCCTGCGCGCGCCAATCGAGATGGTCACCGCGCCGCACACGCCGGTGCCGTTTTCCGATGCCCTGGAAGACCTGTACATCCCCGACGCGGCGAAGATCGAGGCCGCGGTGCGCAAGATCGCTGACAAGAGGACTGCGGCATGATCCATACCTTGACCATGCCCAAGTGGGGGCTGTCGATGACCGAAGGCCGGGTCGATGTCTGGCTCAAGCAGCCGGGCGACCGGGTAGAGAAGGGCGAGGAAGTGCTCGACGTGGAGACCGACAAGATCTCCAGCAGTGTCGAGGCGCCGTTCAGTGGGGTGTTGCGCCGGGTTTTGGCCCTGAGCGACGAGACGTTGCCGGTCGGCGCATTGCTAGCGATTGTGGTGGAGGGCGAAGCCACCGACGCAGAGATTGATGCGGTGATCGACCGCTTCAATGCCGGCTTTGTCTCCAGCAGCGCCGAGGCGCAGGCGTCGGGGCCGAGTGCGCAGAAAGTCGAGTTGGGCGGGCGCCTGCTGCGTTATCTCGACCTTGGCGAGGGCGGTATACCGCTGGTGCTGATCCACGGGTTTGGTGGCGACTTGAACAACTGGCTGTTCAACCATCCGGCCCTGGCTGCCGAGCGCCGGGTGATCGCCCTGGACCTGCCGGGACATGGCGAGTCGGGCAAGCACTTGCACAGTGGCGATGCCGAGGAGTTGAGCCTGGCGGTACTGGCGTTGCTCGATCACCTCAAGCTTGAACGCGTGCACCTCGCTGGGCATTCCATGGGCGGATTGGTTTCGTTGACGGTGGCGCGCCAGGCACCGCAGCGGGTTGCCTCGCTGGTATTGATCGCCAGCGCCGGCCTGGGTGCGGATATCAACGGTGACTACCTGCAAGGCTTCACCGAAGCCAACAACCGTAACGCGCTCAAGCCGCAACTGGTGCAACTGTTCAGCGACCCGGCGTTGGTCACGCGGCAGATGCTGGAGGACATGCTCAAGTTCAAGCGCCTGGAGGGTGTGGACCAGGCGTTGCGGCAACTCAATGCCAAGCTGTTTGATGGCGGTCGGCAGATGCTTGACCTGCGTGCAGTGGTGGGGCAGCAGCCGAGCCTGGTGATCTGGGGCAGTGAAGATGCGATCATTCCGGTGCGGCATGCCCAGGGGTTGCAGGCCCAGGTTGAGATCTTGCCGGGGCAGGGGCATATGGTGCAGTTGGAGGCGGCGGAGCAGGTGAATCAGTTGCTGAGCCTCTTCCTCAAATCTCCAGCCTGATAGCAATCAAATGTGGGAGCGGGCTTGCCCGCGAATACGGTGGGTCAGTTAGACATTCATTGCCTGACACACCGCTTTCGCGAGCAAGCCCGCTCCTACAGGGTTGAGCGTGTATCAACCATGACGCTTGAGGGTTTCGCTGGGCAGCTCCTTGAACAACGCGCGGTAGCTATTGGAAAACCGCCCCAGGTGCCAGAACGACCAGTTCATCGCGACCTGCGCCACGGTGGAACCCGCTGAGCTCAACAACTCGCGCCGCGCGCCGTTCAACCGGCGCAGGCGCAACCACTGCGCCGGGCTCATCCCGGTGTAGGTCTTGAAGCCCTGCTGCAACTGGCGCAGCGGCACGCCGGCGATCTGCGCCAGTTGCAGCAGGTTGACGGTTTCATCCGGCGCATCCGCCGCCCACGCGCCAATGCGCGCCATCAACCGGCGTTCTTCGCTGCGGCGCTGCAATGAGTGGCGGTCCAGGCACACACAGGCGTTGTCGAGGATAAACAGGCAATCGTCCAGCAGTTGCCGGGTGAGGGCGTCGCGGCTGATCGGGTCGATCTCGCAGGACAAGCGCGTCAGGGTGCCACTGAGCCAGCGGGTGAACAACGCGTTCTGTTGGCAGGTCAACGGCGCCATGAACAGGCCTTCGAGCCTGGCCACATCCAGGCCATGGCGTTGCACGAACTGGGGGCCGAATACCACCGCCACTTCCCGGTAGTTTTCCGGGGTGATCCAGGTGTTGCGGCTTTCGCCATTGAGCAGGTACAGCGCGTTGTCGCTGCCGTCGAAACAGAAGGCCAGGGCGCCTGGCGGCGCGTTGAAGTGCTGCTCGACGCGGGTGTTCATGCACTCTTCGTACACCTGCACCCCCTGCAGGTCGAGGTAGCGGATCTGCCCGGCAAAATGCCCCGGGGACATCTGCTGGTACTGCTGCACCCAACCGGGTGTCGCACTGCATTGGGCGGCCACATCACCGGTGGTGAAGGCCTGTACGCGCAAAGCGGTTGCCTGTGTCATGGGTGATCCGTGCGCACTCTATTGGTGCGTTGTGGGTCGTGCAAAGTGGATAGATGCCTGGGTAAGGCTGGCCCAAGATAGACCTCAATGCGCCGCAAGTACAAGCCGGCGCAGCACCCAACCCATGCCGAGGTCTTTATGAATGCCCCTTTCGATCAGCTGTCCACCTGGCTGAAAGAACACAAGATTACCGAAGTCGAATGCGTGATCAGCGACCTGACGGGCATTGCCCGCGGCAAGATTGCGCCCACCAACAAGTTCTTGCATGAGCGTGGCATGCGCCTGCCGGAAAGTGTGTTGCTGCAAACGGTAACCGGGGATTTTGTCGACGACGACATCTACTACGACCTGCTGGACCCGGCCGATATCGACATGATCTGCCGCCCGGTGGCCAACGCCACCTACGTGGTGCCGTGGGCCATCGAACCCACCGCCATCGTGATCCACGACACCTTCGACAAGCAGGGCAACCCCATCGAGCTGTCGCCGCGCAATGTGCTGAAAAAAGTCCTGCAACTGTATACCGACCAGGGCTGGCAGCCGATTGTCGCGCCGGAAATGGAGTTTTACCTGACCCAGCGCTGCGAAGACCCGGACCTGCCGCTGAAAACCCCGGTGGGCCGTTCCGGGCGTGCCGAAACCGGGCGCCAGTCGTTCTCCATCGACGCGGCCAACGAGTTCGACCCGCTGTTTGAAGATGTCTATGACTGGTGCGAAGCCCAGGGCCTGGACCTTGACACGCTGATCCACGAAGACGGCCCGGCGCAGATGGAAATCAACTTCCGCCACGGCGACGCCCTCGACCTGGCCGACCAGATCACGGTGTTCAAGCGCACCCTGCGCGAAGCGGCGCTCAAGCACAATGTGGCCGCGACCTTCATGGCCAAACCGGTGGCCGACGAGCCGGGCAGCGCCATGCACCTGCACCAGAGCGTGGTGGAGATCGCCACGGGCAAGCCGGTGTTTGTCGATGCCGACGGGCAGAAGAGCCCGCTGTTCTTGCATCATATTGGCGGCCTGCAGAAATACATCCCGATGCTGCTGCCGATGTTCGCGCCCAACGTCAACTCGTTCCGCCGCTTCCTGCCCGACACCTCGGCCCCGGTCAACGTGGAGTGGGGCGAAGAAAACCGCACCGTCGGCCTGCGTGTGCCGACCTCCAGCGCCGACGCGATGCGCGTCGAAAACCGTCTGCCGGGGGCCGATGCCAACCCCTACCTGGCCATCGCCGCCAGCCTGCTGTGCGGCTACCTGGGGATGATCGAAAAGATCGAACCGAGCGCCCCGGTCGAAGGCCGTGCCTATGAGCGCCGCAACCTGCGCCTGCCGATCACCATCGAAGATGCCCTGGCGCGCATGGAGGCCTGCGATACGGTCAAGCAGTACCTGGGGGACAAGTTCGTGCGGGGCTATGTCGCGGTGAAGCGTGCCGAACATGAAAACTTCAAGCGGGTGATCAGCTCCTGGGAGCGTGAGTTCCTGCTGCTGAGTGTCTGACTCCATCATCAACTATAAAAAGGTGTCGATATGCGTCTCGTCAAACAGCTTCTCCCACTGGCCCTGGCTGCGGTGTTCAGCAGCGCCAGCCACGCCGCGCCGACGGTCAGTGTCTACAACTGGACCGATTACATCGGCGAGACCACCCTGGCCGACTTCCAGGCCAAGACGGGGATCAAGGTGGTCTACGACGTGTTCGACTCCAACGAAACCCTGGAGGGCAAGCTGCTGGCGGGGCGTACCGGGTATGACGTAGTGGTGCCGTCCAATCACTTTCTGGGGCGCCAGGTAAAGGCCGGCGCGTTCCTTGAATTGGACCGCGCGCAATTGCCCAACTACCCGAACCTGGACCCCAAGCTGCTCAAGCTGCTGGAGCAGAACGACCCCGGCAATGCCCATGCGGTGCCGTACCTGTGGGGCACCAATGGCATTGGCTATAACGTCGACAAGGTCAAGCAAGTGCTGGGCATCGACCACATTGATTCGTGGGCGGTGATGTTCGAGCCCGAGAACCTGAAGAAGCTGCAGCAATGCGGCGTGGCATTCCTGGACTCGGCGGATGAAGCATTCCCGGCGATCCTCAACTATATGGGCATGGACCCGCGCAGCGAGAAGGTCAGCGATTATGAAAAGGCCGAAGCCAAGTTGCTGACGCTGCGCCCATACATCACCTATTTCCATTCTTCCAAGTACATCTCGGACCTGGCCAACGGTGATATCTGTGTGGCCTTCGGTTACTCCGGCGATGTGTTCCAGGCGGCCAACCGCGCCAAGGAAGCCAATAACGGCGTGAACATCGCCTATGCGATTCCCAAGGAGGGCAGCAACCTGTGGTTCGATTTGCTGGCGATTCCCGTAGACGCCACCAACCCGCAACAGGCCCACGCGTTTATCAACGACCTGCTGGACCCCGAGGTGATTGCCAAGGTCAGTACCTACGTCGGCTACGCCAACCCCAACCTGGCGGCGAAGGCCTTCATGGCGCCGGAGTTGGTGAACAATCCCGAGGTGTACCCGCCCCAGGACGTGCTCGACAAACTGTACATTTCCACCACCCCCAGCCCCGCCATCATGCGTGTGATGACCCGGGCCTGGAGCAAAGTGAAGTCCAACCGATGAACCAGTCCCAAGACCATGCCCGTTCCTATTACCTGGCGTCGGCCAATGCCATGCCCCAGCGCGCGGCACTGGCTGCGGACCTGAGTGCCGATGTGTGTGTGATCGGCGGCGGCTTTACCGGCGTCAACACCGCCATCGAGCTGGCCCAGCGCGGTCTGTCGGTGATCCTCCTGGAAGCCCGGCGCATTGGCTGGGGTGCCAGCGGGCGCAATGGCGGGCAGTTGATCCGGGGTATTGGCCATGACGTTTCGGGTTTTGCCCGGTACGTGGGCGAGGAGGGCGTGCGTTACCTGCAACGGGCCGGGATCGATTCGGTGGCCTTGGTGGGTGAGCGCATCCGTGAGCACGGGATCGACTGCGACCTGCGCTGGGGCTTTTGCGAGTTGGCCAACACGCCGGCGCAGTTCGCCGCATTCCAGGGCGAGCAGGACAGCCTGGCCACCCTGGGTTACATGGCGCAAACCCGGCTGGTGGCGGCGCAGGACATGGCGCAGGTGGTCGGCTCAACCCTGTACGCCGGCGGTTTGGTGGACATGGGCTCGGGCCACTTGCATCCGCTGAACCTGGTGTTGGGCGAAGCCCGCGTGGCCGAGGCGCTGGGCGTGCGAATTTTCGAGCACAGCGCGGCGTTGCAATTGAGCCATGGCGACACCGTGCAGGTGCGCTGCGCCGGTGGCACCGTACGGGCCGGCAGCCTGGTGTTGGCGTGCAATGCACACCTCGACGAACTGGAGCCACGCCTGAGTGGCAAGGTGCTGCCGGCCGGCAGCTATATCATCGCCACCGAACCGTTGCCGGCTGCGCTCGCCGACGAGCTGATCCCGCAGAACCTGGCGCTGTGCGACCAGAAAGTCGGCCTGGACTACTACCGGCTTTCGGCGGACCGTCGGCTGTTGTTCGGCGGCGCCTGTCATTATTCGGGGCGTGATCCGGTGGATATCGCTGCGTATATGCGGCCGAAGATGCTCAAGGTATTCCCGCAACTGGCCAACACCGCCATCGACTTCCAATGGGGCGGCAAAATCGGGATTACCGCCAATCGTTTCCCCCAGGTTGGACGGTTGCAGCAGTACCCCAACGTGTTTTACGCCCAGGGTTATTCGGGGCATGGGCTCAATGTCACGCACTGGTGCGCGCGGTTGCTGGCCGAAGGGATCCACGCGGGTGTCAGCCAGGGCCTGGACACCTTCAGCCGGGTGCCGCACATGACCTTTCCCGGCGGCAAGGCTTTACGCTCGCCGTTACTGGCGCTGGGCATGTTGTGGTATCGGCTTCGGGAAATGCTGGGATAGGTGGGTAGCGGTTTAAAACACAGCAGGATCGGATCCAATACGCTATAACCCCTCGGTCGCTGTGTCATTCCGAGGCCCCGCTTTTCATGCAGAACCCTTTGCAACGCCCGCTGTGGCAGGTGTACCTGTTCTTTCTTGCGCCGATGGTGCTGTCCAACTTCCTCCAGAGTTTTTCCGGCACCCTCAACGGCATCTATGTCGGGCAAATGCTTGGCACCCAGGCGCTGGCGGCCGTGTCGGGGATGTTTCCCATCGTGTTCTTTTTTATCGCCCTGGTGATCGGCCTGGGGGCGGGCGCTTCGGTGCTGATCGGCCAGGCCTGGGGCGCGGGGGAAACGGCGCTGGTCAAAGTCATCACTGGCGCGACCCTGACTTTGGGCGCGTTGATCGGGATTCTCGCCGCCGTGCTCGGCAGCCTGTTCGCGCGCCCGGCCATGCAGGCATTGGGCACGCCGCTGGATGTGCTGGACGACGCCGTCGGCTATGCCCAGGTGATGATGCTGATCATGCCGCTGCTGCTGGTGTTCATCCTCTACACCCAACTGCTGCGGGGCGTGAGCGATACGGTGTCGCCGCTGCTGGCGCTGATGGTCTCGACGGTGGTTGGCCTGTTGCTGACCCCGGCCCTGATCCGCGGCTGGCTGGGGCTGGCGCCCATGGGCATCCAGAGCGCGGCCTATGCTGGCCTTGTGGCCAACGCCGTGGCCATGCTGTTTCTGGTGCTGCGCCTGCGTCATAAAGACCATGTGATGGCGCCGGATCGCGCATTGCTGGCGGCCTTGCGCCTGGACCGGGCGATCCTCGGCAAAGTCCTGCGCATCGGCCTGCCCACCGGCTTGCAGATGGTGGTGCTGTCGTTGTCGGAGCTGGTGATCCTGGCACTGGTCAACGGCCACGGCTCCCAGGCCACGGCGGCGTATGGCGCGGTGACGCAGATCGTCAACTATGTGCAATTCCCGGCGCTGTCGATTGCCATCACCGCCTCGATCCTCGGCGCCCAGGCCATTGGCGCCGGGCGCCTGGAACGCATCGGGCCGATCCTGCGCACCGGCCTTGCCATCAACCTGTGCCTGACCGGGAGCCTGATCGTGCTTGGCTACGTGTTGTCCCACTGGCTACTGGGCCTGTTCATCACCGATGACCAGGCGCGGGTCCAGGCCGAACACCTGCTGCACATCATGCTCTGGAGCATTCTGGTGTTCGGCTTCCAGGCGGTGATTGGCGGCATCATGCGCGCCAGCGGCGTGGTGCTGATGCCGGTGGCGATCTCGATCTTCTGCGTGCTGGGTGTGGAGCTGCCGGTGGCGTACCTGCTCAATGCACACTTTGGCCTGGAAGGGGTGTGGATGGCGTTCCCGGTGACTTATCTGGTGATGTTGGGGTTGCAGACGGCGTATTACCGGTTGGTGTGGCGGCATAAGCAGATCAAGCGGTTGGTGTGAGTTGAGGCAGCGAGGGGCTGGATGGCATAGTGTCATCATGGAGAGAGACCTATGAAAAAAGCATTAATCGCAATCGGCGTCGACCGCGCCGGCCATTTTCCTGTACTGCGTGGCGCGGCCTCTGGGGCTGAGCAGGTGGGGGAATGGGGCAGGGAGCAAGGTTTCGAGACCACAGTTTTTTCCGATGCTGACGGCAAGGTCGTGGGGCCTGAGGAGATATTCGAGGCGATCAGTAAGATCGTGGAGAGCAGGACGTGCTCTCAACTGGTGGTGTTCTTTTCCGGCCATGGTGTATTGAGAGCCCCGGATTGTGAGTTGTGGCTATTGTCCGAGGTGGGCAGGAATCCCAACCATGCCATCAACGTCAATGGCTCGATCAGCCTGGCGCGTCAGTGCGGTATCGAACACGTTGTGATCATTTCGGATGCATGCCGGTCCCTGGCGGGAACCCTTCAGGTGAGCATGGTCGACGGCTACCGGATATTTCCTGCTCATCGCTCGAGCGGCAAAGCACCCGAAGTGGATGTGTTTTATGCAGCGCTGCCGGGAGATCCGGCATTGGAGGTCTCGGCTGACGATGCGGACAAGCGTCACTATGGGCTGCTGACCGATTGCATGCTGACCGCTTTGCGGGGCGATATTGAAACTGTGATCGAAACCGTGAAAAGCGACGACGGCGTGCAAAAGCATGTGGTTGCATCACGTCCGCTTAAACTGCACCTTGAGGACGCTATTCCCCGAGCGGCAGCGGCGGTGTCTGTGGCGCTGTTCCAGCGCCCGGACTCGCGGGTGGAGTCGGCGTTGCCCAAGTTTCTGGCAACGATTGATGCCGGTGCCGAGCGAGCGATTGATGTCGCTAAGACAGCCCTGACTGAGCCCGAGCCTGATCGAGGGAGCATGCAGTGGTATCGGAAGGTGCTGCTGATCCCCAAACCTGGTCGACCGCTGCCCCGCGAGGCTTTGGATGCCGAGATGGAGCGATTAATGGCGGCGATGGATGACCAACAGACGGACATGCACACGGGGTTTCACATCAAGGGCGACGAAGTCGAGGCTATTTACGTAATCAAACAGAACCAGATCACCTTTCGCGGCAATGGGCCGAGCATCCTGATCAGCGGTTTGGAGCCAGGGGCGCTTTACCTGCGTTTCAAAAATGGCACCAGTAGCTTGCTGTCAGTTATTCCCGGATTTATCGGCACCGTGATTATTGAGGATGGGCGTATTGCTACGGTCAATTACACGCCGTCGGCCGCCGGTATTCCTATGCGTAACTATCACTATCTGGATATGCGACGTTCTTTTGTCGCGGTGGCTGCGCGTCAAGGCAGCTTCCACTTGCCTGATACAACAGCTGTGTTGCCCAGTTATCTGCGTTTCTTCAGGCGCATGGACCCAACGCTGGGCATTTATGCCGCGTATGCCTATCACCAGGCAGGCGATCAGCAGAGTGTCAGAGGGATTTACCAGCATATGGCAGATGGCCTGCAACCCATTCCTTTCGATGTGGCAATGCTTGCGTGGGCGGGCACCGATCAGGAGCAGGCCGTGCATAAGTGCATGCCCGGTGTGCCCATGCTGGCGCAGGGGTGGTCGTTGCTGGGGAATCTGACTGAGACAATGCCCAAGCAGTTGCTAGAGGCTGGGCGTTATCTGGAGCCGTCACTATGGACGACATTCTCCGGTAAGGGGTCGGCGATTCTAGAACGATATTTCAGTAGGGGTTTCCCATGAAACTGGTATTCATCCACGGGCGAGATCAACAGGAAAGCACCCGGGAAGCCCTGGAAAAATTATGGCTGGACTCGCTGTATATCGGCTGGGGGGAGTCCGGTCTTCCACTCCCCGAAGGGCTGTCTGTGACGATGGCGTTTTACGCCGACGTACTGGATGAGCTGACCCGGGCCCTCAGCACCCCGCTGGCGCGTGGGGTGCGCCTGCGTGGCGATGAACAGGCGCAGGATGATTTTCGTGGAAAATTTTTGCAGGACATCGCGACCGCCAATGGCGTGACCGATGCGCAGATCCAGGCTTTTCTCGATGAGGACAGCACCGAGAAAGGCCTTGGCAGTTCGCCCTGGATTCAGGCGCTTTTACGTGCAGTGGATCAGCGCACCGCCCTGGGTGAAGCCGCTCTTGATCGCTTCACTCGTGATGTCTATCTCTATCTGGCTTACCCCGTAGTCTCGGACCGCATTACCGCCATCGTAGAGGCGGCCATTGGCGATGAGCCCTGTGTGATAGTGGCCCACTCCTTGGGATCGATTGTTGCGTACCGCGCGTTGCAACAGCTCGGGCGTCGAGCCAACGTGGTGGGGCTGGTGACGGTTGGCTCGCCCCTGGGCCTGAATACGGTACGCGAAATGCTCACCCCCCCTGCATTGTCGATGCCTGCGGGTGTGCAGCAGTGGTTCAATGCCTATGATCCGGGCGATGCGGTGGCGTTGTATCCACTGGACGCTACCCGCTGGAACATCACACCCGGCATCGAGAATTTCAACGGCGTGAGTAACCATATGGCCAATCGGCATGGTATTGCGGGCTACCTTGATGATGTAACCGTCGCAACGTGGATGCATCAACGGTTAGTTAAGTGAGCGCAATGTCAACGTTCGTGAAAATCCAAGGGGCTCGACAGCTCCCACCGGGTTTACCGGTGTCTGTTGGATTCTCACCATAACTGATCGACATTGGCGGCAATCGCAGCCAGGGCGACGGTCAGTAATTGCTCCCATTAATAGGAAGCATTACTATTCACGCCCCGCCTACCCAGTGCATCCTCGATGACTCCTCAGCCGCCCCGCAGACCAGGCTTTTTCGCGTACTACGAGGAGTTGGTCGGGACCTGGACGCGCCGCTTGCGCAATCGCCAGCAGGCCGAGGACCTGGCCCACGATACATTCGTGCGGGTATTGGAGTCCAAGGCGGCGCTGGTCGAGCAGCCGCGTGCCTATTTGCACCAGACGGCGCGCAATATTGCGGTGGATGCCTATCGCCGTGCCGACCGGCGTGAAGCAATGGAGCTGCAAGGTCTTGACCAGAGTGCGCCGCCAAGTGGCGACCCGGAGCATTTCATGCATGCAGTGCAGTTGGCGGACTCCATCGAGCGGGCCCTGGCCGAATTGCCCCTCAATTGCCGCAAGATTTTCATTTGGCAAAAGGTCGAGGGCCTGACCCAACAGGAAATCGCCGAGCGCCTGGGGTTGTCTAAAAACATGGTGGAAAAGTATATGATCCGCACCCTGCGGCATCTGCGCGAGCGCCTGGACGCGCTGGCCCCATGACCAATGCCCGCTTTGAAACAGGATCTTCCATGATGGATACCCGTGAGTGTGCCTGTGGCAGCGCAGCGGTGCGTGACGAGGCGGCGCTGTGGTTCGTGCGTTTGCAGGATCAGCCCCTGAGCGATGCGGACCAGTGTCTTTTCGACACATGGTGTGGGGAGCATCCCGCCCACCAGTACGAATTCGAGGTGCTGCAAGGGCTGTGGAGCGCCGCCGACCTGCTGCCCAAGCGCCGTTTGCAGGCCCTGGTCGATACGCCTGTGCCGCGCAAGCGGCGTGGAGCAGTGCGCTATGCCATGGCGGCTAGTGTGCTGGCGGTGGCCGTGGGTCTTGGGCTGTTCAGCGGCCTGGATCATCCGGCGGTGTACGACGCGCAGTTCAGCACGGTGTTGGGTGAGCGTCGCCAAGTGGCGTTGCCCGACGGCTCGCTGATGGACCTCAATAGCCGCAGCGTGGTGGCGGTGCACTACGAAAAGGGCCGGCGTGGGATAGAGCTCAAGCAGGGCCAGGCGCTGTTCAGCGTCGAGCACGACACCAGCCGGCCTTTTGTGGTGCGGGCCGGGGCCGGGCAGGTGACGGTTACCGGCACGCGGTTTGATGTACGCCGCGACGATGACCAGACCCGCGTGGTGGTCGAGGCGGGAACGGTCAAGGTGCAAGGGCATGCCGCGCAGCCGGTGGTCACACTGACGGCGGGCCTGGGGACATCCATCGACAACCAGGGCGCGGTCGCGGCGGCTCGCCCGGTCAACGCCCAGGCACTGCTGGCCTGGCAGACCGGCAAGCTGGTGTTCAACGACGCCAGCCTGGCCGAGGTGGCGCGGGAAGTCTCGCGCTACCGCGAAAAACCCTTGCGGGTCAGCACCGCGGCCAGCGAGTTGCGCCTGACCAGCGTGTTCAAATCCAACGACACCGATGCCTTGCTCAAGGCCTTGCCGCACATCCTGCCGGTGGCTCTACGCACGCTGCCGGACGGCAGCCAGGAAATAATTTCACGTTAGATTCAGGTTTTTTCCGAGTTCTTCGTCTTCTTGTCCAACTGCAACTGGTTTGCATTAACAGCCGCGCTTTCCTGGGATTACGACGTGAAAAAACTCGCTGCGAACAACAATAAAACCTGGCGCTGGGCGCCCCTGGCCCTGGCATTGGCGATCAATGCCGCACTGCCTGCGGCCTATGCCGACGATGCCATCCATATCAAGGCCCAGCCTTTGGGCGCGGCGCTGAGCCAATTGGGCCAGCAAACCTCGCTGCAAGTGTTTTTCAGCCCGCAGATGGTGGCAGGCAAACAAGCCCCGGCCGTCGATGGCAACCTGTCGCCGGAACAGGCCTTGCGCCAGTTGCTGCAAGGCAGCGGCCTGGAGTACCAGATCGATTCGGGCTCGGTGACATTGCATCCGGCCTCCACGGGCACTGGTGAAGCGGGCTCGCCCCTGGAGCTTGGCGCGACCTCGATCAAGGTCGTGGGCGATTGGCTGGGCGATGCCAATGCCGAAGTGGTGCAGAACCATCCCGGCGCGCGTACGGTGATCCGGCGTGAAGCCATGGTGGAGCAGGGCGCGATGAATGTCGGCGACGTGTTGCGCCGGGTTCCCGGGGTGCAGGTGCAGGAGTCCAACGGTACCGGCGGCAGCGATATTTCCCTCAACGTCGGTGTACGTGGCCTGACGTCGCGCCTGTCGCCACGCTCCACGGTCCTGATCGACGGTATTCCTGCGGCGTTCGCGCCCTATGGCCAGCCCCAGTTGTCGATGGCACCGATTTCCGCCGGTAACCTGGAGAGCATCGACGTGGTACGCGGCGCCGGCTCCGTGCGTTATGGACCGCAGAACGTCGGCGGCGTGATCAACTTCGTGACCCGGGCGATCCCCGAGACCTTTTCCGGTGAGGTCGGCACCACCCTGCAAACCTCTTCCCACGGTGGCTGGAAACATGTCGACAACGCCTTCATCGGTGGCACCGCAGACAATGGCATTGGCATGGCGCTCCTGTATTCCGGGGTCAATGGCAACGGTTATCGCGACAGCAACAATGGGAACGACATCGACGATGTGATCCTCAAGACCCACTGGGCGCCGACCGATCAGGACGATTTCACCCTCAACTTCCATTACTACGACGCCACTGCCGACATGCCCGGCGGCCTGACCCAGAAGCAGTTCGACGCCAACCCTTACCAGTCGGTGCGCGACTGGGACAACTTCAGCGGCCGGCGCAAGGATGTTTCGTTCAAGTACATCCGTCAGATCGACGACCGTACCCAGGCGCAAGTGCTGACTTACTATTCCGACAGCTTCCGTGGCAGCAACATCGCCAACCGTGACCTGGCTACTATCGGTTCCTATCCGCGTACCTACTACACCTTCGGTATCGAGCCACAGGTGTCCCATGTCTTTGACCTGGGGCCCACGAGCCAGGAAGTCAGCGTGGGCTACCGCTACTTGAAAGAAGGCATGCACGAACAGGCCACACGCCTGAACCTGACCAATAACGTCCCTACGCCGGGGCCGCAGAGTGATGGCCATGTGTACCAGGACCGCACCGGTGGCACCGAAGCCAACGCGTTCTATATCGATGACAAGATCGATGTGGGCAAATGGACGATTACCCCCGGTATCCGCTTTGAAAGCATCCGCACCCAATGGCATGACCGCCCGGTGCTGGCACTCAATGGCACTCCCGTCCAGGAGAAGCGCCGCGAGATCAAGAACAACGAACCGCTGCCGGCACTGAGCGTGATGTACCACGTCTCCGACGCCTGGAAACTGTTCGCCAACTACGAAACGTCCTTCGGCAGCCTGCAGTATTTCCAGCTGGGCCAGGGCGGTAATGGCGACCAGACGGCCAATGGCCTGCAACCGGAAAAAGCCAAGACCTACGAGGTCGGCACCCGCTACAACGACAATGTGTGGGGCGGCGAAGTGACGTTGTTCTACATCGACTTCTCCGACGAATTGCAGTACGTCAGCAATGACGTGGGCTGGACCAACCTGGGCGCCACCAAGCATGCGGGTATCGAAGCCTCTGCCCGCTACGACCTGGCCAACCTTGACCCGCGCCTGGATGGCCTGAGCGCAAATGCCGGCTTTACCTACACCAAGGCGACCTCCGAAGGTGATGTGGCCTTTAAGGGTCGTGACCTGCCGTTGTACTCGCGGCAAGTGGCAACCCTGGGCCTGCGTTATGCGGTCAACCGCTGGACCCATAACCTGGATGCGTATGCCCAGTCCGGGCAGCGGGCGCCAGGTACCACCAGCACCTATATCACCCAGCCGACTGCGGACGGCCAGTACGGTGATATCCCGGGGTATGTGTCGGTCAACGTGCGCAGTGGCTATGACTTTGGCGCGCAACTGTCGAACCTGAAGCTGGGCGTGGGGGTGAAAAACGTGTTCGACCAGCAGCACTACACCCGGTCCAGCGATAACAACTCCGGGATCTACCTGGGTGAGCCCCGTACGTTCTTTGTGCAGGCGAGCGTGGGGTTCTGACGCGTGCTTCCTACGATCCTTCTGACGAAAGCGAAGGGTCGTAGGGACGCGTTTCCTACCTTTATTTTGTGATTTTCTGCACTTTGCGGAACCGAACTCCGTAGGCCTGCCACACACCTTCAGCTCATCGTGTGCGGGCACCCATTGTCTGGGTGCCTGGGACCGTGAGGTGAACTGTGTCAACAAGCCGCACTGGAGAACATTATGTCGGTAACTGCATTCAATCAGCCTGTCGTCAAACTACCGAATGACGCCACACCGCAAGGGGCTGAGGCAAAGGCCAACACCTCGGGCGCTGCGGCGCCGGCCGCCGGGGCAGCCTCCAAGGGGCCCAGTTTCAGCGGGCCGCAGAGTCAGTCGGGGCCGGTGTTCGCAGCACCGCAGCCGATGGCACAGGGCGATGCAGCTCGGGGGGCTGCGCCTGCGTCCTATGGGGGGCCGCCGCCAAGGCCTGTTGCGCAGAAGCCCGATCCGATCTACTCAAAACGCAGCCATGATCAGTTGGCCCAGCAACTGCTGGATAACTTCCAGTCGTTCAAGGATCCGAGCAACCCGTCCTACATCACGCCCCAAGGTCTGAAAGACAAGGCACAGATGCCCCTGACCGGCTACTCGAGCAAGGATCAGGACACCCGGCTGGCCAGGGAGATCCTGAAACGTCCGGACCTGCTCAAGGCGCTAGACCGTGACGGTCGTACGGGGGCGCTGGATGCCCAACTCACCCGACAAAACATTTATGACGTCATACGCTCGGACAACCCGTTGAAGTTCAAGGACGACGCACAGCTGGCCAAGGACATGCTGAATAACTTCAATCAGTTGAAAGGAAATTTCTGGAACAAAGACATCAAGTTCGCCGATCTCGATGCCAAGGCCCAGCGCCCGCTGACAGGTGACCCGTACCGGGACCAACTCACCCAACTGGCCAGGGAGGTCAATAACCGCTCGAACCTGCGCCAACAAATGGACAATACGGCCAGCCCCGATTATGACGGCAGGATCAGCAGACAAGCCTTGAAGAAGTTGTCCCGTTAAGCCGCGGGTATTGCAGCGCAAGCATAGAACCGGGATGGGCCGCGAGTATTACGCCGTGTTTCCCGGTTCGGCCATTAACGATGGCAGGGCTGGCTGAAAGTGCCAGCGTCCGCTCATCGCCTGCCACTTCAATGAACAGGAACTGTTTTCAGCGGTCTGCCACATAGCTTGTAACTGACGGCCTTTATGACGCCGACGGTTTCACTCAAAGAGAGGGTGTTGACATGACTTCTACGTCGTTTGGAACTCAAACTCCTGGCTTGCCACAATCCCTTCTTGCACCACCTTGCGAAACCCGCGCGCAGTGCCAACGTTTCGATGCTCAGCACCAGGGCGTGGCTGGCGAGGGAGGTGCCGAGGTTCAGCGAGCGAAGGGTTTTTCCGCACAGTACACATTCAAGGCCCCGGCGGCGGATGACTTCGCCAAAGGCATGCTTGCTCACCGAGCCACCGCGACGCCAGGCTCTGATGTGTCGACAACGGTGGGTACCACGGTGGGGTTGATCAATGCAATAAAGGCCATGCTGGGTGTTTCGAAATCCGTGGCATTGCCGCCCCAAAAACCTGACTGAAGCCGCGCCCAGGCCCCCTCCGTTGTTTACATGTAGTCATCGAAAATGATCGACCGCCCCGGAACCATTGCCGGTGCTTGGCCACATACTTTGCGCTTTTTGGAAACCACCCTTGTAGTGACGGTGGTGATAGCCGGTCTGAGTATGGATCTAGAAAAGGTGGATATGAAACATGGCAATTGACGGTGGGGTACCTCTCCTGCGGCCTGATGTTACGAGCCGCCATGATGCGATACCGGATGACGCACAACAGAAAGCTCATGCTGCTTCAATCGAGAGCACGCCGCGTGGGTGGCAGGTTGACAATCAGCCTCTGCCCAGCACGATTCGATCTTCGGGTTTCCGGCGCCCCTTGCGGTGGGCCACGCCTGACGAAGTCACTCTGCATCATCAGGAACTCAGAAACACGCCTTCGGCGCGTACCTCCCATATGAACCCCTATACCCAATTGCCGGATAGCCAGTTGGTGAAGGCCTTGGGTGATCATTTTTCCGTGCTGGAAAATTTTCATGAAAACTGAAGGCTTGAAACTGGTGGCGTTGCGACGGATCGCGGGTGAAAAAATGACGGACACACCAGCGCTCAATAACGCCATTCTGCTGGCCAAGGCCCTGCTCCAGCGCCCGCGACTGATCGACGCGATCCTCGACGAGGAGGGCTTGATTACGCGGCAAAGCCTGTCCAAAGCGGTACAGGGAGTGTTTGGCAACAGCGACCCAAATGCCTTCAGTTCGGATCCCTTTCACGCCAAGACCAACGTCGAACTGGTGCAGGCGTTCAGGGCGGCATTTGATGAACTGCGTGACAGGTCCCGGGATCGCACGGGCTTTTTCGAGAGCGTCGGCTACGTGCAGATCGAGCGGCTTGTTTCAATCAGCAAGGACCCGGACGAAACGGACCAGGAAGGCGCCGTTATCCGGGACCCCGTCACGGGGTTAGCGAAAAAAATGTACAGCGAACAACTGGTGTACATGTCAAAAAACCTGGTGGACCGCCCCAGGCTCTTGAACTCGCTGGAACGCATCCATTCTGGCTGGCGACGCCTTTACGGCAGCCATTACCAGAAGGGCTGGTTGAGCAACAAGGACCTGGACGGCTGGCTGGAAAACAACAAGACCCTGTAGGGTCTTGAGCGCGTTACACCCGCAGGATTTTCCCGCTGATCGCCACCCCCAGCAGGAGCGCGGCGATCAACACAAAGGCCACGCTCAAACTGCTGCCATGGGCGATAAAGCCGATCAGCGCGGGGCCGGCGAGAATACCGGCATACCCCAAGGTGGTAATGGCGGGCACTGCAATATGCTCCGGCATGACGGTCTGCTTGCCGACTGCGGTGTACAACACCGGGACGATATTGGAGCAGCCGGCGCCTACCAGGGCATAGCCCAGCAGCGCGGTTTCCCAGGCTGGGAGCAGGGTAGCCAGGAGCATGCCGGCAGTGGCCAGCAAGCCGCCGATCACGATCACCCGTTTGGCCCCCAGGCGACGCACAATGGCATCGCCGGTCAGGCGTCCGATGGTCATGGTCAGGGCAAATGCCGCATAACCCAGGCCCGCATAGGCTTCGTCGAGGCCGCGTTCGTCACTGAGGAACACCGCGCTCCAGTCGAGCACGGCACCTTCTGCCAGGAACACGATAAAACACAGGCAGCCGATAAACAGCACTACCCCGTGGGGGATGGCGAAGGCGGGGCCGGAGCTTTCGCTGCCGTAGGGCAGCAAGTGCGGGGCCGCCTTGAGCAGGGCGGCCAGGGTAATCACGATGACCACCAGGGTGGCCGACAGTGGTGACAGCCCCAAGCCCAGCAACGCGCTGACCCCCGCCGCCCCGACAATCCCTCCCAGGCTGAACAACCCGTGGAAGCCCGACATCATGGTTTTGCCACTGGCTCGTTCGACGATCACCGCCTGCAGGTTGACGGTGGAGTCCACCGTGCCCAGGCCCGCACCAAACAGAAACAATCCTGCCATCAGCAAGGGTATCGAGCTGACGGTGGCCAGCATCGGCAAGGCCACGCAGAGCAGGAGCGTGCCGGCGCTGAGTACGCGCCGGCAGCCATAGCGTGACGCCAGCGCGCCGGCCACCGGCATCGCAATGATCGAGCCCACCCCCAGGCACAACAGCAACAGGCCCAGGGTGCCTTCGTTGAGATTTGCGCGGGCCTTGGCATAGGGCACCAGAGGCGCCCAGGCGGCAATGCCGAAGCCGGCAATAAAAAACGCGATACGGGTCGACATTTGTTCCAGGCGCCCGGGAACCACGGGCGCAGGGGTGGGAATGGCAGTCATGAAAGTCCTTGGTTTTTGCGTTCAGCGAACGATGTCCGGCGCGACATCCTTGCACATCAGGCCCTGTGGAGCGAGCCAGGTTCCCTTGGCGATCGCGAACTTTCCTGCAGCAGCAGCGGATACTGCTGGCCTTCGGGTCAGGTGGTTGCCGGCAGATACGCCCTGACTTGCACGACGTCGGCGCCGTCGACGCGCACCACGACCGTGCCACGGGGCGTCGTTTCCTGGCCGATGTAGCTCTCTACCATTACTCGGTCCGCAGCCGTGGCTTGCAGCGATAGCTTATGGGGTTTGCGCAGCAGCTTGCGAGCCTGGGCGTCCACCGGGAATGAGGGGTGGCCGCGGCGCACACTGTCGCAAAACGCTAGCGCCACGGCGCGGGGTGTCGGTGGTGGTGGCGAGGGCAGGTTGGCCCCGGCGAACAGCAGGTTGAGTTGATCGGCGGTGGCGACGGCGCGCGGGAAGCCGGTAAAGGCCGAGGCGACCAGCAGCAGTTCGGTCAACTCCCCAGGCGCCAAGCCTTGGGCCAGGCTGGTCTTGAAGTGCACGCTCAACGGTGGGCCGACCATGCCGGCGGCGACGATCGCGGCAAAAATCGCCGCTTCCTGCAGGCGCGGATCGAGGCCCGGGCGATCATGCAGATAGCCATACACCACGCCGACCGCCAATTCGCCCAGGGCCGGTGCGGTATGGAACAACGCATCCAGGCGTGCGCCGCCATCAGGTACCAGCTCAATGAACGTTTTGCGGCCTTCGCGATAAAGCGTTTCAACGGGACTTTGCGGGGCAAGGGGCTTCATGGTGCATCCTCCGAGAAAATGAGGACGGCGTTTGCTCGACTGCGCACGGACTTCGGCCTGATGAAAACGTCCATCCAGGGGAACTAGGAGTGTAGGGCGAGTGGCTGTTTTTGCCAGGGTCATGCACACCAATGGTGCAGGTGGTGTGCGGTGTCGGCGATAGCGTGCGAATGGGGCTGACCTACATAAACTCGACCTGCGCAGGCTGGCGCTTGATCAGCACCTTGCCATTACGGATCGAATACAGCGCCAGGCCCTGGCTGCGAATCACTTCATAGTCGCTGTTTGCCGACAGGATCAGCAGGTTGGCCGGCCGCCCGGGTTCCAGGCCGTAGCGGTCGCCCAGGGCCATGGCTTGGGCACTGTTGTCAGTGACGAGATCCAGGGCTTTTTGCAGGTTGCTGTAGCCGAGCATATGGCAGATATGCAGCCCGGCTTCGAGCACTCGCAGGATATTGCCGTTGCCCAGTGGGTACCACGGATCGACGATGGAGTCCTGGCCGAAGCACACGTTCATGCCGGCTTCCAACAGCTCGTTGACCCGGGTCACGCCCCGGCGTTTCGGGAAGTTGTCGAAGCGGCCCTGCAAGTGAATGCTTTCGGTGGGGCAGGACACAAAGCTGATGCCAGAATGCCCCAGCAGACGAAACAGCTTGGCGCAGTAGGCATTGTCGTAGGAGCCCATGGCCGTGGTGTGGCTGGCCGTGACCCGGCTACCCATGTCGCGGCTGCGCGCTTCTTCGGCCAGCACTTCGAGAAAGCGCGAATGCGGGTCGTCGGTTTCATCGCAATGCACGTCCACCAGGCAGCCCGTACGTTCGGCCAGGTCCATGAGGAATTTGACCGAGCTGACCCCTTGGTCGCGGGTGTACTCAAAATGGGGAATGCCGCCCACCACATCGGCGCCCAGGCGAATGGCTTCTTCCATCAGTTCGCGGCCATTGCGGTAGGACTCGATGCCTTCCTGGGGAAACGCCACGATCTGCAGGTCGATCAGGTGGCCACTCTCCTGGCGCACTTCGAGCATGGCCTTGAGCGCCGTCAGGTCCGGATCGGTGACGTCGACGTGGGTGCGCACATGCTGGATACCATGGGCTGCCAGGGCCTGGATGGTCTGCTTGGCACGGGTCTTGGTGTCGGCCTGGGTGATGGTGGCCTTGCGCTCGCCCCAGCACTCGATCCCTTCGAACAGCGTGCCGCTCATGTTCCAGCGCGGCTCGCCGGCAGTGAGGGTGGCGTCGAGGTGGATATGCGGCTCGACAAACGGTGGCACTACCAGGTTGCCAGCGGCATCCAGGTCGTCCGGCCCCAGGGGCGGCGTGACGGTTTGTGGGGTAATGCTGGCGATCCGGCCATGTTCCAGGTGCAGATCATGCAGGCCTTCACGGTTGCGCAGGCGGGCGTTGATGATATGCATGGGCAAGTTCCTCTTGGGCAAACAGCAATCAGGCAGACAGCCGCCAGATCATCAGCGCGACGCCGATGTCCGACGGTCATTGGAGTGTCGGGGCTCTCAGGCTCATGCCTGGATGTCAGCCAATGGTACGCGCACCCGTAGGGCGGCAGTGAGTGCAATGTAGGTAGCGGCTGCCGCGATAATCCCCACCAGGGGCGCGACCCATGGCGAGCTGAACGCCAGCACCGTACCCACTGCATAGGCAATCAGCCCCGGCCAATTGAAGGCCGGCAAGCGCACGTCTGCCAGCCGTGGATAGTGACCGCGGTAGCGATAGAAGAAGTCGGCCATGATCACCCCGCCAATCGGTGGTATCACTGTGCCCAATAGAATCAGGTAGGGCACCAGCATGTCGTACATGCCCAGCAAGGCGAGCAGGGTGCCGATCACGGCGCCGACCAGGGTTACGGTCTTGCGGCGTTTGGTGCGCAGCAGGTTGCAGCCGGCGACGGCGAAATTGTAGATGGTGTTGTCCTGGGTGCTCCAGATATTGAGCAGCAGCATGGCCATCGCCGCCATGGCGAAACCTTGCAGCAGCAATACTTCCACCACATCCGGTTGCTGATAGACGATGGCGCCGTAGGCACCGATCAGCACCATCAGGCCGTTGCCGACAAAAAAACCGATCAGGCTGGCCAGTACCGCGACCTTGGCCGAGCGGGAAAAGCGCGTCCAATTGGTGGCCTGGGTAGCACCGCTGACAAAGGTGCCGAACACCAGGGTAATGGCCGTAGACAGATCCAGCTCCGCGCTGGGCACCACCGCGAGCAAACCTTGCAGCCCGCCGACTTTTACGGTGGCCACCCACATCGACAGCAACAGCAGCAGGCCCATGGCCGGGACGGCAATGTAGGAGAGGATTTCCAGCCCCCGGTAGCCCACGTAGGCCGTGGCGCAGAACACCAGGCCGAACAGCACCATCAGTGCCAGTACGCTGCCCTGGCCCAATTCGAAATATTTGCCCAGTACCACGGCCGCCGTGGCGGTACCCCAGGCGTACCAGCCAATCTGGGTGAACCCCAGGATCAGGTCACTTAACTTGCTACCCACTTCGCCAAAGCAGAAACGCCCCATCAGCACCGAGTTCAAGCCGCTCTTGAAGGCGATATAACCCAGGCCTGCGGCGTAGATACCCAATAGCAGGTTACCCAGGGCCACGACACCGAGCATCTGGGTAAAACTGAAGGCCACCCCCAGCTTGCCGCCAGCAAACATGGTTGCGGTAAAAAAAGTGAAGCCCAGCAACACCATGGCCGTGGAGCCAAGGCCCTTGCGTGCATGCATGGGCACTTCGCTGAGAGGGTAATCGTTGCCCGGTTCGTTCTGCGTCATGTGCCGTTCCCCTGTGAGTGACCCAGGGCTTGTTGCAGCGCCCGTGCCAAGTGGGGGCTGTGCAGGTTGCACAGTATTCGGGCGCGGGGAAGGGCAGGAGGCTGGGATTGCTTGTTGGTTAGGCCCAGCCAGGCACAAAAGCGGTGCAGCGGTGATACAAGTTGGATCACCGTGCCAGGGTGTCAGTCGAACAGGGTCTGGCTGATTTCGCCGCGGTGAAAGGCGAAGGCTGCTGCAAGATCACTCTCGATGGTGCGCCCGCGTGATAGCGGTGGCAGGTCGTCGAGTCTGAAGAAACCAACGTCGGTGGTTTCAAAGCCTGATGCCATGGTGGGCTTGCTTGGTGTACTTCAAGGCCTGGTTTTAATCGCTGTTGCCACCGAGCACAGCAGCGAATTACTCACCGCGATAAATACAGCCACTGGTGCAGGTCTCATGGATGCGAATAGCGCTGAGTTCCGGCAACAACGGCTTCAACTCATTCCAGATCCACTTGGCCAGCACTTCGCTGGTAGGGTTTTCCAGGCCGGGGATGTCGTTGAGGTAGTTGTGGTCGAGGCGCTCATAGAGCGGCTTGAAAATCGCCTTGATCTCCGAGAAATCACGGATCCAGCCGGTATGCGGGTCAAGGTCGCCGCTCAGGTGGATGGCCACCTTGAAGGAGTGACCATGCAGGCGCCCGCATTTATGGCCTTCGGGGACGTGAGGCAAGCGGTGGGCGGACTCGAAGGTGAACTCTTTGAAAATTTCCACGGTATGACCTGTAAGGCAGGAGTTTCTAGGGCGGTGTGCGATTGTCAGGGTCGGGTGAGCGCTTGATGGGCCCAGGCGACCGACGTGGCGCGCATTCTAACCTGTTTATCGGGCGACCTGGCGGCGTGTGTAAAGCATGGTTATTCCTGGGACCATAACGTAGTACTGACCTTGACCCCATCCCCGCAGGCCAATGAACTCTGCGACCCGCGGCGCTCCAGTTCTGCGTGCGCACGAGCACACTGCACCTGGCCTTGGGCGGCTGCATTATCAATGCTGATATTGCCGGTGGTTTCGGACACCAGGTCGCCGTTTTTCTCCACCCGGATCAATGGCCGTTCGGGCTGTATTTCAAAGCGGCTTTTCGTCGGCTCGGTGTTCAGTGCCAGGTCGGTGGGGGCTGCCGGCAACTGGTCTTCGGTGACGCCATAGCGAGTGAGAAGCGAGAGATTGGGCAAGTCCTGCGCGTTTGCGTGGCCGGCCGCCAGAAGCAGGAACATGCCAAGGCTATACAGTTTTTTGCGATTAGAATGCATGGTTGTATCTTTCCAAAGTTGTTTCTTGATGGGCTGGATTGAAGAACAACTTGTTGTTATCGCAACCACGTTTAGGGCAGGGAGTATTCAACCAGAAAGATGAACCGTAGCGGTTGCCGAACTGGGTGCCTGGTTCATAAAACTTGAACGAGGAAGGGTCGTAACTGCTGTTACTACAGCCAGTAATCAGGGCGATAGTGAAGAGGCCCAGGAACTTTATGGGTGTCATAGGGGGGGAGGTCCGCGTTAAATTGATCAGTATCTTACAGGGTTGCCCGCAAGCCAGGCAGCCCATTCCAGAGCTAGGCGTCTTCGCTCTCGAACTCCAGCAAGTCGCCTGGCTGGCAATCCAGGGCGATACACAGCTTGTTCAGGGTTTCGAGTTTGAAGCCTTTGATCTTTCCATTTTTCAATAGCGACAGATTGGCTTCGGTAATCCCAATGGCATCTGCCAGTTGGTTGGAGCGAATCTTTTTCTTCGCCATCATGACGTCCAGTCGAATAATGATTGTCATGGGTTAGATGATGCTTTTGTTTTCATCGTCGATAACTTTTGATTCGGCCACTATCAATGAGAATGCGCACAGAAAGATGCCTTGTATGATTGCATAGATGGCTGCGGATGATACACCCACACTGAGGCTGAATGTGCGCTCGCCAGGCGGCATTTCAATCGCCAGGGCCAAGCCTTGCAGGGTGGAAACAACCGGTGCAAGCAGCGGGGTAGCAATGAATAGGAGGCCCATCCACCACAGGATCTTGATATTGGCCTCGGTCCAGATGTGCCCCTTGGAAAGGCGCATGAAAAAGATCCCGGTCAGCACCAGCGCCAGCACTGTAAGGCTGATCGGCAGCATTTCCAGGGCCAGGACCAGGCCCATGATCCAGGGGGCCGGTTGGTAGCCAGGGGCTAACAGCGAAGGCATCTGCTCGCCGTAGGCATTGAGATACTCTGCCAGGGCGGTGGGATAGTCGAAGATCCAGTACAAAATCGGCGCGCCGAATTCGATCAGCGCGACCGACCACGCCAACAGTGCGGCAAACGCGCCTATGGACCGCAGCCGGGTGTTGGTGGAGACGGTATGCAGGTGATTGCTCATGGGTTGATCCATACGGGGTTGATGGAAGAATAATCCATGAATAATTATCGAACTACAATAATTTTTTGCGAAAAAAACAGTGGCCGATGCTTAGAGTGCAATCAAACGCTCACCCAATCGACCGCTATCGGCCAGTTCAAGGAATTCATCGCCCAGCCGCTGGCTCTCATTCATCGCGGTTTGCCAGTACTGATTACGCCGGGTGTCGTCCCCCATAAAGCGCTTGAAGTCGCTGCGATCCGGCAATTTGCCGTAGGGCAGGCGGGCCAGGTAGTCCCGTGAAGGGGCCACCAGCAATACATCGCGCAAACCCTGCGGACTGCTGCGCCGCCACGGCAGGCTCTTGTCGAACCAGCCGGGGATGACTCTGTCGGTGAAGTGCGGGTACAGCACAATGTCATCACCGTGGTAGGGCAGGTCGAGGTGGTAGTCCAGCAGGCCGCCATCGCGATAGGTGCCGGCCCCGGCGCCCGGCAAGTCGCGCACGCCTTGCATCACCATGGGGATCGAGCCGGACGCCAGCAAGGCCTGGCGCAGGTTGCCCAGTTCCAGGTCGAGGAAGCGCGACGGGAAATCCTTGAGTGGGTGCAGCGGTGGGGCCTGGCGCGGGTCGTGGATGATCAGCCGCTCAAAGTGCCGCGACAGTCGCGCACGGCCGCGCAGGTTGTCGGCGATCACCGAAGACAGGCCCAGGCCCAGGCGCCCACGGTGGTCATCGGCGAGCAGGCCATGGCTTTTGACCACCACGATATTCAGGCGATAGTGCGGGTTATCCAGCAGCGTTGCATCGCGCCCGGCCAGCAAGTCATCGAGCATGCGCTGGCAGCTCTGGCTGACCTCGGCCATGGTCACGCCCTTGGCAAAACGTTGCTCGTTGTACAGGCGACCGAGGTCGAGCAAGCCTTGTACCGGGTCGGGCAGGCAGGCACTGGCAAAGCGCCAGGAGCCGATCGATGCGCCAATCAGCGCGCGCTCGCGGGGCGCGCGTGCCAGCCAGTCACCGAACAACGCCAGGTCCAGGCCCTGAATGCCCAAGGCCTTGGGGCCCCCGGCCGCGCCGGGCAGAATCCCCACGTCTTGAGGTTTGAGGCCGTGCTCGCGAATGCGTGTAAAGGCGCGCTGGCCAGCCTTGAGCGTCAGGGCTGGGAACTTGATGTGGATGGCCGTCATACCGATCTCTGTGCAGGCGAGCAGGGCAGTATAGGAAATTTCCCCAGGGGGCTGGCAAGGTGTTGTGGGACAATTGCCATAGTGGCAATTCAGTTTCAGTTAAGTTGCGCGTCGTACTGTGGGGGCCGTAGGTAAAACATTGTGAAATGGAGACTTGTCATGAAAAACCTCACAGCAATTGTCGCCGCCAGTATCATCGCCCTGACCACCGGCCTGGCCCAGGCGCGGGACCTGGGGCCGGATGAAGCGCTGAAATTGCGTGACGCTGGTACCATCCAGTCCTTCGAGAAGCTCAATGCCGCCGCCCTGGCCAAACATCCAGGTGGCACCGTGCATGAAACCGAACTGGAGCAGGAATACGGCAAATATATTTACCAGGTTGACCTGCGCGATGCCCAAGGCGTCGAGTGGGATGTGGAATTGGACGCTGTCACCGGGCAAGTTCTCAAGGATCATCAGGATACGTAATGAAGGTAAATCTACGCACCGGCAGTCGATTGGCGCTGGTGCTCCTGGCCTTTTGCTCGGTGGTGGCTGCCCGGGACCTCAACCAGGATGAAGCTCTGGAACTGCGCCAGCAGGGGGTGATCCTGTCCCTTGAACAACTGTTGCAGCAGGCCATGGCGCGGCATCCCGGCTCCCGGTTGCTGGAGGCCGAGCTTGAGAGCAAACACGGCAGCTATGTCTATGAAGTGGAACTGGTGACCACCGATGGCGTGGTCCGGGAAATCAAACTGGACGCGACCACTGGCGCACTGCTTAAAGACGAGGAAGATGACTGATGCGCCTGCTTCTGGTGGAAGACCACGTACCGTTGGCCGATGAACTGCTGGCCGGGCTCAAAGCCCAGGGTTATGCCGTGGATTGGCTGGCGGACGGGCGTGACGCGGTGTATCAGGGGCGCAGCGAGCCCTATGACCTAATCATCCTTGACCTGGGCCTGCCCGGGCTGCCTGGGCTTGAGGTGTTGAGCCAATGGCGCGCCGCCGCCCTGGCGACGCCGGTGTTGATCCTCACCGCCCGCGACTCCTGGGCCGAGCGCATAGAAGGGCTCAAGGCCGGGGCCGACGATTACCTGAGCAAGCCGTTCCACCCCCAAGAGCTGTACCTGCGCATCCAGGCGTTGTTGCGCCGCTCCCATGGCCAGGCCAACCAGCCGACCTTGCAGGCGGCAGGCTTGCATCTGGATGAAGGCCGCCAGTGCGTGATGCGCGACGGTGCCGAGGTGCAACTGACCGCTGCCGAGTTTCGCCTGTTGCGTTACTTCATGCTGCATCCCGAACAGATCCTTTCCAAAAGCCACCTGGCCGAGCATTTGTATGACGGTGAGACCGAGCGCGACTCCAATGTCCTCGAGGTCCACGTCAACCATCTGCGGCGTAAGCTGGGACGCAGCGTGATTGAAACCCGGCGCGGCCAGGGTTATCGCTTTGGCGCCAGCCCCGCGTGAGGTCGATCCAGCGGCGGTTGAGCCTGGGGCTGATCAGCGTGATGGTGATCGTCGGCCTGGTGCTGGCACAAACCAGCCTGTGGCTGTTTGAAATGGGTTTGCAGCGCTACCTGGAGTCGGGTTTGCGCAATGACAGCGAAAACCTGCTGGTGGCCCTGGTGCGCGGCCCTGGCGGCGTGCAACTGGATGAGCAGCGCTTGTCACCGGCCTATCAGCGGCCGTTTTCCGGGCACTATTTCCGTATCGACTTCAGCGACCACCACTGGCGCTCGCGCTCACTCTGGGACCAGGAACTGCCGCAACTGCCCCAGGCCGGCCTGCAGGGCAACCTGCAATTGGGCCCGGAAGGCCAGCAACTGCTGGTGCTGCGTTCGGACTACAAGCGTTTCGGCCAGTCGATTTCCATCAGCGTGGCCCAGGACTTCACGCCCGTGCGGGAAAGTTTCCGCCTGATGCGCCAGGTCGGCCTGGTCCTCGGGCTGGCGGCGTTGCTGCTGATCCTGATCCTGCAAAGGGTCACCGTGCGCCGGGCCTTGCGCCCGCTGGAAACCGCGCGCGAACAGATTGCGCAACTGCAACAAGGCCAACGCTCACAACTGGACACCCAAGTGCCAGTGGAGCTGGAGCCGCTGGTGGCGCAGATCAACCACCTGCTGGCCCACACCGAAGACAGCCTCAAGCGCTCGCGCAATGCCCTGGGCAACCTCGGGCATGCCCTGAAAACCCCCCTGGCGGTGCTGTTGAGCGTGGCCTCCAGCGAGCAGCTCAAGGACCAGCCGCAACTGGCCAAGCTGCTGCGCGAGCAATTACAGCAGGTGCAGCAACGCCTCAACCGCGAACTCAATCGCGCGCGCCTTGCCGGTGAAACCCTGCCCGGTGCGTTGTTCGACTGCGACAGCGAATTGCCGGGCCTGCTGGCGACCCTGAACATGATTCACGGCGAGCACCTGGACCTGAGCTACCACGTTCGCCCCGGCCTGCAACTGCCGTGGGACCGCGAGGACTTGCTGGAGCTCTTGGGCAACCTGCTGGACAACGCCTGCAAATGGGCGGATGCCGAAGTGCGGGTGAGCATTGACGAGGCGCCCCACGGTTTTCAGTTGCGGGTCGAGGATGACGGGCCGGGGATTCCCGAGGCCCAGCGCACCCAGGTGTTCAGCCGCGGCACCCGCCTGGATGAACAGACCGATGGCCACGGCCTGGGGCTGGGGATCGTGCGCGATATCGTCGAGGTATGGGGTGGCACATTGCAGTTGCACGAGAGTGAACTGGGCGGCCTCAAGGTGCTGATCGAGCTGCCCCGACGCTAGGTCTGATGGCACCTTGCTTCCGATCTGTAGGAATTTGCAACAAGGCTTTTCCTGTAACGCCTGGCTGGGACTATTTCGCTTATAACAGCCGCCTGGCTGGCCACGTCGAGCGGGGTTCCCCGCTCGCAACCCACGGTATCTGTCAGAGCACTTGTCAGCCGGGCACTCGCTTGCTCGGCACCTAATAAGAACGATAAAAGGTGACTCCCATGCGAATGACCAAGCGTTTGTGCGTGTTTGCTGCTGTCGCAGCCTTTGCCGCAAGTACGGCGGCACTCGCCGCTCCCACATTTATCAACGTGCTGACTGGCGGCACCAGCGGCGTGTATTACCCGATTGGCGTGGGCCTGTCGCAGCTCTACAGCAACGGCATCGAAGGGTCGAAGACCTCGGTGCAGGCCACCAAGGCTTCCGTGGAAAACCTCAACCTGCTGCAAGCCGGTCGCGGCGAGCTGGCCTTTGCCCTCGGTGACTCGGTAGCCGATGCCTGGAATGGCGTAGAGGACGCCGGTTTCAAGGCTCCGCTGCAAAAACTGCGGGCGGTTGCCGGTACCTATCCCAACTACATTCAGATCGTTGCCAGCCAGGAGTCCGGCATCACCACCCTGGCCGACCTGAAAAACAAGCGCATCTCCGTCGGCGCGCCAAAGTCCGGCACCGAGCTCAACGCCCGCGCAATCTTCAAGGCGGCTGGCCTGCGCTACGAAGACATGGCCAAGGTCGAGTTCCTGCCTTATGCCGAGTCTGTGGAGTTGATCAAGAACCGCCAGCTGGATGCCACCCTGCAGTCTTCGGGCCTGGGCATGGCGGCGATTCGTGACCTGGCGGCGACCCTGCCGGTCACCTTCGTTGCCATTCCTGCGGATGTCATCGCCAAGATCGGCAACGCGGCCTACCAGGCCGGCACGATCCCGGCGGGCACCTACGACGGTCAGGCCAGCGATGTATCGACAGTGGCCATCACCAACCTCCTGGTCAGCCATGACGGTGTGCCCGATGACGTGGCCTACCAGATGACCAAACTCATGTTCGACAACCTCGATCGCCTGGGCAATGCCCATTCGGCCGCCAAGGATATCCAGCTCGAAGGCGCGGCCAAGGGCCTGCCGATCCCGCTGCATCCGGGCGCCGAGCGCTTCTACAGGGAAGTGGGCGCCCTGTAGACCACGTGCCAGGGCTGCCAGTAAAGCCTGCGTACACCGTACGCCAGGTTTTATTGGCCTATCGACGTTGTAATGTGGGAGTGCCTCCATGAGTGAGCAAGACCAAAGCCTCGCCGCCAATCCCAGGGATTGGCCCCGAGCCCTGTTCTATGTCGGGCTGTTGTTTTCCACCTTCCAGATCATCACCGCCGCCTTCCACCCGGTTTCCAGCCAGATTCTGCGGGCCGTGCACGTGGGCTTCCTGTTACTGGTGGTGTTTCTGTGTTTTCCGGCGCGGGGCAGGGCCCAGCCCTGGCAACCGCTGGCCTGGCTGCTGGGGCTGGCCGGGATGGCCACGGCGTTCTACCAGTGGTATTTCGAAGCTGACCTGATTCAACGCTCCGGCGACCTGACTGGCAGTGACATGATCGTCGGCCTGCTGCTGATCGTGCTGGTATTTGAAGCTGCGCGACGGGTGATGGGCATTGCCCTGCCACTGATCTGTGCGCTGTTCCTGGCCTACGGCCTGTTCGGCCAGTACCTGCCAGGCGACTTGATGCACCGTGGCTACGCCATCGACCAGATCGTCAACCAACTGGCCTTTGGCACCGAGGGGCTGTATGGCACGCCGACCTATGTTTCAGCCACTTACATCTTCCTGTTCATCCTGTTCGGCGCATTCCTTGAACAGGCCGGGATGATCAAGCTGTTCACCGATTTCGCCATGGGCCTGTTCGGCCACAAGCTCGGTGGCCCGGCCAAGGTTTCGGTGGTGTCGTCGGCACTGATGGGCACCATCACCGGTTCGGGCGTGGCCAACGTGGTCACTACCGGCCAGTTCACCATCCCGTTGATGAAGCGCTTTGGCTACAAATCGGCGTTTGCCGGCGGCGTGGAAGCGACCTCGTCGATGGGCAGCCAGATCATGCCGCCGATCATGGGCGCAGTGGCGTTTATCATGGCCGAGACGATCAACGTGCCGTTCTTCGAGGTGGCCAGGGCCGCGCTGATTCCGGCCTTGCTGTACTTCGGCTCGGTGTTCTGGATGGTTCACCTGGAAGCCCGGCGCTCCAACCTGTGTGGCCTGCCCAAGAGCGAATGCCCCAACCCCTGGGCGGCGGTCAAACAGCGCTGGTACTTGCTGATACCGCTGTTGGTGCTGATCTACCTGCTGTTTTCCGGGCGCACACCGTTGTTCTCGGGCATGGTCGGCCTGGCACTGACGTCCATCGTGATTCTTGGTTCGGCGATCATCCTGCGTGTTTCATCCAGGGTCATGCGCTTTGCCTTCTGGATTGCCCTGGGCGTGCTCTGCGCGGGGTTCTTCCGGCTGGGTATCGGCATGGTGTTCGGGGTGGTGGCGCTGCTGGTGGCGGTGTGCTGGTTTATCAAGGGCGGCCGCGACACCCTGGGCCTCTGCTTGCATGCGCTGGTCGAAGGCGCGCGCCATGCCGTGCCGGTGGGCATCGCCTGCGCCCTGGTGGGGGTGATCATCGGCGTGGTGTCGCTGACCGGGGTGGCCTCCACCTTTGCCGGCTATATCCTTGCCATCGGCCAGGACAGCCTGTTCCTTTCGCTGCTGCTCACCATGCTCACTTGCCTGGTTCTGGGCATGGGCATCCCGACCATTCCCAACTACATCATCACCAGTTCGATTGCCGCCCCGGCCTTGCTCGACCTGGGGGTGCCGCTGATTGTGTCGCACATGTTCGTGTTCTATTTCGGCATCATGGCGGACCTCACGCCACCGGTGGCGCTGGCCTGTTTCGCGGCGGCGCCGATTGCCCGGGCAAGCGGCCTGAACATCAGCCTGTGGGCGATCCGCATCGCGGTGGCCGGGTTTGTCGTGCCGTTCATGGCGGTGTACGAGCCGGCGTTGATGCTCCAGGGCGATAGTCTGCTGGCCACACTGTATGTGGTGGCCAAGGCGCTGCTGGCCATTGGCATCTGGGGCGCAGTGTTCACCGGTTACCTGCAGACCCGGCTCAGTGGGTGGGAACGCATGCTGGGCTTTGCCGCCGGTGCCAGCCTGATTCTGGCGACGCCGTTAAGCGATGAAATCGGCTTCGCCCTGGCCGTGCTGTTGATCGCACAGCACTGCTGGCGTGCTCGCCGAGCTCAGGTGGCCACTGCGTGATCGGCCTGTGCCTGGGGTTGGCCGGCGCGGTCTGGGCACAAGTCCCCACGCCAGCCTTCACCCTGGCCTGGACCCATACCGTTGAGAAAGTGCGCTGGGAGGAGGACTACCGCATAACGCCCGAGGGGTTGCTGTTGGGCGAGGCGCGGGTCAAGGGTTCCGGGGCAGGCATGGAAATCCCGCACGGCGCCGAACTGCGCGAGGGCAGTTGGCATTACCGGCGTCAGTTACCGCCTGTGCAACCGTTGCGTGTGGGGCGAGCCCCCGAGGCCGGGGATTATCAAGTGTGCTTCAACCAGCGCTGCCACTGGCTGAGTGCCTGGCTCGGCCCGCCACACGCGAGCCGACCGGCGCTGGAGCTGTGGGGGTGTGAGCTGGATGTTGCATCCAGCGCCAGGCCCCGCGCATTTTAAGGCGCCATCAGACTCGGAACTGGTCCATCAAGCCCTGTTGCTGATTGGCCAGGCTGTTCAGCGTCTGGCTGACCCGCGCCGATTCATTGGCTTGTTCCGACAGCGATTCGGTCACGTCGCGAATCGTCGCCACGTTGCTGTTGATCTCCTCGGCCACCGCGCTTTGCTGCTCGGCGGCGCTGGCGATCTGCAGGTTCATGTCGCTGATCACAGTCACGGCGTCGCCGATCTGGCGCAATGCCGTGACGGCCTGGCCCACCTGCTCGACACTGCCCTGGGCCTGGCGATGGCTGTTGCTCATGGAACTCACCACTTCCTGGGTGCCGTTTTGCAACTGTTCGATCACTTGGCGGGTTTCTTCCACCGATTCCTGGGTGCGCCGCGCGAGGTTGCGCACTTCGTCCGCCACCACCGCAAAACCGCGCCCGGCCTCACCGGCGCGGGCGGCTTCGATGGCGGCGTTGAGCGCCAACAGGTTGGTCTGTTCGGCAATCGCGCGGATCACTTCCAGCACTGAACCGATCTGCTCGCTATTGGCCGCCAGGCCTTCGACTTGGGCCATCGCCGTACTCATGTCGGCGGCGAGGTGGCCGATGCTGGTGGTGGTGCGGTCGATCACGGTCAGGCCTTCGCGGGTGGCCTGGTCGGCATCGCGGGCGGCTTGTGCTGCCTGGGCGGCGCTGCGCGCGACATCCTGGGCGGTGGCGCTCATTTCGTGGGAGGCGGTGGCCACCTGATCCACCTGGCGGTACTGCTGGTCCATGCCGGCGCTGGTCTGGCTGGCAATTGCCGCCGATTGGTCGGCGGTGCTGCGCGCGTCCTGTACCGAGCGTTTGACCTCGGCAATGATCGGTTGCAGTTTGTCGAGGAAGCGGTTGAACCAACTGGCCAACTCGCCCAGCTCATCGCGCTTGTCGTAGGCCAGGCGCCGGGTCAGGTCGCCTTCGCCACTGGCGATATCCTCCAGCATGCGAGCCACGCCGAGGATCGGCCGGGTCACGCTGCGGGCCATCAGCCACACCAACAGCAAGCCGACGATGGCGGCGAGCAGGCCCAGGCCCAGTTCCAGCAGGGTGCCTTTGGTGTTGTCGGCATCCAGCTCGGCCTTGAGGGCTTGCGCGGGGCCGATCAGGACTTTTTCCGGCACATCCAGCAACACGCCCCAGGACTTGCCATTGGGAATGGGCTGGAAGGGGGCCAGGACCTTGAGTTGATGATCGGTACGCAGGCTGTAGGTCTGGGTGCTGCTGGCCATGGCGCTGATCAGTTGCGCGCCGCTGGCGGTATCCACGCTGTCCAGGCGCTGGCTGAGCTTGCTGGCATCCGGGCTGTAGCCGGCGAGCAAACCCACCGGGCTGATGATGCTGACGTTGGTCTGGCCGTCATACAGTTTGCGGCTGGCGTTCTGGCTGACGGCCTGCAGGCTGTTGAGGTTGATGTCCACCGACAGCGAGGCGATGACTTTGCCATTGACCATGAGCGGGAACACGATGCTGGTCAGCAATACGTTGTGCCCGTCGATCACATAGAAGTACGGCTCGATCACACACGGCTTGAGCGTGCTGCGCGGGCAGGTGAACCAGGTGTTGGCCTTTTCGCCGCTGGGGCCGACGCTGGTGTCGGACATATCGCTTTCCGGCAGCGCCATCGAGGTCAGCGTGCCGGGTGTCGGCTGCGACCAGTACAGGGCAAAGCGTCCCTTTTCATTGCTGCCCAGCTCCGCCTGGCCGGCGAACAGCTCATCCTTGCCATCCAGGGCATTGGCTTCAAAGACCAGGGACAGGCCCAGCAGGTCCGGGTTGGCTTGCAGGGCAGCCTTGACCTGGCGGGTCAGGTCCTCACGCAGGTCGAAGGCATCGAGAAAGCGCTTCTCGGCCTGTTCGCGCAAAAACAGCACCTGGCGCGAAAAACCATGGCCGTACTGATAGGCGTCCATAAATTGCTGGCGGATGCCCAGGGCCTGGACTTCACCCTGGGCTTCGATGCGCGATTGGGCCGCGACATTGAGCATCTGCGTGCTGGAGGTCTGGACCCTTTGTGAGCTCTGGTCCATCCGATACAGCGACAGACCCACCAGCAGGGTCACGATCCCCAACAGACAAAGGCCGGCGAGGAGGGTGATTTTCCATTGAATGGACAGCTGCCTGAGCGACATGGAGATCCTTAACCTTTCGTTACGACAGAGATGATCCGTTGTATCGGCCGCGTGGTTTTTTTCTTTATTCATACGATCAATTGAATTCTGTTTGCGACGTCGCGCTTTGACATGACGCGCCGGCTGCTGCAAAGTGCGCGCCCTCTAATAAAACTCCCTTTCTGCGTGTGCCGTGGTCGCCATCTGGCCAGGGCGCCGGCGCGTGTTGTTTTTATGTTTCTGTCTTGAGGTAACCATGATTAACGCAGTAATCGCCGCGGTCGGTACCATGCTCGTGCTCAGCCTGTCCCGCGTGCATGTGGTCATCGCGATCATCGTCGGCGCGCTGGTCGGCGGCTTGACCGGCGGCCTGGGGATCGACGCGACGCTCAGCGCGTTCAACAGCGGCCTGGGCGGCGGTGCCACAGTGGCGCTGTCCTACGCGTTGCTCGGTGCTTTCGCCGTGGCGATTGCCAAGTCCGGCCTGGCCCACGCCCTGGCGGACAAGGCCCTGCTGCTGGTGGACCGCCAGGAGGCTACCGGCGGCAGTCACGTCAAATGGCTGCTGATCTGCCTGCTGGGCGCGGTAGCGATTGCCTCGCAGAACATCCTGCCGATCCATATCGCCTTTATCCCGTTGCTGGTGCCACCGCTGCTGTATGTGCTGACCAAGTTGCAGATTGACCGGCGCCTGATCGCCTGCGTCATGACCTTCGGCCTGATCACCCCGTACATGTTCCTGCCGGTGGGCTTCGGCAACATCTTCCTCAACCAGATCCTGCTGGCCAACGTTGCCAAGAGCGGGGTGGATATCAGCCAGGTCAATGTCACCCATGCCATGGGCATCCCGGCGCTGGGCATGGTGTTCGGCCTGCTGGTGGCGGTGTTTATCAGCTACCGCAAAAAGCGCGTCTATGACCTGGAGAAAATCGAACGGGTCGAGCAAGTGGCGGTGCAATACAACCCGCTGACCCTGCTGGTGGCCGGGCTGGCCATTGCCTCGGCCTTTATTATCCAGTTGTGGCTGGACTCGATGATCATCGGCGCCCTGGCGGGTTTCCTGATCTTCTCGGTATCGGGCATCGTGCGCTGGCGCGACACCGATGACCTGTTCACCGAAGGCATGAAGATGATGGCGATGATCGGCTTCATCATGATCGCGTCTTCGGGGTTTGCCGAAGTGCTCAAGGCAACCGGCCAGGTACAGACGCTGGTGCAGGCCTCCGCCGCGTTCATCGGCCACAGCCGTGGCGTGGGGGCGTTGTTGATGCTGCTGGTGGGCCTGCTGGTGACCATGGGCATTGGCTCGTCATTCTCCACCGTGCCGATCCTTGCGGCGATTTTTGTGCCGCTGTGTGTGCAACTGGGGTTCAGCCCGCTGGCCATCGTCTGCATCGTCGGCACCGCCGGGGCCCTGGGCGACGCCGGCTCTCCAGCGTCGGACTCCACCCTGGGGCCGACCTCGGGTCTGAACATTGACGGCCAGCATCACCATATCTGGGACACCGTGGTCCCGACCTTCCTGCACTACAACCTGCCGTTGCTGGTGTTCGGCTGGTTTGCCGCGATGACCCTGTAACACCCCCTGTAGGAGTTGGCTTGCCGGCTCCTACAGTTTTTTCTCTGCGGGCCGTTAACCTCTTAACGTTGCCCTACAAGAGAGAAGATCCATGCGTCTGAGTCTGAAGGCCAAAGTCCTGTCCCTTGCCGTATTGCCGGTGTTGTTGTTTGCGGTGGTCATCAGCCTGACCACGGTGTGGATTCTCAAGGAACAGGCGCGTACCGAGGTGGCCGAAACCCGCCAGCGCCTGCTCAATAACGCCAAGGCCACCCTGCAAAGTTATGTCGAGGTGGCGATGACCACCATCAAGCCGCTGTACGACGCCGCAGCCCCTGGCGACACAGAGGCGCGGGCGCAGGTGGTCAAGTTGCTGTCCAACACCACCTACGGCAAGGACGGTTATTTCTTTGGCTACGACTCCGAAACCATCCGCCTGTTCAAGGGCAACAGCCCCGACGGCGTGGGCAAAAGCTTCAAGGACAACCGCGACCCCAACGGTGTCTACGTCAACGGCGACCTGGTGAAGGTCGGCAAGGACGGCAGCCACTACCTGCAATACAGTTCGACCCAGCCGGGGCAAACCGAACTGGTGCCCAAGCTCGGCTACACCGAATACCTGCCCAAGTGGGACATGGTGATTGGTACGTCAGTCAACCTCGACGGTATCGACGCCCTGGTCAGCGAGGTGGAAGCCAAGGTCAACGAGCGTATGGAAGGGGTGTTGTTGAGCATTATCGGTATTGCGGCGGTGCTGCTGTTGCTGATCGCGGCAGTGGGCATGCTGCTGGCCAATACCATCTTGCGTCCCTTGCACCTGATGAAGGCCAACCTCGACGACATCGCCGCCGGTGAAGGTGACTTGACGCGCCGCCTGGCAATCACCAGCCAGGACGAACTGGGTGAACTGGCGGGCTCGTTCAACCGGTTTGTCGACAAGATCCACGGCCTGGTGCGCCAGATCACCGACATGACTTCGCAACTGACCGGCCTGGTCAGCCAGGTGTCCGAGCAGGCCCATCGTTCGGAGCAGGCCATGGAGCGCCAGCGCCAGGAAACCGACCAGGTGGCAACCGCGATCAATGAAATGTCATCCGCCGCCCATGAAGTGGCGCGCAGTGCCCAGGGCGCGGCGGTGGCGGCCCAGCAGACCGACGCCGAAGGTCAGGCCGCCAAGCGCGTGGTGGATGGCAGCATCGCGCAGATTCATGCGCTGGTGAATGACATCCGCAGCAGTGGCGTGTCCCTGGACAGCCTGCAACAGGACGTGTCGTCGATTGTCAGTGTGCTTGGGGTGATCCGTTCGATTGCCGAGCAAACCAACCTGCTGGCCCTCAACGCCGCCATTGAAGCGGCCCGTGCCGGTGAAGCCGGGCGTGGGTTTGCGGTGGTGGCCGATGAAGTCCGCGCGCTGGCCAGCCGCACTCAACAAAGTACCCAGGAAATCCAGGGCATGATCGACCGCCTGCAAAAAGGCACCGAGGCGGCCGTGGAATCCATGCGCCGCTCCAGCGATGCCGGCGATGGCACCTCGGCCCAGGCCAATGAAGCCGGGGCGTCCCTCGATACCATGGCGCAGCTGATCGGCACCATTAACACCATGAACGCGCAGATCGCCAGCGCCGCTGAAGAGCAAACCGCCGTGGCCGAAGAGATCAACCGCAGCGTGCATCAGATTGCCGTGGCGGTGGACAGCGTGGCGGACGAGACCCAACAGGGCGCGCAGACCTCCCGCAGCCTGGCGGAACTGGGGCAGCGGTTGGGGCAGTTGGTGGGGCAGTTCAGGATCTGACCTGGTAATTGGGGTGCTGGTTCTGGCCTCATCGCAGGCAAGCCAGCTCCTACATTTGAATGTATTCACAGTTCAAAATGGGGGAGTTGGTGGGGCAGTTCAGGGTGTGACCTGGCGATTGCGGTGCTGGTTCTGGCCTCATCGCAGGCAAGCCAGCTCCTACATTTGAATGTATTCACAGTTCAAAATGTGGGGGTTGGTGGGGCAGTTCAGGATCTGACCTGGCGATTGCGGTGCTGGTTCTGGCCCCATCGCAGGCAAGCCAGCTCCTACATTTGAATGTATTCACAGTTCAAAATGTGGGGATTGGTGGGGCAGTTCAGGATCTGACCTGGCGATTGCGGTGCTGGTTCTGGCCCCATCGCGGGCAAGCCCGCTCCCACATTTGATCGGTGAACACGGTCAAAATGTGGGAGCGGGCTTGCCCGCGATGAGGCCCTAACAGCCGCTACACATCCCGCATCAACAACCCAAACCCGATATCCATCTCCAACGGCACCGGCACATACACCGTATGCCCATCCCCCGGCGCCACCTCGATCGCCTCACCCTTGGCGTTATGCATCATCCCCAAATCAAAGTGGAAATTCCCCGCCGGGGTCATCAACTCCAGGTGATTGCCCACGGCAAAGCGGTTCTTCACCTTGACCTCGGCCAGTTCCCCGCGCCGTTCGCCGGTCAATTCCCCGACAAACTGCTGTTGTTCCGAGACGGAGCTGCCGTTCTGGTAGTTCTGGTACTCGTCGTGCACATGGCGGCGCAGGAAGCCTTCGGTGTAGCCGCGCTGGGCCAGGGACTCAAGGTTGGTCATCAAGCCCCGGTCGAACGTGCGCCCGGCCACTGCATCATCAATGGCCTGGCGGTACACCTGGGTGGTGCGCGCCACATAAAAGTGGGATTTGGTGCGGCCTTCGATCTTCAGCGAGTGCACGCCCATCTGCGTCAGGCGCTCGACGTGCTGCACCGCCCGCAGGTCCTTGGCGTTCATGATGTAAGTGCCGTGCTCGTCCTCGAAAGCCGGCATCTGCTCATCCGGGCGATTGGCCTCTTGCAGCAGGAACACCTGGTCGGTGGGCGCGCCAAGGCCCAGGGTCGGCTCGGGTTGATACTGCTGGACGATATCACCCACGGTGTTTTCGACCGCCGCGGTGGCCTGGTATTTCCAGCGGCAGGCGTTGGTGCAGGTGCCCTGGTTGGCATCGCGCTTGTTCATATAGCCCGACAACAGGCAGCGCCCGGAATAGGCCATGCACAGTGCGCCATGCACAAACACTTCCAGCTCCATGGCCGGCACGTGCTGGCGGATCTCGGCGATTTCTTCCAGGGACAATTCCCGCGACAGGATGATCCGGCAGATGCCTTGCTGCTGCCAGAACTCGACGCTGGCCCAGTTCACCGTATTGGCCTGTACCGACAGGTGGATCGGCATCTGCGGGAAGTGCCGGCGCACCAGCATGATCAGGCCCGGGTCGGACATGATCAGCGCGTCCGGGCCCATGGCGATCACCGGTTCCAGGTCCTTGAGAAAGGTTTTGAGCTTGGCGTTGTGCGGCGCAATGTTGACCACCACATAAAAGCGCTTGCCCTGGGCCTGCGCCTCGGCGATGCCCAGGGCCAGGTTGGCGTGGTCGAACTCGTTGTTGCGCACCCGCAAGCTGTAGCGCGGCTGGCCGGCGTAGACCGCGTCGGCACCGTAGGCAAAGGCGTAGCGCATGTTTTTCAGGGTGCCGGCAGGGGCGAGCAATTCGGGGGCAAGGACAGGGAGCATGGGGATTTGGGTCGCAAAAGGGCGGCAGGGTAGCCGAGCCGGGGCGGGCGCTTATTGATCTGGGTCTACGCTGTAGAAATAAAGATGGCACTCGTGCGACGCCCGGCGGACTAAGCAACAGGGCGCGCTGGGCGCCCGGCGTTTTTCTGGTACGGATCGGACATGAACCAAACGAATCTGCAATTCAAAACCCTGCTGTTGCTGCTGGTCATCGTGACCCTCGCGTTCTTCTGGATCCTGTTGCCGTTCTATGGCGCGGTGTTCTGGGCGGTCATCCTGGGGATCATCTTTGCGCCCATGCAGCGCCGCCTGCAGCTCAAGTTTGGCTGGAACCGCAACCTCACGTCGTTGTGTACCCTGATGGTGTGCCTGGTGATCGCGATCTTGCCGGTGATCATCACCAGCGCCTTGCTGGTGCAGGAGGGGGCGACGCTGTACAAGAACGTCGAAAGCGGCAAATTGGATGTGGCCGGCTACATCGAACAATTCAAGAACTTCCTGCCGCCGTACTTCCAGCACCTGCTGGACCGCTTCGGCATGGGCAACCTGGAAGGCCTGCGCGAGAAAATCGTCAAGGGCGCGATGCAGGGCAGCCAGTTCTTTGCCAGCCAGGCGTTCAGCTTTGGCCAGGGCACCTTTGATTTCCTGGTGAGCTTTTTCATCATGCTGTACTTGCTGTTCTTCCTGCTGCGCGACGGCCCCGACCTGGTGCGCAAAGTGCGCACGGCGGTGCCGCTGGCCGAGCCGCAGAAGCGTCGCCTGCAACTGAAGTTCAACCGCGTGGTGCGCGCGACCGTAAAGGGCAATGTGCTGGTGGCGGTGACCCAGGGCGCGTTGGGCGGCCTGATCTTCTGGTTCCTGGATATCCCCAGCGCGTTGCTCTGGGCGGTATTGATGGCGTTTCTGTCGTTGCTGCCGGCCGTGGGTGCGGGGATCGTGTGGGGGCCGGTGGCCGCTTATTTCCTGCTCAGCGGTTCAATCTGGCAGGGGGTGGTGCTGGCCTTGTTCGGGGTGTTTGTGATCGGCCTGGTGGACAACGTGCTGCGCCCGATCCTGGTGGGCAAGGACACCAAAATGCCGGATTACCTGATCCTGATCTCGACCCTGGGCGGCCTGTCGATCTTCGGCCTCAATGGCTTTGTCATCGGGCCGTTGATTGCCGCGCTGTTTATCTCCAGTTGGGCGCTATTTGTCGAGACCAAACCGCGGGTGCGGCTGCCATTGCCCTAGGCTGAGAAGCAATGGGCCATCTTGCGTGACAGGGCTTGGGCATCGGGTAGTGAAGTCAGTGGGCCGCTGATGGCTTCACCGTCGCGTACCAGGTACCAGCAGGCGAGCAAACCCAGTTCCCGCAGGGGGCCGGGGACGGCACTGCCGATGACGGACATGATCTGGATAGTGGGCATATCTACCTCCATTGCTGATGGAGGTCACCTTACGGTGGCCAGGCGGCGAGGGAAAATCACCCTGCTCGATAGTCAACATCACTGCGATCGAGACTGCGCCGGCAGGGGTTCAGTCAACCACCTGGTCCAGCATGTGCAGCACTTCCTGTTCATTGAGCAGGCCCTTGTGGACCAGGTTTTCTGCCAGCAGCGAGAGAAACTTGGCGCTGCGATGGCCCTCCAGGTGCTTGAGTTCGGTCAAGGCGCTGTAGACCTTGCTCGAAGTGCAGAGGCCGGCGGTACGGTGCGGGTTTTGTGTGGGCATGCTGGGTCGTCCTTGTTGTTATGACCTGTTATGGGGGACAGTTTCGATAGTGAGAGTGCCGCGTGACACAAACATGACAGCGCGCCCCCCGGTTGGGCAAGTGCACTTTGGCCTTAATAATGTCGGATTTAACAGTCGGCGTTGTCTCGATAGCGACCTTGGCGAGATTTATTCAGACCTGGCAGCCCATAAAAAAGCCCCGCCTGGAGGGCGAGGCTTTTTCTGCTGGGCTTACCAGCCGCGCCCGTAATAGCCGCGGGGCGGGCCGTAATAACCGCGTGGTGGCCCGTAATACACCGGCGCCGGGCGGTAATACACCGGCTGCTGTACATACACCGGCGCCGGCTGGTAATAGACCGGTGGCGGGGCGGCATACACCGGCTGCGGTTGGTAATACACCGGTTGTTGCTGCACATATACCGGCCGATCATGGCTGGCGATCACTGAGCCCACAACGGCTGCGCCGACAACCGCACCCAATACGGCCGGGCCACCCCAACCGCCACCATGGGCGCAGGCTTGGCCGGCTACAGCGAGTGCCCCGATCAGCAAGGCGATCCTGGGGATTTTACGAATCATGGTCTTTCCTCGGTTGGCCCCTGCGCTTGTGGTCTGCAATCAATAGACTCAAGGATTGTCGCGGGGATACTTTTAAGACAACGTATTTCAGGAAAACAGCACTACCACTAGGTAAAGGTTGTGTAAGGTCTGTACCGATTTGCTTACTTGAAGAGGCGTTACCGATGCTGATGAACCCTAACAAGGATACCCAGCTGTGCATGTCGTTGTCGGCCCGGCCAGGCAATTTCGGCCTGCGATTTCATAACCATTTGTATGAGCAGTTGGGGCTGAACTTCTATTACAAGGCCTTCAGCAGCCAAGACCTGAACGGCGCCGTGGCCGGCATCCGGGCCTTGGGTATCCGTGGCTGCGGGGTGTCGATGCCGTTCAAGGAGGCCTGTATCGAGTTGGTGGACGAACTCGACGACTCGGCCCGCGCCATCGCCTCGATCAACACCATCGTCAACACCGCCGGGCACCTCAAGGCCTACAACACCGACTACATCGCCATCGAGCAACTCCTGCAAAAGCACGCGGTGCCCAAAGACTCGACCTTCGCCCTGCACGGCAGCGGCGGCATGGCCAAGGCCGTGGCCAGCGCCTTGCGTGATGGTGGCTATGCCAATGGGCTGATCGTTGCGCGCAATGAAACGGCGGGCCGGGCCCTGGCGCACAACCTGGGGTATGAGTGGCAGGCGACATTGGGCAAGGCGCGCCCGCAGATGCTGGTCAACGTGACGCCGATCGGCATGACCGGCGGCGCCCAGGTGCAGGACCTGGCATTCGAGGCCGACGCGATTGATGCGGCCGACACGGTGTTCGATGTAGTGGCGATCCCCGCCGAAACACCGTTGATTGTGCGTGGAAGGGCCCAGGGCAAGCGGGTAATTACCGGCCTGGAAGTGATTGCGATCCAGGCCCTGGAGCAGTTCGTGCTGTACACCGGCATCCGGCCGACCGACGAACAGTTCCAGAAGGCGGTGAATTTCGCCCGCCAGTAAAAAATCTCAAAAACACTGCGGGCCCATGTAGGAGCGGGCTTGCCCGCGATGGCGGAGTGTCAGTCAACTATGTGTTAACTGATCCACCGCTATCGCGGGCAAGCCCGCTCCCACAGGGGGACGCGGTGTTTATTCGAGCCGCGACAGGCGCTCTTCCAGCGCCGCAATCCGTGCTTCGAGCTCTTCGATGCGTTCCAGAGGAACCCCGCTGCCAGCGCTGCTGCGCTCCACCGGGCTGCCACGGGCGGCCAGGATCGCCTCCATATCCGCCGGGTCGCCCAGGGAGTGGGTGTAGCGGTCTTCGCGCTGGCCGGCCTGCTTGGGCACCAGCACCGCCAGATCGCGAGCGATCAGGCGTTCCAGTTGGTGCACCACCTGCTCGGCATCTTCAAAGTCATGCATGCGCCCGCTGCGGGTCAGCAATTCGTTGACCGTCTGCGGGCCGCGCAGGAACAGCAGGCCAGTCAGAATCACCTGCGCCGGCACCAGCTCCAGGGCCTTGTCTACGCGGTGTTCCCAGCGGTCGGCGCGACTGCCCATCACCAGTTTGGTAAAGCCACGGCCTTCCAGGGCGCGCAGGCTCTGGCCGACTTGGCCCTGGCTGAGGTTCATCACCGGTTCGCGGCTGGTTTTCTGGTTGCAGGCCAGGACCAGGGCATTGAGGGTCAGCGGGTAGGTTTCCGGGTTGGTGGCCTGCTTCTCGATCAGGCAGCCCAGAACGCGGATTTCCGTGCTGTTGAGGCGCGGCTCGGAGGAGGTGGTGTCGTGCTCGGCGGTCATCGCGCTTTCCCTATGCAGTGAGCCCACTAGCCTAATCCCGAAAAAATAAAAGACAAGCAGCGCTCATGTCTATAATCGCGGCTGTTCAAACCCTGTCACCACTGTCGAGACTGTCATGACTATTTCCCTGTACGCCGCTTCCCTTCCGGTATTCAAGCAAATGCTCAACGCCCTGAGCGATGTGCTGAACAAGGCCGAGGCCCACGCCACCGCCAAGAACATCGACCCGAACGCCTTGCTGCAGGCGCGTCTGTTCCCGGACATGTTCCCGCTGGTGCGCCAGGTGCAGATCGCCGTGGATTTTGCCAAGGGTGTTTCCGCGCGCCTGGCCGAGATTGAAGTGCCGAAATACGAAGACACCGAAGTCACCTTCGCCGACCTGCAAGCGCTGATCGCCAAGGTCCTGGCCTTCATCGACACCATTACCCCGGCGCAGATCGACGGCAAGGAAGGCATCGAGATCGTCACCCGCCCAGGCACACCTAAAGAGAAGCGCTTCAGCGGCCAGTCCTACCTGCTGACCTATGGTCTGCCGCAGTTCTTCTTCCACGTCACCACCGCCTACGCGTTGCTGCGTCATAACGGTGTGGAAGTGGGCAAGCGTGACTACATGGGCGCGTTCTAAGCCCTGAGTAACACTGCAAAACAAATGTGGGAGCGGGCTTGTGTGGGAGCTGGCTCCCACCCAAACCAGCTCCCACTTGCTTGCCGGGTTGTGTCAGGCCGGGTTCTTGTCTTCGTGGCCCAGGCACGCCGCTGCGGTGAATAGCACGTCGGTAGACGAATTCAGCGCGGTTTCCGCCGAATCCTGCAACACCCCGATAATGAAGCCCACGGCCACCACTTGCATGGCGATTTCACTCGGAATGCCGAACAGGCTGCACGCCAGTGGAATCAGCAACAGCGAACCCCCGGCCACACCCGACGCGCCACAGGCACAGATCGCCGCCACCACGCTGAGCAGCACGGCGGTCGGCAGGTCGACCGCGATGCCCAGGGTATGCACGGCGGCCAGGGTCAGCACGGTGATGGTGATGGCGGCGCCGGCCATGTTGATGGTCGCACCCAACGGGATCGATACCGAGTAGGTGTCTTCGTGCAGGCCCAGGCGCTCACTCAACGCCAGGTTGACCGGGATGTTGGCCGCGGAGCTGCGGGTGAAGAAGGCGGTGATCCCGCTTTCACGCAGGCACAGCAGCACCAGCGGGTAGGGGTTGCGACGCAATTTCCAGAACACGATCGCCGGGTTGACCACCAGGGCCACGAACAGCATGCAGCCGATCAGCACCAGCAACAGGTGCGCATAACCGAGCAGCGCATCAAAGCCAGAAGCGGCCAGGGTCGAGGCCACCAGGCCGAAAATCCCCAGCGGTGCGAAGCGAATCACCACGCGCACGATCAGCGTGACGCCGTTGGACAGGTCGTCCAGCACGGTACGGGTGGTTTCCCCGGCATGACGGATTGCGATGCCCATGCCGATGGCCCACGCCAGGATCCCGATAAAGTTGGCGTTCATCAACGCGCTGACGGGGTTGTCCACCACGCTGAGCAACAGGCTCTGCATCACTTCGCCGATCCCGCCGGGAGCGCTGATGGCCACGTCATGGGTGCTGAGCACCAGGCTCGACGGGAACAGGGTACTGGCAATCACCGCGACCACCGCCGCCGAAAAGGTACCCAGCAGGTACAGGAACAGAATCGGCCGGATATGGGTTTCCTGGCCATGCTTGTGGTTGGCAATCGAGGCCATCACCAGCACAAACACCAGGATGGGCGCCACGGCCTTGAGCGCCGAGACAAATACCTTGCCGATGAACGCGGTGGACAGGGCAGCACTGGGCGACAGCAGGGCTAGCAAGATGCCAGCAACCAGGCCGATGACAATTTGGGTCACCAGGCTGACGCGCAGCAGGCGTTGAAGCAGCGAAGGAGCAGCAGTCATAAGAGTGTCTCTAGTTTTTTTAATGTGTGCAGCGCTATGCAGGGCGCGAAGTCTAACATGCTGTAGGAAACATCCCGTTTGCTGCGGCATTCAGTCGCCAAGGCCGTGTGTGGTCCGGTCACATTCTGTTAAGATTCGCCATCCTCTTCTTATCTCTATGTCAGCGGGCCCTTGGGTCAGCGCTGGCGTCGCCGTTTCTGGAGTTGTGCATGTTGTTGCCCATCCTGCTGCTGTCCGCAGCCGGTTTTACGGTGTTGACCACCGAATTTGTCATCGTGGGCCTGTTGCCCTCCATCGCCCGTGATTTGGATGTGAGCGTGTCCCAGGCTGGTCTGCTGGTGACCCTGTTTGCCTTCACCGTAGCCGCGTTTGGGCCGTTCCTCACCGCGTATTTCGCACGCTTTGAGCGCAAGCGCCTGTTTATCAGCATTCTGTTGATGTTCGGCGCGGCCAACACCCTCGCGGCACTGGCGCCGAATATCTGGGTAATGGCCGTGGCCCGCCTGATTCCGGCCCTCGGATTGCCGGTGTTCTGGGCCCTGGCCAGCGAGACGGCGGTGGACATCGTCGGGCCGGACTACGCTGGCCGGGCGATTGCCAAAATCGGTTTCGGCATCGTCTGCGCCACGGTCTTCGGCATCCCGGTGGGTACGCTGATCTCCGATATGTTCGGCTGGCGCAGCGCCTTCGGCATTCTCGCCGGGGTGGCGGTGCTCAAGGCATTGCTGCTGTTGATTTACCTGCCGGCGACCACAGTGAAGAAGGACGCGGTGACCCTGCGTTCGCAGTTCAAGATCCTGCGCAACCCGTTGATGCAGGGCCACGTACTGCTGTCGATCCTGGTATTTAGCGGCATGTTCACTGCCTATACCTACCTGGCCGACATTCTCGAGCGCCTGGCCGGCTTCGATGGCACGCTGGTGGGCTGGTGCCTGATGGGCTTTGGCGCCGTGGGGCTGATCGGCAATTCCCTGGGCGGACGCATGGTCGACAAGCATCCGCTGATCGCCTCCATGGTGTTTTGCGGCTTTATGATTGCCGGCATGGTGGCGCTGGTACCGGCGATCCATTCCACCCTCGGCCTGGCTGCGGCCATGGGGATCTGGGGCGTGACCCAGGCGGCGCTGTTTTTGGTCAGCCATGTGCGCTTGATGAAGGCGGCGCCCCATGCGCCGGCATTTGCCGCGTCCTTGAACATTGCCGGGGCCAACCTGGGTATTGGCCTGGGCGCGATGGTCGGCGGGCGGGTGATCGACACCTTGGGCCTGGGCAGCCTGGGGTTCGCCGCGTCGGGTTTTATCCTGCTGTCGATTCTCCTGGCCCTGTGGCTGATGACCGCCAAGACCCGGGTCGCCTGCGCCTAGGCGGGCAACGCGGTAAACAGTTCGCGGCGAGCACCTTCGGTAATCGCCACGATGCCGGGGTGCTTGACCTTACGTTCCACCGAGATGGCATAGAACGACTCGGTGACCGCGTCCGTCTGGCCAATCAATGCCACGCCATATTGGCGCAGCACTTCTTCGGCAATCACGCTGGGGGCAATGAAAATCCCGCTGCCGGACTGGCCGAAGGCCTGCATCAAGGCGCTGTCGTCGAACTCACCGATGATTTTCGGGCGGATCTGCTGCTCGGCGAACCAGCGCTGCAAACGGCTGCGCACTACGGTTTCGGCACCGGGAATCAATAGTGGCGCACCGTGCAGGCACTGTGGGAAATCACCACCGTGCCGGTCCGCCAACGCCTGGGTGGCGAAGAAACTGATGCCGCATTCCCCAAGCTTCTGGCTGTAGCCCTTGATGTCCAGGTGCGTCGGCATCGGGCTGTCGGAGATCACCAGGTCCAGACGCTGGATCGCCAGGTCGGCCAGCAGGCGTTCGAGTTTGTCTTCACGGCAGGTAATGCGCAGTGGCTCGCTCAACTCCATGGTCGGCGCGATCAGGCGATAGACGATGGACTTGGGCACCACGTCCGCCACGCCAACGCGAAACACAATCTGCTGTTCATTGGGCTGGGCGCGCAACATCGCTTCCAGCTCATTGCCGGTCTGGAACATCTGCTCGGCATAGGGCAGGGCCTGGCGCCCAGCCTCGGTCAGCTCCAGTTGGCGGCCGACTCGTTGAAACAGTGCGATACCAAATGTCTGCTCCAACAGGCTGATTTGCCCGCTGATGGTCTGCGGCGTGAGGTTCAGTTGCTCGCAGGCACGCACGATGCTGCCGGTCTTGGCGACTACCCAGAAGTAGTGCAGTTGTCGGTAATTGAGCATCAGGCGCCTCGGTTGCAGAGTGTTACTTCGTGTAAACCGAAGTATAAGCGAAAAAAATACGAATTTTCCTGAAGTGTTCGCTTCCTTAGAATGCCTCGCTATCGCGGGCCCAATGCTTGGGTCCAACGGTTCTAACGAGGAATACATCATGAAATTCAATTCCCTGGGCGCGGCGTCGTTGCTTGCGCTTTCATTAGTGGTGCTCAGTGGTTGCGACCAGGTCGAGAAGAGCACCCAGCAGGTGCTGGGCAAAGCCAGCGAAGCGGCCAAGCAGGCCATTGATGACACCCATAAAGCCGCCGAACAGGCGTTGAGCGAAGCGACCCAGGGTTTGATTGCCCCCAAGGAAGACGAGCAAGAGCAGGATTCCAAGCCTGAGCCAGATTCCAAAGAAGCTTAATTTCCCGTACACCCAGTCAGGACTGACCTATGGATTACCTTTTACAGCTGGCCGCCAGCCCCACCGCCTGGGTGGCCCTGGCGACGCTGATCGTCATGGAAATCGTGCTGGGGATCGACAACCTGATCTTCATCTCGATCCTCACCAACAAGCTGCCGGAGCAACACCGGGCCAAGGCACGGCGCATCGGCATCAGCATGGCGCTGATACTGCGCCTGGGCCTGTTGAGCACCATCGCGTTTATCGTGCAACTGACGGCGCCGGTGTTTGAAGTGTTCGGCCAGGCGTTTTCGTGGAAGGACATGATCCTGATCGCCGGTGGCCTGTTCCTGGTGTGGAAGGCGACGACCGAGATCCACCACAGCATGGACCCGGAGCCCGAAGAGAAGGCCAGCGTCGGCAATACCGTGGCGATCGGCTTTGCCGCGGCCATCGGGCAGATCCTGTTGCTCGACCTGGTGTTCTCCATCGACAGCATCATCACCGCCGTTGGCATGACCGAGCATTTGCCGATCATGATCATTGCCGTGGTGACCTCGGTGATCGTGATGCTGGTGGCGGCTGAACCCCTGGCCAAGTTCATCAACGACAACCCGACCGTGGTTATGCTGGCCCTGGGCTTCTTGATCATGATCGGCATGACCTTGATCGCCGAAGGCTTCGGTGCCCATGTGCCTAAAGGCTACGTGTATGCGGCCATGGCTTTCTCGGCTGCCATCGAGTGCCTGAACATCGCGCGGCGCAATCGCCACAAGCGTTTGCTCGCTGCCCGCCAGTAACCGCTGGAACCCAAAGGCCGGCTGCGCTCACATGAGCCCAGCCGGCTTTTTGCTGTCTGTTAGAATCCCCGCACTTGATAGCTTGAGGTCCACCATGAACGAGCCGATTCGCCTGACCCAGTACAGCCACGGTGCCGGATGTGGCTGCAAGATTTCGCCGCAGGTGCTGGAAGTGATCCTCGCCGGCAGCGGTGCGCAGAACCTCGACCCCAAGCTCTGGGTGGGCAACGCCTCGCGCGACGACGCGGCGGTGTACGCCATCGACGACGAGCGCGGGGTGGTGTCCACCACTGACTTTTTCATGCCGATCGTCGACGACCCCTTCGATTTCGGGCGCATAGCCGCAACCAACGCCATCAGCGATATCTACGCCATGGGCGGCGATCCGTTGATGGCTATCGCGATTCTCGGCTGGCCAGTCAACGTGCTGGCCCCGGAAATCGCCCGCGAAGTGATTCGCGGTGGCCGCGCGGTGTGCGACGCAGCGGGCATCCCCCTGGCCGGTGGCCATTCCATCGACGCCCCGGAGCCGATCTTCGGCCTGGCCGTCACCGGGCTGGTGCACAAACGCCATATGAAGCGCAACGACACCGCCACCGCTGGCTGCCGTTTGTACCTGACCAAACCCCTGGGCATCGGCATCCTTACCACCGCCGAGAAGAAGGGCAAGCTGCGGCAGGCGGATATCGGCCTGGCGCGGGACTGGATGTGCACCCTCAACAAGCCCGGCAGCCGCTTCGGCAAGCTGGCCGGGGTCAGCGCCATGACCGACGTGACCGGTTTCGGCCTGCTCGGGCACCTGGTGGAAATGGCTGACGGCAGTGGTTTGACTGCCCTTATCGAATACGAAAAAGTCCCACGCCTGCCGGGGGTGGAGTACTACCTGGACCAGGGCTGTGTGCCCGGTGGCACCCTGCGCAATTTCGACAGCTACGCCAGCCAGTTGGGCCGTATCAATGAACTGCACAAACGTGTGCTGTGCGACCCGCAAACCAGTGGCGGGCTGCTGGTGGCGGTCACGCCCGAGGGCGAAGCCGAGTTTCTGGCGGCAGCTGCCGAACTGGGCTTGAACCTGGCGCCGATTGGCCAGTTGGTTGAGCGACAGAGCAACGCGGTAGAGGTGTCTTGATGCCCATCGACATCACCGATTACCGCGATATCTTTCTCAACGACCGGCCGATGATGGACACCCGCGCACCGGTCGAATTCGTCAAGGGCGCGTTCCCCGGCGTGGTCAACCTGCCGTTGATGAACGACAACGAACGCCAGCGGGTCGGCACTTGTTATAAGCAGCAGGGGCAGCAGGCGGCGATTGTGCTGGGGCACCAACTGGTCAGCGGCGCAATTTTGCAGGAGCGATTGGCGCGCTGGACCGCGTTTGCCCAGGCCAACCCTGACGGTTACCTGTATTGCTTCCGTGGCGGCTTGCGTTCGCACTTGGTGCAGAAGGTGCTCAAGGACGAAGCGGGGATCGACTATCCCCGGGTCGGCGGTGGCTACAAGGCCATGCGTACCTTCTTGCTGGAGACTGTGGAGCAGGCGGTCGAGCAGTGTGACTTTGTCCTGCTGGGTGGCCTGACGGGCAGTGGCAAGACCGAGGTGCTCCATCAGTTGCGCAATGGCCTGGACCTGGAGGGGCATGCCAATCACCGGGGCTCCAGCTTTGGCAAGCGCGCCAGGGGCCAGCCATCGAATATCGACTTTGAAAACCGCCTGGCGGTGGACGTGTTGAAAAAACGTGCGCAAGGGATCGAGCAGTTCGTGCTTGAAGATGAAAGCCGCATGATCGGTAGCTGCGCCTTGCCGCTGAACCTGCACCGGGGCATGCAGGCGTACCCGATGGTATGGCTGGAAGAAAGCCTGGAAAACCGCGTCGAGCGGGTCTTGCGCGACTATGTCATCGACCTGTGTGCGCAGTTCGAGGCCGAGTTTGGCGAAGCGGGCTTCAGCCTGTTCGCCGAGCGCCTGGTGCAGAGCCTGGCCAATATCCACAAGCGCCTGGGCGGCGAACGCTACCAGCGCTTGCACGGGCTGATGCAGGACGCCCTGGCCGAGCAGGCCCGCTCGGGGAATGTGGATTTACATCGCGGCTGGATTGTCGGGCTGCGTGAATACTACGACCCGATGTACGCGTTCCAGCGTGAGAAGAAGGGCGCGCGGATCGAGTTTGCCGGGGAGCGGGGGGCGGTGCTGGAGTATCTGCGCGAGCGTGCTGCCCGGCGCGGGTGATTGGTTGGTTTTCGGGCCCTATCGCAGGCTTACCTGCGATGAGGCCCTGACAGTCAACCCCTCCCTACAGGACGACCACCGCCACCAACCCACACACCACGCCCATCAGCATGGTCAACCCGGCCACCGTCACCAGCACCCGCGTGTCGAAATCCTTGCGCAGCATCAACAGCGACGGCAGGCTCACGCTCGGCAGGGTCATCAGCAGTGCCACTGCGGGCCCGGTGCCGAGCCCCAGGGCCATCATGGTCTGTACGATCGGGATTTCGGCGGCAGTCGGAATCACAAACAGGGTGCCGACAATCGCCAGCGGCACCAGCCACAGCAGGCTGTCGGCCATCGCCCCGTCCACATGGGGAAACAACCACACCCGCGCCGCGCCCAACAGCAACACCGCGAGGATGTAGATCGGGATGGTGCTCCAGAACAACTGCCACAAGGTGCGCAGCCAGCGGCTGAGGAAGGGCTGGGTCTCGGCGCCGCTGACGTCGGCCACGGCCTCCAGCGCCACCTGTGGCACCTGCTCGGGGCGGGCGATACGTTGGGCGATCAGGGCGACGCCGATCACCAGGACGATCCCGGCCACCAGCCGCAGGGCGGCAAAATCCCAGCCCAGCACAAAGCCCATGAACACCAGGGTCGCGGGGTTGAGCACCGGGTTGGCCATCCAGAACGCCAGGGCGGCGCCCACCGATACTTGCTGGCGACGCATGCCGGCGGCCACCGGCGCGGCGCAGCAACTGCACATCATGCCCGGCAGGGCGAACAGCCCGCCACGCACCGTGGAGCCCAGCCCGGCGCGACCGAACAGGCGCAACAGCCAGTCCCGTGGAATCAATACTTGCAGCAACGAGCCGAGAATTACCGCCAGCACGGCGGCTTTCCAGATCGCCAGGAAATACACCTGGGCATAGGCCAGGGCCGCCGCCAATGGCGAGCCTTGCTGGTCATTGAGGATCGAGTTGCCGATGCTGTGGCTGTCCGCCGCGACGAACGCCTTGAAGTAGTAGGGCGACCACTTCACGTAATACAGGCCGACGCAGGCCACCAACAGGAACAGCGCCGGCTTCCACCAGAAGGACCAGCCGCGTACAGGGCTGGCAGAGGTGAGGTTAGACATGGTCAAGATCCGCAGATAAGTCGATAGCGACGCATCATACGCGGTCCCGGTGTCAGGTGTCGGCGCCTGCGTGTGTTGCATCCGGGCAGGTCTGCAAGCCGTTATCCAGCCCTTGCTTGTAGTTGCGGCTGAGCAGGCTGGCCTTGCCGTTCTGCCAGGTCAGGGTCAACACGTACAAGGTGTCGAAGTCGCCGCCGGACCAGTCTTCGGTGATGGTGTACTTCTCGCCGACCGCTTCGCTCGCGACCTTGTTGATCAATTCCGGCAGGTAGCCGTGGGACCAGGCGGTATAGATGGTGGAGTTGTGGTACTTGTCCTCCATCAACTCGTCAGCCAGATCGCTGGTGTCGTTGGCCGAAAACTCGATGTTCACCGGCAGCCCGAGTTTGATCGCGCTGGGGCTGATGGTCATCAATGGGCGAATGTAGCTGTAGGAATTGTCGAACTCGCCTTCCTCGACATTGCGCGTCGGGTTGGCCGCGAATACAAAATCGGCGGCGCCGAATTTTTCTGGCAATACGGTGGCCAGGTTCATCGCGCGGTTGAGGCCCTGGCAATTGAGTTGGCCCAGGCCGCCCACGGGCTTCTCGCCATGGCGCAGGAACACCAGGGTCTGCACGCCGTTCTTCGGCTCGGCGCTGCTTTCGCGGGCTTCAAAGGCCAGCATCAAGGCGCCACCGACAAACAGTGTCGGCACCAGGAAATAAGCACATTTTCTAAAACGTTTGCCAATGCACAAAGGCTTGATAGTCATTAGGGTTCGAGTCTTCAGTGCGTCGGATCAAGGCTGGAAGGCCCAGCCACAGCGACGCTCCAAGCATCGTGCGGTTTTCCGTGACAGATATGGCGGTATGCCTCCATTCAACCGTTCAAGCGCTTCTAAGAGTGCGTCAGGGCGTTTTGGTTCGCTTGGTACAGGAGATTAGCCGGCGGATGTTGCGAATTGAAGACCGATGCAAGCGTGCCGCCGGATGGCTATCATGGGTTTTTCTCACCTTGGGGTATATCGATGATTTCAGCTGCTGCGTTTCCGATTATTACCAAATGGCCAGCCCAGCACCCCGAGCGCCTGCAGCTGTACTCGTTGCCGACGCCCAATGGCGTCAAGGTCTCGATCATGCTCGAAGAGGTGGGCCTGGCGTATGAGGCGCACAAAGTCAGCTTCGACACCCAGGACCAGCTCTCGCCGGAGTTCTTGTCCCTGAACCCCAATAACAAGATCCCGGCGATCATCGACCCCAACGGCCCCGGCGGTGAACCGCTGGCGTTGTTCGAGTCGGGGGCGATCCTGATCTACCTGGCGGAGAAAACCGCGCAACTGCTGCCCCAGGCACCCGCCGCGCGCTACGAAACCCTGCAATGGCTGATGTTCCAGATGGCCGGGATCGGGCCGATGTTCGGCCAGGTTGGCTTCTTCAATAAATTTGCCGGCAAGGCCTACGAAGACAAGCGCCCTCGTGATCGCTATGCGGCTGAAGCCCGGCGCCTGCTGGGCGTCCTGGAAAAACGTCTGCTGGGCCGCAGCTGGATCATGGGCGATGAGTACACCATCGCCGATATCGCGACCTTTCCCTGGATCCGCAACCTGATTGGCTTCTATGAGTCGGGCGATCTGGTGGGCATCAGTGACTTCCCCAATGTGCTGCGCGCGCTGGATGGCTTTGTCGCCCGGCCGGCGGTGATCCGTGGCCTGAATATTCCGAGCTGACCCATGCCGACTTTCGATTTCAAGCAACTGGACGTATTCAGCAGCGTGGCCCTCAAGGGCAACCCACTGGCAGTGGTGCTGGGCGCCGATAGCCTCAGTGACCAGCAGATGGCCGACTTCGCCAAGTGGACCAACCTCAGCGAAACCACGTTCCTGCTGCAACCGCGCGACCCGCGTGCGGATTACCGGGTGCGTATTTTTACCACCGTGCAGGAGCTGCCGTTCGCCGGTCACCCAACCCTGGGCAGTTGCCAGGCGTGGCTGCAAGCCGGTGGCGTGCCCCGGGGCAGCGAAATCATCCAGGAGTGCGAGATTGGCCTGGTGCGCATCCGTCGCCAGGGCGAGGAACTGGCGTTTATCGCGCCGCCGTTGCTGCGCTCAGGGCCGTTGGATGCCGAGCTGCTGGAGCGTGTACGCCTGGCGCTTAACCTTGAGCCTGAGGCGATTGTGCGCAGCCAATGGGTCGATAACGGCGCCGGCTGGCTGGCGTTGATGTTGCCGGATCGCCAGACAGTGCTGGACTTGCAGCCGGACTATTCAAAACTGCTCGGGCTGGCGGTGGGCGTGGTTGCCCCGTGCGATCCGACACGCGATGACGTCGATGCGCAGTTCGAAGTGCGCGGGTTTATTGCCGGTGACGGTGCACCCGAGGACCCGGCCACCGGCAGCCTGAATGCGGGCGTCGCGCAATGGCTGCTGAGTGCGGGCCTGGCCCCCAGCCAGTATGTGGTCAGCCAGGGCACGGCCATTGGCCGCGCCGGGCGTATCCGGGTGCAGCAGCAGGGCGATGAGATCTGGATCGGCGGCGCCGTCTCGCTGTGTATCGAAGGGCGCCTGACCCTGTAACGCCGAAAAGCACCTGTGGGGAACGGGCCAGCCCGGTCGCTGCAGGTCACTCGTTGCTGCTGCTTGTTCCGCCTGGGCGCATTGTTACGTGAACGGCAAAACACCGTTATGGCCGCCGTATTTGTGCTCTCGGTCAATCCAGGCATAAGCTTTCGCCTTTAAGCTAGCGGCCTTGCCACTTGCCCTGGCGTTTTTTGTAGGAAATTGTAGGAAAACCCATGTCCAGTCAGTTCCCCGAAGCCCGTTCCCGCCGTCTGCGCCGTTCCCCCGAGCTGCGCAGCCTGTTCCAGGAAACCGAATTCACCCTCAATGACCTGGTATTGCCGATCTTCGTCGAAGAAGAAATCGACGACTTCGTGCCGATTACCAGCATGCCCGGTGTGATGCGCATCCCCGAATCGAAACTGGCCAGTGAAATCGAGCGTTTTGCCCGCGCCGGGATCAAGTCGGTCATGACATTCGGCGTGTCCCATCACCTGGACGCCAGCGGTAGCGATACCTGGAACGAGCGTGGGTTGGTGTCGCGCATGTCGGCGATCTGCAAGGACGCAGTGCCGGAAATGATCGTGATGTCTGACACCTGCTTCTGCGAATACACCGACCACGGTCATTGCGGCGTGATGCACGGCAATGAAGTGGACAACGACCGCACCCTGGCCAACCTGGGCAAGCAAGCGGTGGCGGCAGCCCGTGCCGGTGCCGATGTGATCGCGCCGTCGGCCGCGATGGACGGCCAGGTCCAGGCCATTCGCCGGGCCCTGGACGCGGCCGGGTTCAGCCATATCCCGATCATGGCGTACTCCACCAAATTCGCTTCGGCCCTGTATGGCCCGTTCCGCGAGGCGGGTGGCAGTGCACTGAAGGGCGACCGCAAAAGCTACCAGATGAACCCGATGAACCGCCGCGAAGCCGTGCGCGAATCCTTGCTCGATGAGCAGGAAGGGGCCGACTCGCTGATGGTCAAGCCGGCCGGTGCGTACCTGGACATCATCCGTGACATCCGCGAAGCCTCGCGCTTGCCAGTGGCGGCGTACCAGGTTAGCGGCGAATACGCGATGATCAAGTTCGGTGCCCAGGCCGGTGCCATCGACGAAGCCCGTGTGGTGCGCGAAACCCTGGGTTCGATCAAGCGTGCCGGTGCGGACCTGATCTTCACCTACTTTGCGATGGACCTGGCGCTCGCCGGTATCTGATCCCGGCGCTTGCCGTACTGTGGGGGCCGGCTTGAGGATGCCATCGCGGGCAAGCCCGCTCCTACAGGGATGGGTGTGGGTTTGTGAGATAGTGGGTGCTTTCAGCGACTCACAGGAACCCCCCCGCATGTTTTCATCCCGGCTGACTCTGTGCCTGGCCGCCTTACTGGTGCTGGCCGGTTGTTCGACCCAACGCAGCCAGCAGCTCCCTGAGCGCAGCGAGGCCGAGGTCAAGGCGCAGATCGTGCGACTGATGCCGGCCAAGGTGCCGGATCGCGCCGGTTGGGCCCAGGATATCTACACGGCACTCGACAGCCAGAAAATCTACCCCAGCACCGAGAATATCTGTGCGGTGCTGGCGGTCACCGAGCAAGAGTCCACCTATCAGGTTGACCCGCCGGTGCCGAACATGGGCAAGATCGCCCAGGATGAAATCCTCAAGCGCGCGGCCAAGGTCCACGTGCCGGCGGTGCTGGTGCGCACCGCGTTGCAACTGCGCTCGCCCACGGGCAAGTCCTACGCCGAACGCCTGAACGCCGCGCGAACCGAGAAGGACCTGAGTGGGATCTTTGACGACTTTATCGGCACCGTGCCGTTGGGCCGTACCTTGTTTGGCAGTTTCAACCCAGTGCATACCGCAGGCCCGATGCAGGTGAGCATTGCCTTCGCCGAGCAGCAGGCGCGCGATTATCCCTACACCGTAGACGGGAGCATTCGCCGCGAAGTGTTCACCCGGCGTGGCGGCATGTACTTCGGCATTGCCCATTTGCTGGGTTATCCGGTGAGCTACGAGCAGCCGCTGTACCGCTTTGCCGACTTCAACGCCGGTTGGTACGCCAGCCGCAATGCCGCGTTCCAGGCCGCAGTCAGCCGCGCTTCCGGTACCCGCCTGGCGCTGGATGGCGATTTGATCCGCTATGGCTCGATCATGCCCGGCACCACGGAGTTGGCGGTGCGCTCACTGGGCAAGAAGCTGGACATGCGCAACCCGAGCATTCGCAGCCAGTTGGAGCAGGGCGATCGCCTGGACTTTGAACAGACCACCCTGTACCAGCGGGTATTTGCCCTGGCCGAAAAAGCCGAAGGCAAGCCGCTGCCACGGGCGATCCTGCCGGGGATTGTGCTCAAGAGCCCGAAGATCACCCGCAACCTCACCACGGCCTGGTTCGCCAAGCGCGTGGATGAGCGTTACCAGCGCTGCATGAAGCGTTGAGGTCAGGGGCGGCGCTTGACCAGCTTGCGCCACAGCCAGACCCACAGCCACAACACCGGGAACGCGAGGATCACGAACGGTAGCACGTAGCTGGAGCGTTCCAGGGCATCGGCGGTGCCGTCGACCAGGTTGTCGCCCAGGTTGCCGAACATCCGGGCAAAACGTGATTGCTGATGCTCGCCGTCGGATGGACTGAAGTTCAGGGTCACGCGGTTGGTGTCCAGGCGCCGCTGCTGGCCGGCGGCGATCTGCGCCAGCTCCTGCAGCTCGTTTTCGATGGCAGCCTGTTCCTTGGTGAGGGTGATCAGGTCGCCCACGGTGATGTCCTTGCGTGCGGCCAGTTCATCCAGGCGCTTTTGCTGGGCCTGCAAACGTTGCTGGCGGCGGCGCACATCGGCCACTGCGTCGGCCAGGTCTTCGGCGCTGGTGATGCGCTGGCCCAGTTGCCCGCCCTCGGCCGCCATCTTCACCAAGGGTTCGACCCCGCTGGGGGCGATGCGCAACACGATCATGCCGCCGTCGCTGTTTTCTTCGATACGCAGGATATTGCAGGCGCCGAACTGTGCCGACTCGCAGGCTTGGCGGGTGGCCTGCATGCGCGGCGCGAGTAGCGCCAGCGGCATCGCCAGACTCAACTCGTGTTCATAGGCCAGCAGCGCGCCGGCCCGGCCCTGTTCACCATTGATCGGCGTGCCTTCGGAATAGTCCTTGGGCGAACAGCCGCCGAGCAGCAGGGCGGCCAATAACATCAACGCAGTAGATCTGCCTTCCAGGTGGCGCATTACGGTTCCTTCAAGTGTGCGGGATAAATGCGCGGCGATTAAAGCCGGTTTGCCCGGCGAACGCAAAGCGGGCGCAGGCTTATCGGCCCAGATTTCCCCGGTTGATCATGCTGGCCGCATCGAGCGATGCAGGTTAAACCTCATGCCCGGTCACAAGGAAGATCCACCATGACGAACGTCCCTGAAGGTTTTGCTCCCTTAACCCGCAGCAGCCCGCTCCTGGATCTACTGGGCCCGGTGTATTGCCGTGGTGAGGGCCTACGGCTGCAATTGGGCCTGCGCGCCGACAACCGCCATGCCAATGGGCGCGGTACGGTGCACGGTGGTGTATTGGCAACCCTGGCGGATGTCGGCATGGGCTACGCCATGGCGTTTTCCAGCGACCCACCGGTGCCGTTGATTACCGCCAGCATGACCCTTGATTATCTGGGGGCGGTGCAGGTCGGCGAGTGGATCGAGGTGCAGCTGGAGCATCACAAGCGCGGGCGGCAGATGGCGTTTGCCACGGTCAGCTTGCAGGTGGGGGAGAAGGTGGTGGTGCGGGCCAATGCGGTGTTCGCCGTGCCGCAATCCAATTGACGATAGAGATCTAACGTGGGAGCTGGCTTGCCTGCGATAGCGGTGGGGCAGTCACCGGCAGCATTGACTGTTACACCGCTATCGCAGGCAAGCCAGCTCCTACATTGGACGGTGTTCGCCAATCAAAATAGGCAAAAAAAGGCCCGGCTTTTCGTGGAGCCGGGCCTTTTTCGTGTTGCTCGTTGAATCAGTCGCGCTCAAGGGCCAATGCCACGCCCTGGCCGCCGCCGATGCACAAGGTCGCGAGGCCTTTCTTGGCATCGCGCTTGAGCATTTCATGCAGCAGGGTCACCAGCACCCGACAGCCTGATGCGCCAATCGGATGGCCGATGGCAATCGCGCCGCCGTTGACGTTGACCTTGGCCGCGTCCCACTCCAGTTCCTTGCCCACTGCCAGCGCTTGCGCGGCGAAGGCTTCGTTGGCTTCGATCAGGTCCAGGTCGGCCAACTGCCAGCCGGCCTTGTCCAGGCAGCGACGGGTTGCAGACACCGGGCCAATGCCCATGATCGCCGGGTCGACGCCCGCGTTGGCGTAGCTGGCGATACGCGCCAGCACCGGCAGGCCGAGAGCCTTGGCTTTATCGGCACTCATCAGCAGCACGGCGGCGGCGCCGTCATTGAGGCTCGACGCGTTACCGGCGGTGACGCTGCCGTCTTTCTTGAAGGCGGGCTTGAGCTTGCCCAGGGACTCGGCGGTGGTACCGGCGCGGGGTTGTTCGTCCACGCTAAAGGCAATCGGGTCGCCCTTGCGCTGGGGAATCAGGATCGGCGTGATTTCATCGGCAAAGCGCCCGGCTTCAATCGCCGCGGCCGCTTTTTGCTGGGAGGCGGCGGCGAAGGCATCCTGAGCTTCACGGCTGATGCCGTACTTGTCCACCAGGTTCTCGGCGGTGATGCCCATGTGATAGTCGTTGAACGCATCCCACAGGCCGTCGGTGATCATGCTGTCGACCATCTTCGCGTGCCCCATGCGCAGGCCGGTGCGGGCAGCGGGCAGCACGTAAGGGGCCAGGCTCATGTTTTCCATGCCGCCGGCGATGATCACTTCGGCATCACCGCAACGGATGGCCTGAGCGCCCAGGTGCAAGGCCTTGAGGCCCGAGCCGCAGACCTTGTTCAAGGTCAGGCTCGGCACCGCGTGGGGCAGCCCGGCGAGGATCGACGCCTGGCGCGCCGGGTTCTGGCCGGAGCCTGCGGTCAGCACTTGGCCGAGGATCACTTCGTCCACTTGCGCAGGGTCCAGGCCGGTCTGCTCCAGCAGGCGGCGGATCACGGCGGCGCCCAGTTCCGGTGCCGGGATGCCGGCCAGGGCCCCTTGAAAGCTGCCCACGGCGGTGCGGGTGGCAGCAACAATCACGACGTCTTGCATGGAATCTGTCCTCACTGGAAGTGCATTTCTGGAACGTGGTCCGGGACGATCAGTTTACCGGCGGTCTTGCTCACAATCTCTTCCACGCTGACGCCAGGTGCGCGTTCCTTGAGGACGAAAGCGCCATTTTCGATTTCCAGGTAGGCCAAGTCCGTCAGCACGCGCTTGATACAGTTGGCTCCGGTCAGCGGCAGGCTGCACTGGCTGAGCAACTTGGACTCACCGTCCTTGGAGGCGTGAGTCATGATCACGATGATGTTTTCTGCACCGGCCACCAGGTCCATGGCGCCGCCCATGCCCTTGACCAGCTTGCCGGGGATCATCCACGAGGCGATGTTGCCGTGCACGTCCACTTCAAAGGCGCCGAGCACCGTGAGGTCAACGTGGCCACCGCGAATCATCGCGAAGGATTCGGCCGAGGAGAAGATCGACGCGCCGATACGTGCGGTGACGGTCTGCTTGCCGGCGTTGATCATGTCGGCATCGATGGTGTCTTCGGTAGGAAACGGTCCCATGCCCAGCAGGCCGTTTTCCGATTGCAGCATCACTTCCATGCCTTCGGGAATGTAGTTGGCCACCAGGGTCGGGATGCCGATGCCGAGGTTGACGTAGAAGCCGTCCTGCATTTCGCGGGCGACGCGTTGAGCCATTTGTTCGCGGGTAAGAGCCATTTTATGAGTCCTTATTGTTCGGGCTGGAGGCAGATTATTTGCGGACAGTGCGCTGTTCGATGCGCTTCTCGAAGGTGCCGCAGATAATCCGGTCGACGTAGATGCCAGGGGTGTGGATCTGCGCCGGGTCCAGCTCGCCCGGTTCGACGATTTCCTCGACTTCGACCACCGTGATCTTGCCGGCAGTGGCGGCCAGCGGGTTGAAGTTCTGGGCGGTGTGGCGGTAGATCACGTTGCCGAAATGGTCGGCTTTCCAACCTTTGACGATGGCGAAGTCGCCGGTGATGGATTCTTCCATCAGGTATGGGCGCCCGTTGAATTCACGGGTTTCCTTGCCTTCGGCGACGGGCGTGCCAACACCTGTGGCGGTAAAGAACGCTGGAATGCCGGCGCCGCCTGCGCGCATTTTTTCCGCGAGGGTGCCCTGGGGCGTGAGCACCACTTCGATTTCACCGCTGAGCAGTTGCTTCTCGAACAGGGCGTTTTCACCGACGTAGGAGGCGATGACCTTGCGGATCTGTTTTTCTTCGAGCAATACACCCAGGCCGAAGCCGTCGACGCCGCAGTTGTTGGAAACTACCGTGAGGTCGCGGGTGCCTTTGCGCTTGATTTCGGCGATGAGGTTTTCCGGGATGCCGCACAGGCCAAAGCCACCGGAGAGTACGGTCATGCCGTCTTCCAGGCCTGCCAGCGCTTCTTCATAGGACGCCACGCGTTTATCGAAACCTGCCATATGCACCTCTTTTATTGTTTGTGGTCCAGCCAGTGAACGGAGTGTTGCGCCGGGGGATTGATTTGTTAAGTTGTTTTTTAAGGTTGATTGATTTAAAAAACAGCACAATTGTCCGGCCATTGGAGCAGCGTTATGACAGTTAAACAGATGCGGGCCTTCCTTGCCGTGGCCCAGACCTTGAGTTTTGCCGCCGCCTGTGAGCGCCTGCATTTGTCCCAGTCGGCCTTGAGCCTGACTATCAAAGGCCTGGAGGAAGGCCTGGGCGGGCGGCTGTTCAGCCGTAATACGCGCAACGTCGCGCTGACCCCGGAAGGCGAATCCCTGCTGCCCCTGGCCCGGCGCTTGATTGCCGACTGGGACAATGCCGAAGATGAACTACGCCAGCGCTTCACCCTGCAGCGCGGGCGAGTGACGGTGGCGGCGATGCCGTCGTTTGCCGGCAACCTGCTGCCGCCGATCCTGAAGATCTTTCGCGCGCGGTTTCCCCAGGTCAATGTCACGGTGCACGACCTGATCAACGAACAGGTCCTGGAAATGGTCCGCGATCGCCAGGTCGAGTTGGGTGTGGCATTTGAACCCTCATCGGGATCGTCGCTGGCCTTTACCCCGCTGTACCTGGACCGCTTTGTCGCGGTAGTGCCCGGTGACTCAACGCTGGCACACATGACCGAGATCGATTGGAAAACCCTGCTGGCACAACCCTTCATTACCTTGCAGCGGCCTTCGACGGTAAGGGTGATGTTGGAAGAGCACCTGGGTGCCTTGCAGATGAAGCTGCCGGTGGCATTGGAAAGCCATCAATTGGCGACGGTGGGCAAGATGGTCGCCAGCGGCCTGGGCGTCAGCGCCGTGCCAGCATTGTGCGCGCAGCAGATGGAAGAGGCAGGTGCCCGTTGCATCACCTTGTGTGATCCCGTGATCGAGCGGCCGATTGGGGTGCTGACCAAGCCAGGACATGAGCTGTCGGCGGCGGCGCAGGCACTGTTTGATATCTTCAGGGGCGAAGCGCAGAAGGGGCGATTCCCGGGGATTTAAGTCAACACAAACAAATGTGGGAGCTGGCTTGCCAGCGATAGCTATCTAACATTCAACAACTCTGTTGATCGTTAAACGGTTATCCCAGGCAAACCAGCTCCCACAAAGGTCTAGTTATTCTTAGTAGTAGCGGTCAATCACTTTAACTTGCGAGTTGTCCTTGAACGACTCCCAGGCATTGTTAAGTGTATCGAAGACCTGCTCGATAAAGTTGCGATCGGCAGCGGCCTTTTTACCGACATAACCCTGGCCGCGGCGGTACATCTTCAGGCGCGCCGCCAGTTCACGGTTATTGCGGTCGAACTCGGCTTCTTCGGTATGGGGCGCCAGGCAGTCAATTTGCACTTCGCCCGATTTACCAATCCACAGGATATGGTCGTCGAGTGTGTCTTTCTGCGCTGCGAACATCTCAGCCAATTCATCGATAGTTGGTTGGTTGTTCAGATTCATGTGTAAGCCCCTTGACCAGTTGGCGATCTTCAGTTGATTCGTTAATCCACGTTAGTTGTCTCCGGTTGCGAAAACCGGGCGTCAGAAACGGTCTGCCAAATACGGGCAGGGTCTTGAACCTGATGCATGTAGTGTTTCTGATGAACTGCTACGCAATGGTTTCATAACGAAGACAAGCAGCATTTGAGCTTCTTGTACCGATCCTTTCGGGCCGGTCAGCTTCATCAATCTGCCTTGTGGGCAGTGCACATCCGGAAAAACAGCTCGGCGGTCAGACGAGCTTGTTCAAAACGCGTGTTACCAACGCTCCCGATCCGGGAGACGCTTGAATCATGCAAGGTCAAAATGGTTACGTCAACGGTTATGTAGTGATTATTTTTGATCACTACATATTTTTTGCAGAAGAGAGGGCGGTCTGGGAAAAGGTGACTTGGGCGTCATTTTTTGTGCCGGGGAGTCGGGGTAAGCATGGCGATGCTGGACCCTTCCAGTGATCTAATGTGGGAGCGGGCTTGCTCGCGATAGCGGTGGATCAGTCAGTAATTTTTTTGACTGATCCACCGCTATCGCGAGCAAGCCCGCTCCCACATAAGCCTGTGTTCACATTGGCTTCGAGGTGTTTTGGTAAATGCTATTCGCCGCGGATGTACTGTTCCAATTGCTGGATAAGGGCAGCCTGTTCAGCGATGGCTTCCTTGACCAGGTCGCCAATGGACAGCAGGCCCAGCAGTTCTCCGCCTTCCACCACGGGCAGGTGGCGCAGGTGGCCGTCAGTCATGATACCCATGCAGTCTTCGACGCTTTTGTGGGTGTCCACGGTGATTGCCGGTGAACTCATCACCTGGTGGACCTGTGTGCTCGTCGAGGACAGTCCATGGAGAATCAGTTTACGCGCGTAGTCGCGCTCACTGATGATGCCAACGACCTTGTCGTCCTTGACCACCGGCAAAGCGCCGACGTTCTTCGCTGCCATCACCACCAGCGCCTCAAACACGGTGTGGTTCCACTGGATGGTATGGACTTCCTGATTCTTCTGGTCCTTGGACTTGAGCAACTGTGCGACGGTCTTCATGGTGGCCACCCCGGTTTTGTTATTAGGCAGTTCCTACAGAATCCTAGACCGCTGGCGCCAGGGCAAGACCTAAAGCGGCGTATATCCGCTTGAAAAGCGTCATTACCCGACTTTTTTCGGTATTTCAGCCCTTGTTTGCCGGTTTTGCCGCCCGTTTCGGGCTGGCGCCGGCCTTGCGTTTGGCCGGCTTGCGTTTGTTTTTCCAGGGGGTGGCGCCACGGCCTGCCGGGCTGGCCGGGCCGCTGATGGTCATTTGCATACCATTGCAGCGGGCCACTTGCTTGCTCATCCAGGCCGCCTGCTTGGCGACAAACTCTTCCAGGCTCATCTCACCGCTTTGCACCATGTCCAGGGCCTGCTCCCAGATGGCGGTGGTGCCGGGATCGGCAATCGCCCTGGGTACCGCGTCGATAAGGCTGAAGGCCGCCGGTGTGGCAGACAGTGCCTTGCCGTTTTTCACCAGGTAACCACGGTCCAGCAGGCCCTGGATGATTCCGGCCCGCGTCGCCTCGGTGCCGATGCCGGTGGTGTCCTTGAGCTTTTGCTTGAGCAACGGGTCCTCCACCAGTTTGGCGACGTTCTTCATCGCCTTGATCAGGTCGCCTTCGGTGAAAGGCTTGGGCGGTTGGGTCCACAGGTCCTTGAGGTTGACCTTCGCCACTGCATAATCCTGGCCCTGCACCAACGCTGGCAAAGGCTGTGGCGCCGGCGCCTCGCGGCCCTTGCTGGACGCCAGGGCTTCGGGCAAGGCGCGCTTCCAGCCCGGCTCCACCACCACTTTGCCTACCGCGCGCAGGGCTTCACCGGCACAGTCGAAATCCGCCTGGGTGCGGTCGTACTCGTGGTTGGGCAGGAACTGCGCCAGGTAACGGGCGCGGACCAGGGTGTAGACGGCGCGGTGCTTGCCGGTCAGTTGCGCGAGGTCCTTGCCGGCACCGGTGGGGATGATGCCGTGGTGGGCGCTGACCTTGGCGTCGTTCCAGGCACGGGAGCGGCGTTGCGCATCGAGGTGTGGCATCAGCGCATTTACCGCCGGGTCGGCGCGGCCCAGTGCCGCGAGAATAGTCGCCGCGTCGCCATGCTGGCTCACGGGCAGGTAGCCGCAGTCGCTGCGTGGGTAGGTGATGACCTTGTGGGTTTCGTAGAGGGACTGGGCGATATCCAGGGTTTCCTGGGCGCCGAGGCCGAGCTTCTTCGAGCAGATCTCCTGCAGCGTGCCCAGGTCAAAGGGCAGCGGTGCCACTTCGCGCATGCGTTCGGTGCGCAGCTTCACCAGGCGCGCGCTGGCTGCGTTGCTCATCGCCGTTGCCGCCTGCTGTGCCCGCTCCGGATTGAGGCAGCGGCCCTGATCGTCACAGAGATCGTCGGCGGCGCGCCATTGCGCGATAAAGCGCATCTGCTGGTCCAGCAGTTCGACGTCGATTGCCCAGTAAGCCACCGGGACGAAGTCGGCAATGCTGCGGTCGCGGTCCACCACCAGGCGCAGGGTCGGGGTTTGCACCCGGCCCACTGGCAATACGCCCTGATAGCCGGACTGGCGGCCGAGCAGGGTAAACAGGCGACTCATGTTCATGCCGATCAGCCAGTCGGCACGGGAGCGGCCCAGGGCCGAATGGTAGAGGCTGAAGGTGTCTGCGCCAGGCTTCAACGAGGCCAGGGCCTTGCGGATCGAGGCATCATCCAGAGCCGACAGCCACAGGCGCTGGATCGGCCCGCGATAGCGGCAATGCTCCACCAGCTCCCGGGCGATCATCTCGCCCTCGCGGTCGGCATCGGTGGCAATCACCAATTCCCGGGCTTCCCCGAGCAGGCGCTTGACCGCCTTGTACTGGTTGGCGGTCTTGGGCTTGACCGTCATCTTCCATTTTTCCGGGACGATGGGCAGGTCGGCCAGCACCCAGCGCTTGTACTTGGCGTCGTAGGCATCGGGCGGGGCGGTTTCCAGAAGGTGGCCGATGCACCAGGTGACGGTGACGTCGGTTCCCAGCCAGCAACCGTCGCCCCGGCGCCGGGCGCCGAGCACGGCCGCGATATCCTTGGCCTGGGAGGGTTTTTCACAGAGGAACAGCCGCATGCTCAGCCCATTCGTTACATAGTTGAATGGAGAGCAGGATGGGCAAAAGAAGGGAATTGAGCAACCTTTATCTGTATGGATATACAGCAATTTGTGTGGGCGCCGGCAAACCAATGTGGGAGCGGGCTTGCCCGCGATGACGGTGTGCCAGTCACTGCATTCATTGACTGACCTACCGCCATCGCGAGCAAGCCCGCTCCCACAAGGGATCTACAGGCTTTGCGGGATATTAGTTTTTATCCAGATCCACATTCTTGGTTTCCTTCAGGCACAGCAGCCCGACGATCAGGCTCACCCCGGTAATCACCACCGGGTACCACAGCCCGTAGAAAATATCGCCGGTGTACACCACCAGGGCAAACGACACGGTTGGCAGGAACCCGCCAAACCAGCCGTTACCGATGTGGTAGGGCAGCGACATGGACGTGTAGCGGATGCGCGTCGGGAACAGTTCCACCATCAGCGCGGCCAGCGGGCCGTAGCACATCGCGGCGATCAGGATCAGGGCGACGATCAGCACCACCACCATGGTTTTGTTGACCTGGGCCACGTCCGCCGATTTCGGGTAGCCAGCCAGGGTCACGGCGCCGCGCAGGGCGTCTTCGTCGTAGCCGTCGATGCGCACATCGCCGATGCTCACTTGCACGGCGCTGCCGGCAGGTGCGGCTTCGCTGCTGTAGGGCAGGCCCTGTTTGACCAGGAAGGTCTTGACCTTGTCGCATGGGCTGTCAAAGCGCGCCTTGCCCACCGGGTCGAACTGGAAGGTGCAGGTGGCCGGGTCCGCCAGTACGGTGATCGGGGCCTGGCGGCTGGCCTGGTCCATGGCCGGGTTGGTGTAGTGGGCCAGGCCCTTGAAGATCGGGAAGTACAGGGCGGTGGCCAGCAGCAGGCCGACCATCAGTACTGGCTTGCGCCCCCATTTGTCCGAGAGCCAGCCGAAGAAAATAAAGAACGGCGCGCCAATCACCACGCTGATGATCAGCAGCATATTGGCCAGGGCCGGGTCCATCTTCAGGAACTGGGTCAGGAAGAACAGCACGTAGAACTGCGCGGCGTAGAAGGTCACGGCCTGGCCGGCGTTGATGCTGAACAGTGCAATCAACACCACCTTGAGGTTTTCCCAGTTGCCGAATGACTCGCGGATCGGCGCCTTGCTGGCCTTGCCTTCCTCTTTCATTTTCAGGAACGCGGGCGATTCGTGCAGGCTCATGCGGATCCAGGTGGAAATCCCCAGCAGCACGATGGACAGCAGGAACGGCAGGCGCCAGCCCCAGACTTCAAACTGATCGCCAGTGAAGTAACGACAGGCCAGCACCACCAGCAACGACAGCAGCAGGCCGAGGGTGGCGGTGGATTGAATCCAACTGGTGTGGAAGCCGCGTTTGCCGGCCGGGGCGTGCTCGGCGACATAGGTCGCGGCGCCACCGTATTCACCGCCCAGGGCCAGGCCCTGGAGCATGCGCAGCACCACGAGGATGATCGGCGCAGCGATGCCGATGCTGGCGTAGGTGGGCAACAGGCCTACGCAGAAAGTCGCCACGCCCATCAGGATGATGGTGGCGAGGAAGGTGTACTTGCGTCCGATCATGTCCCCCAAGCGGCCGAATACCAGCGCGCCGAACGGCCGCACCACAAAACCGGCGGCAAAGGCCATCAAGGCGAAGATAAAGGCCGTGGTGTCGTTGACCCCGGCAAAAAATTGCTTACTGATCACCGCCGCGAGGGCGCCATAGAGGAAAAAGTCATACCACTCGAACACCGTCCCCAGGGACGAGGCGAAGATGACCTTTTGCGACTCCTTGCTGGAGACAGTGGCGCCAGGAGTGGCGTCCAGGGGTTGAGCACGTTCTGACATGGGGTAGCCCTCACAGTGATTATTTATTGTTGTTCCACTGTCGGCGCCAACTTCAGCGCCGCTCTTGCCCTGTAGGCTTGCCGGCTTCTACAGGTCATGCCGGTGTTGTCTGTTCTCTTTCGGGGGTGAGGTTCCTTGTTGGCGGGGACAGGATCAGTTGCGCGGCTTTTTCCGCGATCATCAACGTGGGTGAGCAGGTGTTGCCGGAGGTGATACGCGGCATGATCGAGGCATCGGCGATGCGCAGGCCCGGCACGCCGTGCACGCGCAATTGGGCATCGACCACCGCGTCCTTATCCTGGCCCATGCGGCAGGTGCCGACCGGGTGAAAAATCGTGGTGCCGATCCGCGCGGCGGCTTCCTGCAATTGTTCGTCGCTCTGCAACGCCTCACCGGGCAGGTATTCCACCGGGTTGAAGGGGCGCAGGGCCTGGGCGCCGACAATGCGCCGGGTCAGGCGGATAGCTGCGGCGGCCACGCGCAAGTCTTCGGCATGGCTCAGGTAGTTGGGCTGGATCAGGGGCGGCGCCGCCGGATCGGCCGAGCGGATATCAATGCGTCCGCGACTCTGTGGGCGCAAGTCGCAGACCGACGCGGTAAACGCCGGGAACGCGTGCAGCGGTTCGCCAAAGCGCTCCAGCGACAGCGGCTGCACGTGGTATTCGAGGTTGGCCGAAGTCTGTTCCGGCCCCGAGCGGGCGAAGGCGCCGAGTTGGCTGGGGGCCATGGACAGCGGGCCGCTGCGGTCATACAGGTATTGCAGGCCCATGCCCATCTTGCCCCACACGGAGCCGGCGATCTGGTTCAGGGTGCGGGCGTTTTCCAGCTTGTAGATCAGCCGCAGTTGCAGGTGATCTTGCAGGTTGCCGCCGACCCCTGGCAGTTCGTGCCGTACCTCGATGCCCAAGGGCTTGAGGATGCTCGAAGGGCCGATCCCGGAGCGCTGCAGGATGCCGGGCGAACCCACGGCACCGGCGCAAAGGATGATTTCCTTGCGCGCTTGCCACGTCACCGCTTGCCCTTGCTGGCGGCCCACCACCGCACTGGCGCGGCCGTTTTCCAGGAGTACGCGGTCGACTTCCACGCCAGTGAGCACCGTGAGGTTGGCGCGCTGGCGGATGGGCTTGAGAAACGCCTTGGCCGCATTCCAGCGTACGCCGCCTTTCTGGTTGACCTGGAAGTAGCCACACCCCTCGTTATCGCCCTGGTTGAAGTCGTCGATGCTGGCGATGCCGCTCTGCTTGGCGGCTTCGCGGAAGGCGTCGAGGATCGGCCAGTGCAGGCGCTGTTGTTCCACGCGCCATTCGCCGCTGTCGCCATGCAGCGGCGAGGCACCGGCAAAATGGTTTTCGCTTTGTTTGAACAGCGGCAATACATCGTCCCAAGCCCAGCCGGGATTGCCTTCGGCGGCCCAACCGTCGTAGTCATTGGCCTGGCCGCGCATGTAGATCATGCCGTTGATCGACGAGCAACCGCCCAACACCTTGCCCCGCGGATAGCTCAGCGCACGGCCTTGCAGGCCAGGCTGGGCTTCGGTCTTGAAGCACCAGTCGGTGCGCGGGTTGCCGATGCAGAACAGGTAGCCGACGGGGATATGGATCCAGGGATAGTTGTCGCGCCCGCCCGCTTCAAGCAGCAACACGCGATGGGCAGGGTTGGCGGACAGTCGGTTGGCCAGCAGGCAGCCCGCAGGGCCGGCGCCTACCACCACGTAATCGTATTGCGCAGGTGCAATAGTCATCTGGGGTCTCGCTTGTTTTTCTTATTGGCTCCATCCTAGTTGTTAGTTTTCGTCTTAAAAATGTTAGTTTTTACCCAGCTGCTGTGCGTTTTTAAACAGCGCTGCGCTCATGGCCGAGAGGGGGGGTGACATGTTCGACTGGAATGACCTGCGGTATTTTCTTGAGTTGCAGCGCAGCGGGCGCCTGCTCACCGCCGCCCAGCGCCTGAAAACCACGCATGCGACCGTGGCGCGGCACATCGAGGCCATCGAGAAAAGCCTCGGCACCGCGCTGTTTGTGCAGCACGCCCAGGGTTATGAACTGACGCCGTCGGGCGAAGCGCTGCTCAAGCATGCCGAAGCCATGGAGAACGTGGCGCTGCTGGCCGAAGAAGAACTGACCCATTCCGCCGCGCCCCTGGGCAAGATTCGCCTGGGGGTGGCCGAAGGCTTGGGCGTGATGTTTCTCGCCAGCCGCATGGGTGGCCTGTTCGAGCGTTATCCTGGGCTGGAAGTGGAACTGGTGGCGGTGCCGCGGTTCGTCAGCATCCTCAACCGCGAGGCCGAGATCAGCATCCACCTGGAGCGGCCCAGCGTCGATCAACTGGTCACGCGCAAACTCACCGACTACCGCCTGGCCCTCTACGCCAGCCGCAGCTACCTGGCGCGCACGCCAGCCATCGAGAAACGCGAAGACCTGGCCGCCCATGCCTGGATCGATTATGTCGACGACCTGTTGTTCAGCCAGGAATTGAAATTCCTCAGCAGCTTTTGCCGCAACCCCAGGGTGGTATTCCACAGCACCAGCGTGATCGCCCAGCACCAGGCGGCGCGCTCAGGGCTGGGGATTGCGGTGTTGCCATGCTTTATGGCCGCCGGCGACCCGGACTTGGTGCCGCTGTTGCCGGAGGAGGGCATCCAGCGCAGCTACTGGATCAGCTCCCGGCGCGAACTGCACAAGTCGGTGCGGTTGCGGGTGTTGTGGGATTACGTGGTGGAGTTGTGCGCCAAGGAGCAGGGGCTGCTGTTGGGCGAGTAGCGAAGGGCAAGGGGGCTTTACAGAGATCAAATGTGGGAGCTGTCGAGCCCCTGCGAGGCTGCGATGGCGGCAGGTCAGTCAACATCAATGCTGGCAGTACCGCCGTCATCGCAGCCTCGCAGGGCGAGACAGCTCCCACACAGGCTTAGAGTTTTACCGTCTGGTGCACCTGTTCACCACACGCACGGGCATCGTTGATCATCTTTTCAAACGGCGCACTGACGATTTCATCATGGCTCAACCAGCGCACTTTCTGGGTCAGCCGGTAGTGGTAGCGCAAGCCATCCTTGAGCGGTTCGCCATCGAGTTCCAGGTCATACCAGGGCGAGCTGATCTTGCAGCCCTGAACCGGCTTGTCCATCTTCCCGCCGGTCAAGGTAAAGGTGTAGTCGACGGTGTCCGGATTGCCCAGGTACAGGTCGCCCCGTTGCCCGTTGCGGCGGTAGTTGAGCAGGCCGTCCCACTTCTCCTTGAGCGACTGGTCAGTGTAGACGTAGCCTTCGTCGAGTTTTTCCAGGGCGCGCAGGTCGGTCATGCTGGCCTTGACCGTGTAGCTATCGGGCTGCACGAACCCGGTGGGTTGGCGGGTGACCTGGCAATCGCTGATCTCGCGGCCAAAGTTGTCGCAGATATTCTGGTCGGTGGCGGTGGCGCCCTGTTCGCGGTCAGCCATGCTCAATTGCATCAGCGTCAGGCGGCTGAAGGTGACGCTGGCGCGGGTCGTGCCGTTGCCCTGCTTGTCGTAATGCACCTGCTTGTCCAGGCGGATGCTGGTGTCAGGGCGCGCCAGGGGGATGTGTTCCTCGCGTACCTGGCCCTGTGCATCGTTGACCAGCACCCAGCGATCCTGGATGTCGGGCATGGTCTGGCCCGGGGCGAACACCGGGTTGGTCGGGTCCAGCCACCACACCTGGCCGGCCACTTCGGCGCGCACGATCGCATGGTTGGGCGCGCCAGTGCCCGGCACCAGCAGTGAATCCACCACATCCCCACGGCTGACCCAGGCGGTCTCGGCCTTGATCCCGCTGGCCTTGAGCATGGCGGTCAGGAGAATCGCCAGGTCCTTGCAGTCGCCGTAACCGTGCTGTTCGATCTCTGCCAGGTTAAACGGCACATAGCCGCGATCCGTGGCGCGCCAGTCACCCAGGTAGCGGTAGTGATCGTTGATGTGCTGCATCAGCCCGGCCACTTGTTGGGCCGGGGCCAGGCCCTTCACCGCCGCCACGGCAGCGGCACTTGCGGCCGGCAGGTTGGCCGCGAGGATCTGGTTGTAGCGCTGGGCAAAGCCGCCAAAGTGCTTTTGTACGTCGAGGCTGCTGCCCACTTCGATCCGGGGGATCACCCGCATATAGGCGTGGCCCGATTCGTTGATGTAGTTGAGATAGCTCGGCGCTTTTTGCTCGATGTCCAGGGTCTTGCGATTGACCGACGGGGTGATGGTGAAGCCATCCATCGACTCGGCGCGCCACTCGATGGGCCGTTCGGCGGTGAAGCGCGCCTTGAGCCGATCGCGGCGGGCGTTGCTGGGGCCAAACTGCAGGGCGTAGTGGAATTCGGTCATCAGCGGCTTGGCCGGGTGATGTTCGCGCACGGTGTAGCGGATCTGTGTGCCGACCCGCAGGTTGGGGAAGGCCAGGGACGTTTGCTTGAGGCGGGAAAACCCCTGGTCAGGGTTGGGCGCGGTGCGCGTATCGATCTGCGCCTCGTCCAGCGCCTGGGGCTTGCCGCCGGGCTGGGTGGACTCGGCGTGCAGCACTTCAAAACCATCGCCTTCGGCGTAGTTGAAGTCGATTCGCGACAATATCTCCCGGCCACTGGGCTGGAGAATGGTGTAGTGATAGGTGGTGGTGCAATCGGTGCTGGCGTCACGGTTGAAGTGGCAGTGCAGCTCGGATTCGTTGGCAAGTGCAGCTTCGGCCATGGGTTGCAACGCGGCATGGGCGGTGTGCGAAACAAGCCCCAGACTGGCGCATATCAAAGGGCGGTAAAACGAGAAACGGTGCATGGGCGCCTCAGGTGGAACGTTGACACAGATACCCTGGCGGGTACCGAGAAGGCAGCAGATGATAATGGATCGCAACACCAAAGGCTAGCATTGTAGGACAATAAATATCGCCGAAAGGCCCGAGATAGAGCCTTCGGATGAGTAGGAAGGGTCAGTCGATCAGCTCAAAGCCGGTGCTGCCCAAGCGTTCGCCGTTCACCAGTACATGCACGGTGTGCTGGCCGGGGTAGTGCTTGCGCGTAGTCATGTCGCGGATGTGTTGGCCACGCAGCACGGTATGCCGTTCACCCGCGCCGAGGGTAAACGCCTTGAGCTTGAACACTTTGGCGGCGCTATGGCCGGCGCTTTTTACGTAGTCGATGGCGTAGTCCACCACCAGTTTTTGTGGGGCACTGGCCAGGGATTCGAGGGTGAACGACAGATTGATCCGCTCACCCAGGCGAATCACCGCCGGCTCGACCTTGAACTGGTGGATCTTCACCTCGGCCCGCGCGCCTGCGCCGATGATCGTCAGCGCGCGGGTGTTGCCTTGCTTGATCAGGCTGCGCAGGGCGTGGCGGGCGATCCAGGCGGTGTGGGGGTTGTCCAGGGACCAGCTCTCGATCACCTGCAGCACCCAGTCGGGATGATCCTTAGTGATGTCGTTGAGGTGGTTGGCCACGGATTTGCGCACATACAGGCTGCTGTCGGCCTTGAGGTTCTCCAGGATCGATGCGCACAGGCGCGGGTCGGCCTGCACCTGGGCCAGGCGAAACGACCACGGCAACCTCGGCCGCGAGCCCTCGCTGGCGAGGCGGCGTACGTGTTCATTGTCATCCAGCGACCACTGCTGCATCACCGCCAGAGTGCGCTCGAAGTCCTTGAGCAGAAAAGCCCGCACGGCAAATTCGGCAGAGCCAAAGGTGGTGAAGTACTTGAGTGCCGCCATCGAGCGCTGGAAGTCATCCAGGCCATAGCTGGCCACATAGTGCCCGAGGAACAGGCTGACAAAACCGCTGTTCAGGCGCGGGGCCAGGGCATACAAATGTTCGAGGGTTTGTGGGTAGTCCAGTGGCATCACCGCGTGCAGGCTTTCACTGACGCGGGCCATGCGCTGCATCACCGACAACCCGTCCAGGTCGCGTGTGGCGTGCTTGAGAAACCCCTTGGCATCGAATGACGGGTACACCGCGCTCATCTCATCGGCGATGTGCTGCAGGCGTTCGAGGTTGAAGATTTCCTTGAGGGCAGGGGTGCTTTGCTTGGTCATGGGGAGTCCGCAGGAGAGGGCGTTCGTCGGGCTTTTTCAAGGTAACACCTTGCTCAAGGCCGCGAAGCTCAAAATGTGGGAGCAGGCAAGCTGTTCCCACAAGGGGGGGCAGGGTGCTCGGTATTTACAGATACCAGCGATATTCCCGCGCATTGATCTCCTGCTGGAAAGCCAGGTGATCCTGGCGCTTGTTTTCGCAGTAGACGTCGACAAACTCCGCGCCCAAGCCCTCGCGCAGCGCAGGTTGCTGTTGCATGGCGCGCACGGCCTCGAGCATTTCCAGGGGGAAGTCGTGGCCGCTGTCGCGGTCCTCGTTCAGCGGTGCGATAGGTTCGCGCGCCGCCTCCAGGCCATGTTCAAGCCCGACCAGGATTGCCGCCAGCACCAGGTATGGATTGGCGTCGGCACTGGCCAGCCGATGTTCGATTCGCAGGTTGCGCGGGTCGGACTCGGGAATGCGCACGCAGGCATCGCGGTCTTCATAACCCCAGCAGGCTTTGGTGGCGGCATTGACCGTACCGCCCAGGCGGCGGAAGGCGTTGTGGTTGGGTGAGAAAATCGGCATGCAATGGGGCAGCAGTTCCAGGCAACCCGCCACCGCGTGGCGCAACGGTTGCTGCTGGTGCGCCGCCAGCAGGTTGTTGCCGGCAGCATCGTACAGGCTGACATGCACATGCATGCCACTGCCCGGATGTTGCAGGTAGGGCTTGGCCATGAAACTGGCGCGATAGCCATGCTTGAGCGCCACGCCACGGGTGCTGCGGCAGAACAGCGCGGCCCAGTCCGCGGCGCGCAGGCCGTCGTCGAGGTGGCCGAAGTTGATTTCAAACTGGCCGGGGCCCAACTCGGCAGTGATCACCGTAATGTCGATCCCTTGGGCCTGGGCGGTCTGCACCATGTCATCGAGTACCGGGGCGAAACGCGACAGCCGCTCGATGTGCAGGGTCGGTTGGTCATCGGGGTCGTCGCTCAACGGGTCGCGGGCAAATTGCGGCAGGCCGTCGGCCAGTTTCCGGTCGAACAGGTAGAACTCCAGCTCGAACGCCACCACCGGGTGAATGCCCTTGCCGTGCAGGCGTTCCAGGACTTTGGCCAGTACTTCCCGGGGCTCGAATTCGATGGGCGCCTCGGTGCCGTCAGAGGTGATCAGCATCTGCCCCAGGGGCTGCGCTTCCCAGCTCACGGGCTTGAGCGTGCCGGGCACCAGGCGGCGGTTGGCGTCGGGGTCGCCGTCATGGAAGCAATAGTCGCCGATCTTGAACAAACCGCCCTGGGCGCCCAGCAACACCGCGTTCTGTGGCAGCTTCAGGGGGCTGCCGGCGGCGACTTTTTCCAACATTTCAACCGGGTAGCGCTTGCCGTAGAAACGCCCTGGGATGTCCAGGCAAATCAGGTCGACATAACGTACATCCGGATGGTTCTGGCGAAAGGTCCGCACTTCGGCCAGTAACGTGGAGGAATGGCTTTTCACGGGTGACGCTCCTTGGTGTGCCTCAGTTATAGACCCACAGCACGCGGGCCGGCAGGTCGGTCAGGTTGCCGTAGCGGCAGTGGGCGAAACTGGCCAGGTGAAAGCTGTCGCCGGGGCCGAGGGTGACCGCCTCGGTCTCGCCCTCGACCCACAGCGTCAGGTGGCCTTCAAGTACGTAACCGGCCTGTTCGGCGCGGTCGCTCATGGTCTGTTCGCCACTGTTGGCGCCGGGTTCGAGCAGGCTGTCGAGGATCGAAAACGCCCCTTGCATGCTCGGCGAGACGAGGATGTCGGTGATGCCATTGGCGTAATACACCGTGCGCCGCTCGTTGGGGCGCGTGACCCAGTCCACCGCCTTGGGCTTGGACAGGCTGTAGAAATAAGTAGTGGGCACATCGAGGGCATGGCTGATGGCAGTCAGGTCCGCTACGGTGGGGCGCGATAACCCCCGCTCGACCTGGGACAGGAACCCCACGGAACGCTCGATCTTCTGTGCCAGTTGGGCCAGGGTGAGCTTTTTGTACTTGCGCAGGTCGTGAATCAGGATCGCCAGGGCGTCCAGTTCTTCTTGTTTGTCCATGGGGATTTCGTGAAATTCTTATCTAAAAATTTCATGAAAAATTACAGGATTAATTTCACCAGCGCAATAGGCGGTCCAGTATAGGAACCGGCTTGCCATCCACCGCGGGATTTTCCGGCAGGCAATCGGTGCCTGGATTGCCGGTGAATGATTGCCCAGCCCTGCTGTCGGAACCTGGGTACACATCATTTATTGAAGGAGTGCCCATGAAAGCAACGTCCCTGATTGCCAGCCTGCTGGTTGCCGCCAGCCTGTCCGCCGCCAGCCTTACCGTGCAGGCCGAGGACAATCCGCAGAAAACCGTGGAGCCTTCAAACATCAATACCCGAGACTTGAAAGTGGGAGACCGTGCGCCGGATATCCTGGTGCGCAAGGAATCGGCCCTTGCAGACTGGAAAAAGCGCGGGCTCAAAGCGCCCCATGACGACAGCCAGTGGGCGCGGGTCAATGACCGTTATGTGCTGGTGAAAATCACCAATGGCACCATTCTCGATATCACCCCTGCCAAGTAACCGGGTTGGGGGAAGGGGCCCGCGCCCTTCTTCCCCCTTTGCGCTGCGCATTTAAAAATTGCATGCACGAATGCATAAAAACAGTCTTTTTTGCCGCTCATCCTGAGTTAAGGTAGCTGCGCTTCGCGCCCGTCATGGCGTGTGCAACGACTCCTTTTCAGGAAACGAGAGCAGGATGCTGAACACAATAAAAAACTACCCCCGCAGTGTGAACCTGCTGCTGTCGGCCACGCTGGTACTGACCCTGGCCAAGGCGATCACCTTTCCCTATATGGTGATCTACCTGTCCAGCCACTTTGCCCTGGGCATCAGCCAGGTGGGCCTGGTGATCGGCAGTTCGCTGATCGTCGGCTCCCTGTTGAGCGTGTATGGCGGTTTCCTTGTGGACCGGGTCAACAGCTACCGGCTGTTGCTGGGCCTGAGCCTGTTGTTCGTCCTCGGGTTTGTCGGCACGCTGCTGGCCCGCGAGCTGTGGCTGTTCTATAGCTGCCTGATCCTGATCAACCTGGCGTATGCGGTGATCGACGTCGCGGTCAAGGCCGGTTTTGCCAGCCTGTTGCCCGTCGACGCGCGCAGCGAAGTGTTTTCCATCAAGTACACCCTGACCAATATCGGCTACGCGGTAGGGCCGTTTTTAGGGGCGATGGTGGCCAAGGTCGACATGAGCCTGCCATTTGTCTTGTCGGTGCTGCTGGGGCTGGGTTTCTTCCTGCTGTACTGGCGTTGGGGCGACCGCAGCCTGGCCACGGTCGACGCCGCGCAAAAGCCGGTGCCCTTCATCGCGGTGGGCCGGGTGTTGCTGCGTGATCATCGCCTGGTGTGCTTCACCCTCGGTGGCCTGCTCAGCGCCGTGGTGTTCGGGCAGTTCACGGCCTACCTGTCGCAGTACCTGGTGACCACCTCGGACGCCGAATACACCTACACCGTAATCAGCGCCATCCTGACCACCAACGCCCTGTTGGTGATTGCCCTGCAATACGTGATTGGCCGGCAGATCAGCCACCGTAACCTGAGCCGCTGGCTGCTCCTGGGGCTGGCGATGTTCATGGTGGGGGTGATCGGCTTTGCGCTGTCCACCAGCGTGTGGTGGTGGGTGGTGTCGATGGCGATCTTTACCGTGGGGGAAATCATCGTATTCCCCGCCGAGTACATGTTTATCGACCGCATCGCCCCGGACCACCTGCGGGGCATGTACTACGGCGCGCAAAACCTCTCCAACCTCGGCGCCGCGCTGGGGCCGGTGTTGTGCGGGCTGGTACTGGCCAGCCTGCCGGCGCACTACATGTTCTACATGCTGGCCGGGTTTATCGTGGCCGGGGGGCTGTTCTACTTTATCGGGGCGTCGTTAAAGCCGCGCCCTGACATCCCACCACCTGGGTAAACGTCTGCGTCCCTGTGGGAGCGGGCTTGCCCGCGATTGCGGCCTGTCAGTAAATGCATCTTTGACTGAGCCGCCGCCATCGCGGGCAAGCCCGTTCCCACAGGGGATAGTGCCTACAAGGGGGCGGGGTCAGATGGAGATGGCACCACCCACGGTGTTGCTGTGCAATTCGTAGCGCAATTCTTCGACCATCGTCGCGACGTCCTGCGGGGTCTTGAGCTTGTTCACGCTGATCCCGGTGACCACCAGGTCCACGCGCCCACTCTCGGCATCAAACACCTTCAACGTCAGTGACGAATCGCGGCACAGGGTGAACTCGCAAGTCAGTGGCAACAAGGCTTCTTCGATGCAATTACGCAGTTGGGACAAGGTAAACATGCCGGCCCCCATTAACGACGACGCAGCAACAGGCCCAGGACCAGACCCACGCCCGCGACGATTGCCACGGTGGCCAGCGGCTTGCGTTGGGCAAAGTCACCGACATTGTCCAGCACATCGCCATAGGTCTGTTGTAGTTGGCCGGCCGCCTGGCGCGCTACGCCCTGGGCCTGGAGTTGTTCGTCATCGGTCATGTCGCCAAGAAAGTCCTGGGCCTTGCCGACGGCCTTTTCCACGCGGCCTTTGATTTGTTCACTTTTCATGATGTCTCCTTCAAGGGCAACAATCGCCATGGCACAGAGCGTCAAACCCTGTGGCTACCCTTCAAGGTTAAGCAGCCCATCCCCTCGCAATAAGGCGAATTTGCACTGGTAGGGCTAGTGCATTTGCACTTGCGTCATGGTTTTTTTACCCGTCGCTCGCCGGCAAACAGCCCTCGTTCCCGCGCCCATACAATCGCGGCGCTGCGGCTGTGTACGTTGAGCTTGGAGTACACCGTTGCCACATGATTGCGCACGGTATTGGGCGCCAGCTTCAGGCGCGAGGCGATTTCCTTGTCGGCCAGGCCTTCGCAGATCAACCCCAGTACATCGCGCTCACGGGCGGTCAGGTCGGTGAAGGCGATGTTCGGCTGGTTGGGGCTGTTGACGCTCTTGGCGTTGGCCAGTTTTTCGATCAGGGTCTGGCTGAACCAGGAGGCGTCCTTCATCACTTCCTCGATGGCCGACACCAACTCCAGCTCCGAGCGTTTGCGCTCGGTGATGTTCATCATCACCAGCAGGTAACAGGCGGTGTCCTGGATGGTTACGGTGTCGGCCGACACCACGCAGTCAATCACCTCATTGCCTTTTTTGCGGATCTTCAGGTCCTGGCCTTCGAGGCTGCCGGCCTTTTCCAGGGTGGCGAACAACTGCGTGCAGGCCTCGCTGCTGTCGATAAAGTTGATATCGCTGATGGATTTGCCGATCAACTCTTCGCTGGTGTAGCCGGTGATGGTCATGAACGCATCGTTGACGTCCACCACCTGCTGATTGCCCGCGTCGCACACCAGGGTTGGCACCGGCGTCAGGCGGAACGACTTGGCAAACCGCTCCTCGCTCTGGCGCAGGGCGGTTTCGGCCTTGCGCCGGGGCTCAAGGTCAGTGAAGGAAAACAGCATGCATTCCTCATCGTTCATATCCAGCGGCTGGCCGGCGACAATCACCAGCTTGCTGCCGCCTTCGGGGAGCTTCAGCTCGGCTTGCATCTGCGGGATGGTCGCACCTTCGCCCAGGCGCTGGATTGCCAGCTCCTTGCGCTCGGCCTGTTCCAGCACGTCCAGTTCGTACACCGAACGGCCGATGACCTGGTCGCGGTTGTAGCCGGTCATTTCGAGGAAGCCCTGGTTGACCTTGATATAGCGCAAGTCACTCAGGCGGCAGATCACTGCCGGCGCCGGGTTGGCGTTGAAGGTCTTTTCAAAGCGCTGCTCGGCGCTGGCCCATTCGGTGGCATCGCTCAAGATCAGCACCAGCAATTCCGGCTTGCCGGCGCTGTCGGTGAGCGCCAGGCTGCGCAGACGATGGACCCAGGTACGGTCGGTGTCGGCGGCGGGCGTGACTTCGACCACCACATCGCTGAACTCTTCGCCGTTGGCCACCCGGCTCAGGGGATAGGCCTCCAGGGGCAGCGGGTGATTGTTGCGGTAGCGCAGGGCAAAGCGCTCGGCGTATTCGGCGGTGTTGGCCCCCAGCCCGGCGATGTCATCCAGGCCATGCATGGCCAGCGCGGCTTCGTTGGCCCACAGAATGCTCTGGTCGATCTCGGCGAGAATCACCCCATCGGACAGGCCGGAAATGATCTGCTGCAATTGGCGGCGATTGGTTTCTTGGGCGAGGACGGCCTGGCTCATGGTTTCTCCAAAAAAATCCGCGTAGGAGCCGGCTTGCCGGCGATGAGGCCCAGAGCTTCATCGCACGCCTTACGGCCGTCTTCGCCGGCAAGCCGGCTCCTACAGGTGGTGTGTGTGGAGTACGACAACTGGCCTTGAGCATAGTGCAGACCGATTCAGCTTGGCGGGGTGCGAATGCACCAGTTGCCCTAGTGCAATTGTGCCGAGACCGCAACCGCCGGCCTCGACACACTGACGGCCTACTCACTTGTCCAAGGAACGATCATGACCACTTTGTATGAAACCAATCGCTCGCCTTTTCGTGTGTCCTGGGGCTCGGTACTGGCCGGTAGTGCAATTGCCCTGGTGACCTACCTGGTGCTGAGCGTGCTGGGTACCGCCATCGGCGCCAGTGCAGTCGACCCCATGGCGGCGGGTAACCCGCTGAGCGGTTTTGGCACCGGTGCCGGGATCTGGCTGTTTGTCTCCACACTATTGGCGATTGGCGTGGGCGCCTTCGTCGCCGGCCGCACCGCCCCGGATCGCGGCGGCCTGCACGGCGTCCTGAGCTGGACCATCACCACCTTGCTCACCACCTGGCTGCTGGCGGCATTGGCCACCAGCGTGGTCGGCGCAGCGGGCAATGTGGTCGGCAAAGGCCTGTCGGCGGCCGGCAGCGGAATTGCTGCGGTAGCCCCCGGCATCAGCGACAGCGTCAAGCAGCAGTTGAACGAGAAGGGCATCAGCCTGGATTGGGACAGCTTGCAGGGCGAACTCGACACCTTGCTCAAGCAAAGCGGCAAGGCTGAACTGGATCCGGCCAATGTCGAACAAAAAGCCGACCAGGCAGCGGCAGACGGCCAGCAAGCGGCTACTGATGCCGCCACCAACCCGGCCCAGGCTGCGACTGAGCTCAAGCAATGGTTCGAACGCGTCAAAGCTTCGGGTGAGCCTGCGTTGAATGCAGCGGACAAAGAGGCGCTGGTCAACATCGTCGCTGCCCGCACCGGCAAGAGCCAGGCCGAGGCTAGCCAGATCGTCGAAAACTATGCCCAGGCGTATCAGCAGGCCGTGCAGAAAGTCGAAGAACTGAAAGCCCAAGCCGAACAAAAGGCTCGTGAAGCTGGCGAAGTGGCGGCCAAGCAACTGTCCCGCGCGGCGTGGAGCACTTTGTTGATATTGGTACTGGGCGCCGCATTGAGCTTTGGCATCGGTCGCCTGGCCATTTCGACCCGCAAAGTACCCGTGGCTTGATCAAGGCTCATTGATGCCGTAACCACAACACCTTGCGTGAGCGCGTAAACTGTCGGTTTTTTTACGCGCTCATGCAAAGGTAAGCTTTTGACCCCGCTAAAAACCACAGCCCTCCTGCTATTCACCACCCTGTTGGCGGCGTGCGGCACTTCACCGCCACGCACCCCTGACGACATCTGCGGCATCTTCCGCGAAAAGGACGACTGGTACGACGCGGCCAAAGTCACCCAGAAGCGCTGGGGTGTGCCGATCCAGGTGCCGTTCGCCATCATGTATCAGGAATCGGGCTTCCGGCAGAACGCCAAGACCCCGCGCAAATACCTGCTATGGATCATTCCCTGGGGCCGTGTCAGCACCGCAGCCGGCTACGCCCAGGCCAAGGATGAAGTGTGGGGCGACTACCAGAAAAGCACCGGCCGCAACTGGGCCAGCCGCCAGGACTTCGACGATGCCATCGACTTTGTCGGCTGGTACATGGACAAGACCGCCAGCATCAACGGCGTATACAAATACGACGCCTATGGCCAATACCTCAACTACCACGAAGGCTGGGGCGGCTACCGTAACCGCACCTACGCCAGCAAGGCGTGGCTGTTGCCGGTAGCCGGCAAGGTCAAGGCCCGCTCCGATCTGTATGCGCGCCAGTATGCGGGGTGCAAGGCGGATCTGGAGCGGGGGTTCTGGGGGCGGTTCTGGCGCTGGTTGTGAGGCCAGCGCGTCAGGCTCATGAGCCTGACCCGCGTGTTTACGCGATCAGCCTGCCAACGATGGGCACAATCAATAAGGTGCTCAACGCCATCGAGATCACATTGCCGATATACGGATGAACGTGTGCCGGCAGCCGGCCTGCAATGGCACAGGCCAGCGGTGGTGCAATCAGCGCGCCGAGCAACGCGCTCGAACCGACCACCATCCAACTTCCGCCATGGGTCAACACCGCCGCCGGTACGACCGACACCAGCGGCACATAGGTGGGATACCAACCGCGCTTGATCCACTGACTGCGCCAGATCAGCACGCCCAATGCCGATGTCAGAGCCTGGGCACCGATCAGTTGCAGCACCAGTCCCGAACCATAGGCAGCGCTCAATGGGTTCAAGGCATACGCCAGCAGGACCCCCGCCAGCAGGCCAAGGCTGGCCCACTCATTGCCGAAGAACGGCGCTTCGGAAAAGTCCGCCAAGACCCTGCGCAAACTCCAGCCCAGGCCATAGGTTGGCGGCTTGAGCGGCAACGGTTTGTCCGCGGCGATAAAGTCCGAACGCACCAGAATCGGAACGCGACGACAAACGACAAAGGCCATCACACTGCCCGCTGCCATGCCCAGTACGTTGCCAATCACCACCGGTAACTCCAGCGGTACACAGACAAAATTGACGATCAGCAAGCACATCGGCGTGACCAACAGCGCACCCAGCAACGCGCCGTTGAGGGTGACCTTCCAGCCGCCACCAAACATCAGCACCATCGCCGCCGGCAGGGAAACAAACGCGGCGAAGGTGGGCTGCCAGGTGTCCGCAGTGAGCGTCCACCCCCACAACAGATTGCTCAACAGCAGGCCCAGCAGGGAACTGGTCACCAGCCACGGCCACAGCCCACTGCCGTAGCAAATCGCAAAACCCTGCCAGCGCCGGCCGGTGCGGCTGGCCCACCAGGCCAGGTACGCACCCGCCAGCAACCCAAGGGAAGCCAGTTCATGCTTGTAGAAGGCTACCTCGCTGATATCCCCCAATACCCAGCGCAGCCAGGCGATTGGCTCGGGTAAGCCTGCCACCATATCGCCGTAGCCGGGCCAGGAACCCTGATGTGTGAGGGCCGTCCAGAGGATCAGCAAGGCACTGATGAACACCAATGCGATGATCGCCTTATCGACTTGAGATCGCGCGGTCCCGGGCTTGATGAATAGATTTTCCATGACCCACCCTCCCTTCAGCGTGGCAGGGCAGGGTGATGGGAATAGCCGAGCATCTGATCGTACAGATCATGGCGCCGGTCACGGTGCAGGTCGTTGAGGCTGTTCCAGATCGGCGCACTGCGGGCGCTGGTCAGGTCGATATCGGCGAACAGGATTTCCTGGCGGTTGGCCGACGCCACCTTGCCGATAGGCCAGCCATTGGTCCCGGCGATCAGCGAACACCCCAGGTAGCGCGCATCGCGCTCCTCACCGATACGGCTGGCAGCGGCGATAAACACGTTATTGACATGGGCGGCGGTCATGGTCAGGTACGACGCCATGCATTTGCCGGCCTCGTCGAACAGCGGCGGCGGCGTCCACACCCAATTGTTGAGGCTGCAAATGATGTCGGCGCCTTGCTGGCTAAGGATCCGTGGCACTTCCGGGAACCAGATATCCCAGCAGATCAACAGGCCAATGCGCCCGATAGGCGTTTCAAATACCGGAAAACCCAGGTTGCCGGGGGTGAACCACAACTTTTCCAGGTTCCACAAATGGGCCTTGCGATACTTACCGATCAACCCATCCGGGCCCAGCAGTACTGCGGTATTGAACAACTGCCGGCCATCGATCTCATTCAGGCCCGCCACCAGATACACCTGATGGGTGGCGGCAAACGCCATCCAGGCCTGCACACTGCTCCCGCCGGGAATGGCCTCGGCATGCTCGAATGCGTCCTGGCGGCTGCGGAAGAAGTAACCGCAGTTCGACAACTCCGGCAGCACGATCAGATTAGCCCCACCACCGACCGCCTCCGCGGCCAAGGCCAGGCTGCGCTGAAGATTGTCTTCGCGGTTGTCCAGACCGACCTGGGGATCGAACTGCACCACAGCGACACGGACGGGGCTTGTTGATTCGTTCATTGGGGGTGACCTCTTATTGTTATGCAACCGGGGTGGTTGGTTTTTTATAAGAGGGGAAAAAATGGACAGGGTTAAGTCAGGCGCTTCTGGCTGGGGTGTAGTCTGGATCCTTTAGAGGGCACTTGCCAAAGACGCTGGATTCTGGGAAAAAGCCCGTCAGTGTGAACCCAACGAGACCCCCATGAGCACCGAAGAACTGCAAATCACCGACATCCGCCAAGGCGACGGCAAAACCGTGGTCAAGGGTGCGCTGATCACCACCCAATACACCGGCACCCTGGAAGACGGCACGGTGTTTGATTCGTCCTGGGAGCGGGGCAAACCGTTTCAGTGTGTGATCGGTAGCGGTCGAGTTATTAAAGGCTGGGACCAGGGCCTTATGGGGATGAAGGTCGGTGGCGTGCGCAAGCTGTTTGTGCCGGCGCATCTGGCTTATGGCGAGCGGACGATGGGCGCGCACATAAAGCCCCATAGCAATCTGCATTTCGAGATTGAGTTGCTGGAAGTGCTGACGCGCGACGATTGACGGCCTGACACCACGCAACCGTAGGAGCCGGCTTGCTTGCTCCTACGGTGATTTGTTCTACCGTTCGCCTGTCTCCCCTTGAATGGCGGGTGCTGCTCCTGATACTGTACAAAAACACAGTATTGGGTGGCCCGCCATGCAGTTGATCGAAAAACTCAGCATCCTCGCCGATGCCGCCAAGTACGACGCGTCCTGCGCCAGCAGCGGGGCGCCCAAGCGCACCTCCGAGGGCAAGGCCGGGCTGGGGTCGAGCGATGGCATGGGCATCTGCCACAGCTACACGCCCGACGGGCGCTGTGTGTCGTTGCTCAAGGTGCTGCTGACCAATTTCTGCCTCTACGACTGCCAATACTGTGTCAACCGCCGCTCCAGCGACGTGCCCCGTGCACGGTTCAGCCCGGAGGAGGTGGTGAGCCTGACCCTGGACTTCTACCGGCGCAATTGCGTCAGCGGGCTGTTTCTCAGCTCGGGGATCATCCGTTCGGCGGACTACACCATGGAGCAATTGGTGCGGGTCGCCAAGTTGCTGCGTGAGGAGCATGACTTTCGCGGTTATATCCACCTCAAGACCATCCCCGAAGCCGATCCTGCGTTGATTGCCGAGGCCGGGCGGTATGCCGATCGCTTGAGCGTGAACATCGAATTGCCCACTGATAAAAGCCTGCAGATCCTCGCGCCGGAGAAGCAGATCGGTTCGATCAAGCAGGCGATGCAGACGATTTTCACCGGTGAGCAAACCGTGCTCAACGAGCCACGGGCACCGCGTTTCGCCCCGGCCGGGCAAAGCACCCAGATGATTGTCGGCGCCGATGACACGGACGACAGCACCATCCTCCACGGGGCCGAGGCGTTGTATGGCAACTTCAAGCTGCGCCGGGTGTATTACTCGGCCTTCAGCCCGATTCCCAATAGCCCGAAAAGCGTGCCTCTGGCGGCGCCGCCATTGATGCGCGAGCACCGGTTGTACCAGGCGGATTTCCTGCTGCGCAGTTATGGGTTTCGCGCCAATGAGTTGTTCGCGGGGCCGGGGGATCTGGCGCTGGACATCGATCCCAAGCTGGCCTGGGCCCTGGAACATCGCGAGGTGTTCCCGCTGGACCTGAACCGCGCCGAGGCGACGTTGATCGCACGTATCCCGGGGATTGGCCTGCGCACCACCGAGCGCCTGGTGGAGCTGCGCCGGCAACGCAAGATCCGTTTTGAAGACCTGGCACGCATGCGCTGTGTGTTGAGCAAGGCCAAGCCGTTTTTCATCACCAGCGACTACCACCCCCAGCAAGCAGAAAGCACCAGCGTGCTGCTGCGCGAGCAACTGCGCGACCGCCCGCAACCGCAACAGATGGGGTTGTGGGGATGATCAGCCTGGAATGCGACAACCTGTTCAGCACCTGGCGCGAGCAGGCGCGCTGGCTGCTCAGTCATCAGATCGACCCCAGCCATGTGTGTTGGGGCGAAGCGGAAGTGGCGGACCTGTTCGCCACCGATGAGCACTACCCCCCGCACAATGGCCCGTTCCAGGCGCGCATTCCCAAGGCCCTGCTGGAGCTGCTGGAAAGCGCCGCCTGTTACCACGGCGAACAGCGCTGGAGCCTGTTGTATGAAGTGCTGTGGCGCGTCAGCCATGGTGACCGCACGGCGATGATGGCGGGGGATCAACTGGGCAGCGAGCTGCAGCGACGGATCAAGCAGGTACGGCGTGAGGCCCATCACCTGCATGCGTTTGTACGTTTTATTGCCCTGCCGCAAGCCGCGGGACCGCAACTGCCGGAGTATGTGGCGTGGCACGAGCCGGCCCACGACATTCTGCACAGTGCCAGCCAGCACTTTGTCGGGCGCATGGGCCGCCATCGCTGGATGATCGCGACGCCCCTGGATGGGGTGTATTACGACGGTGAGCAGTTGATCCATCAACGCCAGTGCCCGGAGCAATGGCAGCAGTTGGCGCAGAATGTCGAAGACCCGCACAGTGCCATGTGGCTGACCTATTACAGCCATATCTTCAACCCGGCGCGGTTGAATCCCAAGGTCATGGAAGGGCACCTGCCGAGCCGGTTCTGGAAAAATTTGCCGGAAGGCAAGTTGATACCGGGGTTGATCAGCGAGGCGCGGACGGGCAAGCAGCGGGATGGGCAGGCGAAGCTGATTGGTGAGCGCCCTGGCAAGCGGATTTCAAGCAGGCAGGGTTAAAACGTGTGGGAAACATATGGGAAGCATATGGCGGGCTGGCTTGTGTGGGAGCTGGCTTGCCTGCGATAGCATCACCTCGGTATAGCTGATAGACCGAGGCGTCTGCATCGCAGGCAAGCCAGCTCCCACACAGGCCAGCTCCCAGGCAAGCCAGCTCCCACACAGGCCAGCTCCCAGGCAAGCCAGCTCCCACACAGGCCAGCTCCCAGGCAAGCCAGCTCCCACACAGGCCAGCTCCCACACAGGCCAGCCCCCACACCAGCCCACCCCCCACATCTGATCTGCATCGTGTGAGGCGATGGGGTTCAGGCCAGCTCAGTCGCGGTGTTTTTCACCACCGCCAGCTCTGGATGGGCCACCAGTTTGTCGATGTGCAGCTCGTCGTTGTTCAACCAGGTTTCCGTCAGCACGCGGTAGTGCTCCATGTCCCGGCAGCGCATGCGCAGGCTGTAGTCGAAGGGGCCGCTGATCAGTTGGCATTCGAACACCTGCGGGCAGGCCTTGACGCAAGCTTCGAAGGCTTTTTGCGCCGAGCGCCCGCTCTGGTTCGACAAGGCCACCAGCACCAGCAACGACAATCCCGGCGAGACCATCTGCACATCGATGATCGCGCCATAGCCGCGGATCACCCCGCGCCGTTCCAGCTTGCGCACCCGTTCCAGGCAGGGCCTGGGCGTCAGGTGCACCAGCGAAGACAGCTTCTCGTAGGTGATTCGCCCCTGATGGCGCAGTACATCGATGATGGCTTCATCGATGCGATCCAGCGCAGGGGAGGAATGGGGTCCGTTGGCCTTGGTATCCATGGTCGATTCTGTGTTCACTTCAAGCGGTTGGAGAGAAATTGCTGCAAGCGTTCGCTGTTGGGATGGTCGAGGATCTCGGCGCTGCCTTGTTCTTCGACGCGGCCCTGATGCAGGAACAGCACCTGGCTGGACACTTGCCGGGCAAAGCCCATTTCGTGGGTGACCATGAGCATGGTACGACCTTCCTCTGCCAACGTCTGTATGACTTTTAGGACTTCCCCTACAAGCTCTGGGTCGAGTGCCGAGGTCGGTTCGTCGAACAGGATAATCTCCGGCTCCATGGCCAGGGCCCGGGCGATGGCCACGCGCTGTTGCTGGCCACCGGAGAGAAATGCCGGGTATTGGTCGGCGACCCGGCCCGGCAGGCCCACTTTATCCAGGTACATCCGCGCGCGTTTTTCTGCCTCGGCGGCACTCACGCCCAACACCCGGCGCGGCGCCATGCAGATGTTTTCCAGCACGGTCATGTGGCTCCACAGGTTGAAGTGCTGGAACACCATGGCCAGGCGCGTGCGCAGGTTCTGCAGTTGCGCCTGGTGCGGCGCCTGCACGCCTGCGCGGCCCGGGCGCATTTCAATGCTGATGCCGTCCAGGGTGATCACCCCGGCGTCGGGTTGTTCGAGGAAGTTGATGCAGCGCAGCATGGTGCTTTTGCCGGAGCCGCTGGCGCCGATCAGGCTGATCACATCGCCCTTGCTGGCGTTGAGCGAAACACCCTTGAGCACTTCATGGTCGCCATAGCTTTTATGCAGGTCTTCGACCTTGAGTTTGACGTTGGCGCCGGCCGCCACCACGCTCGGGCGGGGCGCGGCAACGTGGGTGGGATGAGCGGCCAGGGCCTGTGCGGACTGATTCATGGGTTAGCCTCGGGTCGGGACAAGAAAGCGCATCCAGCGTCGTTCGGCCAGTCGGAACAGGCCCACCAATGCAAAGGACAGCAGCATGTACAGCAGCGCGGCAATGCCGAAGGCCTGGAACGTGAGGAACGTTTCGGCGTTGGCGTCGCGGGCTACCTTGAGGATGTCGGCGATGGTTGCGGTAAACGCCAGGGACGTGGCGTGCAGCATCAGGATCATTTCGTTGCTGTAGGCCGGCAACGCGCGGCGCAGCGCGGCGGGAATCACCACGAACAGGTTCATCCGCCAGCCGTGCAAGCCGTAGGCCCGTGCTGCTTCAATCTCGCCGTGGGGAATATTGCGAATGGCCCCGGCGAAGATCTCCACGGTGTAGGCGCAGGTGTTGAGCACAAATGCCAGCAGGGTGCAGTTCAACGCATTGCGGAAAAACTGGTTGAGCAGGGCGTTGTCCTGCACCACCTCCAGGCTGTACAGGCCGGTGTAGCAAATCAGCAACTGGATATACAACGGCGTGCCGCGAAACAGGTAGGTGTAGACCTCCACCGGCCAGCGTAGCCAGAAGTGCTCGCTGACGCGGGCAATTGCCAACGGGATCGACAGGAAAAACCCGAGGATCACCGACACAATAAACAGCCACAAGGTCATGGCCACCCCGGAAAACCCCGAGCCATCGGTCCACAGATACGCCAGGCCATATTGCTGGATCAGTTCAATCATCGCGCGACCCCCTTGATGCCAACGTTGTAGCGCCGTTCCAGGCGCTTGAAGATGCGGTTGGAAAGGGTGGTGATCACCAGATACACCAGGCCCGCGAGGATCAGGAAGTACAACGGGTCATTGGTGGTCTTGCCGGCGTTCTGCGCGGCCTTGACCAGGTCTGCCAGGCCGATGATCGACACCAGCGCCGTGGACTTGAGCAGCACCAGCCAGTTATTGCCCAGCCCCGGCAACGCAAACCGCATCAACTGCGGGAACATTACCAGCCGAAAGCGCTGCCAGCGGCTCAAGCCGTAGGCGGTTGCCGCCTCCAGTTGGCCCACCGGCACACTGAGCATGGCGCCGCGAAAATTCTCGGTGAAATACGCACCGTAGATAAAGCCCAGGGTGATCACACCGGCGGTGAAGGGATCGATTTCGAAGTAATTCCAGCCGATCATCTCGGTCAGGTCATTGAGCCACAGTTGCAGGCTGTAGAAGATCAGCAGGATCAGCACCAGGTCCGGCACGCTGCGGATCAAGGTGGTGTAGAGCGTGGCCGGGATGCGCAACAGCTTGTGGCTGGACAGCTTGGCACCTGCGGCGATCAAGCCCAGGGTCAGGCTCAGGACCAGCGCGAGGAACGCCAGCTTGATGGTCATCCAGGCACCCTGGGCCAACAGCGGGCCGAAGCCTTGCAGGTTGAGGAGTTCATTCATGAAGGGAGATCTCGATGGGCACGGTTTCCCTTTGTAGGAGCAAGGTTGCTCGCGAAAATCGTCAACGATGACCGGGTAAAACGGGTACCCGGTGGCGATCTTGAGTTTTTCGCGAGCAAGCTCGCTCCTACAGGGGGAGAGGCTATCTGCTGACGTTATTCGTGATAGATATCTTCGTCACCGAAGTATTTCTTCTGGATCAGCGAGTAAGTGCCATCAGCCTGGATGGCCGCGATGCCCTTGTTGATCAGTGCCAGCAACTCCTGGTCGTTCTTGCGCAGGCCCATGGCGATGTCCAGCGGCAAGGTCGGGTCCTTGAAGGCCGGGCCGGACTGGTAGTCGGCGCCTTCAGGCTTGGACAAGAAGTTGAGCTGGGCTTCGAGCTTGTCGGTCAGCGTCGCGTCGAGGCGGCCGTTTTGCAGGTCGGCGTAGTTCTGGTCCTGGGACTGATACGCCTTGACCTGGGCACCGAGCTTGGCCAGGTGAGCACGGGCGTAGGCTTCTTGCAGCGAGCCCTGGAGCACACCCACCTGTTTGCCCTTGAGGGATTCTGGGGTGTCGCCGAAGCCTGCGCCCTTGCGGGTGATCACTGAGGTGGGGCTGAGGAACAGACGGTCACTGAAGTCGATCTGTTTTTGCCGGGCCGGGGTCACGGCCATCGAGGACATAATGGCGTCGAACTTGCGCGCACGCAGTGCCGGGATCATGCCGTCGAATTCGTTGGGGACCCAGGTGCATTTGACTTCAAGCTTGGCGCAGATGGCGTTGCCCAACTCAATGTCGAAACCTTGCAGGCTGCCGTCGGCGGCCACGGATTCAAAGGGTGGGTACTCGGGGAACACGCCGAAACGGATTTCTTTCCATTCCTGGGCCTGGACGGCGGTGGCGCACAAAGGCAGGAGCAGCGCGGCGACGAGTGATCGGAGCGGAGTCATGGTGTTTTCCCTATATTTTGTAATTGATGTCAGGGCAGTAGAAAGGGTGCGGCATGCATTCATTTGCTGACTCTTTGGTCGCGCTCAGAATGCTTCATGATGGTGCGTTTTTTGTGTCGTTTACCTAGGCGTTGGCACGCGGAATACGCTGTTAAAACACCGGTTGCAGCAGAATCGGCTGCAACACCCTGTATATCGGCTTTTCAAATCAGGATTTACGGCCCGCCGCTCGCGCAAAGCGGCAGGCCAGAGCGGTTTCAGGCGCGTTTTTTGTGCTGTGCGACCGGTTGCTGGGCCAGGCGTGCGAACAGGTCCTTGGGGTCGGCCAGGTCCGGCACCAGTTCCAGCTCGCTGCCCACGTCCAGGGCCTTGGCCACATCCAGCACATAACGCAGGGCCGAGTAGTCTTCGAGGGCAAAACCCACCGAGTCGAACAGGGTGACCTGGCGCGCGTTTTCCCGGCCCGGCTTCTGGCCGTTGATCACTTGCCACAGCTCGGTGACCGGCGAGTCCTCGGGCATATGCTGGATTTCGCCTTCGATACGGCTTTGTGGTTCGTACTCGACGATCACCCGCGCGCGCTCGACAATGCGCCGGTCCAGCTCGGTCTTGCCGGGGCAGTCGCCGCCGACGGCATTGAGGTGCATGCCGGGCTCGATCATGCCGTCGGTAAGGATGGTGGCGTAGGCCTTGTCGGCAGTGACGGTGGTGACGATATCGGCACCTTTCACCGCCTCGGCAACGCTTGCGGCCAGGGTCACTTTGATCGCCGGGAAAGCCTTGAGGTTGTTCGCCAGCTTGTGCATGGCCTTGGAATCGATATCGAACAGGCGGATCTCATTGATGCCCAGCAAGGCATGGAACGCCAGGGCCTGGAATTCACTTTGCGAGCCATTGCCGATCAACGCCATGCTGCGGCTGTTGTCCCGTGCCAGGTAGCGCGCGACCAGGGCCGAAGTGGCGGCAGTGCGGATCGCGGTAGTCAGGGTCATCTCGCTGAGCAGCACCGGCTTGCCGGTGTCCACATCTCCCAGGGCGCCGAACGCCATGACCGTGAGCATGCCGCTCTGGGTATTTTTCGGGTGGCCGTTGACGTATTTGAAGGCATACAGCGAAGCATCCGAGACCGGCATCAGCTCGATCACGCCCTCGGGCGAGTGGTTGGCCAGGCGCGCGCATTTTTCGAAGTCATTCCAGCGCAGGTAGTCGGCGCGGATGTACTCGGCCATCTCCGTGATGCAGGTTTGCAGGCCTTTTTGCGATACCAGGTAGCTGAGGTCGTTGACGTCGATATAACGGGTCATGGAAAAACTCCTTATTGGAATGAGGCGCGGGCCGGAAGATGCACTTCGGCCAACATGCAGCGGGCACTGCCGCCGCCGATGCGTTCGATGTTGTCGATGTTCACCACGACTGGGTGGGTGTGGCGCTCCACATGCTGGCGCTGCGCCGGCTTGAGCGAGCGCCAGGCGCTGGCGGACATCACCAGCAGCGGCTGACCGTCGCGGTCGTGGAGTTCCAGCATGTTGCCGGCGAAGGCTTCCAACTGGTCGAAGTCCAGGGCCAGGATGTCTTTGCCGGTGTCGCGCAGGGAGCGTTCCAGGCCTTGGCGTTCGTGGGCTTCGGGCAGTGCGTCCAGGCACGCCACCGACAGGTCGCGGCCGACGCTCATCATCACGTTGCTGTGGTAGATCGGTGCGTGATGGCGGTCGACGGCGTGGAAGGCGCAGACCTGATAGTCCAGGCGCTCGGCGAACTGGCGCAGCGCATCGCGATGGGTGCGCCCGGAGTGACAGGCGTAGCTGATGCGGTGCTGGCGGTCGAGGACCATGCTGCCGGTGCCTTCGAGGAACATGTTCTGTTGTTCCAGGTGGCTGAAATCGATGGTGTGCTTGATCGCGAAGCGCTGCTCCAGTACTTGCAGCACACCTTTGTTGCGTTCCAGGCGACGGTTCTGGCCTTCCATCGGGTACAGCACCAGGCTGCCGTCGGCGTGGCTGCTCCACCAGTTGTTGGGGAAGATCGAATCCGGGGTATGGGGTGCGGGCGTGTCCTGCACCACCAACACTTCCACGCCATGCTCGCGCAGGGTGGCGACGTAACCGTCGAACTCTTGCAGCGCTTTGTGCTGTGCGGCCACCGGGTCGACGGGCGCGCGCTGGAAGCGGTTGTTGATCGCGGTGTCCGGGTTAAAGGCAAAGTGCGCCGGGCGGATCATCAGGACGGTATTGGTGGTTTGCATGGGGGCACGGGTCCATGGGGTTGGGCATTGCGGCTATTTTGTGCGCTCTGGCCGCAGAATCCCGGCTGAAACAGGGGAGCGGCCCAGCCGGGAAAGCTGAAAAGAGGGGTGTGGCAGCCGAATCGGCTGTCAGGGGCGCTCAAACCTGTAGGAGCCGGCTTTTGTGGGAGCTGGCTTGCCTGCGATAGCATCACCGCGGTGTGGCGGACACACCGAGGTGCCTGCATCGCGGGCAAGCCCGGCTCCCACACAAGCCCACACATGGGTATTGTGGTGGCTGTCATAACGCTGCCCGTCAGGAGGAGTCATGTCTACCGCCGTCCGCCTCGCCCAACCCACCGATGCCGAAGGCATCAGCCAAGTCATCCTGGCGGCCCTGCACAGCAGCAACGCCGGCGACTACCCGGCGGACGTGATTGCGCGGGTGGCGAGCAACTTCACGCCACAGGCGGTGCTGCAATTGCTCACGCGGCGTACCGTGCTGGTTGCCCTCCAGGATCAGGCAATCGTCGCTACCGCCGCCTTGGACGCCAATGTGGTGCGTTCGGTGTTCGTCAACCCGGCGCTGCAAGGGCAGGGCATCGGCCGCCAACTGATGGTCGATATCGAACAGCGGGCCCGTGAGGCTGGGGTCACGGTATTGAGCGTACCGTCGTCCCTCACCGCCGAGCCGTTTTATACCAAGCTGGGTTTCCAGACCGTGCGCGATGTGTACCACGGCAACGAGCGCACCCTGGTGATGGAGAAGGTATTGTCGTCCCGCCACCCCATCGGGGTTTACCGCGACCGCCTGCATCGTGCCCAGGTAGCGGCGCTTTGGCAGTTGGCGTTTGGCTACGACACCCCGCATAACCGGCCGGAACTGGCGATTGATAGAAAGCTTGCGGTGGAGGACGGGCTATTTTTTGTCGCCACCCACGGCAAGACCGTGATCGGCACCTTGATGGCAGGCTACGACGGGCATCGTGGTTGGTTGTATTCGGTGGCCGTGCATCCGGACTATCGCCGGCAAGGCCTGGGCGCGTCGCTGGTGCGCCATGGGGAACAGGCGTTGATCGCCCTGGGCTGCCTGAAGATCAACCTGCAGATCAATCTGGGCAACGAGACAGTGGTGGGGTTCTACGAGGCGCTGGGGTATGGCGTGGAGCCGAGGATCAGCATGGGCAAGAAGATTGCGCAGAACCTGCCAAAATCCTGAAACCACCGCAAAACAAATGTGGGAGCTGGCTTGCCTGCGATAGCGATATGTCAGTCACCAATGCGTTGACTGACAGTCCGCTATCGCAGGCAAGCCAGCTCCCACACAAGCCAGCGCCTACAATCAGGGTCGGCTTAGACCTTGACGATCCAGCCGGCCGGCGCTTCAACGTCGCCGGACTGCACGCCAGTCAGCTCTTTGTAGAGCTTCTGGGTCACCGGGCCGACGTCTTTTTCGCTGTAGAACACGTGCAGCTTGTCTTTGTACTCGATCCCGCCGATCGGCGTGATCACCGCTGCGGTACCGCAGGCGCCGGCTTCCTTGAAGTCTGCCAGTTTGTCGATTAGCACGTCGCCTTCGACCACTTCCAGGCCCAGGCGGGTCTTGGCCAGTTCGATCAGCGACAGGCGGGTGATGCCCGGCAGCACCGATGGCGAGTTCGGGGTGACGAACTTGTTGTCGTGGGTGATCCCGAAGAAGTTGGCCGAACCGACTTCTTCGATTTTCGAGTGGGTGGCCGGGTCCAGGTAGATGCAGTCGGCAAAGTTGGCTTTTTTCGCCAGGGAGCCGGGCATCAGGCTGGCCGCGTAGTTGCCACCGACCTTGGCGGCACCGGTGCCGTTCGGCGCGGCGCGGTCATAGCCGGAGATCAGGAAGTTGTGCGGGGTCAGGCCGCCCTTGAAGTAGGCGCCGACCGGGATGCAGAAGATCGAGAAGATGAACTCGGGCGCGGTACGCACGCCGATGTTGTCACCGGTGCCGATCACGAACGGGCGCAGGTACAGCGCGCCGCCGGTGCCGTACGGCGGGATGAAACGCTCGTTGGCGCGGACCACTTCCTTGCACGCCTCGATGAAGGCTTCGGTCGGCACTTGCGGCATCAGCAGGCGGGCGCAGCTGCGTTGCATGCGGGCGGCGTTCTGGTCCGGGCGGAACAGGTTGATCGAACCGTCCTTGCAGCGATAGGCCTTCAGGCCCTCAAAACACTGCTGGCCATAGTGCAGGGCGGTGGAGCCCTCGCTGATGTGCAGCACGTTGTCTTCGGTCAGGGTGCCTTCTTGCCAGGCGCCGTCTTTCCAGGTCTGGAGGAAACGCTTGTCGGTCTTGATGTAGTCAAAACCCAATTTGTCCCAATTGATGCTTTCGTTACCCATGACACCCTCTATCTTTTTTCAACCGCCTGGTCGAAGGCAGGCTTTCGGTTTATTTCTGGATGGGCGCAACAATACTTCATTCTTGGCCTGTGTGGGAGCGGGTGGGGGGACCATTGAGCATCTGTTTTGGCTGATCCACCGCTATCGCCGGCAAGCCGGCTCCTACATTTGGTCGGCGTAACGCGCTCGATTGTAGGAGCCGGCTTGCCGGCGATAGCATCACCACGGTTTTACAGGTGCAGGGCATGCCCCAACGCCCGCAGCGCCGCTTCCTGCACCGCTTCACCCAGGGTCGGATGGGCATGAATGGTGCCCGCCACATCCTCCAGGCGTGCACCCATTTCCAGGCTCAGGCCAAAGGCCGTGGACAGCTCGGACACGCCAACCCCCACCGCCTGCCAGCCGACAATCAGGTGATTGTCGCGACGTGCTACCACCCGCACGAAGCCGGTCTTGGACTCCAGGGTCATGGCCCGGCCATTGGCCGCAAACGGAAAGCTCGAGACGATGCAGTCCAGGCCTGCGGCCTTGGCTTCGTCCGGGGTCTTGCCGACCACCACCAGTTCCGGGTCGGTAAAGCACACCGCCGGGATCGCCGCCGGGTTGAATTCGCGGGATTTACCGCTGATCAGCTCGGCCACCATCTCGCCCTGGGCCATGGCCCGGTGTGCCAGCATCGGCTCGCCGCTCAGGTCGCCGATGGCCCACACATTGCGCATGCTGGTCTGGCAGCGGCTGTCGATCTTGATCGCCGCGCCATTCATCGCCAGGTTCAAGGCTTCCAGGTTCCAGCCCTGGGTGTTAGGTTTGCGACCAACGGCGACCAGTACCTGATCGGTCTCCAGGGCCAGGGTGCCGCCCTCCGGATCGCGTACTTGCAGGCTGCCGCCTTCAAAGCCAGTCACGCTGTGCTTGAGGTACAACTTGACCCCCAATTGCTTGAGGGATTCGGCCACAGGTTGCGTCAGCTCGGCGTCGTAGGCTGGCAGGATGCGGTCCTGGGCTTCGACCACGCTGACCTCGGCACCGAGCTTGCGATAGGCAATCCCCAGTTCCAGGCCGATGTAACCGCCACCGACCACGATCAAGCGTTTTGGCACACGGCTCGGCGCCAAGGCTTCGGTGGACGAGATGATCGGCCCGCCAATCGGCAGCATCGGCAGGTTGACGCTTTTCGAGCCAGTGGCCAGCAGCAGGTGCTCGCACTGGATACGTTGGTCACCCACGTCCACGGTCTTGCCGTCGACGATCTTGGCCCAGCCGTGGATCACCTGCACTTTGTGCTTTTTCAGCAGTGCGGCAACCCCGGTGGTCAGGCGGTCGACGATCCCGTCTTTCCACTCGACGCTCTTGCGGATGTCCAGGGTTGGCACATCCACGTCGATACCCAGGGCCGAACCCTGGCTCAGGTGCACGGTTTGCTGGAACTGTTCGGCGACGTGGATCAGCGCCTTGGACGGAATGCAGCCGATATTCAGGCAGGTGCCGCCCAACGCCTGGCCTTCTACCAGGATGGTCGGGATGCCCAGTTGGCCGGCGCGAATCGCCGCCACATAACCGCCGGGGCCGCCGCCGATAATCAGCAGGGTGGTCTGTAATGTCTGAGTCATGCCCTTACTCCAGGAACAGGCTGGCGGGTTGTTCGAGCAGGCCACGGATGGCCTGGATGAATTGCGCCGCGTCCATGCCATCGACCACCCGGTGATCGAAGGAGCTGGAGAGGTTCATCATCTTGCGGATCACGATCTGCCCCTTGATCACCATTGGCCGCTCGACGATGCGGTTGACACCCACAATCGCCACTTCCGGCAGGTTCAGCACCGGAGTGCTGACAATCCCGCCCAACGCGCCGAGGCTGGTCAGGGTGATGGTCGAGCCCGAGAGCTCGTCACGACTGGCCTTGCCATTGCGCGCGGCAGTGGCCAGGCGAGTGATTTCTTCGGCGGTGCCCCACAGGCTGCGGGCCTCGGCGTGACGCACCACCGGCACCATCAGGCCGATATCGCTCTGGGTGGCAACGCCCACATGCACCGCGCCAAGGCGGGTGATGACTTGGGCTTCGTCGTCATAACGCGCGTTGATCTGCGGGAAATCGCGCAAGGCCACGACCATCGCGCGCACCAGGAACGGCAACAACGTCAGCTTGCCGCGGCTGGCGCCATGTTTTTCATTGAGGTGTACGCGCAAGTCGTCCAGGGCCGTCACGTCGATCTCTTCGACGTAGCTGAAATGCGCAGCGCGGCGCGTGGCATCCTGCATGCGCTGGGCGATCTTGCGGCGCATGCCGATCACCGGGATCTGCTCTTCGTCGTTGCGCTCGGCATACGGGTTGGCGCCGACCGAGGCGCGGGTGTTGCCCTGTTGCAGATAGGCATCGAGGTCTTCATGCAGAATGCGCCCGGCCGGGCCCGAGCCCTGCACCAGACGCAGCTGGATCCCGGCGTCCAGCGCGTGCTTGCGCACGGCGGGGGAGGCCAGCGGGCGCTCATTGGCGTCCCGGGCCACCGGAGCCTGGGCCGCTACCACCGGCTTGGCGGCCGGTTTGCTTTCAGCCACCGGCGCCTTGATTTCGGCTTTCGGGGCCGGCGCGGCTTCTTCAACCACGGCCGACAACGCCGACTTCCGGGTATTGCCCGCGCCTTCGACTTCAATGCTGATCAGGATACTGCCCACCGCCATGACTTCACCCGGCTCACCGCCCAGTGATATCACCTTGCCGTGGACCGGCGAGGGAATATCCACCATCGCCTTGTCGGTCATCACATCCGCCAGCACCTGGTCTTCCACGACCATGTCGCCGACCTTGACGTGCCAGACCGACAATTCCACTTCTGCGATGCCTTCGCCAATGTCCGGCATCTTGATAACGTGCGTGCCCATTCAGACCTCCATGACCCGTTGCAAAGCCGCGCCCACACGGGTCGGGCCAGGGAAATACGCCCACTCTTGTGCGTGGGGGTAGGGGGTGTCCCAACCGGTCACACGCTCGATAGGCGCTTCCAGGTAATGGAAGCAGTGCTCTTGCACCAAAGACACCAACTCGGCACCAAAACCGCAGGTACGGGTGGCTTCATGCACCACCACGCAACGGCCGGTTTTTTTCACCGACTTGACGATGGTTTCCAGGTCCAGCGGCCACAGGCTGCGCAGGTCGATGACTTCGGCATCGATCCCGGTTTCTTCGGCGGCCACTTGTGACACATAAACAGTGGTGCCGTAGGTCAGCACCGTGACGGCCGAGCCTGGGCGCACGATGGCGGCTACATCCAGCGGTACGGTGTAGTAACCGTCCGGCACCTGGGCTTGCGGGTGCTTGGACCACGGGGTCACCGGGCGGTCGTGGTGGCCGTCGAACGGGCCGTTATACAGGCGCTTGGGCTCGAGGAAGATCACCGGGTCATCGTTTTCGATGGAGGCGATCAGCAGGCCCTTGGCGTCATAGGGGTTGGACGGCATCACCGTGCGCAGGCCGCAGACCTGGGTGAACACCGCTTCGATACTCTGGCTGTGAGTCTGCCCACCGTAGATGCCGCCGCCGCAAGGCATGCGCATGGTCAACGGCGCGGTGAACTGGCCAGCCGAGCGGTAACGCAGGCGCGCCGCTTCCGAGATGATCTGGTCGGTGGCCGGGTACACGTAGTCGGCGAACTGAATCTCGGCCACCGGGCGCAGGCCATAGGCGCCCATGCCCACGGCCACGCCGACGATGCCGCTTTCGGAGATCGGTGCGTCAAACACCCGCGAGGTGCCGTACTTGGTCTGCAAGCCTTCGGTGCAACGGAACACGCCGCCGAAGTAACCGACGTCCTGGCCGAACACCACCACATTGTCGTCGCGCTCAAGCATCACATCCATGGCCGAGCGCAGGGCCTGGATCATGGTCATGGTGGTCGTGGTCATGGCGGTTTCCAGCTCGATTTTATTGTTGTGATCGTTCATGTCAGATCCCCAACTCTTGACGCTGGCGCTTCAAGTGCTCCGGCATCTCTTTATAAACGTCTTCGAACATGCTCGCGGCGCTTGGAATCTGGCCACCGGCCAGGGTGCCGTACTGTTCGGCTTCTTTCTGCGCGCTGAGCACTTCGGCCTCCAGCTGTGCACTGACCGTGGCGTGTTCCTCTTCGGACCACTGGCCAATCTTGATCAGGTGCTGCTTGAGGCGGGCAATCGGGTCGCCCAGGGGGAAGTGGCTCCAGTCATCGGCAGGCCGGTATTTGGACGGGTCATCGGAGGTGGAGTGCGGGCCGGCGCGGTAGGTGACCCATTCGATCAGGGTCGGGCCGAGGTTGCGGCGGGCGCGTTCGGCAGCCCAGGCAGAGGCGGCGTACACCGCGATGAAGTCGTTGCCGTCGACCCGCAGGGAGGCGATGCCGCAGCCCACGCCGCGTCCGGCGAAGGTGGTGGCTTCACCACCGGCGATGGCCTGGAAGGTGGAGATCGCCCACTGGTTGTTGACCACGTTGAGGATCACCGGCGCGCGGTACACGTGGGCGAAGGTCAGGGCGGTGTGGAAGTCTGATTCAGCGGTGGCGCCATCGCCAATCCACGCCGAGGCGATCTTGGTATCGCCCTTGATCGCCGAGGCCATGCCCCAGCCCACGCCCTGTACGAATTGGGTGGCGAGGTTGCCGGAAATGGTGAAGAAGCCATAGTCCTTGACCGAATACATGATCGGCAACTGGCGGCCCTTGAGCGGGTCGCGCTCGTTGGACAGCAGTTGGCAGATCAGGTCGACCAGCGGCACTTCGCGGGCCATCAGGATGCTTTGCTGGCGGTAGGTGGGGAAGCACATGTCGTCGATGTTCAAGGCCAGGGCCTGGGCGCTGCCGATGGCTTCTTCGCCAAGGCTTTGCATGTAGAACGACATCTTTTTCTGACGCTGGGCGACCACCATGCGGTTGTCGAAGATCCGCGTCTTGAGCATGGCACGCATGCCACGGCGCAAAATCTCTACCGGCACACCTTCAGCCCACGGGCCCAGGGCCTGGCCCTGGTCGTCGAGCACGCGGATCAGGCCCTTGGCCAGGTCGGCGGTGTCGGCGGGTTCTACGTCTACGGCGGGTTTGCGCACCGTACCGGCGTCGGTCAGGCGCAGGTAGGTAAAGTCGGTCTTGCAACCAGGACGGCCCGAGGGTTCGGGAACGTGCAGGCGCAGCGGTTCGTAATGCTGGGTCATGGCTTTCTACGCTCGATCTTGTGAATTTCTTGTAGTGGGCGCGCTTAGCTGACAGTCATTCCCCGGGTAGGAGAAATCTTGTCCTACAACAATCATAGGCCGGGCCGCGGAGAATATTTATCTCTGTTTGGTTGCGCCTGAGATCATTTGAGGATAAAAAATCTGCATAAACATAATAAACAGGTGGTTTTGTCTCATGCGCAAGCTGGACCGTATCGATATCGGGATTCTCAACAGCCTCCAGGAGAACGCCCGCATCACCAACGCCGACCTCGCACGCTCGGTCAACCTGTCGCCTACGCCGTGTTTCAACCGGGTCAAGGCGATGGAGGAATTGGGCTTGATCCGTGACCAGGTCACGCTGCTGGATGCCGATTTGCTGGGGCTGCACGTCAACGTGTTTATCCACGTCAGCCTCGAGAAACAGAACGAGGAAGCCCTGCAGCAGTTCGAGGGCGCGATTTCCGACCGGCCGGAGGTGATGGAGTGCTACCTGATGGCCGGCGACCCGGACTACCTGATCCGGGTGCTGGTGCCGACCATCCAGTCGCTGGAGCGCTTTATGATGGATTTCCTGACCAAGGTGCCGGGGGTGGCGAACATTCGCTCCAGCTTTGCGCTCAAGCAGGTGCGCTACAAGACCGCGCTGCCTCTGCCGGCCAACGGCATCAACCTGGGCTCCTGACGCAAACCGTTGTAGGAGCCGGCTTGCCGGCGATGACGGTGGATCAGGCAGGCCACCATCGCCGGCAAGCCAGCTCCTGCATCAAAGCTGGTTGAGGGGGATCTTCAGGTAGGTCACGCCATTGTCTTCCGCCGGCGGCATATTGCCCGCCCGCACATTCACCTGGATCGCCGGCAGCAACAGGGTCGGCATTCCAAGCCCGGCGTCTCGCTGGGTGCGCATCTGCACAAACGCCGCCTCGTCCACCCCGTCATGCACATGAATATTGCCCGCGCGCTGTTCGGCCACGGTGGTCAGGCATTTGGCCGCGCGGCCTTCAGGCGGATAGTCGTGGCACACATACAGGCGCGTCTCGCCGGGAAAGGCCAGCAACGTGCGCATCGAGGCATATAACTGGCGTGCATCGCCGCCGGGGAAGTCGCAGCGGGCGGTGCCGACGTCGGGCATGAACAGGGTGTCGCCTACCAGGATCAACTGGTCGTCGATCAGGTAGGCCATGTCTGCCGGGGTGTGGCCGGGCACGTGGAGGGCCTGGGCCTTGAGGTTGCCGATGTGGAACACCTCGTCGGGGGCGAACAGGTGGTCGAACTGTGAACCGTCGGCACGAAACGCCGGCTCCAGGTTGAACAGGTTCTTAAATACCCCCTGCACCTGGCTGATGGACTGGCCGATGGCGATTTTTCCGCCCAGGGTACGGCGCAGGTACGGCGCGGCGGACAGATGGTCGGCGTGGGCGTGGGTCTCCAGCAGCCATTGCACCTGCAGGCGGTGCTCACGGACGAAGGCGATCACCTGGTCGGCCTGGGTCGTGTCGGTACGCCCCGAGGCCGGGTCGTAGTTGAGCACTGAATCGACGATGGCACAGGGGCTGCCGGGCGTTTCATAGACGACGTAGGTGTAGGTTGACGATGCCTCGTCCAGAAAGGATTGAATCAACGCGGGCATGACGGTGTCCTGGGTAGCTGATAGCAGCTTACATTCGAGGTGATTTCCACATAGGCTTGCGAGCTTAGTGAAACAAACGACCCGAAGCAAAGGATCGATTCTGAACGGGGCGTGACGCCAAACGGCAACGACCCTTGTGTGCATTGTTGAAATAAGAAAGGCCAGGACTATGAACGACCAACACTGGGGACCGACCATCAGTGGCGACATCGTGGTCATCGGCGGCGGCTCGGCAGGCATCGGCCTGCTGGCCAGCCTGCTCAAGCGCGACCCGCAACTCAATATCATCCTGATCGAACCCAGCGCCGAACATTACTACCAGCCCGCCTGGACCCTGGTGGGCGGCGGCGCCCATGACATCCGCAAGACCATGCGCCCCATGGCCCGGGTATTGCCCGATGGCGTGACCTGGGTGCAGGCGGCGGTCAGCCAGTTGCTGCCCGACGAACAGGCCCTGGTGCTCGACAGCGGCCAGCGCGTGACGTGGAATAACCTCATCGTCTGCCCCGGCCTGCGCCTGGCCTGGGAGAAAATCGAAGGCCTGGAGCAGACCCTGGGCCAGAACGGCGTCACCTCCAACTACAGCTACCAGCACGCGCCCTACACCTGGCAACTGGTGCAGCAGCTCAAGGGTGGCAAGGCGATCTTTACCCAGCCGGCCATGCCGATCAAATGCGCCGGCGCGCCGCAAAAGGCCATGTACCTGTCTTGCGATCATTGGCTCAAGCAGGGTGATCTGAACAACATCGACGTCGAATTCAACCTGGCCGGTGCCGCGCTGTTTGGTGTGGCGACCTTTGTGCCGCCGTTGATGAACTATGTCGAGAAATACGGCGCGCAGTTGGCCTTCAACTCCAACCTGATCAAGGTTGATGGCCCGGCGCGCAAGGCCTGGTTCGAGGTCAAGGACGCCGAGGGCAATCTCAGCATCGAAGAAAAGTCCTTCGACATGCTGCACGTCGTACCGCCACAAGTGGCCCCGGATTTTATCCGCCACAGCCCACTGGCCGACGCCGCTGGCTGGTGCGAGGTCGACCCCCACAGCCTGCAACAGGTGCGTTACCCGCACATCTTCGCCCTGGGCGACGTGTGCTCCACCAGCAATGCCAAGACGGCCGCCGCGGTGCGCAAGCAAATCGTGGTGGTGGCCGAGAACCTGCTGGCCCTGCGCAAACAGGCGCCGTTGCCGCTCAAGTACGACGGTTATGGCTCCTGCCCACTGACGGTGGAGAAGGGCAAGGTGGTGCTGGCCGAGTTCGGTTATGGCGGCCGATTGCTGCCGACCTTTGCCCTCGACCCGACGGTGGCGCGGCGTTCGGCGTGGTTCTTGAAGGCGACGCTGCTGCCGTGGTTCTACTGGAACGGCATGCTCAAGGGCCGCGAATGGCTGACCCGTCTGGCCAAGGTGGAGTGAGAGGACCCTATGCTGCTGGCAAGTTTTTTGGGTGTGTTGATGGGCCTGGTCATGGGGTTGACCGGGGCCGGGGGCGGGATTCTCGGTGTGCCGGCGTTGGTCCTGGGGCTGGGCTTGACCATGACCGAAGCGGCGCCGGTGTCGTTGTTTGCGGTCGGCGCGGCAGCGGCAGTTGGAGCGCTTGATGGCTTGCGCCATGGCCTGGTGCGTTACCGCGCGGCGCTGTTGATCGCGTTGCTCGGCGCGCTGTTTTCGCCGTTGGGGGTGTTTTTTGCCCATCAGTTGCCGGACAAGATCCTGATGGGCCTGTTCAGCGCGCTGATGGTGCTGGTGGCATGGCGCATGCTGCGGCGCGAGAAAGTCGAGGCCGGCCCCAGCGACCATGGCGCCGCGTCCTGGGGGCAAAAAAACTGCATGCTCGATCAGCAGACCGGGCGTTTTTCCTGGACCGCCAAATGCACCGCGACCCTGGCCGCCCTGGGCGCTGTAACCGGCGCAGTATCGGGCCTGCTGGGCGTAGGCGGCGGTTTTCTGATCGTGCCGGCGTTCAAGCAACTGACCGACGTGCAGATGCGCGGGATTGTCGCCACCTCGTTGATGGTGATCAGCCTGATCTCGCTGATTGGCGTGGTCGGTGCGTTCCATGCCGGGGTGGTGATCGACACCCTCGGCTGGGTATTTATTGGCGCCAGCATCGTCGGCATGCTTGCTGGCCGGCGCCTGGGCTCGCGGGTCCCGGCGCGGGCCCTGCAAATCGGCTTTGCCAGCCTGTGTGTCGTGGTGGCAGGCGGGATGTTGTTCAACGCCCTTTGACCCCAATCCCGCGCCTACTGGTGTAAGCCTTAAGTGGCGGGCCCTCGGCGCCCTCCAAAGCACCGCGCATCCCCCTCCAAGGCAGCGTTTAACCGCGCTGCCCGGCTTTCGATAATCGCCTCCGACACCCAGACCCCCGTCGCCGGAGCGCGCCATGCATAACAATAAGAACTTCCCCCGTCGTTTGTTGCCAGCCTTTATCGCCAGCCTCGGCTTGAGCTCGCTGGCCCAGGCCGAAATCGTGCTGTACGACAAGGACGAGACCACCTTCTCCACCGATGGCTATATCAACGCCTTCTACGTCAACAGCGACGTGGACCGTGCCGGCGAGCAGTACGACCGGCGCCAGTCGCGGGTGAAGATGGGCTTTTTGCCCAATTACCTGGGCTTCAACATGGGCAAGCAGGTCGATGACCTCAAGCTCGGCGCCCGCGCTTCGTTCTGGGTGACCATCAACGACAGTGAAACCAACGGCACCGACACCGCCATCGACGTGCGCCAGTTCTACGGCACCGTGGCCAACCCCGAGTGGGGCGAAGTGCTGATCGGCAAGGACTTCGGTCTGTTCGCCCGCTCCAACATCCTGCTCGACGAACTGCTCGCAGGTTACGGCCAGGTCAGCGATAGCCTGGGCCTGGTGGACGGCGGCGGGGTGTCGTTCGGCAACATCGGTAGCGGCTACCCGTACCCGTTCCCCACCTCGCAGATCACCTACCGCACCCCGGTAATGGAAGGCCTGCGGGTGGCCGTGGGCATCATGGACCCGGTCGACACCAACGACAGCAGCGCGCTGGGCAAGGCCTACCAGAAGAACCCGCGCACCGAGAGCGAGATCACCTACCAGTTCGACGTGGGCGGGGCGAAGATCTACAGCTGGCTCAACGGCAGCTACCAGACCTCGGACAACACCGACTCCAGCGTCGAGTCGGTGACCTCCAAGGGCCTGGGCTATGGCGTGCAGGCGAAGATGGGCGGCTTGTCGCTCACCGGTTCCGGCTTCCAGGCCAAGGGCATCAACCCCTTCTTTACCAACAACGCCGGGGAAGCCACCTTGCGCAATGTCGACAGCAACGGCTACCTGTTGCAGGGCTCCTACAAACTGGGCAAGAACCGCCTTGCGCTGTCCTACGGCAAGACCAAGGACGACGGCAACGGCGTGGTCGGCAGCGGTGCCGACTACCAAACCCGTGGCATTGCCCTGTTCCATGACATCAACGACAACCTGAAGCTGGTGGCCGAGTACAACCAGTTCGAAATCACCGGCCACGACACCAGTGCGCAGAATGAAGACACCGATACCTTTGCGGTGGGGGCGGTGCTGACCTGGTAATGACCTGGAACACGGTCAAACGTGTGGGAGCTGGCTTATGTGGGAGCTGGCTTGCCTGCGATGCTTGCGACTCGGTGGATCAGTTACACCGCGGTGATGCAATCGCAGGCAAGCCAGCTCCCACACAAAGCCTGTTCCCACAGAGATTCATCTGTTGCTCGGTGGCTCTCATCCCATCGAAGCCCCGACCCAGTACCCAAGTAGCATAGGTCGCCACCCCGCGCGTTCGTACACTTGAGCTTCAACGGGGAGATGACCATGCAGCAGGTGCACAGCGAAGGCGTAGTCACAGCCATGTCCCAGGCCAGCGAGGCGCGGCAGGTGGCCGATGAGCTGGCGCGCCAGTTGTTGCACCCGTACCTGGGTTTCGTGCTGTTCTTCTGCTCTGCCACCTACGACCTGCAGGCCCTCGGCCAGGCCCTGCAACACAGTTTCGGTGGTGTTCGTGTGGTGGGTTGCACCAGTGCCGGCGAGATCACACCCCAGGGGTACGGGCGCAATTGCGTGACGGCGGTGGGGTTTGACCACGCGCACTTTTCCATCGCCACCGAGCTGATCGACCAGGTCGAGCACTTCAGCCTGATCGACGCGCAACAAATGGTCGAACGCCTGGTGGGCGGCTGTCGCAGCAACACCCTGGCGCCGATCAAGGGCAACAGCTTTGCCTTGACCCTGCTCGATGGCCTGTCCAGCCGTGAAGAAATGGTCCTCGCCGCCCTGAGCGCGGCGCTTGGTGATATCCCCCATTTCGGCGGTTCGGCCGGCGATGACAACCACCTGACCCACACCCACGTGTATTTCGACGGCGCCTTTCACAGCGGCGCGGCGGTGGTGGTACTGGTCAATACCTGGCTGGATTTCGAGGTGTTCACCACCCACCACATCCTGCCCTTGGCACAGAAGCTGGTGGTGACAGGGGCGGACAGCGCCTCGCGACGGGTCTTTGAATTGAACGCCGAACCTGCCGCCGAGGAATACGCGCGGCATATCGGCGTGGCCGTGGCGCAACTTGATCACCGGATCTTCGCCGCCCACCCGTTGGCGGTGCGCGTCAATGATCAGTACTACGTGCGGGCGATCCAGCAGGTCCACGACGACTTGAGCTTGAGTTTCTACTGCGCGGTGGAAAACGGCATCGTCCTCACCGCCATGACCCCGGGGCCGATCCTGCCCAACCTGCAGACCCTGTTCGACGGCCTGCAAGCGCGCCTTGGCGACTTGCTGCTGACCATTGGCTGCGACTGTTTCCTGCGGCGCCTGGAGCTCGAAGAGCACGGCGCCCTGGAGCCGATCGGCGCCTTTTTGCGCGAGCAACGGGTGATGGGGTTCAACACCTACGGAGAACAGTTCAATGGCATGCACATCAACCAGACCTTTACCGGGGTCGCCATTGCCCGTGGTCGAACCCCTGGACAGCGCTGAACTGCACGCGCAGATCCGCGCCCTGCAGCAGGACAATCGCAAGCTGGCGCGGATCAACGCCGCGCTGATCGAGCGCGTCGAGTCCGGCGCGACCCGTGGCAACGACCCCTATGCGGCGTTCCAGCATTCGGTGGTGCTGGCCGAGCAGGTGCGCGAACGTACCGATGCGCTCAACCAGGCGATGGCCGAACTCAAGGCCAGCAACCATCTGCTGCGCGAGGCGCGGCTGCGGGCGGAAACCGCGCACCAGCATTTGATCGATGCCATCGAGAGCATTTCCGATGCCTTTGTGCTGTTCGACCAACACCAGCACATCGTGTTGTTCAACAGCCGCTTCCAGGGATTTTGGAGCAATAGCCCGGTGCAGATTGTCGCGGGCATGGGCCTGCGCGAGGTCAAGCGGTTGATGACGGTCAACGGCCTGTTCACCGAAGAAGCCCATGGGCATGCCGATGAAACCCTGTTCTACCGCCTGGATAACGGCCGTTGGTTGCAAGTCAGCGAAAGGCCGACCCAGGACGGCGGGCGGGTGATTCTGTTTACCGACATCACCGACGTCAAACTGGCGGAAACCCTGCGCCGTGAACAGGCCGTCGCGCAGAAATCCCAGGAAAGCGAACGCTGGATCCGCCTGATCACCGACCATGTGCCGGCGTTGATTGCCTACCTCAATGCCGACCTGGTCTACGAGTTCACCAACAAGGTCTACGAGCAATGGTATTGCTGGGCGCAGGGCGCGATGCTCGGCAAAAGCCTGCGCCAGGCCCACAGCGAACAGCATTACCAGCGCCTGGAAGCCTACGTGGCGCAGGCGCTGGCGGGGGAGAGCGTGACCTTTGAGTTCGCCGAAACCAACATCAACCACCAGGAGCGCTACATGCTGCGCTCCTATGTGCCCAATCGCCTGGCCAGTGGCGAGGTGGTGGGGATCTTTGTGCTGATCCGCGACATCACCGAACGCCGGCGCACCGCCGAGGCCCTGCACCAGGCGTATCAGAACCTGGAGCTGCGAGTGCGCGAGCGCACGGCCGAACTGACCTCGCTCAACGACCAGCTGTTGCAGGAAATCCACGAGCGCCGCCGCGTGGAGTCGCGCCTGCGTGAAGCCAAGCTGGAGGCCGAGCAGGCCAACCTGTCGAAAACCAAGTTTCTGGCGGCGGTCAGCCATGACCTGCTGCAACCGCTGAATGCCGCCCGCCTGTTTACCGGGGCCTTGCTGGAGCGCCGTGACCCGGTGGCCAACGAAACGTTGGTGCGCAACGTCAGCAATTCCCTGGAAGATGTGGAAAACCTGCTGGGCACCCTGGTGGATATTTCCAAGCTCGATGCCGGGGTGATCAAGGCCGATATCGCGCCATTTGCCTTGAGCGAACTGCTGGACAACCTCGCCGCCGAATACACCCAAGTGGCGCGCAGCGAAGGCTTGCAGCTGCACTTTATTGGCTGCTCGGCCCTGGTGCGCAGCGATATCCAGTTGCTTGCGCGGATCTTGCGCAACCTGTTGAGCAATGCCATTCGCTACACCTACGGTGGGCGCGTGGTGCTGGGTTGCCGGCGCGAGCATCAGCGCTTGTCGATCCAGGTCTGGGATACCGGTATGGGCATCGCCGAGGAGCGTCTGGAGGAGATTTTCCAGGAGTTCAAGCGCGGCGATGTGCAACGTCCCGACCAGGATCGCGGGCTGGGCCTGGGCCTGGCGATTGTGGAGAAAATCGCCAGGATTCTCGGGCACCGGATCAGCGTGCGCTCATGGCCGGGCCGGGGTTCGATGTTCAGTGTGGAGGTGCCGTTGAGCAGCACCGCACCCAGGGTCTTGCCTATGCCGGTGATGAGCGAGCCGATGCTCGAGCGCTTGCAGGGTGCGCGGGTGTGGGTGCTGGATAACGACGCGGCGATCTGCGCCGGCATGCGCACTTTGCTGGAGGGTTGGGGCTGCCAGGTGGTGACGGCCTTGTCCGAGCAGGACCTGGCACGCCAGGTGGACAACTACCATGCCCAGGCGGATCTGCTGATTGCCGACTATCACCTGGATGACGAACAGAACGGCGTGGACGCGGTGGCCAGGATCAATGCGCGGCGGGCCAGTGCGATTCCGGCGATGATGATCACCGCCAACTACAGCAACGAGCTGAAACTGCAGATCCGCGAGCTGGGGCACACCTTGATGCACAAGCCGGTGCGGCCGATGAAACTCAAGACTGCCATGAGCCACCTCTTGGGCCGCCCCTGACACAATCTCGATCAAAAATGTGGGAGCGGGCTTGCCCTAATGTCAGTCAGTTAAGCGCAGATCCCCTGTGGGAGCGGGCTTGCTCGCGAATGCGGTGGGTCAGTCAATACATTCATTACTGACCCACCGCATTCGCGAGCAAGCCCGCTCCCACATTTTGATCGCAGTCGTCAGGAAAATCAGCGCCGCAGGTAGGAGCCGAAGTCGATATCTCCAGCGCTCAAGATCGCCTGCACCCGATTGTGTACATTCAACTTGCGCAGAATCGCCGACACATGGGCCTTCACCGTGGTCTCGGCAATTTCCAGGGTGTAGGCAATCTGCTTGTTCGACTCGCCCTTGGTCATGCGTTCCAGCACCAGCAGTTGTTTGCGCGTGAGGGCCTGGAGCAGTTCCGGGGCGAAGGCCGGGTTGTCGTGCATGCGCCGCTGGCCGGGGTTTTTCTGGGTGCGGATGATGTCCGGCGGCAGGTACACGTTGCCATTGAGGATCTGCTGGATCGCCTCGGTCATCTGCGCCCGTGGCGAGGACTTGGTGATAAAGCCGACCGCCCCGTAGGTAATGGCCTGCAGCACGATCTGCTTGTCCTGCTCGGCCGAGACGATCACCACTGGAATCGTCGGTGCTTCGTTGCGCAGGTTGATCAGGCCGTTGAGGCCGTGCATGCCGGGCATGTTCAGGTCCAGCAGGATCAGGTCGAGGTCGTCATGCTCCTGGGTCAGGGCCAGGGCGCTGTCCAGGTCGGCGGTTTCCATCACTTCGCTACCGGCAAAACCGTCGCTGATGACGTTATGGATCGCTTCGCGAAACAGCGGGTGATCGTCGGCAATCAGAATTTTATACATGGCCGTTCACCTTTTTATTGTGGTTTTTCAGGGGGCAAGCTCAAAGGGCTCAGGGTGTGCTGCGGCGACTGGCAGCTTGGCTGCCTCCCACGCGTCCAGGCCATCGCGATACCAATACACAGCGCTATAGCCCAAGGCATTGGCCCGTTTTACCGCGTTCCAACTCAACCAGCAATCTGAGCGGCAGTAGAACACCAACGGGTGTGCAAGGTTACCGCCGCTGTAGGTATACAGGTGGCGGGCAAAGTAGCTTTGCCATTCTGGCGTCAGCTCCCCATCGCCGGTATTGGCCAGCCAATGGCTGCCGGGCAGGTTGGCGTGGGGCTGGTCTTCGATGAACTGGCCGTGCAGCCATTGTCGGCGGTAGACGTCGATCAGCACCGGGCGCGGTTGTTGCGCCAGCAGCGCTTGCAGGGCAGGGGTGTCGACGATGGTCGCGCCCGGCAGGTGCGCAGGCGTCGGGCTGCGATAGAGGTTGATGCGGTAGCCATCGCTGGAAAACAGCGCAGTGGGCGGCTGGGCAGCCGCCAGCAGCGGGGTCAGCGACAGCACGGCAACCAGGGTCAGTCGGGCGGGCAGCATGGCAGGTACGATCCTTATAGTTATGCGCCCATTACATGCCAGTCGCGCTGCCTTGGGAATGCGACGATAGACAGCAAAACCAGTACCAAAGTAGTAATTCACCGCGTGCCCGGGGGCTCTAGCATGCAAGGCAACGATCATCCCCGGGAGTTGTACGATCATGCGAATCCTCAAGGCGCTGCTCTTGCCGTTTTTGCTGATTGTCAGCCTGATCGGCGTGGACAAGCTCCACGGCCCGCGACCGGCGCCAGTTTTGGTGATGCCGGCGCATGCCTCATGAATGTCCTGTTGGTCGACAAACACGCCGTGGTGCGCCTGGGCTACAGCAGCCTGTTGCGGGCGCTGCTACCGGGCGTGGAAGTGCGCGAGGCGGGCAGTGGCGAAGAGGCGCTGGCGCGGGTGCAGGAGGCGGTGCCGAACCTGGTGATCACCGGTTTTGGCCTGCCGGGCATCAGTGGCCTGGAGACCACCCGCCGCCTGCGCCAGCGCCTGCCGCAATTGCGCGTGCTGTTTTTCAGCCAGCATCAGGAACTGCCCCTGGTACGCCAGGCCCTGGAGGTCGGCGCTGCGGGTTATATCACCAAGGGCGCGACGCCTGCGGTGATGAACGAGGCGGTGCAGCGCATTCTCGACGGCCACACTTACATCGAACAGGCCCTGGCCACCGAGCTGGCCTATCACCCGGTCGATCACCGCCTGCAGGGCATGACCGCCCGCGAGTTGGAGATTTTCCTGATGCTCGCCAAGGGCACGCCCACCCGGGCCATTGCTGATCAACTGAGCATCAGCAGCAAGACCGTGTCCAATCACCTGACCTTGCTCAAGAGCAAATTGCAGGTCAGCTCCCATGCGGAGTTAGTGCATGTGGGGATTGATATGGGCGTGGTGCGGGCGGCGGGATAAATCGCACCTCTGTAGGCGCCGACAAGCCGGCGCCTACAGAGGTTAACGGTCCCAAGTGGTGGGGCAGTCCTTGCAGCCCTCCATATTCGCATCCTGGAAGTTTGCATAGTGCTGGCGGGTGCCGGTGAGGGTGGCCTGTTCCAGATTGCTTTCACCGAACTTGGCTTCTTGCAGGTTGGCATCGCTGAGGTCGGCGCCTTTGAGGTCGGCCTTGCTCAACCAGGTCATTTCCAGGTCCGCGGCACGCAGGTTGGCCTTGTGCAGCTTGGCCCCCGACAGCCGCGCGAATTGCAGGTAGGCGGCGCTGAGGTTGGCGTTTTCGAACTGTGCACCCTGGGCGAACATGCCCCAGCCTTGCACGGCCATCAGGGTGGCACCGCTGAAATCCGCCAGGCGCAGGTTGGCTTGTTGCAGGCTGGCGCGGGTCAGGTTGGCGCCTTGCAGTTGGGCTTTTTCCAGGTTGGCCAGGTCGAGGTTGGCGTGGCGCAGATCGGCCTCGCGCAGGTCGGCACCGGCCAGGTTCATTTTGCTCAAATCCTCGTTACGCAAGTTGGCGCCCTTGAGGTTGGCGCCGGGGCATTGGCTGTGGGGGGCAATGGTGCAGCCGTTGATGACCAGGGGTTGGTCGTCGCCATCGTCGGCGTAGGCCAGGGGGAGGGACAGCAGAAGTAAGAGGGGCAGGTAGTTCATGGCGGGGATCTCGTGGTGGCCGTTGGGGCGCGGAGCACCCTGGGAAGCGTTCCCACGCAGAGCGTGGGAACGATCATCAACGGGGGTTATTTTTGCGCGGTCTTGTTATCCCAGCTCGGGATCTTGAACACCCAGAATGACCCGCCTTGCGCCACCGGCTTGGTCAGCTCGGCCATGTCGCCGCCCCACAACGGCACCGCGCCGCCGTAGCCAACCGTCACGCCGATGTACTGCTCGCCGTCCTGTTCCCAGGTGATCGGCGGGGAGACGATGCCGCTGCCAGTCTGGAACTTCCACAGCTCCTTGCCGGTTTTCGCGTCGAAGGCCTTGAAGAAGCCATCGCCAGTGCCGGTGAACACCAGGTTACCCTTGGTCGCCAGCACGCCGGCCCACAATGGCAGGGCTTCCTTGTGTTCCCATACCACCTTGCCGGTGGTCGGGTTCATCGCGCGCAGGGTGCCGACGTGGTCGTCATACATGCGCTTGATGCGGAAACCCATGCCCAGGTACGCCGAGCCCTTCTTGTAGTTGACCTCTTCGGTCCAGTATTCCTCTTTCCACTGGTTGCCCGGAATGTAGAACAGGCCGGTGTCCTGGCTGTAGGCCATGGGGTTCCAGTTCTTGCCACCGAGGAACGGCGGCGAGACTTCCACCGATTTGCCCTTGGTTTCACCCGGCAGCGGCTTGGCCGGACGCTGGCCTTCGTTTTCCACGGGGCGGCCGGTCTTCAGGTCGATATGGCTGGCCCAGGTGATGTTGTCGACAAACGGGAAGGCGTTCTGCAGCTTGCCGTTGTTGCGGTCGACCACGTAGAAGAAGCCGTTGCGGTCGGCGTGGCCGGTGGCCTTGACCACTTTGCCGTCCTTGTCCTTGTAGTCGAACAGCACCAGCTCGTTGTTGCCGGAGAAGTCCCAGGCATCGTTTGGCGTGTGCTGGTAGAACCACTTCACTTCGCCGGTGCTTGGGTCGACACCCACTTGGCCGGAGGTGTAGAGGCTGTCGAAGTCGTGGGGGTTGCCGTCCTTGGAGGTGCGCGCCCAGGTGTTCCACGGCCCTGGGTTGCCAGCGCCGACGATGATGGTGTTGGTTTCGGCATCGAAACTGGCGCTCTGCCAAGGGGCGCCGCCGCCGTGGCTCCAGGCCTCGACCTTGCCGGTTTCGGTGGTTGGATCGTCCGGCCAGGACGGTGCTTTCACATCGCCGGTGGTGGTGCTGTCCTTGCCATTGAGGCGGCCCATGTGGCCTTCGACAAACGGGCGCATCCACACTTCTTCGCCGGTGTCCGGGTCGCGGGCAAACAGCTGGCCGACCACGCCGAATTCATCACCGGAGCTGCCGTGGATCAGCAGGACCTTGCCGGTGACCTTGTCTTTGATCAGCACCGGGGCGCCGGTCATGGTGTAGCCGGCGGCGTGGTCGCCGAATTTCTTGTTCCACACCACTTTGCCGGTGTTTTTATCGAGGGCGATCAGGCGTGCATCGAGGGTGCCGAAGTAGATCTTGTCGCCAAAGATCGCCGCCCCGCGGTTGACCACGTCACAGCACGGGCGAATGTTGTCGGGCAGGCGGTGGTTGTAGGTCCACAGGCGCTTGCCGGTCTTGGCGTCGAGGGCGAATACCCGGGAGTAGGAGCCGGTGACATACACCACGCCGTCGTTGACGATGGCCTGGGATTCCTGGCCGCGTTGCTTCTCGTCACCGAACGAGTAGGACCAGGCCGGTGTGAGCTTGAAAACGTTCTTGTCGTTGACCTGGGCCAGGGGGCTCCAGCGCTGGGCGTTGGTGCCCATGCCGTATTGCAGCACGTCCTTGGTGGTCAGGTGGTCGTTGGCAATGTCTTCCCAGGTGACGTTGCGCGTCTGCTTGGCAGGTTCGGCAGCGGCGAAGCTCGCCGCACTCAAGGACAGGCTGCCGACCAGCAGGAAAGCCTGCACGGCAAGGCTCAGCGGCGAGAGGGCGGGTAGCGATCTTATTGTCATGGTTGCAGTTCCCAGTGGAGGTTTTGGCCTGCACAGGTTGCTGGCTGGATGGGGCACAGGGATACGGAAAATATCCCGGTGTAGCCGGGACAATTTCCCGAACCGCATCTGATTTAGCAGGGGCCCGCAAGCCTTACTACGAAGGGAGTAGAACCCGGCCACCAAAGCAGCATACGGGCCCTGGCGAGGCGTTCCTATGATGGTTGCCATAGCCTCTGTAGAGAGGTTTTGCGTGCAATCCTGAGGGGACAATAATGACAACAAAACGCAACGCCTTGCTGGTTGCCGGCCTGTTGGCCGGGGTGATCGGCGCAGGCTCCGCCTGGGCCCATGGCAACGTCACACCCACTGCCGTGGAAACCAAGGGACTGACGCCGGTCAAGGATGCCGGCGTGACGCTGGATGCGGACGGCTGGGCGGCGGTGAACCCATATCGCCAGTCGCCGGAACATGACAAGGCCGTGGAAGTCGGCGCCTCGGCCTATAACCAGAACTGCGCCGCGTGCCATGGCCTGGAAGCCAAGTCCGGCGGGATCGCGCCGGACCTGCGCATGCTCGATGAGGGCGATGCCGGGGACGAGTGGTTCGTCGAACGGGTGCGCCACGGTGCCGTGCGCGATGGCCGGGTGTACATGCCTAAAATGGCCGACTACCTGAGCCAGGAAGCCTTATGGGCGGTACGCACTTATCTTGATAGCGTGCACGTCGAGGAGTAAGCCATGGGCTGGCGCGCACGTTGGCTGTTGGCTTGTTGGTTGCCAGTGGCCGCCTACGGGATGGACCCCGGCAAAGACCCGGTGCCATCGGTGATGTGGAGCTATTTTCACCAGCAGTTGCTCGGCAATGCGCCGTTTGTCTTTGATGAGCGGGTCCAACTGCTGGCGCCGCCCTTTGCCGAAGATGCGCGGCAGGTGCCGCTGGAAATCGATGCCCGCGCCTTCAAGGGCGAGGTAGTGAAGATCATCGCCTGGGCCGAACTCAATCCACTGCCGAAAATCGTCGACTTCCAGCCGGGCGAGGGCGTGCTGCCCTGGCTGGCGATTCGTATCCGCATCGAACAGGCCACGCCGTTGCGCGCGGCCGTGTTGACCAAAGATGGCCTGTGGCATGTGGGCTCGACCCTGATCGACGCCGCCGGCGGTGGCTGCACCGCGCCCAGCGTGGTGCGCAGCCAGCCGGGTTGGGAAGAGCACCTGGGAGAAGTGTTGGGCGGTCGCTACCCCCGCGCGGATTTCAGCCGGCTGCGCCTGCAAGTGGCGCACCCGATGGACAATGGCATGGTCAGCGGCATCCCTGAGTTCTACATCAACCACGCCGAGCTGCGCGACGCCCAGGACCGGGTGTTGGCGCGCCTGGAGCTGTTCGCGGCGGTCAGCGAGAACCCCGACCTGGCGTTTGACCTGCAAGGAGCGGGGCCGGTGCGCCTACTGTTGCGCGACACCAGCGGCAGCGAATTTTCCGGAGCCATCCCATGAAGTGGCTATGGCTGCTGTTGTTCGGCCTGAGCCTGCCCGCGCTGGCCGACCTCGACTACGCCCTCAACCCCCGGCAGATCGCTGCCGACACCTGGCTGCTGGAAGGCAGCACCGACAATTTCGCCAGGGCCAACGGCGGCAATATCGTCAATACCGCCTTTATCGTGACCCAGGCCGGGGTAGTGGTTATCGACACCGGGCCGTCCCGGCGCTACGGCGAGGCGATGCGCCAGGCAATTGCCACGGTCACCGACAAACCGGTGATCCAGGTCTTGCTGACCCATCACCACCCCGACCATGTACTGGGCAACCAGGCGTTCAAGGATGTGCCCATCGGCGCGCTGGCAGGCACCACCACGCTGCTGCGCGAGCAGGGCGATGGCATGGCGGAAAATATGTACCGCATGGTCGGCGACTGGATGCGTGGCACTGAAGTGTTGCTGCCCAGCCAGACGCTGAGCCCCGGCGTGCAGACCTTTGGCGGGCACTCCTTGCGCCTGCTGAGCCTGAGCGGCCATACCGGCGCCGACCTGGCGATTTTCGACGAGACCAGCGGCGTCCTGTTTGCCGGCGACCTGGTGTTTTACCAGCGCGCCCTGACCACCCCCAATACCCCCGGCCTTGCAGTATGGCTGGCGGATATCGCCACCCTGCAAGGCCTGCCCTGCAAGCTCATCGTGCCCGGCCACGGCCCCGTGGCCAGCGACGCCCAGCCCTTTGCACAAATGCGCGACTACCTGGGCTGGCTCGACCAGCTCATGGCTACCGGTGCCGCCAACGGCAGTGCCATGGGCGAGATGATCCGCAGCCCCATCCCCGAACGTTTTGCGGCCATCAGCCTGAGCCGCTTCGAACTGATCCGCAGTGTCAGCCACCTGTATCCGCGCTATGAACGCGCCCAGATGCAACGGATAGATCAATAACAACATCCCCCCGAAAGAGGCCTCATCATGATCTACGCACAACCTGGCACCCCCGGCGCCATCGTCACCTTCAAGCCGCGCTACGGCAACTTTATCGGTGGCGAGTTTGTGGCCCCGGTCAACGGTGAATACTTCACCAACACCTCGCCGGTCACCGGTGAAGTGATTGCCCAGTTCCCGCGCTCCAGCGCCGCCGATATCGACAAGGCGCTGGACGCCGCGCATGCCGCCGCCGATGCCTGGGGCAAGACCTCGGCCCAGGATCGTTCCCTGGTGCTGCTGAAAATTGCCGACCGCATCGAGCAGCACCTGGAAGTGTTGGCCGTGACCGAGACCTGGGACAACGGCAAGGCCGTGCGCGAGACCCTGAATGCCGACGTGCCATTGGCCGCCGACCACTTCCGTTACTTCGCCGGCTGTATCCGCGCCCAGGAGGGCGGCGCTGCCGAGATCAACGAACTGACCACCGCTTATCACTTCCACGAACCCCTGGGCGTGGTCGGGCAGATCATCCCGTGGAACTTCCCGTTGTTGATGGCCGCCTGGAAACTCGCACCGGCCCTGGCCGCTGGCAACTGCATCGTGCTCAAGCCGGCCGAGCAGACGCCGCTGTCGATCATGGTGTTTGCCGAGCTGATCGCCGACCTGTTGCCGGCCGGCGTGCTGAACATCGTCCAGGGTTTTGGCCGCGAAGCCGGCGAGGCCCTGGCCACCAGCAAGCGCATCGCCAAGATCGCCTTTACCGGCTCCACCCCGGTGGGCGCGCACATCATGCATGCGGCGGCCGAGAACATTATTCCGTCTACCGTCGAGCTGGGCGGCAAGTCGCCCAATATCTTCTTTGAAGACATCATGCAGGCGGAACCGGCCTTTATCGAGAAAGCCGCCGAGGGCCTGGTGCTGGCGTTCTTCAACCAGGGCGAAGTGTGCACCTGCCCGTCGCGGGCGCTGGTGCAGGAGTCGATCTACGAGCCGTTCATGGCCGAGGTCATGAAAAAGATCGTCAAGATCAAGCGCGGCAACCCGCTGGACACCGAAACCATGGTCGGCGCCCAGGCGTCCGAGCAGCAGTACGACAAGATCCTCTCGTACCTGACCATTGCCCAGGAAGAGGGCGCCGAACTGCTGGCCGGTGGCGCCGCCGAACACCTGGAGGGCGACCTGTCCAGCGGCTATTACATCCAGCCGACCCTGCTCAAGGGCCACAATAAAATGCGCGTGTTCCAGGAAGAAATCTTCGGCCCGGTGGTGGGCGTGACCACCTTCAAGGACGAAGCCGAAGCCCTGGCGATTGCCAACGACAGCGAATTTGGCCTCGGTGCCGGGCTGTGGACCCGCGACATCAACCGCGCCTACCGCATGGGCCGGGCGATCAAGGCCGGGCGCGTGTGGACCAACTGCTACCACCTGTACCCGGCGCATGCCGCGTTTGGCGGCTACAAAAAGTCCGGCGTGGGCCGTGAGAACCACAAGATGATGCTCGACCATTACCAGCAGACCAAGAACCTGCTGGTGAGCTATGACATCAACCCGTTGGGGTTCTTCTGATCGCCTGATTGAACTGCCAGTTTCCACCCTTTGATGGGCAGACATCAGCCTCCCTGCTTGAAATGCAATCAAGTGTGGGAGCTGGCTTGTCGGATCGCTGCGATAGCGGTGTATCAGTCGATAAATGTATTGGCTGATACACCGCTATCGCAGGCAAGCTAGCTCCTACAGGGGAATGCAGCTTCGCGCTCTGGCTTTGCTTTTGATCTGGCTTTTGATCTTAGGCGCCCCGTTAAACCACGCTGGCCGCAGGCAGGTATTGCGCAGTGGGCACCCCGGCATGGATGCCGGGGTAGCCGCGACACGGCCATGGATGGCCGATCGCGGCGGGCCCACGGAGCAATGCCTGACTGCGGGCATGCCGAGCCTAGGCGAGGCACCGAGTGGTGGGGCAGGAGCCCTTTTGGTTACTTTTGGGGCTCTTTTCCAAAAGTGACCCGCCGTAAGGGCGGAACCCTAAGTGGCCGTGACCGCAGCAACGGATATGTACACAAACCTAAGAGCCACGAAAGAGATATGTAGTTACCCATGGCCATCGCAGGCAAGCCAACTCCCCAGTTTGATCGATGTCCATCCGAGACTAACGTCTGCGACCGGTTCGTTCGAAAGTAGCATTCGCCCGCCAGCCCACCCATGCATTAATGCCTGTACCGGACTTTCCCGGCATAACAAGAGGAACGCCCCATGTGGACCAAACCCGCCTACACCGACCTGCGTATCGGCTTTGAAGTGACGATGTATTTCGCCAATCGCTGAAATTTCAACGGGGATGTGGGCCACCCATTGGTCTGATTGCATTCGCCAGCGGATGCGTTAGTGTGGCCCGTATCTTCCAAAAACAATAAAAACAGGCTTACCAATGAGCCAGAGTCTCAGCCAACTGCGTAAATTCGTTTCCCCAGAAATCATCTTCGGCGCCGGTTCCCGGCACAATGTCGGCAATTACGCCAAGACCTTTGGTGCGCGCAAGGTCCTGGTGGTCAGCGACCCCGGCGTAGTGGCTGCCGGTTGGGTCGCAGATGTGGAGGCCAGCCTGCAGGCCCTGGGTATCGAGTACTGCCTGTACACCGCCGTGTCACCCAACCCGCGTGTGGAAGAAGTGATGCAGGGCGCCGAGGTCTACCGCGAGCACCATTGCGATGTGATCGTCGCCGTCGGCGGCGGCAGCCCGATGGATTGCGGCAAGGCCATTGGCATTGTGGTTGCCCATGGGCGCAGCATCCTTGAGTTCGAAGGGGTGGACACCATCCGCGTGCCCAGCCCGCCGCTGATCCTGATCCCGACCACCGCCGGCACCTCCGCCGACGTGTCGCAGTTCGTGATCATTTCCAATCAGCAGGAACGCATGAAGTTTTCCATCGTCAGCAAGGCGGTGGTGCCGGATGTGTCGCTGATCGATCCGGAAACCACCGCCAGCATGGACCCGTTTCTCTCGGCCTGTACCGGGATCGACGCGCTGGTGCATGCCATCGAGGCCTTTGTGTCTACCGGCCACGGCCCGCTGACCGACCCCCATGCGCTGGAGGCTATGCGCCTGATCAATGGCAACCTGGTGCAGATGATCGCCAACCCCAGCGATATCGCCCTGCGCGAGAAAATCATGCTCGGCAGCATGCAGGCGGGCCTGGCGTTTTCCAATGCGATCCTGGGTGCGGTGCATGCCATGTCCCACAGCCTGGGCGGTTTTCTCGATTTGCCCCATGGCCTGTGCAACGCGGTGCTGGTCGAGCATGTGGTGGCGTTCAACTACAACTCGGCGCCGGAGCGTTTCAAGGTGATTGCCGAGACTTTTGGCATCGACTGCCGGGGGCTCAACCACCGGCAGATCTGCGGGCGGTTGGTGGAGCACCTGATTGCGCTCAAGCATGCCATTGGCTTCCATGAAACCCTGGGCCTGCACGGGGTGCGGGTGGCGGATATTCCGTTCTTGTCGCAACACGCCATGCACGACCCGTGCATCCTGACCAACCCGCGCGAGTCGAGCCAGCGTGACGTCGAGGTCGTCTATGGCGAAGCTCTCTGACGATCAACAGCGGGCCCTGGCCGGGCTGCTGGGGCTGGGCGACCATTCGGCACGCAAGAGCCACTATCCCGAGCTGACGGCGCGGTTGGATGAGCTGGAGGCCGAGCGCAAACGCTATATCCGCCTCAACGATGAGCTGGAGCAAAGGGTCGCGGCACGCACCGATGAACTGCTCGACGCCAACCACAACCTGCAACAGCAGATCGCCCGGCGCGAGCGCATCGAACAGGACCTGCGCGACGCCCGCGACGCTGCCCAGGCCGCCAACCGCAGCAAGGACAAATACCTCGCGGCCGCCAGCCACGACCTGTTGCAGCCGCTCAATGCCGCGCGCTTGTTGATCTCTACCTTGCGCGAGCGAGAGCTGCCCAGCGTGGAAAAAGTCCTGGTGGAGCGTACGCACCAGGCGCTGGAAGGGGCGGAAGACCTGCTGGCGGACTTGCTGGATATTTCCCGCCTCGACCAGGCGGCGGTCAAGCCGGACATTGCCCTGTATCGCCTCGACGAACTGCTGGCGCCGCTGGTTTCGGAGTTCCAGTCGGTGGCGGCGGCGGCCGGGTTGAACCTGCGTGTGCACATGGGCCGCTATGCGCTGCGCACCGACCTGCGCCTGTTGACACGCATCCTGCGCAATTTCCTCAGCAATGCCTGCCGCTATACCGAGCAGGGTTGCATCCTGCTGGGGGCGCGGCGGCGCGGTGATCGCCTGCGCCTGGAGGTGTGGGACACCGGCCGTGGGATTGCCGCCGACAGCCTGGAGTCGATTTTCCTCGAGTTCAACCAACTGGACGTCGGCCGGGCGGCGGATCGCAAGGGCGTAGGCCTGGGCCTGGCGATTGTCGAGCGTATCGCGAAGATCCTCGGCTGCCAGGTGAGGGTGCGCTCATGGCCGGGGCGCGGCTCGATGTTCAGTATCGAGGTGCCGCTGTCCGAGGAAATACCGCTGCCCATCAGCCTCGCGCCACCCCAGGCCGGTGCCGGCAACCCATTGCCGGGGCGGCGCCTGCTGGTGCTGGATAACGAAACCAGCATCCTGGAGAGCATGCGCGCGTTGCTTGGGCAGTGGGGCTGCGAAGTGGTGACCGCCACTGATCAGGCGGGCGCGTTGGTGGCGTTGCAGGGTAGGGCGCCGGAGCTGATCCTGGCCGATTACCACCTCGATCATGGTGTGGTCGGCTGCGAGGTGGTCAAGCAGTTGCGCGAGCATTTCGACCGCAGGATCCCTGCGGTGATCATCACGGCCGACCGCACGGACCAGTGCCGGCGTTCGTTGCAGCGCCTGGAGGCGCCGTTGCTCAATAAACCGGTGAAGCCGGGCAAGCTGCGGGCGGTGTTGAGCCAGCTACTGGGTGCCGCGCCTGACACGACGGCCTGAATGTGGGAGCAGGCAAGCTGCTCCCACAGGTTTAAATCGCGTGTGCCTTGATACCTGTCAAAACCCGCCGCGACGCTTTGCCTCATGCTGCAGGCCTTGATTGTCATGGCCGACGGAGATTTCCATGAGTGCCCCCGCAACACCTGCTGTTTCTTTCAAGCTGCCCATGGGCCTGGTGATCGCCGTGCTGGTGATGATCGGCGTGCTGTTGTTGCCGTTGCCCGCCGATTTGCCGGTAGCCGGCCACCGGATGTTGGCGATCCTGGCGTTTGCCGTGGTGGTGTGGATCACCGAGGCGGTGTCCTATGAAGCCAGTGCGATCATGATCACCTCGTTGATGGCCTTTCTGCTGGGCACCGCGCCGTCCCTGCAGGACCCGACGCACCTGATCGGTTCCAGCCCCGCCATCAGCATGGCGCTTACCGGGTTTGCCAACCCGGCCCTGGCCCTGGTGGCCGGTGCGTTGTTTATCGCCGCCGCCATGACCCACACAGGCCTCGACCGGCGTATCGCCCTGGTCACCCTGACCCGGGTTGGCACCAGCACCCGCGGGATTCTGGTGGGGGCGATTGCGGTGACCATCCTGCTCAGCCTGGTAGTGCCCAGCGCCACGGCGCGCAGTGCTTGCGTAGTGCCGATCATGATGGGGGTGATCGCCGCGTTTGGCGTGGACAAACGCTCCAATATCGCCGCCGGGATCATGATCGTCGTCGCCCAGGGCACCAGCATCTGGAACGTCGGGATCCAGACCGCGGCGGCGCAGAACCTGTTGACCGTGGGCTTTATGGACAAGATGCTCGGCCAGCGCGTGTCGTGGATCGACTGGCTGATCGCCGGGGCGCCGTGGGCGTTGATCATGTCGGCGGTATTGCTGTTGCTGGTGCTCAAGTTGCTGCCTCCGGAAACCAACAGCATCCCCGGTGGCAAGGAGGCCGTGGCGCAATCTCTGGCCGATATCGGCCCGATGACCGGGCCGCAGAAGCGCCTGCTGACGGTCTCGCTATTGCTGCTGCTGGCCTGGGCCACGGAAGGGCGCCTGCACAGCTTCGATACCACCTCCACCACCTACGCCGGCCTGGTGTTCCTGCTGCTGCCGGGGATTGGGGTGATGACCTGGAAAGACGTGCAGTCGCGCATCCCCTGGGGCACGGTGATTGTGTTTGGCGTGGGCATCAGCCTCGGTACGGCGCTGCTGACCACCCAGGCCGGGCAATGGCTGGGCGCGCAGGTGGTGGGGCATACCGGCCTGGATCAACTGGGTCCGCTGGGGGTGTTTGCGATCCTTGGGGCATTCCTGATTGTGATCCACCTGGGCTTTGCCAGCGCCACTGCGTTGACCTCGGCCTTGCTGCCGATCCTGATCGCGGTGCTGCAAACCCTGCCGGGGGACTTCAGCCGGCTGGGCATGACCATGTTGCTCGGGTTTGTGGTCAGCTATGGCTTTATCCTGCCGATCAACGCCCCGCAGAACATGGTGTGCCTGGGCACCGGTACCTTTACCGCGAGGCAGTTTGCCAAGGTGGGCTTGTTGGTGACCTTGATTGGCTACCTGTTGATGCTGGTGTTCGCCGCCACCTATTGGAGCTGGCTGGGCTGGATCTAAAAGCCCCAGTGTGAGCCCGCTCCCAAAGGGGGGCTGGGCTGGGCATATAGTTTGTGTCACATCGCAAATCAAATGTGGGAGCTGGCTTGCCTGCGATGGCGGTGTGTCAGCCACTGGAAATAGCGCCTGAACTGCCGCTATCGCGGGCAAGCCCGCTCCCACAGGGGGGCTGGGCTGGGCATATAGTTTGTGCCACATCGCAAATCAAATGTGGGAGCTGGCTTGCCTGCGATGGCGGTGTGTCAGCCACTGGAAATAGCGCCTGAACCGCCGCTATCGCGGGCAAGCCCGCTCCCACAGGGGGGGCTGGGCACATAAGTTGCGTCACATCGCAAATCAAATGTGGGAGCTGGCAAGCCAGCTCCCACAAAGATGACAAGATGAACCCCGCTCAGGTCTACTACGCTCTGAGTCATGGTTTTACCGGCCTCGTGCGTCGGTCATCAAGGTCACGAATGGATAAATACACCCCGCATACCTGGCAACCCCACGAGCGTCCGAGCTTGCCGGGGTCGCCGTCGACGCCCCATCACCCCACGCTCAAACGCTGGGCCTTTGCCCTGGTTGGCGTGCTGGTGGCAATCACCGGCGGCCTGGGCAATGCACTGGTGATCGCCAACCTGCCGTATCTGCAAGGGGCATTGGGCGCGACCACCGCCGAAATGGCCTGGCTGCCCGCGGCCTATGTGATGACCAACGTGTCGATGAACCTGCTGCTGGTGAAGTTCCGCCAGCAGTTCGGCTTGCGCGCGTTTACCGAAGTGTTCCTGGTGCTCTACGCCCTGGTCACCTTTGGCCATCTGTTCGTCAATGATCTCAGCTCGGCGATTGCCGTGCGTGCGGCCCACGGCATGGTGGGTGCGGCCCTCAGTTCCCTGGGTTTGTACTACATGGTCCAGGCGTTTCCCGCAAAGTGGCGGCTCAAGGCCCTGGTCTTGGGCCTGGGCACCGCGCAACTGGCCCTGCCGATGGCACGGCTGTTTTCCGAGGACTTGCTGCAAATTGCCGAGTGGCGCGGCCTCTACCTGTTTGAACTGGGCATGGCGCTGACCTGCCTGGGCTGTGTATTCCTGCTCAAGTTGCCACCGGGCGACCGCTTCAAGACCTTTGAAAAGCTCGACTTCCTGACCTTCGCCTTGCTCGCCTCGGGGGTGGCGTTGCTCTGCGCGGTACTGTCCCTGGGGCGTATCGACTGGTGGCTGGAAGCGCCGTGGATTGGCGTCGCTTCTGCCTGTTCGCTGGTGCTGATCATGGCCGGCCTGGCCATCGAGCATAACCGCGCCAACCCGTTGCTGATGACCCGCTGGCTGGGCGGCGGGGTGATGATTCGCCTGGCCCTGGCGGTGATCCTGATCCGCATGGTGCTGTCCGAGCAGTCCACCGGCGCCGTCGGCTTTTTGCAGGCGCTGAACATGAGCAGCGAGCAGATGCGCACCTTGTACCTGGTGATGCTGCTGGGGGCGATCAGTGGCCTGGTGATCAGCGCGTTGACCATCAACCCGGCACACCTGCTGATGCCGCTGGTGATATCCCTGGCCCTGATGGCCACAGGTTCGGTGATGGACAGCTTCTCCAGCAACCTGACTCGCCCGCACAACATGTACCTGAGCCAGTTTTTGCTGGGGTTTGGCGGTACCTTCTTCCTTGGCCCGACCATGGTGCTGGGCATGCGCAATGTGCTGACCAACCCGCGCAACCTCGTGAGTTTCTCGGTGTTGTTCGGTATTTGCCAGAACCTTGGAGGGCTGATGGGGGCGGCGTTGCTCGGCACCTTCCAGATCGTGCGGGAGAAGTTCCACTCCAGCATGATTGTCGAACACCTGACATTGTTGGACCCGCGCGTAGCCGCCCGGGTGCAGAGCGGTGGCTCGGCCTATGGCTCGGTGATTGCCGACCCGGAACTGCGCAACCTGATGGGCATTCGCAGCCTGGCCACGGCGGCCACCCGTGAAGCCAATGTCATGGCCTATAACGACGTGTTCATGCTGATCGCGATCATCGCGATCCTCACCATGTCGTGGATTTTTACCCGCAGCCTGTGGCTGATGAGCACCACCAAGAAAGCTGCCGCCAGCGCAGCGCCTTCCGTTCAACCTAGCGGCGCACTTCCTTCATGAGCGAACCTACGGCTACCACCACGACCACCAATGCCATTGCTTCCACCCCGGAGGGCACCACGCCGCCCGGTGCCACGGTCACCGAACAGCGTTCGTTGGGGGTGCGTGTCATCTCGTCCCTGGGCTTTGCCGCGATTGCGATCGTCGGCGTGTTGATCGTGTTGTACGCCTGGCAATTGCCGCCTTTCAGCAGTGCCGTCGAAACCACCGAGAACGCCCTGGTGCGCGGCCAGGTAACGATCATCGGCCCGCAATTGAGCGGTTATGTGTTCGAGGTGCCGGTGCAGGATTTCCAGTACGTCAAGGCCGGGGATCTGCTGGTGCGCCTCGACGACCGCATCTACAAGCAGCGCCTGGACCAGGCCCAGGCGCAACTGGCGGTACAGCAGGCGTCCCTGGCCAACGTGGTGCAACAGCGCAACAGTGCCGAGGCGACCATCAAGTTGCGCCAGGCGGCCCTGGCCGACAGCCAGGCCCAGGCGCGCAAAAGCACCGCCGACCTGCGCCGCAACGAAGAACTGATCAGCGACGGCTCGGTATCGCGCCGCGAACTGGACGTGACCCGCGCCGCCAACGCGCAGACCATCGCCGCCGTGGCCCAGGCCCAGGCCAGCCTGGAAATCGCCCGCCAGGATCTGCAGACGGTGATCGTCAATCGCGGCTCCCTGGAAGCCGCCGTCGCCAGCGCCGAGGCCGCCGTGGAGTTGGCGCGGATCGACCTGTCGAACACCCGTGTGCTCGCACCCAGGGACGGCCAGTTGGGGCAGATCGGCGTGCGCCTGGGGGCCTACGTCAACTCCGGCGCGCAGTTGATGGCGCTGGTGCCGAACCAGCTGTGGGTGATCGCCAATATGAAAGAAACCCAGATGGACAACGTGCAGGTGGGCCAGCCGGTGACGTTCACCGTCGATGCCCTGAACCACCGCAAGTTCCACGGCACGGTGCAGCGTATCTCGCCGGCCACGGGAGCCGAGTTCAGCCTGTTGCAGGCCGATAACGCCACCGGCAACTTCGTCAAGATCGCGCAGCGGGTGCCGGTGCGGATCACGGTGGACCCGGATCAGGAACAGAGCGAACGCTTGCGGCCGGGGTTGTCGGTGGTGGTCAGTATCGACACGGCGGGGCGCTTGAAGAACAGCCCGCCCTGACCCCTGGCAGGAGCCGACTTGCCGGCTCCTGCAGAGGTTTTGTTTATGGGGTCATGAGCATCGGTGGCAGGGTGCCCAACAGCGAAACGGCCGCCACGGCCGCCGCGCCCAGCAGCCATTCCAGCAACACGCTGGCCTGCAATTGGCCCGGACGTTGCTGGCAACCCTTGATCCGTAGCCGGTTGAGCAATGCCAGGCCCAGCATGCCCGCCACCAGCAGCACCTTGATCAACAGGATCAAGGCAAACCCGCTGAACAGCGGGGTAGGCCACAATTGCCCGGTAAGCACGCGGACATTGATCAGCCCGCTGACCAGCAAACCCGCTACCAGCCCGTAACCGACACCACTGAAGCGCCGCAGGACCTCTTCCAGGTCGGTGCGCTGCGCTTGGCGCAGGATCAACACCAACAGCAGCAACCCACCGAGCCAGGCCCCGACGCAGAGCAGGTGTACCACCTGATTGAGGATCAGCAATTGGCCGTTCAGGCCACTGAGCATGGCGCCATGGCCCACCGGGGCCAGGGTTGCCAAAAGCAGCACCGTCAGTGGCAGGCGCAGGCGGCTCCAGGGCGTCAGCAAGCCCAGCACCAACAAGCCATTGAGCAGCAGGTGCGCGCTCCAGACCTGGCCGAAGAAGGTCTTGCCCAGCACCAACTGCACGGTGGCCAGGTCCAGCGCCAGCAGTTCGCTGCCGGCCATGCTGGCACTGATCAATAGCAACCACGCCACGCCGCTGCCCAGGGCCAGCCAGGCCAGTAGCGTGGTGATGTGCGCCAGTTGCCGGTCCAGTGTCGACTGGGGTTTGTTGCCCAGGAGCACGGGTCGGAACACACAAGCCCCGAACATCAGCAGCACCGCCAGAAAGTGCAGGAAACGGCACAGCACCAGGAGGGTTGCCATGGGTTATTGGCCGACCTTGAAGCTGTAGCTGCCTTCGCTCTTGTGGGTATCGACCGAGACCGCATGCCACTCCACCTTGTAAGTGCCGGCAGCCAAGGGCGCGGCAGGGGTCACCACCAGGGTTTTCTTGTCGGCGTCCGGGGTTTCCAGGCCTTTGACCGCCACTTCGGTGCCGTCCTTGCTCAGGGAAACCTTGGTGAACGTGGCTTCGACACCTTCAGAGAACACCAGGCGCAGGTCGGCGGGCGCGGCGACGGTGCTGTCGGCCGCCGGCGTGGTGTTTTTCAGGTGGGCATGGGCAAAAGCCGCCGAAGCGCCCAGCAGCGAGGCCAGCAAGGTCACCGTGGTCAGGGTTTTCTTGATCAACATCGTGCACTACCTATCAATGGGAGGAGTGGGCAGTGTACGAAGTTTCCACTCGGGCTGTCGCCCCGATCTAGAGCGGATGGTAGTCTTCAAGACATGTCGTTGTCAGGGAGCCCCTATGGGCAATCACAAGATCGGTATCCGTCGGGTCAACGTCGAAAAAATTCTGCTGGCGGCTGAGAAGGTCTTCGCCGAAAAGGGCTACGGCAGCACCGCCATGGCCGACATTGCCGAACAGGCGCAACTGCCGCGCTCCAACCTGCATTACTACTTCAGCACCAAGAGCGAGTTGTACAGCGCGGTGCTGTTCGACCTGCTGGAAGTGTGGAAGCAGGACGCCCTGTGTTTCGAGATGTTCGATGACCCGAGGGTGGTCCTCAGCAGCTACATCCGGGCGAAGATGCAGCATTCGCGCAGTCGCCCCTATGGCTCCAAAGTCTGGGCCAATGAAATCATCCACGGTGCGCCGACCCTCGGTGAAGCGTTGGATGCAAGTCTGTACGACTGGGCCAAGATGAAGGAAGCGAAAATCCGCCAGTGGGTGGAAGACAAACGCATCCTCGCGGTGGAGCCGTCGAGCCTGCTATATATGATCTGGGCCTCGACCCAGCACTATGCCGACTTTGATCATCAGGTGATGATCCTCAACGACCATCAGGCGTTGTCGGATATGCAGTTCGAACGGGCGGTGCAGACGGTGACCAGTGTGATTTTGCGGGGGATTGGCTTGGAGCCCTGAGTTTGTGGTGCGGTTGAGGGCCTCATCGCAGTCAAGCCAGCTCCCACATTTTGATTGTGTGAACCCGATCAAATGTGGGAGCTGGCTTGCCTGCCATAGCGATTTAAAAGGCTACACCGCCTCTCGGTAGGGGTTGCGTGGGTCCTGCGTCCAATTCAAAAACGGCTTGCCGGTATCCATCGGCACCATCTCGATGCAGTCCGCCACCGGGCAGGTGATCTGGCACAGGTTGCAGCCCACGCATTCGTCGTCGATCACTTGGTACACGTGGGTCCCATCGGCCTGCTTGAGGCTGGCAATGGCCTGGTGCGAGGTGTCTTCACAGGCAATATGGCAACGCCCGCAGCCAATGCAGGCGGCCTGGTCAATTTTGGCGATGACCTGGTAGTTGATGTCCAGGTATTTCCAGTCCGTGGTGTTGCCCACGGCGCGCCCGGAGAAATCCTGCAGGCTGTTGTAGCCCTGGCTGTCCATCCACCGCGACAAGCCATCCTTCATCTCGTCGACAATGCGAAAGCCATGCAGCATCGCCGCCGTGCATACCTGCACCGCGCCGCAGCCCAGGGCAATGAACTCTGCGGCATCGCGCCAGTTGCCGATGCCGCCGATCCCGCAGATCGGCAAGCCCTGGGTCTGGGGGTCACGGGCAATTTCAGCGACCATGTTCAAGGCAATCGGCTTGACCGCCGAGCCGCAGTAGCCGCCGTGGGTACTCTGGGTGCCGACGATCGGCAGGGCGACCATGCGCTCCAGATCGACGCTGGTGATGGAGTTGATGGTGTTGATCAGCGATACCGCATCGGCGCCCCCGCGATACGCGGCACGGGCGGCCACGCGAATGTCGGTGATGTTGGGCGTGAGCTTGACGATCACCGGCAGCGAACAGTAGGTCTTGCACCAGCGTGTCACCTGCTCCACATACTCCGGCACCTGGCCCACGGCCGCGCCCATGCCTCGTTCCGGCATGCCGTGGGGGCAACCGAAGTTCAGCTCGATGCCGTCGCAACCGGTGGCCTCCACCAGCGGCAGGATGTTTTTCCATGACTCTTCGACGCACGGCACCATCAGCGACACGATCAGCGCGCGGTCCGGCCAGTCCTTTTTCACCTGGGTGATTTCCCGCAGGTTGATCTCCAGGGAGCGGTCGGTAATCAGCTCGATATTGTTGATACCCAACACTTCACGGTTGGCGCCAAAGTGCGCCGAATAACGGGACGAGACGTTGACCGCCGCCGGGTCTTCGCCCAGGGTCTTCCAGACCACACCCCCCCAGCCGGCCTCGAAGGCGCGCACCACGTTGTAGGCTTTGTCGGTGGGTGGTGCGGAGGCCAGCCAGAACGGGTTGGGGGCTTTGATACCGGCGAACACAATCGATAGATCGGCCATTTACGCAGCCTCCACATTGAGCATGAGTTGAGCGTGCATGGCCTCGGCGGCCAGCTTGCCGTGTTGCACGGCCTGGACGGTGAGGTCTTGCCCGAGGCTGACGCAATCGCCACCGGCATACACGCCGGGGATGCTGGTTTGCAGCTGCGCATCGACAAAGATCCGTTCGCCCTGGCGTTGCAGTTGCTGGGCCAGTGGGTCGTGCAAGGCCTGGTCGTCGAAGCCTTGGCCGATGGCCTTGAAGATCGCATCTGCCGCCAGCTCGAAAGTTTCGCCGGTGGGGTGCAGGCGGCCGTTTTCCAGGCGCGTGCGGGCAAAGCGCATGCCGCGTACCTGGCCCTGGTCGTCCAGCAGCACAGTGTCGGGTTGGGCCCAGGTCAGCAGGCGCACCTGGTTGGCCTTGGCGATATCTTGCTCATGGCCGGTGGCGCCCATGTCGGCAAGCCCACGGCGGTAGACCAGGTTGACATCGCGCGCGCCCAGGCGGGCCATTTGCACGGCCATGTCGATGGCGGTGTTGCCGGCACCGAGCACGATGCAGCGGTCGGCCAGGGGCAGTTGGCTGAGGTCGTCGGCCTGGCGCAGTTCGCGGATGTAATCGGTGGCGGCGAGCAGGCCGGGGGCGTCCTCATGGGGCAGCCCCAGGTGTTTGCTGGCGGCCAGGCCCAGGCCGAGGAACACCGCGTCGAATTGCTGGTGCAGGTCGCTCAGGCTCAGGTTGTCACCCAGGCGCTGACCGTGGCGGATTTCGATGCCGCCGATCTGCAGGAGGAAATCCAGCTCCTTCTGGGCGAAGTCATCCACCAGTTTGTATTTGGCGATCCCGTATTCGTTGAGGCCACCGGCCTTTTCCCGGGCTTCGAAAATCACCACGTCATGCCCATGCAAGGCACTGCGATGGGCGCAGGACAAACCTGCCGGCCCGGCGCCGACCACCGCGATGCGCTTGCCGGTAGGGGCGGCGCGCTGGAACGGGTGTTGCTCGAAGTGCGCGTGGTCGATGGCATAGCGTTGCAACAGGCCGATCAGCACCGGGGCGCATTCTTCGCTGTGGTTGCGCACACAGGCCTGCTGGCAGAGGATTTCGGTCGGGCACACCCGGGCACAGCTGCCACCGAGGATGTTGGCCGAGAGAATCTTTTGCGCTGCGCCCTGGACGTTGTCGGTGTGGATGTTGCGGATGAAGGACGGAATGTCGATCTCGCTGGGGCACGCGTTGACGCACGGTGCGTCGTAGCAATACAGGCAGCGCGAGGCTTCCAGGTGCGCCTGGCGAGCGTTGAGGGGCGGTGCCAGGTCGGTGAAATGGCTGGCGAGGGTCGCCTTGTCTTCGTCGGGGTGGGGGAGGTGGTTCAGGGTCTGGATCACGGTAGTGTCCTCACGGTTTTTTTTGCCTCTGGCGGGCATTGATTTTTTTGTTGTTTGCACTGGCCTCATCGCGGGCAAGCCCGCTCCCACATTTGAACTGTGTGAACCCGATCAAGTGTGGGAGCTGGCTTGCCTGCGATCGGCGATGTCAGCGTTTCACCGCGGCTGGCTTGGAATGCTCCGCACGCTTGCGCAACTGCTCGAACACCGCCGGATACGCCGGCCGCTCGACATAGCGCCCGGCGCCGCGCTCGGCGCGCAGGTCGCCGTCGACCCAGACCAGCTTGCCCTGGCTGATGGTGTGGCTGGGCACGCCGCGTACGGTCTTGCCTTCAAAGATGTTGAAGTCCACCTGCTGATGGTGGGTCTTGGCCGAGATGGTTCGCGAGCCCTGGGGATCCCACAGCACCAGGTCGGCATCGGCGCCGACCCGGATCGCACCTTTGCGCGGGTAGAGATTGAAGATCTTCGCCGTGTTGGTGGAGGTCAGCGCGACGAACTCCTGCATCGACAGGCGCCCGGTGTTGACCCCTTCGTCCCACAGCAGCGCCATACGGTCCTCGATGCCGGCGGTACCATTGGGAATCTTGCTGAAATCGTCACGCCCGGCGGCCTTTTGTTCGGCGCAGAAGCAGCAGTGGTCGGTGGCGGTGGTGTGCAGGTTGCCCGATTGCAGGCCGCGCCACAGCGCGTCTTGGTGCCCGCGTGGGCGGAAGGGCGGGCTCATCACGTAGCCCGCAGCGGTCTGCCAGTCGGGGTGCTGGTACACGCTGTCGTCCAGCAGCAGGTGCCCGGCCAGGACTTCGCCATAGACCGCCTGTCCCTTGGCGCGGGCGTAGGTGATTTCGTCGAGGGCTTCCTGGGTCGAGACGTGTACCAGGTACAGCGGCGTGCCGATGGTTTCGGCAATGCGGATCGCGCGGCTGGCGGCTTCGCCTTCCACTTGTGAGGGGCGCGACAGCGGATGGGCCTCGGGCCCGGTGATGCCCTGTGCCATCAGCTTGCGTTGCAGGTGATACACCAGCTCGCCGTTCTCCGCATGCACGGTGGGCACCGCGCCCAGTTCCAGGCAGCGCTCGAAGCTGGCGACCAGGGTGTCGTCGGCGGCCATGATCGCGTTCTTGTAGGCCATGAAGTGCTTGAAGCTGTTGATGCCGTGATGGCTCACCAGCTCGGCCATTTCCTCGCGCACCTGTTCGCTCCACCAGGTGATCGCCACATGAAACCCGTAGTCGGCCGCCGACTTCTCGGCCCAGCCACGCCACTGGTGAAAGGCTTCCAGCAACGACTGCTGTGGGTTGGGAATCACAAAATCGATGATCGACGTGGTCCCGCCCGCCAGGCCCGCTGCCGTACCGCTGAAAAAGTCCTCGCTGGCCACGGTGCCCATGAAGGGCAGTTGCATATGGGTATGGGGGTCGATACCGCCGGGCATCAGGTATTGGCCGCTGCCATCGAGTATCTCGGTGCCGGCGGGAATATCCAGATCAGTGCCAATAGCGCGGACTAGACCGTCTGCGCACAAGACATCGGCTTTATAACTTTCATCATGGGTAACAACGGTAGCGCCACGGATCAACAGAGACATGCCGAGTTCCTCAGAAGCTTGACCGGCTTATGCCAGTTCTAAGTGTTGTAGTGCTGCACACCGTGCAAGATTTATTCTTGTCAGTGGTGACAGGAATAGAAACTAGCCCGAGTTTTTCGAATGATCAAGATTATTTTTTATAAACATATATCAAGATTAAGTTGTTGAAATATATAGATAAAAATCTGAAATCACCAAAATGTAGCGTCCATTCACCATTTTGACGCACTTGACAGGTTACCAATATGAGCAACATTTCCTATTGCAAATCAGACGCTTGAGAGTTGCCTCTTGACGGCGGGTAGTAATAAAAATAATTGTGTTGCACCAGATTGAGTCCTGATTGTTCGGACAACTTCTGCGTTATTTGGCCTGAGTAACGTTGAAAGTGCCGTGGGACTTTTCGGTAAATAAAATAAAGCTGATAAACATCAGCCAGTTATATAAGCGGTACGGATGGGGTGACGGCTTGCGGTACGGTAATTGAGTGCGCTGGCGGTTGGCCGGGTCCGTGATGTCATGTTGTCCATGCGGGACTACGGCCATCCAGCGTTGAGCGCCGGATGAGCAACAATAATTTTAAAAAAAACCGTGGAGCGGCCATGCAACAGAACAGATCGCAAGTCATAGAACGCGACGGCCTGTATGAACTCGACGCCGGCAGCGACGTCCTCGACAGCCCCCGCTACAACCACGACATGGCACCGACCAAGGTGCACGAACGAACCTGGAACAAGTGGCACATCACGGCGCTGTGGGTCGGCATGTCGATCTGCGTACCGACCTACACCCTGGGTGGGGTGCTTACCGCGTACTTCGGTTTGTCGGTGGGCGAGGCGCTGATGGCGATCCTGCTGGCCAATATCGTGGTGCTTATCCCCCTGACGCTCAACGCTTTTCCCGGGACCAAGTACGGCATTCCGTTCCCGGTGCTGTTGCGCTCATCCTTCGGCATTCTCGGCTCCAATGTGCCGTGCCTGATCCGTGCGCTGGTGGCGTGTGGCTGGTTCGGTATCCAGACGATGTTCGGCGGGCTGGCGATCCACTTGTTCCTCGGCTCGATTTTCGAGGGCTGGAAGAGCCTGGGCGGCACCGGCGAGGTGATCGGCTTCATGATCTTCTGGGTGCTGAACCTGTGGGTGGTGCTGCGTGGCGCCGAGTCGATCAAATGGCTGGAAACCCTGTCGGCGCCGCTGCTGGTGGCGGTGGGTATCGGCCTGCTGGTGTGGGCGTTGCCCAATGTGTCGCTCAGCGAGCTGATGGCGATTCCGCCCAAGCGGCCCGAAGGCGCGAGCCTGACGGGTTACTTCATGGCCGGGCTGACGGCGATGGTCGGGTTCTGGGCCACGTTGTCGTTGAATATTCCCGACTTCAGCCGCTATGCCAAAAGCCAGAAGGACCAGATCCTGGGGCAGATTTTTGGCCTGCCGCTGACCATGTTCCTGTTCGCCGCATTGGGCGTGATCATGACCGCCGCCTCGGTGAAGCTGGTGGGGATCAGCGTCTCCGACCCGGTGACCCTGATCGGCCACATCCAGAGCCCGGTGTGGGTGGCGGTGGCGATGGCGTTGATCATCATTGCCACGCTGTCGACCAACACGGCAGCGAATATTGTCTCGCCCACCAATGACTTCCAGAACATCGCGCCCAAGCTGATCAACCGCGCCACCGCCGTGGTGCTTACCGGCCTGGTGGGGCTGGCGTTGATGGCCCATGAACTGCTGAAAAAACTCGGCCTGATCGTGTCCGATGTCAGCCTGGAAACCGTGTATTCCAACTGGCTGCTGGGTTATTCGAGCCTGTTGGGGCCGATTGCCGGGATCATGGTGGTGGACTATTTCCTGATCCGCCGCCAGCAACTGGACCTGGCGGGGTTGTACCGCGATGACGTGTACCCGGCGTGGAATGTGGCGGGGTTTATCGCCTTTGGCGTGCCGGTGGTGCTGACCTTGCTGTCGCTGGGTAGCGATGCATTCAGTTGGTTCTACAGCTATGGCTGGTTCACCGGTTCGGCGTTGGGCGGGGTGTTGTATTACGGCCTGTGCAGCAAGCGCAAAACCAGCCCGGTCGCTGCCAAGACATCCCTGTAAGCGATGTGGAATGCAATCAACTGTGGGATCGGGCTTGCTCGCGAAGGCGGTGGGTCAGTGATGGATATATTGACTGATACACCGCCTTCGCGAGCAAGCCCGATCCCACAGTTGGACCGCGTCAATCATAAGAAATATTGCCCGAGGAGATCCCCATGAACGCTGCCATCGACGTTCTACAATCGACCCATCAGCACATCAACCGCGACCGCCTGTGGCAGTCGTTGATGGACCTCGCCAAGCTTGGCGCTACCCCCAAGGGCGGTGTGTGTCGACTGGCCCTGACCGACCTGGATCGCCAGGCTCGCGATCTGTTTGTGCAATGGTGCGAGGATGCGGGTTGCACCGTGACTGTCGATGGCGTGGGCAATATTTTCGCCCGTCGCCCTGGGCGCAACCCGGCGCTGGCGCCGGTGATGACCGGCAGCCATATCGACACCCAGCCGACTGGCGGCAAGTTCGACGGCTGCTTCGGTGTATTGGCGGGAGTGGAGGTGTTGCGCACGCTCAATGACCTGCAGATCGAAACCGAGGCGCCGCTGGAGGTGGTGGTGTGGACCAACGAAGAAGGCTCGCGCTTCCCGCCATGCATGATGGGCTCCGGGGTGTTTGCCGAGAAATTCACCCTGGCAGACACCCTGGCCAAAACCGATGTCGAGGGCGTCACGGTGGGCGATGCGCTGAATGCGATTGGCTATGCGGGCACCCGACCGGTCAGTGGGCACAAGGTAGGGGCTTATTTTGAAGCCCATATCGAGCAAGGCCCGATCCTTGAAGATGAGCGCAAAACCATCGGCGTGGTGCTGGGGGCGCTCGGCCAGAAATGGTTCGACCTGACCCTGCGTGGGGTCGAGGCCCACGCTGGGCCGACGCCGATGCACCTGCGCAAGGACGCCCTGGTCGGTGCTTCGGCAGTGGTGGCTGCGGTAAACGCAGCAGCCCTCGGCCATCAGCCCCATGCCTGTGGCACCGTGGGTTGCCTGCAAGCCTACCCGGGCTCGCGCAATGTGATCCCTGGCGAGGTGCGCATGACCCTGGACTTCCGACACCTGGAGCCGGCACGCCTGGACTCGATGATTGCCCAGGTGCGCCAGGTGATCGACGACACCTGCGCCAAGCACGGCTTGACCTTCGAAATGGTGCCTACCGCCGATTTTCCACCGCTGTATTTCGACAAGGGGTGTGTCGATGCTGTACGTGAGGCGGCCAATGGCCTGGGCCTGTCGAACATGGATATTGTCAGTGGCGCCGGGCACGACGCGATCTTCGTTGCCGAATTGGGGCCGGCGGGGATGATATTCGTGCCGTGTGAGGGCGAGATCAGCCATAACGAGATCGAAAACGCGGCGCCGGATGACCTGGCGGCGGGGTGCGCGGTATTGCTGCGGGCGATGGTGGCGGCTTCGGCGGCCGTGGCCAACAAGCGGGTGGCCTGATAAATAATGTAGGAGCCGGCAAGCCGGCTCCTACATTATTTATCAGGCGTGATGGGCGACAGGCTTATGGGCCTTGGCGCGTGTCGCGGCCTTGGGCTGTGGATGATGATGCCGGCGGGTCACGCGCAATACCCCCCACAACATGGCGCCGGCGACGGCCAGCCAGCCAAGCACCAGCAGGAAAATCGTGGTTGTCAGGCTCATGAGTGCCTCCTTTTGCCCTGTGCAGGGCACACACTGTCTTTGCAATGGACAGTCTAGCTGCCTCCCGGTTGCGTGCTATTGACCAATGGTCGTGTCCGTCCAACTTGTTTGCTCTATCCCGGGCTTTTTACTGCTGCCCAAGGCTATACCGGCGTCCAAGAGCGCCCTATGATCAACGCCCCAGCCCGCAGATGATCAAGAGAGTGAAGAAGTTGCGTTTACGGTCGAGTCTCAAAAAATCCTCGCTGGTGGCTGCCTGCGTCCTCGGATTGGCCGCGTGTGCCGGGCATCCCACCCCCTCGAAAATCCACGGTCTGCCCGAACGTGTAGAGCTCAACGGTGTGCCGGCGTTTCGTGGCGACACCTACCAGGGTGGCCCAGCCGCCTTGGCCAGCATGCTGTCGCAACAAGGCATTGTGATTACACCGGGCTTGCTGGATAAGCCATTGCACCTGCCGGGTGGGGAAGCGGACCTTGAGCGCAATATGCAGATACTGGCGCGTGAGTACGGGATGCTGGTGTATCCGCTGGATGCCAAGCTAACCGCGCTGTTGGCGCAGGTGGCGGCGGGGTATCCGGTGATGGTGCGCATCACCGAGGGCTCGACACTCTGGGCCGAGCCGCGTTATGCGGTACTGGTGGGCTTTAACCAGCAGAACAGTACGGTATTGCTGCGAGTCGCAAGGGACCGGCGACGCCCGGTGGCGTTCAGCGACTTCGAGTCCGCCTGGAACAGCGCCGGGCAGTGGGCGGTGCTGGTCCAGCGCCCAAGCCAGTTGCCGGCCAATCTGGATGCGGGGCGGTGGCAGCAGGCCGCTAACGCAACCGCCCAGGCCGGCCAGGAGCAGGCGGCAGCCCAGGCACTCAAGGTGATGGCCGAAAGACCGAAGCAGCCATAAAGCAAACGGCGCCCGAGGGCGCCGTTTTTTGTACCTGCCAATCGTGTATCAATGGGACTGGGCGACCCCGGTCTGGCGGGCCTTGAGATTCTTGTCGGCCTTGTATTGCAGGGCCACGTCCGGCACCGAGCCACTCTTGCCGGTTTCAATCCACTTGCGGATGCGGCTGGCATCGGCAAAGTGCGTGAACTTGCCGAAAGCATCGAGGATCACCAGCGATACCGGACGATTGCCCATGCTCGTCACCAGCACCAGGCAGTGGCCGGCCTGGTTGGTGAAGCCGGTCTTGGTCAGCTTGATATCCCAGTTGGCCCGGTTGACCAGGTGATCGGTATTGGAAAAGCCCAGGGTGTAGCTGGGCTTGCGGAACGACACGGTTTTTTCCTTGGTGGTGCTCAGTTGCGTGAGCAGCGGGTATTTGTGCGCGGCTTGCACCAGCTTGCTCAAGTCGCGGGCGGTGGACACGTTATGGATCGACAGGCCGGTGGGCTCGACATAGCGCGTGCTGTTCATGCCCAGGGCCTTGGCCTTGGCGTTCATCGCGGCAATAAATGCGGCATAACCGCCCGGATAGTGGTGGGCCAGGCTGGCAGCGGCACGGTTTTCCGAGGACATCAGGGTGATCAGCAACATCTCCTTGCGCGGCATCTCGCTGTTGAGCTTGACCCGTGAGAACACGCCTTTCATTTCCGGGGTGTCGCTGATGTTGATGGAGATGTACTCGTCCATGTTCTGCTTGGCGTCCAGCACCACCATGCCGGTCATCAATTTGGTGACGGAAGCAATCGGCACGACTACGTCGGGGTTGCTGGCGTAGATCACCTTGTTGGTTTGCAAATCCACCAGCATCGCGCTACCCGAAGCGATATGCAGCTGCGAGGTATCCCGTGGGGCCAGGGTGGTTTCACTGGCGTTGGCGACAGTGCCTGCGAATGCGAAGAACAGGCTGACGAGAGAGAGACGAATATTCACGCGGATGGACTCGCTAAAAGATAGAAAAATACCGGGTGCGACCGGCTTTATGAAAAATGATGTTACATATTATTAGTATGGGCCAGAAACTGTCGAATGTTCTTCTAAAACCAGACGAAAGCTCTTAAAAACAAAGAAAAAACGACTTTTTTTGCGGGCAATAAAAAGCCCCGCCATAAGGCAGGGCTTCTTTAGTGCGGCGGGTTATTAGCTGTGCAGCGTTTCGGCCGCGTACAGGGTGTTTTCCAGAAGGCACGCACGGGTCATCGGGCCTACGCCACCCGGCACCGGAGTAATCCAGCCGGCACGGGGCAGGGCGGTTTCATACACCACGTCGCCCACCAGCTTGCCATCTTCCTGGCGGTTGATGCCGACATCGATCACGATGGCGCCTTCCTTGATCCACTCGCCCTTGACCAGGCCCGGCTTGCCGGCGGCGACCACTACCAGGTCGGCACGGCCGACGTGGCCTGCCAGGTCCTTGGTGAAGCGGTGGGTGACGGTCACGGTGCAGCCGGCCAGCAGCAGTTCCATGGCCATCGGGCGGCCAACAATGTTGGAAGCGCCAACGACTACCGCATCCAGCCCATACAGGTCCACGCCGGTGCTTTCCAGCAGGGTCATGATGCCTTTTGGCGTGCACGGGCGTAGCAGGGGGATACGCTGTGCCAGGCGACCGACGTTATAAGGATGGAAACCGTCGACGTCTTTGTCGGGGCGGATGCGCTCCAGCAGCAGGGAGGCATCCAGATGCTCCGGCAGCGGCAATTGCAGCAGGATGCCGTCGATGTTCGGATCGTCGTTGAGGCCGTCGATCAGGTCGGTCAGCGCCTGTTGGGTGGTGTCGGAAGGCAAGTCGTAGGCCTTGGAAACAAAGCCGACCTCTTCACAGTCTTTACGCTTGTGCGAGACATAAACCTGGGAGGCAGGATCGCTGCCGACCAGGATCACCGCGAGCCCCGGCGTGCGCAGGCCAAGCTTACGACGTTCGGCGACACGTTTGGCGATCTGCTGGCGCAGGCTGGCGGCGATTGATTTGCCGTCGATAAGTTGTGCAGTCATTACGCGTGATTAACCATCGAGAGGGGGAGGAAAAGTGCGCGCATTCTCGCACGCCAGGACGTGAGGGCAAAGGCGCTTGGTCTGCAAATTCCCCTAACCCCTTAAATAAAATGAATTTTTTTCAAAAAAGATTTGACGGCCCCTGGGGGCGTCTATACTATTCGTCGCACTTGTCGGGCACAGCCTAGCACTGGTTAAGAAGGTCGAGCGCAATAGTGGTTTTATTGTGTGAGGCTGGAAGCATTTAGTTTGTAGTCCTCCAAGAGTACAGATTAATCAGGCGCCCGTAGCTCAGCTGGATAGAGCATCCGCCTTCTAAGCGGATGGTCGCAGGTTCGAGTCCTGCCGGGTGCGCCATTAGGCAGCTTTGGCACAAGTAGCGCAAGATGGTGGGCGTAGCTCAGTTGGTAGAGCACGGGATTGTGACTCCCGTTGTCGAGGGTTCGATCCCCTTCGTCCACCCCATATTTCAAAAGGCGCCAGATTTAACGGTCTGGCGCCTTTGTTTTAAAAGCTTCAAGCCGCGGATGTGGTGGAATTGGTAGACACACTGGATTTAGGTTCCAGCGCCGCGAGGCGTAAGAGTTCGAGTCTCTTCATCCGCACCAAATACAGCGTCACCCTTGCCATGGGCTGGGTTGGTGCTTAACAGAGAAGGCGATTGGCTTCTTTGTCACGCAATATGGTGGGCGTAGCTCAGTTGGTAGAGCACGGGATTGTGACTCCCGTTGTCGAGGGTTCGATCCCCTTCGTCCACCCCATATTCCGAAAGGCGCCAGATTTAACAGTCTGGCGCCTTTTTTGTTTTAGCGGTTTACGTATTCGGCGACTGCAGGTTCTGGGTCGCAGGGGTGGGCGCTTCGTCGTATTTTTGTTTCTCGATGATGCCGTACTACCCGCCGGCCTTGTGCGCAAGGTTGGCAGCCAGGGAGATGGTTGGCAGCTTCTTCTATATATAGAAGGGTTGGTACAGAGCCCTGGCGTGATTGGCTGTATTTGTCACTGGGGCGAGGAGCATTCGTGCATTCGTACCTGTAAAATGCCTGCTGTTTTTTAACCCGTTTTCAGTAGGGTGACTTCTTGAGTTTGACCCACTAGAATGCATGCCCTTGATTCTTGGGTCGGAAACGGCCGGCTAACGTCTGTGCAACGAGGAATATCCATGCAAGTTTCTGTTGAAAATACTACTGCTATCGAGCGCCGCATGAGCATCACCGTGCCGGCAGAGCGCATCGAGACTGCGGTCAACAAGCGTCTGCAGCAGACTGCCCAGAAGGCCAAGATCGCTGGTTTCCGTCCAGGCAAAGTGCCGATGAGCGAAATCAAGCGCCGCTTTGGTGCTGACGCGCGTCAAGATGCCGTAGGTGACGTGATCCAGGCTTCCTTCTACGAAGCTGTTGTCGAGCAAAAGCTGAACCCGGCTGGTTCGCCTTCCATCGAGCCTAAGTCCTTGGAAGCTGGCAAGGACCTGGAATACGTTGCCGTATTCGAAGTGTTCCCAGAGTTCACCGTCGCTGGCTTCGAAGGTATCGAAATCGAGCGCCTGAGCGCCGAAGTGGCTGATGCCGACCTGGACAACATGCTGGAAATCCTGCGCAAGCAGAACACCCGTTTTGAAGTGGCCGATCGCGCTGCCCAGAACGAAGACCAACTGAACATCGATTTCGTAGGCAAGGTTGACGGCGAAGTCTTCGCTGGCGGCTCGGCCAAAGGCACCCAGTTGGTACTGGGCTCCAATCGCATGATCCCGGGCTTTGAAGACGGTCTGGTTGGCGCTAAAGCCGGTGAAGAGCGTGTTCTGAACCTGACTTTCCCTGCTGACTACCAGAACCTGGATCTGGCTGGCAAAGCCGCCGAGTTCACCGTGACTGTCAACAGTGTTTCCGAGCCTAAGCTGCCAGAACTGAACGAAGAGTTCTTCGCCCAGTTCGGCATCAAGGAAACCGGTATCGAAGGTTTCCGCGCCGAAGTTCGCAAGAACATGGAGCGTGAGCTGCGCCAGGCCATCAAGTCCAAGGTCAAGAACCAGGTCATGGACGGTCTGCTGGCCGCCAACCCGATCGAAGTGCCTAAGGCTCTGCTGTCCAACGAAGTGGACCGCCTGCGCGTACAAGCTGTTCAGCAGTTTGGTGGCAACATCAAGCCTGACCAACTGCCGGCCGAGCTGTTCGAAGAGCAAGCCAAGCGCCGCGTCGTGCTGGGCCTGATCGTGGCTGAAGTGGTCAAGCAGTTCGACCTCAAGCCTGACGAAGACCGCGTTCGCGAAATGATCCAGGAAATGGCTTCGGCCTACCAGGAGCCTGAGCAGGTCGTGGCTTGGTACTACAAGAATGACCAGCAGTTGAACGAAGTCCGTTCGGTTGTGCTGGAAGAACAAGTTGTGGATACTGTTCTGCAGAAGGCTAAGGTGACCGACAAAGCGGTCTCTTACGAAGAAGCAGTCAAGCCGGCAGAAGCAGCACAAGCCGACTGATTGTCCAACTCGTTTGAAAATACACCCATAAGCCAGCCTCGCGCTGGCTTATGCGTATTCAAGACATGACTATTTGGGAGTAACTGCAGAGCATGTTCCGTAATTCGTATATTCAGCAGAACTCTGATATCCAGGCCGCAGGCGGCCTGGTCCCGATGGTTGTCGAGCAATCTGCTCGTGGCGAACGCGCCTACGACATCTACTCGCGCCTGCTCAAGGAGCGAGTGATCTTTCTGGTTGGTCCGGTAGAGGACTACATGGCCAACCTGATCTGTGCGCAACTGCTGTTCCTTGAAGCGGAAAACCCGGACAAGGACATCCATCTCTACATCAACTCCCCAGGCGGTTCGGTGACGGCGGGCATGTCGATCTACGACACCATGCAGTTCATCAAGCCGAACGTATCCACCACGTGCATTGGCCAGGCCTGCAGCATGGGTGCATTCCTGCTGACCGCAGGTGCTGAAGGCAAGCGTTTCTGCCTGCCTAACTCGCGCGTGATGATTCACCAGCCACTGGGCGGTTTCCAGGGCCAGGCGTCGGATATCGAAATCCACGCCAAGGAAATCCTGTTTATCCGTGAGCGTCTCAATACGCTGATGGCCAAGCACAGCGGGCACACCCTGGAAGAAATCGAGCGCGATACCAACCGCGACAACTTCATGAGTGCCGAAGCCGCGCGTGAATACGGGCTGATCGACGCCGTGATCGACAAGCGCCCCGCTTAATATAAGCCGCTCAAAATAGGGCTGGTCGGCATGTCCGACCACCGGCGGGCTTGAAAAAGCCCGCATAAGCCTTCATCTTGTGTTGCAAGCCTATCGGATTTGGATCGAACGAATGACTGACACCCGCAACGGCGAGGACAACGGCAAGCTGCTCTATTGCTCCTTCTGTGGCAAAAGCCAGCATGAAGTGCGCAAATTGATTGCCGGCCCCTCGGTCTTTATCTGCGACGAGTGCGTCGACCTGTGCAATGACATCATCCGTGAGGAGGTGCAGGAGGCACAGGCCGAAAGCAGCGCGCATAAATTGCCTTCGCCTAAAGAAATCAGCGGCATCCTTGATCAGTACGTGATTGGTCAAGAGCGTGCAAAGAAGGTTCTGGCCGTAGCGGTGTACAACCACTACAAGCGCTTGAACCAGCGTGACAAGAAAGGTGACGAGGTCGAACTCGGCAAGAGCAACATCCTGCTGATCGGTCCTACAGGCTCGGGTAAAACCCTGCTTGCAGAAACCCTCGCTCGCCTGCTGAACGTTCCGTTCACCATCGCCGACGCCACCACCCTCACCGAGGCTGGCTACGTGGGTGAAGATGTCGAGAACATCATTCAGAAACTGTTGCAGAAGTGCGATTACGACGTAGAGAAGGCCCAGATGGGTATTGTCTATATCGATGAAATCGACAAGATTTCGCGCAAGTCCGACAACCCGTCGATCACCCGGGATGTTTCCGGTGAAGGCGTGCAGCAAGCCCTGCTGAAGTTGATTGAAGGCACGGTCGCTTCCGTACCGCCCCAAGGCGGCCGCAAGCACCCGCAGCAGGAATTCCTGCAGGTTGATACGCGTAACATCCTGTTTATCTGTGGCGGTGCGTTCTCCGGCCTGGAAAAGGTTATTCAAAACCGCTCCACCCGTGGCGGCATCGGTTTCAGTGCAGAAGTGCGCAGCAAGGAAGAAGGCAAGAAGGTGGGCGAGTCCCTGCGTGAAGTCGAGCCTGACGATCTGGTCAAGTTCGGTCTGATCCCGGAATTCGTTGGCCGTCTGCCGGTCCTGGCTACGCTGGACGAGTTGGACGAGGCTGCTCTGATTCAGATCCTCACCGAGCCGAAAAACGCCCTGACCAAGCAATACGCCAAGCTGTTCGAAATGGAAGGTGTAGACCTCGAGTTCCGTGCCGATGCGCTCAAATCGGTGGCCAAGCGGGCACTGGAGCGCAAAACTGGCGCACGTGGCCTGCGCTCGATTCTCGAAGGCGTACTGCTCGACACCATGTACGAAATCCCCTCGCAGTCCGAGGTGAGTAAAGTGGTGATCGACGAAAGCGTTATAGAAGGTAAGTCCAAGCCACTGTATATCTACGAAAACAGTGAGCCGGCTGCCAAGGCTGCGCCAGACGCGTAAGCGTTTCGCAGTTTCGGTACAAACAAGGGGCCTCTAGGGGCCCCTTTGTTTTTCATAGGGATTTTTACTGTGTGTAACTGCCAGCATTGAGCTTGTTTTTTTTACACGCAGCCCCCATCTTGGTTTCAAGCTTACTTTCATCTGTCATAGAGGCGAAATCATGAAGACAACCATTGAATTGCCTCTCCTGCCATTGCGTGATGTGGTTGTGTATCCGCACATGGTTATCCCGCTGTTCGTGGGGCGCGAGAAGTCTATCGAAGCCCTCGAGGCCGCGATGACGGGCGACAAGCAGATCCTGCTGTTGGCCCAGAGAAATCCGGCTGACGACGATCCAGGCGAAGACGCCCTGTATCGCGTCGGCACCATTGCCACCGTTCTGCAATTGCTCAAGCTGCCGGATGGCACCGTCAAGGTGCTGGTCGAGGGTGAGCAGCGCGGTGCGGTCGAGCGCTTCATGGAGGTGGACGGCCACCTGCGTGCAGAAGTGGCGTTGATCGACGAAGTCGATGCGCCTGAGCGCGAATCCGAAGTGTTTGTACGCAGCCTGCTGTCCCAGTTCGAGCAATACGTGCAACTGGGCAAGAAAGTCCCGGCTGAAGTCCTGTCCTCCCTCAACAGCATTGATGAGCCAAGCCGCCTGGTCGACACCATGGCCGCGCACATGGCGCTGAAGATCGAGCAGAAGCAAGACATCCTCGAAATCATCGACCTGTCGACCCGGGTCGAGCACGTCCTGGCCCTGCTGGATGCCGAGATCGATCTGTTGCAGGTCGAGAAGCGCATTCGCGGTCGCGTCAAGAAACAAATGGAGCGCAGCCAGCGCGAGTACTACCTGAATGAGCAGATGAAGGCCATTCAGAAAGAGCTCGGCGACAGCGAGGAAGGTCACAACGAAATCGAAGAGCTGAAAAAGCGCATCGATGCCGCAGGCCTGCCAAAAGACGCGTTGACCAAAGCCACCGCCGAGTTGAACAAACTCAAGCAAATGTCGCCGATGTCGGCCGAAGCCACCGTGGTTCGTTCCTACATCGACTGGCTGGTGCAGGTGCCGTGGAAAGCCCAGACCAAGGTGCGCCTGGACCTGGCGCGTGCCGAAGATATCCTCGACGCCGATCACTACGGCCTGGAGGAGGTCAAGGAGCGCATCCTCGAATACCTCGCCGTGCAAAAGCGCGTGAAGAAGATTCGTGGCCCGGTGTTGTGCCTGGTCGGTCCTCCGGGCGTGGGTAAAACCTCGCTGGCCGAGTCGATTGCCAACGCCACCAACCGAAAATTCGTACGCATGGCCCTCGGTGGCGTGCGTGATGAAGCGGAAATCCGTGGACATCGCCGGACTTACATCGGTTCGATGCCGGGAAGATTGATTCAAAAGATGACAAAGGTTGGCGTGCGCAATCCGCTGTTCCTGCTCGATGAAATCGACAAAATGGGCAGCGACATGCGGGGCGATCCTGCATCAGCCTTGCTCGAAGTGCTCGACCCCGAGCAGAACCACAATTTCAACGACCATTACCTGGAAGTCGACTACGACCTGTCCGACGTAATGTTCCTGTGCACCTCCAACTCGATGAACATCCCGCCAGCCCTGCTGGACCGGATGGAGGTGATTCGTCTGCCGGGTTACACCGAAGACGAGAAGATCAATATCGCCGTCAAGTACCTCGCGCCCAAGCAGATTGCGGCCAACGGGTTGAAGAAGGGCGAGATCGAATTTGATGTCGAGTCGATCCGCGACATCATTCGCTACTACACCCGCGAGGCCGGCGTACGGGGCCTTGAGCGTCAATTGGCGAAGATCTGCCGTAAGGCAGTCAAAGAACATGCCCTGGAAAAACGCTTCTCCGTGAAGGTTACGGCCGATGCGCTGGAGCACTTCCTGGGTGTGCGCAAATTCCGCTATGGCCTGGCCGAGCAGCAGGATCAGGTCGGGCAGGTGACTGGTCTGGCGTGGACCCAGGTGGGCGGCGAATTGCTGACCATCGAGGCCGCGGTGATCCCGGGCAAGGGGCAACTGATCAAGACCGGTTCCCTGGGTGACGTGATGGTCGAGTCCATCACGGCCGCGCAGACCGTGGTGCGCAGCCGCGCCCGCAGCCTGGGGATCCCCCTGGACTTCCACGAGAAGCACGACACCCACATCCATATGCCGGAAGGGGCGACTCCCAAAGACGGCCCTAGCGCTGGCGTAGGCATGTGCACGGCCCTGGTATCGGCCCTGACCGGCATCCCCGTGCGCGCCGATGTGGCCATGACCGGGGAAATCACCCTGCGTGGTCAGGTACTGGCCATTGGTGGCCTGAAGGAAAAACTGCTGGCTGCACACCGTGGTGGTATCAAGACGGTGATCATTCCTGAAGAGAATGTTCGCGACTTGAAGGAAATTCCTGACAATATTAAGCAGGATCTGCAGATTAAACCGGTTAAATGGATTGACGAGGTCCTGCAAATTGCGCTGCAATACGCGCCGGAGCCCTTGCCGGATGTGGCTCCCGAGATAGTCGCGAAGGACGAAAAACGCGAGACTGACTCTAAGGAAAGAATTAGCACGCATTAATACGTTTAAGCTTGGTGGCTTCCTTGACAGCTTTTTAGAGCCCTTGTTATAAAGCGGCTCTTATAAGTGCCTGTAGGCCATTCAGCACTGGTTTTTGCTTTCACCAAAAAACTTAGAATCATACTCAATAGATATAAGGGGACTTAGAGTGAACAAGTCGGAACTGATTGATGCTATCGCCGCATCTGCTGATATCCCGAAAGCCGCTGCTGGCCGTGCGCTGGACGCAGTAATCGAATCCGTCACTGGCGCTCTCAAGGCCGGCGACTCCGTGGTACTGGTAGGTTTCGGTACTTTCTCTGTGACCGATCGTCCAGCCCGCACTGGCCGTAACCCACAGACTGGCAAAGCACTGCAAATCGCTGCTGCCAAGAAACCAGGTTTCAAAGCCGGTAAAGCCCTGAAAGAAGCCGTCAACTAAGCTTCGTTCAAGCCTTTGCCTATCCGGGCTGGACGCAGGTCTGGCCTGGCAGCGGAGCGGCAACTGACCTGAGTATCCATTGGGTCGCGACGCCGGGGGGCGGGTTCAACACCCGTCCGTTCCGCCAGTTACGAGAAGGCGCATCCTCGGATGCGCCTTTCTTCTATCCGGATTCTACCCACGCTCCACGGTTGCCTAATTTTTGAAGTTCAACCGTTTCTGGGGGACGCATGCTGCAGAATATCAGGGACAATTCACAAGGCTGGATTGCCAAGACCATTATCGGGCTCATCGTTGTATTGATGGCCTTCACCGGTATCGAGGCCATTTTCCAGGCCACGACCAACAGCCAGGACGCGGCCAAGGTCAATGGTGAAGAAATCACTCAAAACGAGCTGAGCCAGGCCGTCGACATGCAACGTCGGCAGCTTATGCAACAACTGGGCAAGGACTTCGACGCGTCCTTGCTGGATGAAAAAATGCTGCGCGAGGCGGCCCTCAAAGGCCTGATCGATCGCAAGCTGCTGCTGCAAGGCGCGGCCGATTCGAAGTTCTCCTTCTCGGAAGCTGCACTGGACCAAGTGATCCTGCAGACCCCGGAGTTTCAGGAAGACGGCAAGTTCAGCGCTGAACGCTTCGACCAGGTGATCCGTCAACTGGGCTACAGCCGTATGCAGTTCCGGCAGATGCTGACCCAGGAAATGCTGATCGGCCAACTGCGCGCAGGCATTGCCGGCAGCGGTTTTGTCACCGACCAGGAAGTGCTGAACTTTGCGCGTCTGGAAAAACAGACCCGTGATTTCGCCACCGTCAGCATCAAGGCCGACCCGGCAGCCGTGAAACTCACCGACGACGAGGTCAAGGCTTACTACGACCAACACGCCAAAGAGTTCATGACTCCGGACCAGGTCGTCATCGACTACCTGGAGCTGAAGAAGTCTTCGTTCTTTGACCAGGTAGCGGTCAAGGACGATGAGCTGCAGGCCCTGTACGAGAAAGAAACCGCCAACCTCGCTGAACAGCGTCGTGCCGCGCACATTCTGATCGAAGTCAACGACAAGGTCACCGAGGCCCAGGCCAAGGCCAAGATCGAGGAAGTCCAGGCGCGCCTGGCCAAGGGCGAAAGCTTCGAGGCCCTGGCCAAGGAGTTCTCCCAGGATCCGGGTTCGGCCAACAGCGGCGGCGACCTGGGTTTTGCAGGCCCTGGCGTCTACGATCCTGAGTTCGAAAGTGCCCTGTACGCCTTGAACAAGGACCAGGTCTCGGCACCGGTACGTTCCAGCTTCGGCTGGCACCTGATCAAGCTGCTGGGTGTTGAAGCGCCAGAAGTGCCTTCGTTCGCCAGCCTGAAAGACAAGCTGACCCGCGAGCTGAAGACCCAGCAAGTAGAACAGCGCTTCGTCGAGGCAACCAAGCAACTGGAAGATGCGGCATTCGAAGCCTCCGACCTGGCCCAGCCAGCTTCGGACCTGAAGCTGACCGTGCACACTTCGGCGCCGTTTGGCCGTGAAGGTGGCGAAGGCATCGCGGCCAACCGTGCTGTGATCCAGGCGGCTTTCAGCCCTGAAGTGCTGGATGAGGGTGCCAACAGCACCGCCATCGAGCTGGATCCGGAAACCATCGTGGTCCTGCGCGCCAAGGAGCACCGCAAGCCGGAGCAACTGCCGCTGGAAAGCGTGGCGACCGCCATCCGTGCCCAGTTGACCAAGGAGCGTGCAAGCGCTGCGGCGAAGACCCATGCTGACGAGCTGATCGCTAACCTGCGCGACGGCAAGCTGGCATTGGACCAGGCGGTTGATGGCCAGGCCTGGAAAGTCACCGAAGCTGCTACCCGTGGCCAGGAAGGCGTCGAGCCTGCCGTGCTGCAAGCGCTGTTCCGCATGGCCAAGCCGGCGGCGAAGGACAAACCGACCTTCACCGACGTGACCCTGCCGGATGGCAGCTTGATGATCCTGCGCTTGAACAACGTCAACGAAGGCGCTGCGCCAACCGATGAAGAGAAGGAGCAATATCGTCGCTTCCTCGCTTCGCGGGTCGGTCAGCAGGACTTCGCCGCGTTCCGCAAGGAGCTGGAAAGCAAGGCTGACATCAAGCGGTTCTGATGTAGTAATACCGTTTCAAAAAACACCCCGGCCTGAAACCGGGGTCTTTTTTTGCCTGTTTGTCAGGTGCGGCGAGGCTGCAGGGTGGTGATCAATGCCAGCGTAGCCAAGGCGGCAACGACCCAGGGAAACCACATGACGCCCCATCCCTGAAGCAGTATGCCGCCCAGCAGCCCACCGCCGGCAATCCCCAGGTTCCACACCGTCACCAGCATCGACTGGGCTGCATCCGCCGAGTCACCGGCCGATTTGGCCAGCGCGGTTTGCAGCAAGGCAGGCAAGCCGCCAAACGCCAGGCCCCAGATGGCGACTGACAGGTAGACGACCTCGGTAGAGGCGATCCACAGACACAGGGCCAATGCTGCAGCGGCAAACAGGGTGCAACTGCTCACCAGTAGGACCTGCAGCAGGCGGTCAATCAACAGGCTGACGATCCAGATCCCCATCAGCGCTGCCAGGCCAAATACCAGCAACACCCGGTCGATGTCGGCGGTAAGCCCGGCGGGCGCCAGGAACGGCGCGATATAGGTGTACAGAATGTTATGCGCCAGCACGTAGGTAAAGGTCACCCACAGCACCGGTCGCACCCCCGGCAAACGCAGGACCTGGCGCAAGCCCAGGCGCTGTTGCGCATGTTGCCCGGCAAAGTCCGGCACCTGCCAGCGTACCCACGCCAGTAGCAGCACTGTCAGCCCGGTCATGATCGCAAAGCTCAAGCGCCAACCCACTGCAGTGCCCAGAAACGTTCCGGCAGGCACTCCAAGGGATAACGCCAGGGGCGCGCCCAGCATTGCCACGGCAATCGCCCGGCCCTGTAGGTGCGGGGCCACCATGCGGCTGGCATATCCTGCCAGCAGTGCCCAGAGCAAACCCGCGAACACCCCGGCCAACAGCCGTGCGACCAGGGTCAGCCAATACACGCTTGATAGTGCCGTGACACTGTTGACTAGCGCGAAGCCACCAATGGCTAGCATCAGCAAGGGGCGGCGGCGCCAGCCACGGGTGGCGATGGTCAGGGGGATGGCGGCCAGCAACGAGCCGAGGGCATACAGCGTGACGAGCTGGCCGACCAGCGCCTCGCTTACCCCGAGGCCGGCGCTCATCTGGGGCAGCAGACCTGCGGGCATCGCCTCGGTGAGGATGGTGATGAAGCCGGCGGTGGCCAGCGCCAGCAAGCCCGCCATGGGCAGGCGTTCGCGCTCGCTGGGCAGGCATTGCGGTGTACTGCAGTCATTCATGTGGCTCGGCTCCGTATTCAAGGCATCAGGACATCGGGGCAGAGTAGGGGGCTGAACCGCTTGGAAAAATGGGCTAAGGTTCCGAACTTATCGGACGTTTATGTCCGTAATTCGCAGGAAGTGACAATGGACAGTCTGGGCAGTATGTCGGTGTTTGTGCAGGTCGCGGAGACCCGCAGCTTTACCCAGGCCGGTCGGCTGCTGGGGGTGTCGTCCTCGGCTGTGGGCAAAAGCATTGCGCGCATGGAGCAGCGTCTGGGGGTGCGGCTGTTCCATCGCAGTACCCGCAGTATCACGCTGACGGCCGAGGGCGCGCTGTTTCTCGAGCGTTCACGGCGGATCCTGGCCGAGGTTGAAGCGGCCGAGCAGGAGTTGACTGAAGCCGCAACCACCCCCCGTGGCAAATTACGCATCAGTTTGCCCCAGGTCAGGGGCCTGTTGATGCCGGTGCTGACCGAGTTTATGCGGTCCTATCCAGAGATTGAGCTGGACGTGGATTTTTCCGACCGCATGGTGGATGTGATCGAGGAAGGCTTCGACGCTGTGGTGCGCACCGGCAAGCCCGAGGACTCGCGGCTGTCGGCGCGGCTGCTGGGGCACTATCGGTTGGTGCTGGTGGGAGCGCCGCAGTACTTCGCCTTACACGGCGTACCGACCTGTCCTACGGATCTCAACCATCATGCCTGCCTACGTCACAAGTTTTGCGCCACCGGCAAGCTGGAGAGCTGGCCCCTGCGCCATTTACCGGGCGAACCCGAGCCGGTGCTGCGTGCACCGTTGGTCAGCACGACCATCGAGTCGCTAAAGCACGTAGTGCACGAAGGCCTTGGGATCGCCTGCCTGCCGGACTTCATGGTCCGCGAATCCGTCGAGCAGGGCCGCCTGCAGCGGGTGCTGGACGATTACCTGGAGCACAGTGGCAGCTTCTGGATGCTCTGGCCGTCGAGCCGACATGCCTCGGCCAAACTGCGGGTGTTTATCGATCATATGAGCGCCAGGCTTTTTCCTGCACCGCGCGTCGAGCCGGCTGGTGACGTTTTACCGACAGGAATCCGCGCGCGCAGCCGGTGATCTGTTGCACAATACCGCCCTGACCGTTTTCCTCAGGATGATCAATGTCAACTTCATTTCACTTGCGTGGCCTCGCGCTCGCGCTGGTGCTGGCAGGCGCCACGGGCTGCTCCTCGCCCAAGACCGCTATTTACGAACATGAGAACTTCGACGACTCCGGTACGTTTTCGCGCAATTACCCGGTCAGCGATATCGCGGCCTGCGAAGCGGCACGCCGGGCGTTGCTCAGCCAGGGCTACATCATCACCAGCAGCGACCCGAAGCTGGTGAGCGGTAACAAAAGTTTCCAGCAGACCGGTGAGACCCATCTACAGATCAGTTTCAACGTGGTGTGTGCCGAAGATGGCAGCGGCGAGCATCATGCCACCATGTTTGCTAACGCCCTGCAGGATCGCTACGCGCTGAAGAAAGTCAACAACTCCGCCAGCCTGGGGGTGGGCGTGCTCGGTTCGGTGTCGATGCCGATCGGCTCCACCGACGACTCGATGGTCAAGGTGGCCAGCGAGACGGTCACCTCGCCCAAGTTCTATGACCGCTACTTTTCCCTGGTGGATGTGTTCCTGCCCCAGGAAGTGAAAGCCGCCGAGCAGATTCCCGAAGCGCCAAAGGCCGATCTCGGCGTACCGGAACCCAAGCCCGCGCCGGCGGTGGATAAGGTAGAAGCGCCGAAAGAAGTGCCGCCGGTACCTGTCGCGCCAGCGGTCTCGGAACCGCTTGCACCGCCGGTAGAGGCCATGCCCATTACCCCGCAAACTCCAGCAGAAGTGCCGACTACGCCTGTGCTGCCGGCACCGACAGAGGTGATTCCACCGCTGCCGGCCACCGGCGAGTAATTACGCGCGGGCCGAGAGGGTCAAGTTTGATGTATTAAATCCGTTGCCCGTCGCTACGTTTAATCCTGGAGCGCAGGAATGTCATGACCCTGTCTTTTTTTCGTCACCACGGCACTTTAGGCTGGTGATGCAGGTCACTTGAACAACCTGCTTTGATGACACAAGGAGTCGACGATGGACGATTATCAAGAAGAGCTGCTGGAATACCAGGCCTTTGAACTGGACCCTTCGCACCCGGCCGACGACGCCACCGAGTTGTAGGCAGGCGTCAGGCGGAATGCCGCTGACTGCGGCGAAATTCCCCTGGGGTCTGGCTGTTCCAGCGCTTGAAGGCCCGTTGAAAGGCCTCCGCTGAGGCAAAACCGAGCAAGTAGGCAATTTCCCCAAACGCCAGTTCCGTGTCGCGAATGTAGGTCATGGCCAGGTCGCGGCGGGTGTCGTTGAGAATCGCGCGAAACTGCGTGCCTTCCTCGGCCAGTTTGCGGCGCAAGGTCCAGGTTGGCAGCTTCAGGCGCGCCGCCACTTCTTCCAGGTCGGGTTCCCGGCCGCCATTGAGCATCGGCCCCAGCAAACGAATGATGCGCTCGCGCAGGCTGCGGGTGCGGGTCAGTTGTTCCAACTCCCGTTCACACAATTGCACCAGCAAGTGCCAGGTACTTGGGCAGTGCTGCGGGTTGCGCAGGCCCAGGCTGTACTGGCTCAGCCGCAGTTGGTTGAGCTCGGCGCCGAACTGCACCGGGCACTCGCCCAGCACGCTGTAGCTGGCGCTGTAGTCCGGTGCGGCGAATTCGATTTCGATGCGCTCGGCCAGCACCGGCTGCTGGCACAAGTTCGCCATCTGATGCAGCCAGCCGGCCAGAATCGAGTCCACCACGAAGCGGTTATAAGCGTTGTACGGGCTGATGGAATAGAAGCGCAGCCAAGCGCCCTGGGCGTCTTCATGAAAGCTCGACTGGCCACGATAGTTGGCGCCGTACAATGCTTCAAAGCGCGTCAGGGTGCGTGCCGCTTCGCGCACGTTGGGCGCCTGGGCGGCGGTGACGCCGGCCAGGCCAAGTTGATTCATACGGCTCAACTGGCCCATGCGCAGGCCCAGGCCGGGGTCGCCGGTCAGTTGGATGGCCGCATGGCCCAGGCGCATATAGCGCGGGATCGACAGGCGCGCGCCGGGTTCACTCAAGCGCGCCGGGTCCAGGCCGTATTGCAACAGCAACGGCTGCGGGTCCAGGCCATGGCTGAGGATGGCGTCGGCCAGGGTGTGCACGATGCCCACCGATAAGTCCCCGAGGCGCATCGGTGCCGGCTTCATGGGTTTATAGCCACACGTTCAGCAGGCGCGCACCACGTGCGTTGCCGTCGGCGAAGACTTGGCCGTTGGCACTGAGAAAGCTCTGGCCGCTGGTGCCCTGGTCCCAGAACTGCCCGCGCATGAATACGCTCATGCCGGCACCGGCCAGGCTGATGGGGGCCTGGCTGATCAGGCTCAGGCGATGCCAGGCTTCGCCTTCACTGAGCTCTTCGGGCTTGAGGCTGACTTCCGGGGGCGTGGACACACTTTTGAAGCCGCGCCATGGCTTGTCCCAGGTGTCTCGGCCAATCACCAGTGCCGGCACGGCCACCAGTTGCGCGCCTTGTTCGTTGAGCTTGCGGTAGTTGTCGGGGTACCAACTGTCGCTGCCGATCAGGATGCCCAGGCGCCCGGCCGGGGTGTCGATCACGCTGACCGCGTTTTCGTCGCCCGGGGCGATAAAACCGCGCTCATCGAAGATCGGGTAGAGCTGGCGCTGGGGTTGGCCCAGCGGCAGGCCATCGCGGTCGAACACCAGGCTGGTGTTGTACAGCGTGCCATGGCCGACCTGCAGTTGACCCTGGCTGATACTGGGGTTGGGCAGGGCGATGGAGCCGGCAACCAGGGTCACCCCGAACTCCTTGGCCAGGCCACCAAACAGCACCTGGTAATCGCGGGCCATGGCCGGCGCCTTCATGCGCAGGTAGGCATCGTCCAGGCGGTTATCGCCCTGGGCGCTGATCAATGCGCGCAGGAACAGCAAAGGGTTGCTCGCCGACAGCCAGTTCATCGCCTCCTTGAAGTTAGTCGCCTGATACAGCTCGTTTTTTTCGCCACTGACCATCAGCCAGGTGCCGACATGTTCGGGCAGGACCACGATGGTTTTATCGTTGAGCAGGCCTAGTTCCTGGGCATTGCGCAGGTAGGCCGAGAGCTTGAGGTGCAAGCGTTCCAGGCTCTGGTAGTCAGCGGGGAACAGCTCCGGCTGGATGCCCAGCAGGTTGCCGTGATCGGCGGGAGTGCCCTCGTTTACAGCCAGGTTGATCCGCAGGTCCGACAGGTAATGCCCCACGGGGCGCTCCTGGGTCCAGACCAGATAGGCGGAAACGGCGGCGACCAGGGCCATGGTGAGGGTCAAAGCAAGTAATTTACGCATGGGGGAACAGACAACAGGCCGTGTGCAGGGTTCGCCCCTAGGGTAGGGCGCGTCGCCACGCTTGCCAAGGGGCGTTGCGCATTTGGATCAATAAGTTGTCAGTTTCAGTCATTGAGCGCTAACGGCGTGGCTCTTAGTCTGTGGAACATAAACCGATGGCCGGCCATTCGAGCCTGTCACGTCCCGTGATGATCCGTTGTGGAGCTGTACCATGACCGCTGCTGCCTACCCGCACCTGCTGGCCCCGTTGGACCTGGGTTTTACCACCTTGCGCAATCGCACCCTGATGGGTTCGATGCACACCGGCCTTGAAGAAAAACCTGGCGGCTTCGAGCGCATGGCGGCGTATTTTGCCGAGCGCGCCCGTGGCGGCGTGGGCCTGATGGTCACCGGCGGTATTGGCCCGAACGATGAAGGCGGGGTGTACTCCGGGGCCGCCAAGCTGACCACCGAAGCCGAGGCGCTCAAGCACAAGATCGTCACCCAGGCCGTGCATGAGGCCGGTGGCAAGATCTGCATGCAGATCCTCCACGCGGGGCGTTATGCCTACAGCCCCAAGCAGGTCGCCCCCAGCGCGATCCAGGCGCCGATCAATCCGTTCAAGCCCAAGGAGCTGGACGAGGAAGGCATCGAGAAGCAGATCAGCGACTTTGTCACCTGCTCGGTATTGGCCCAGGTCGCCGAGTACGACGGCGTCGAAATCATGGGGTCCGAAGGTTATTTCATTAACCAGTTCCTCGCCGCCCACACCAACCACCGCACCGACCGCTGGGGCGGCGCCTACGAGAACCGCATGCGCCTGCCGGTGGAAATCGTGCGCCGGGTGCGCGAAGCCGTGGGGCCGAATTTCATCATCATCTTCCGCCTGTCGATGCTCGACCTGGTGGAGGGCGGCAGCACCTGGGAAGAAATCGTCCAGTTGGCCAAGGCCATCGAACAGGCGGGCGCGACGATTATCAATACCGGTATCGGCTGGCACGAAGCGCGCATCCCGACCATCGCCACCAAGGTGCCGCGCGGTGCGTTCAGTAAAGTCACGGCCAAGCTGCGTGGCGCGGTGCAGATCCCGTTGATCACCACCAACCGTATCAACACCCCGGAAGTGGCCGAGCAGATCCTCGCCGAGGGCGATGCCGACATGGTGTCCATGGCCCGGCCGTTCCTCGCCGACCCGGAGTTCGTCAACAAGGCCGCCGCTGGGCGCGCCGATGAGATCAATACCTGCATCGGCTGCAACCAGGCCTGCCTGGACCACACCTTCGGCGGCAAGTTGACCACCTGCCTGGTCAACCCGCGCGCCTGCTACGAGACCGAGCTCAATTACCTGCCGGTCCAGCAGATCAAGAAAATCGCCGTAGTCGGCGCCGGCCCAGCCGGACTGGCCGCTGCCACCGTGGCGGCGGAGCGCGGGCACCAGGTGACCCTGTTCGATTCGGCCAGCGAGATCGGCGGCCAGTTCAATGTGGCCAAGCGCGTGCCGGGCAAGGAAGAGTTTTTTGAAACCCTGCGGTACTTCAAGCGCAAGCTGCAGACCACCCATGTCGAGCTGTGCCTCAACACCCGGGTCGATGTAGCGCAACTGGTGGCCGGCGGCTATGACGAGATCATCCTCGCCACCGGTATTGCGCCGCGTACCCCGGCGATTCCTGGCGTGGAAAACCCCAAGGTGCTCAGCTACCTGGACGTGCTCCTGCAGCGCAAGCCGGTGGGCAAGCGCGTTGCCGTGATCGGTGCCGGTGGTATCGGCTTTGACGTGTCGGAGTTCCTCGTGCACCAGGGCGTGTCCACCAGCCTGGACCGCGAAGCGTTCTGGAAGGAGTGGGGCATCGACACCCTGTTGCAGGCCCGCGGCGGCGTGGCCGGGATCAAACCCCAGCCCCACGCCCCGGCGCGCGAGGTTTACCTGTTGCAGCGCAAGGCTTCCAAGGTTGGTGACGGCCTGGGCAAGACCACCGGCTGGATCCACCGTACCGGCCTGAAGAACAAGCAGGTGCAGATGCTCAATAGCGTTGAATACCTGAAGATCGACGATGAGGGCCTGCATATCCGTATTGGTGCCGAGGGCGAGCCGCAGGTGCTGGCGGTGGACAACATTGTGATCTGCGCCGGCCAGGACCCGCTGCGCGAACTGCAGGACGGCCTGGTCGCCGCTGGCCAGAACGTGCACCTGATCGGCGGTGCCGACGTGGCCGCCGAGCTGGATGCCAAGCGCGCCATCAACCAGGGCTCGCGCCTGGCCGCCGAGTTGTAAGGGCCGCGCAGGGGCGGTGTTAGACTACCGCCCCTTTTTTCATGCAGACGTGCCCTGATGGGTCCTTTCGATTGGCTTCCCCACGCGCCCCTTGAACCCTTGCAGTTGGATTGGCTGAACGGGGTCGAGGTGGCCGTGCTGCGCCTGGACCGCATCGACCCGCTGATCAGCGGCAACAAGTGGTTCAAGCTCACCGGGCACCTGGCCCAGGCGCAACAGGCGGGTGCCAGCGGCATCATCAGCCTGGGCGGCGCCTACTCCAACCATCTGCATGCCCTGGCGGCGGCCGGCAAACGCTTCGGTTTTGCCACCGTCGGCCTGTTGCGCGGGCACCCGCAAGACACCCCGACGGTCCTCGACCTGCAAGCCTTCGGCATGCAACTGCACTGGCTGGGCTACGGCGGTTACCGTGCGCGTCATGCGCCGGACTTCTGGTTGCCCTGGTGCGAGCGGTATCCGCACCTGCATCCCGTACCCGAGGGCGGCGGCGCCATGACCGGGGCGTTGGGCTGTGGCGTGTTGGTCGAGCAGGTGCGCAGGCAGTTGCCGGCCCTGGGGTGGGCCGACTACGACGCCTGGTGGCTGGCAGCCGGCACCGGTACCACCCTGGCGGGTTTGGTGCTGGCGGAGGCGGGCGCGCATCCTGTGTACGGGGCCATGGCGGTGCCGGATGACCACGGTGTCGTGCAGAACGTGCGGGCCATCGTGCAGGGCGGGTATGAACTGTTGGACGCCAGTCGTGGCGGTTTTGCGAAAGTCGACCCGCCATTGCTGGCCTTCATCGACGCCACGCAGCAGGCCAGTGGCTTGCCCCTGGAGCCGCTCTATACCGGCAAGGCGCTGCTGGCGCTCAAGCAGCAGATCGAGGCCGGGCGCTTTGCCCCCGGCACTCGCCTGGTCTTTGTGCACACCGGCGGCTTGCAGGGCCGCCGGGGTTTTGTGGATTAACGCTTGGGCAACATGCGCAACACGGTGTTATCCCGCATGAAGTAGTGGTGGTACAGACCCGCCGCCGCATGCAGGCCGATCAGCCAGTAGCCGATGGTGCCGCCCAATACGTGCCAGCCTTCGATCTGCTTGGCCAGGTCCTTGTTTTCACCGATCAGCGGTGGCAACTCGATCCCGTAGAACCACACCGAATGCCCTTCGGCACTGACAATCAGCCAGCCAAAGATCGGCATGCCGATCATGAACACATACAGCGCCACGTGCATCAAGGTCGCCAGTAGCGCTTGCCATTGCGGCGGCGCGGGCAAAATCTTCGGCGCCACGCCAAGGCTGCGGGCAAACAGGCGCAGCCAGACCAGTACGAATACGGTCAGGCCGAACATGAAGTGCAGTTCCTTGATTAACGTGCGTCCGCCACTGCCTTTGGGGAAAATCCCGCGAAATTCAATGGTGACGTAGACCGCCACCAGCAGCACTAGCATCAGCCAGTGCAAGGCGATGGACATCGTACTGTAACGGGACTCGCTGTTTTTCCACGGCATCGCGTCTTTCCTCACTCATCAGGGGCAAACCTCCGTTCTTTGGCGACGGAGTCCCTAAAGCCTAAACCTGTTATGCAAGGTTTGCCCGAGTGAGGGGCGATGTATTGATCTCGATCAGGCGCTTTGCGGCATTTCACCACGTGCCAGGCGCTGATTGATGTCGGCGATCACGCCGGGCAGGTCGGTGATCGTGTCGATCAGGTAGTGCGGGCGCGAGCCGGCGAACATCGTTTCGATACGCTTGCGTTCGCTGGCCAGGGTCGCCGGGTCCAGGGCGCGGAACTGCTCGTAGGTCAGGCCCAGGGCGTTGCCCGAGCAGGTCAGCGCCACGGTCCACATCCCGGCGCGGCGGCCTTCGAGGATGCCCGGCACGGTGTCGTCGATCTTCACGCAGGCCGCCACGTCATCGATGCCCAGGGCGATCACGTTGGCCAAGGCCTGGGCCGGCCATGGGCGGCCATTGGGCACTTCGTCGGTGGCCACGACATGGTCGGCGATGTAGCCGTTGGTAGCCGCCAGTTCGACCACCTTGTCCATCACTTGCTTGGGGTAGCCGGAGCAGGAGCCGATCTTGATCCCTTGCGCACGCAGCGCGGCGATGGTCTCCAGGGCGCCGGGAATCAGCGCCGAGTGTTCGGCGATCTTCTCGATCTGCAACGGCATGAAGCGCTCGTAGATGGCGGTCACGTCATCATCGGTCGGCGTGCGGCCGAAGGCCTTGCGATAGCGCTCGGCCACTTGCGGCTGATCACACAGGGTGCGGATGTGGTCCCACTTGCCCATGCCCATCGGGCCACGGGCTTCTTCGATGGAAACCTGCACGTCGAACTCGGCAAACGCCTCGACAAAAATCTGCGTGGGGGCAAACGAGCCAAAGTCGACCACGGTACCGGCCCAATCAAGGATGGCGGCCTGCAGGGTGTTGGGGTTCTGATAGTTCATGGTTCAAATCCTGTAAATAATGTGTAGGAACCGGCTTGCCGGCGATAGCGGCCCTGAAGGCCCCATCGCCGAAGGGAGTCAGATTTCGAGCACTTCCATCTCTTGCAGCGCCTGGGCAATCGCCGCCACCGCCGCTTGCATCTCGGCCTGGTTGACGTGACCGATGCAGCCCACGCGGAAGGTTTCTACCTGGGTCAATTTGCCCGGATACAGAATGAAACCCTTGGCCTTGACCCGCTCGTAGAATTCCTTGAACTGGTAGCGCGGATCGTTTGGCGCGTGGAAGGTAACGATGATCGGCGCCTGGATCGCGGCCGGCAGGAAGCTGCACAGACCCAGGTCGGCCATGCCGTCCAGCAGCGTCTGGCAGTTGGCGGCATAGCGCTGGTGACGGGCTGGCAGGCCGCCTTCTTCGTTGTATTGCAGCAGCGCTTCATGCAGGGCGGCTACCACGTGGGTCGGCGGGGTAAAGCGCCATTGCCCGGTCTTGGCCATGTAGGCGTGCTGGTCGAACAAATCCATGGCCAGGGAATGGCTGTTGCCCTGGGCGGCGGCCAGTGCGTCTTTTTTGGCAAAGACAAAGCCCATGCCGGGCACGCCTTCCAGGCATTTGCCGGAGGCAGCGATCAGGGCGTCAAACGGCACTTGGGCGGCGTCGATGGGCAGCGCGCCAAAGGAGCTCATGGCGTCGATGATCAGGCGCTTGCCATGGCGCTGGATGACCTGGGCGATCTCCGGCAGCGGGTTGAGGATGCCAGTGCTGGTTTCGCAGTGGATCAGCGCGATATGGGTGATGCTGCTGTCAGCCTGCAACAGACGGTCGACATCGGCGGCGGTGGTGGGCTGGTCCTCAGCGGTCTCGAAGGTGCTGAACGGGCGGCCCAGCACTTCGCAGATCTTCGCCAGGCGCTTGCCGTAGGCGCCGTTGATCAGCACCAGCACTTTGCCATCGCGGGGCACCAGGGTGCCGATGGCGGCTTCGACGGCGAACGTGCCGCTGCCCTGCAAGGGCACGCAGTGATGGCTGTCGCCACCGTTGATGATCACCAGCAGTTGCTCGCAGAGGCTGTCGGTCAGTTGGTTGAAGCGGTCATCCCACGAACCCCAGTCAACCATCATCGCCTGGCGGGTGCGGGCAGAGGTGGTCAGGGGCCCAGGTGTGAGCAGGATCGGCGCGGCAGTACTCATTCTCATGTCCTCGCAAAGCAGTGGGATGACGCTACGGGACATAAATTGCAGTTTGGCTTGTCATCAATCAAATTGTTTGTTGTTATGCCAGCCATCAGTGAGGCCGATAGTTATGAATCTATTCCAACTCCGTGCATTTGACGCCGTGGCCCGGGACGGCAGTTTTACCCGTGCCGCCGCGCGCCTGTTTATCAGCCAGCCAGCCGTGACCGGGCATATCAAGGCGCTGGAAGAGCATTACCAGATCACCCTGCTGCGGCGTACCGCGCGGCGCGTGGAGTTGACGGAGGAGGGCATCAAGCTGGCGGCCATCACCCGCAGCATCTTCGGCCTGGTGGATGAAGCGCAGACCCTGCTCGAAGCCAACCGCCAATTGCTCACCGGACGCCTGGAGGTGGCGGCGGATGGCCCGCATATGGTCATGCCGATGTTGGCAAAGCTGCGTGCCCGTTACCCGGGGATCACCGTCAACCTGCGCCTGGGCAATGCCCAGGAAACCCTGGCGGCGCTGCTCTCCGAGCATGCGGATGTGGCGGTGTTGACCGAAGTCGAGCCGCGCAAGGGCGTACACCTGCAGCCGTTGAACGAGTCACGTATTTGCGCGTTGGTACCGGCTGGCCACCCGTGGCTGGCGGACCCGGCGGGTATTCGCCTGGAGCAGTTGGACCAGGTGATCATGGTGCTGCGCGAGCCCAGTTCCATCACCCGCCGCACTTTCGACGAGGCGTGTGCCAAGGCCGGCGTGCAGCCCAAGGTGTTGCTGGAACTCGATAGCCGCGAAGCGGTGGCGGAAGCGGTGGCCGCCGAATTGGGGGTGGGGGTGGTGTCCTCCATGGAAGTCAGCCGGGACCCGCGGGTGCATGCGATTGCGATCCGTGGCGATGGGCTGCTGAACCAGCACATGCTCGGCTGCATGGAACGACGCCGCGAGTTGCGCTTGATTCAGGCGTTTTTCGAGTTGGCCTCAAGCTGATTGGGACGTTGCCCCCCCCCCCCAGTTGAGCAGTCGTTTGCATTCGACTTCGAGTTGGCCCCGTACCCCTCTCGCAGGGCTGTAGGTGTCTAGTGTGCGTTAACGCAACATAACGGAGTGGTTTTTGCGCAGGAAAACCCTCGTCGCTCAAACTGCGCCATGCGCCGCCAGGTTGCGATACTGCCCTTTGAAATACAGCAATGGCTGTGCGGTGTCGGCCTTTTGCAGATCCATGGCTTTCACCTCACCAATCACTATCACGTGATCGCCTGCGACGTGCTCGGCGTGGATTTCACAGTCGAGCCAGTGCAGGCTGTCGGCAATGACGGGGTTACCTAGCGGTGATTCCTGCCATTCGATTCCATGCCACTTATCCGTGCCTCGGCGAGCGAACTGGTTGGAAATCCCAACCTGTTCACCGGACAGAATATTGACTGCGAATCGACCTGCCTCACGAATCTTCGGATAGCTGGCCGAGCTGCACATGACGCTGAACGAGACCAGTGGCGGGTTCATCGATACGCTATAAAACGACTGGCAAGTAAAGCCAATCGGCTCATCACCGGTGTGCGATGTAATCACCGTGATACCGCAAGCGTAGTGCCCGAGCGCCTGACGAAAACTCAGGGGCTCGATGGAAGTAGCAGTGGTAGTGAGTGACATCGCGGTTCCTAGTTCGACAGCTCTTTTCGAATGATCTCTGCGCCTGCGCTCAACGCATTCAACTTGCCCCTTGCCACCTGGCGAGGCAACGGAGCCATACCGCAGTTGGTGCAAGGATAGAGCTTGTCGGCATCTACGAACTGAAGTGCCTTGCGTAGGGTATTGGCGACTTCCTCGGGCGTCTCGATGGCATGGTTTGCCACATCAATGGCGCCCACCATCACTTTTTTACCCCGGATGAGCTCGATCAGATCCATCGGGACGTGAGAGTTGTGACATTCGAGCGAGACGATATCGATGCTGGATTTCTGCAACTTGGGGAACGCTTCTTCATACTGGCGCCACTCCGAACCCAGCGTTTTTTTCCAGTCGGTGTTGGCCTTGATGCCATAGCCATAGCAAATATGCACGGCGGTTTCGCATTTGAGCCCTTCGATTGCTCGCTCCAAGGTGGCCACACCCCAGTCATTCACCTCGTCAAAAAACACGTTGAATGCAGGCTCATCGAACTGGATGATATCTACCCCGGCAGCCTCCAGCTCTCTGGCCTCCTGATTGAGAATCTTCGCGAATTCCCAGGCCAGTTTTTCACGGCTTTTGTAGTGAGCATCGTAGAGGGTGTCAATCATCGTCATGGGGCCGGGCAGGGCCCATTTAATTGGCTGCTTCGTCTGCTGGCGCAAGAATTTGGCGTCTTCCACGAACACCGGCTTTTTCCGAGAAACGGCACCCACAACCGTCGGCACGCTGGCATCGTAGCGATCACGAATCCGGACGGTTTCACGATTCTCGAAATCGACCCCTTCGAGATGCTCGATGAAGGTCGTCACAAAATGCTGACGGGTCTGTTCGCCATCACTGACGATATCAATGCCGGCCAACTGCTGCTCCTGCAAGGCGAGGCGCAAAGCGTCCTGTTTACCTTCAACCAGTTCTTCATCCTGCAATTTCCAGGGCGACCAAAGCGTTTCAGGTTGTGCAAGCCAGGAAGGTTTAGGCAAGCTCCCAGCGGTCGAAGTAGGCAACAGCTTTTTCATTAAAGAAGACCTTGATTTTAAATTAATTAAAGCGCGCAGTTAACAGACCATTGATCAAGAATGACCTTGTAGGGCTTGATGAATTGCTCTTCGGCAAACTTTCCCTGTTCAGTAGCCAGTCGGCTTCGCTCTTCTCGATCATAAATAATTCGAGTCAATGAATAGTCCTGATGCTTCAAACTAGGCTGGTAGGACTTTCCAGCCACGGAGTTTGCATTGTAAATCTCAGGGCGGTAGATTTTCTGGAACGTATCCATGGTGCTAATGGTGCCAATCAACTCAAGATCGGTGTAATCACCGAGCAAATTCCCAGAAAAGTAGAAAGCCAGTGGTGCGGCACTGTTCGGCGGCATGAAATAACGAACCTTCAAGCCCATTTTCCTGAAGTACTCATCTGTCAAAGAGTAGGCATCTTGTTGGTACTCAAAGCCCAACACAGGGTGCTGGTTTTCGGTTCGCAGGTATGTCCGGGTACTGGATACGCTCAGGCAGATGACTGGTGGCTTGTCGAAGTGCTCTTTGTAAGCGCTGGAGTTGACGAAGCACTTGAATAGTTTGCCGTGCAAATCGCCAAAGTCATGTGGGGTGCTGAATTGTGACTGGTTCTTGTTGTGCTCCAGCAGCCGCACACTGAAGTCATAGTCTCGTACGTAGGATGAGAAGTTATTTCCCACTATGCCACTGATGCGTTGATTGGTTTCTCGATCAACAATCGTGGTCTTCAAAATCTCAATCAAAGGAATAGCGTGGCCGCGACCTTCAGTATCAATTTTCATTTCAGCGGAAATAATATCCAACTCGACCGTGTAACGATCACCCGTAGGATTGTCCCAGTGCGCCAACGCATTAAAGCGATTATCAATCATCTTCAACGTGTTGCGCAGATTCTCCTGACGACTCTCCCCCCTCGCTAGATTGGCAAAGTTGGTCGTGATGCGCGTAGTGTCTGAAGGAAAGTAATTCTCATCAAAACAAATGCTCTTGATAACAAATGTGAATTCGTTGTTCATCGTGACCTGCACCCGTATTTTGGACAAACCTGAAATGGCGCCTGGCCTCTTTCAGCTTTGATCATCATGCTGTTTCTTCACTCGACGGCTTGTAGATCGGCCAGCGTGAAGAGCTGCACGTATTTTAAGCAAGGAGGCTACATGAACAAAAACGAATTGATTTCAAAAGAGTATTAGTCACGCTCATGATGACGTGCAGGCTCAGGAACGAGGTTGGGTCGAGTCTGGCCAGTCATCGAGAGCCTGTGCACGGGTCAACTCAATGCAATTACTCAGCTAATCGTCGCGCAGGCTTTCCCGGACAATCTCCAGGAAAGTCGCCACTACCCGCCGCGAACTCTGCTCCTTGAGGCACACCAGCGTTTCCTTCATACGCTGGGTGCAGTCGCGGATGGGCATGGCATATACCCGTGAATCCGCGCCGAACTCCGACGCCGAGACCACCCCCACGCCAATCCCCACCACCACCGCCTCACGCGCGGCTTCGCGGCCTTCCACCTGGATCGCCGGGCGGATGCGCAGCCCGGCCTGGTGCATCTCGCGCTCCAGGGTCTGACGGGTCACCGAGCCGATTTCCCGCAGCACCAGGGGCGTGTCGTCCAGGTCCGCCAGGTCGATGGACTCGCGCCCGGCCCATGGGTGGTTACGTGCGACAAACGCCAGCATCGGGTCATCGCGCAGGGGGATCGAGAGCAGGCGCTCATCGTCGACATCGCGCCCCACCAGCGCCAGGTCAGCCTGATAGTTGTGCAGGCGATACAGCGCATCATCGGTGTTGCCGGTCTCGATCCTTACGGTGATCCCCGGATAGCGTTCGCAAAACCGCGCGATCTGCGGCAGCACATGCACCGGCGCGTCCACGGCCAGGGTCAGGCTGCCGGTCTGCAGGGCCTTGGAGTCTTGCAGCAGTTCCTCGGCTTCGGCGGCAATCACGAACAGGCGCTGGGTGATACTCAGCAGGCGCTCCCCCAGGTCGGTCAGGCGTACCGAACGCTTGTTGCGATGGAACAGCAGCACGCCAAAACGCTCTTCAAGCTTGCGCACCTGATCGGAAATGGCCGGCTGGGTGAGGAACAGCCGCTGCGCCGCCGCGGTAAAGCTGCCGTGGACGGCCACGGCATGGAAGGCTTTGAGTTGGGCATGGGAAACCGACATGGCACGACCTCTTACAAGCTGAGCTTATATTTGAAATACGATAAATCGATTTTACCTATTAGTCAGCCATTGCTTTGATAGCGCTCAGTCGCCGTAGGTTGAGTCCTACAACTTCGGCGATCATGGGCCCTTGCGTGCACCCTTGCAGGACTCATCTGACCAGTACCCAGCGCCCTGCGCCCCGGTACTGCAGTGCAAAACAATAAAAACACAGGCAATTGCTTCTCGATTCTGCCGGCACACTCACACCTGAGGTCAGAACCACCATGAATATCCCTATGGGTAGCATCAAGCGTTGGCGCATGCAGATTTTCGCCATCACCTGGCTGGCATATGCCGCCTTCTATTTCACCCGCAAAGCGTTTTCCGTGGCCAAGTTGGGGCTCGTCGACGACCCCAGTTTCCCGCTGGACAAGATGATGATGGCCAACCTGGATGGCCTGTACCTGGCGGCCTATGCCGTTGGCCAGTTCACCTGGGGCATGCTTGCCGACCGTTTCGGCCCACGGGTGGTGGTGTTGGGCGGGCTGGTGATTTCGGCGGCCGCCGCCCTGGTCATGGGTACGTTTGCCACTTTGCCGATCTTTGTCACCTGCATGTTGATCCAGGGGCTGGCGCAGTCCACCGGCTGGTCGGGGCTGTGCAAGAACCTTGGCAGTTTCTTCCCGGCGCAGCAGCGCGGGCGGGTGTTGGGGCTGTGGAGCTCGTGTTACGCGTTTGGCGGGCTGGTGGCATCGCCATTTGCCGGCTGGTGGGCCTACACCCTGATTGGCAGCTGGCACGCGGCATTTATCTCCAGTGCCGCGGTGGTGGCGGTGGTGGCGGTGCTGTTCTTTATCTTCCAGCGCAACACGCCACAGGACGTCGGCCTGCCGCAAGTGGAACCCGAGCCGGCAATGAGCGCTGAAGAGCAGGCAGCGGCGAAAAAAATCAGCATCCTTGAGCCGTTGCGCGAGATCTTGCGCAACCGCACGGTGCTGACCCTGGGCCTGGCGTACTTCCTGTTGAAACCGGCGCGCTACGCGATCCTGTTGTGGGGCCCGGTGATTGTCTATGAGCAGATGCCCTCGGTGGGCAAGGTCGGCGCGGCGATTGTGCCGACGGCGTTCGAGCTGGCGGGGTTGTTGGGGCCGATCATGATTGGCCTGGCGTCCGACAAACTGTTCGGCGCCCGGCGCATGCCGGCCTGTGTCCTCAGCCTGCTGGCGCTGACGGTGTCGCTGGCGCTGTTCATGGGGGCCTTGCATACCGGTAGCGTGCTGTTGGTGATGGCCTTGCTGTTTGTGATGGGCCTGACCCTGTACGGGCCGGACTCGATGATCAGCAGCACGGCGGCGATTGACTTCGGTACGGCCAAGGCAGGCGCCACGGCGGCGGGCTTCGTCAACGGCTGCGGTTCGGTGGGGGCGATCCTCGGTGGCCTGCTGCCGGGCTACTTCGACACGGTGACGGTGTTTATCGTGTTCGCTGGCGCCGCGTTGTTTTCGGCGCTGGTGCTGGTGCCCTATTGGAACGCGCGGCCTGCGGTTCTGGCGCAAGTGGGCGACTTTGTGCCGGATCGTTCCGTCGCGATCAAACCCCTGCGCACCTGAGGCCCCTGCAACGCTGGCCGGTTTTTTGGTGGAACGATGGGTTCTTGCCCTATAAACTCTGCGGCCAAAGCGCCGGCCAGTAGACGTCTCGGCGCCACGGATATCAAGAGAGTGAGTCATGGGCGCACAGTGGAAGGTTAAACATAAAGAAGCGGCATCCAATGCCAAGGGCAAGATTTTCGGCAAGCTGGTGAAGGAAATCACCATTGCCGCCCGTAACGGTGCGGACACCGCGACCAACGCCCACCTGCGTCTGGTGGTCGAGCAGGCCAAGAAGGCCTCGATGCCCAAGGAAACCCTGGAGCGCGCGATCAAGAAAGGCGCGGGCCTGCTGGGCGAGACCGTGCAGTACCATCGCGTGACCTACGAAGGGTTTGCCCCGCACCAGGTGCCGTTGATCGTTGAGTGCGTGACCGACAACATCAACCGCACCGTAGCGGAAATCCGCGTGGCGTTCCGCAAGGGGCAACTGGGGGCTTCGGGCTCCGTGGCCTGGGACTTCAACCACGTGGGGCTGATCGAAGCCTCGCCGGATACCCCGGACGCCGACCCGGAAATGGCCGCCATCGAAGCCGGCGCCCAGGACTTTGAAGAAGGTGAAGAAGAGGGCACGACCCTGTTCATCACCGAGACCACAGACCTGGACGCGGTGCAGAAGGCTTTGCCGGAGCAGGGTTTTACCGTGTTGTCGGCCAAGTTGGGCTACCTTGCGAAAAACCCGGTCAGCGGCTTGAGCGATGAGCAGATGGCTGAAGTCGAAGCCTTCCTCGAAGGCCTGGACAACCATGACGACGTGCAGGATATGTTCGTCGGCCTGGCGGGCTAAACCCGGCCTGGAATTATGGGCGCAGACTTGTGTGGGAGCGGGCTTGCCCGCGATAGCGGTGTATCAGATGGCACATCAGCTGGCTGACCCACTGCTATCGCGGGCAAGCCCGCTCCCACATTTACAGGGCGTTTCAGAGTGAGGACAGCAGTGCCTCGATCTCTTCGAACGCCGGACGCGCCAGCACCTGCGGCTGGCAGCAACTGTCACCCAGTGTCTCCAGCACCTGGCGCTGTTCAGCGCTCAAACCCGCGTCAATCCGCTCCAGCAACTCCCCCAGCAACACCCCGAACGCCCGCACTTCAATGCGCTGCAATGCCCTGGTCTCCAGGGTGTCGGCCGTGGCATGGAACGACGCGGCGCCAAAGTCCCCAAGCAAACAATCACCCTGGGCATTGCACAAAATATTGTGGCCATACAGGTCGCCATGGGTGATGCCGTGCCGGTGCAGGTGCGCGGCCACGGAGGCGATGCCGCGCGCCATGCGCAACGCTACCTCCACGCTGAAGCGGGTGGCGGGGTCGTAGATGTCCCGGGTGCAGGACGCCAGGCTGGGCAGGCCGGCGAGGTTGCGGTAGCTCGGGTCGATCAAGTCCATCACCAGCGTGGCCTGGTCATCGGGGTGGCCGACCACGCGGCCTTGCACTTTGATCAGGTTGGGATGCAACCCGGCGGCAATGCAGGCCTGCATTTCGTGCAGCGGCGAGCCGTCGCTGGTGATGGTGCCCTTGTAGAGTTTGACCGCGACTGGCTCGTTCGACGGTTTGCGCAGGGCCTTGCGAATCACGCCCGAGGCGCCTTCGCCCAGCACCTGGCCCAGTTCCAGTTCGGCCCAGGGAATGTTCGGCGTCGCGTCATCAGTTGCCACGTCCACCGCGCTTTCCACCGGGTTGCCGGCATAGGCCAGCCAGGTCAGGCGCGGCAGTGTCAGCAGCCAGTGGGGTAACTGAGTCAGGCGGTTGGAAGCGATGCGCAGCAGTTCGAGGTTATGGCACTGGGCCAGGCTCGCGGGCAGTTGCTCCAGACGGTTGCCGGCCAGCATGAGTTTTTGCAGCAGTGGCCGCTCACCGAGGGCGTCCGGCAACTGGCGGATGCGGTTATCGGTGAGGATCAGCCAGCGTAACTGCGGTGGTAGCGCGGCGGCGGGCACCTGCTCGATCTGGTTGGCCTTGAAGCCGACCATGCTCAACTGCGGGCACAGGCCCAGGCACGAGGGCAGCTCGGTAAAGGCGTTATCCGAGCAAAACAGCACGCGCAGGTGGGGCAGGCGGTGCAGGTCGTCCGGCAGGCTGCGCAGGGCATTGCCGCTCAGGTTGAGGATTTCCAGGGAGTCGGCCAGGTCGAAGATTTCCCGGGGGAACTGCGTCAGGCCGCAGGACAGGTCCAGGCGCTTGATGCCAGCCAGTTGGCCGGCCTTGAGTTGGGCAAGGGTATCCATGAACAGCTTAGGTCACTCGACAAGGTCAAAGGCGCTCATGATAGCGACTTGAGCGCCAGCGGGCTGACTTGTTGCAACTGCCCCAGGCGGCTGCGGGTACGCGCCAGGTCAATTGCCTGGCCTTGCAGGGCAGTATCCAGGGGTTGTTGGCCCAGCAGGGTCAGGTGCTTGTCCTGGTCGTACAGCACGTCGATCAGGTTGATAAAGCGCTGTTGCACGGCAATCGGGCATTCGCCGAGCAGCGGCAGATCGTCGATGATCCAGTGGTCGAAATCCTCGCACAGCAACAGGTAGTCCATCACAGCGGTGGGCTGTTCGCACAGGTCGTTGAAGGTCAAGGCCAGGCTGCGCGCCTGGTGCCAGCGCACTTGCAGTTGCCGCGAGCCGACCGCCAGCGCCAGGGGCGGGCCAGCGGTGGGGGGCAGCGCCAGTTCGCGGCGCTGGGCCGGGGTGCCGGGCCACACGTATTGGCCGTGGGTGAAACGCTGCTGCTGGTGGTTCTGCGCCAGGCCCCGGTAGTCCTGGGGCGCGCTGACTTGCATGACGTCCATGTGCGCGCCGATCAAGTCGATCACCGGCTTGAAACGCTGGTGATACAGCGGGTTGGGCAGCAAGCCCTGGGGCGGGTAATTGGAGGTGACCAGCACCAGGATGCCCCGTTGGAACAGGGCCTTGAACAGACGAGTGATCAACATCGCATCGCCAATGTCATGCACATGGAATTCGTCGAAACACAGCACCCGGCAGCCGTCGAGCAACTGGTCCAGGGTGGCGCCCAGGGCATCGGCCTGTTGGCGGTGGGCAAACATGCCACGGTGCAGGTGGGCGAAAAAGTCGTGGAAATGCACCCGCTGCTTGTCAGGCAATGGCAGGGCCTGGAAAAAACCGTCCAGCAGCCAGCTTTTGCCCCGGCCGACGGCGCCGTGCAGGTACAGGCTGCGGGTCGGGCGCCGGTCCAGCAGGTACGAGGACTGCCGGGCCATGGCGTCGATCACCTGTAATTGGCTGGGGCTGAGGGTGTAGCCCTGTTGCCGGGCCTTGTCCGCGAAGAACCGCTGAATGGCTGGCGCGCTGTCACTGGCGGTTGTTTTGCCGAACAGGCGTCTGAGCAAGGGCAGGCGACGCGGGCGGCTATCTCGAAAAGGCATGGCGGTGGCGTCCTAGAACCGAGTGGTTTGCTTGAGCAATGGGGTGGTCGGCTCGTCCTCTTGGCTGACCATCGCATAGTTGTAGCCGGGGCTGGACCAGTACTCGGCCTGGAGCCCCTCGGCGCTGCGGCTGCCCCTTGGCAGCAGGGTGTTTTGCGGGCCCGGCGGGCGAATGTAGAAACTGATGCGCCGGCCTTGTGGGTTCTCGTAGAGCACCATCGCCGCCGCACCCTGGTCGGTGCTGAGCAGCCGCGCGCTGACTGGGTTGAAGCCGGCCTGGCTGAGGTCTGGCAGGCGATGGGCCTGGGCGAAGTAGCGGTCGAGCCAGGCTTGCATATCGCCATTGCCCTGCACCTGGTAGTCGGCGGGCATGATCGGGTTCTGGGCAAACAGGCGATAGGCCTGCATGGCGTCGGTCATCGGCAGGCTGCTGGCGAGCAGGGTGGCCTGCCGCGCTTGCCAGCCACCCAGGCCGCCCAGGCCGATGGCGACCAGCAACATGGCGGCAGTGGCCAGGTGGCGGCGCGACTGGCGCTTGAGGCGCTGGCGAATCAGCGCCGGATCCAGCTCGGGGTTGACCGCTGGCGGCGCACCGATGGCCGCGCGCAGGTGCTGGGCATCCTGTTGCCAGGCGTGGACCTGGGCCGCGACCTCGGGGTGGGCGGCGAGCCAGATCTGCAATTGGCGGCGATCCGGCTCGCTGAGCTGGTGATCGACGTACGCGTGCAGGTCGCGTTCATTGGGGGGCAGGCTGATCATTTGAGTATCCGCAGGGTAGGGCGGGTGATATCGCCGTCGCTGAGCTGGCGCAAGGCCTGGCGGGCGCGGGACAGGCGTGACATCACGGTGCCAATGGGCACGTCGAGGATATGGGCGACTTCCTTGTAGCTCAAGCCTTCCACCGAGACCCATAGCAGCAGGGCGCGTTGCTCGCTGCTCAACTGGTCGAAGGCCTGCAGGGTCGATTGCGCGATCACCGTGCGTTCGACTGACGGTTGCGCGTCATCGCGGCCGGTAAAGAACTCCAGCATCCGCGCATAGCGCCGCGAACGCCGGTGCGCGTCGAGGAACTGCCGGTAGAGGATCGAAAACAGCCAGGCGCGCAAATCCCCGTCGACGCGCTTGTGGCGCCAGCTGACGATGGCGCGCTCCAGGCTGGCCTGCACCAGGTCGTCGGCGCTGCTGGGGTTGCGCGTCAGGGACAGGGCAAAGCGCCGCAGCCTGGGGAGGAGTTCACGCAACTGGTCGTCGAGCTCGTGCATGGAGGGCCTGCGTGTCGTGGGCGGTGTTGAGGAAGACGCCTAGGGGCAAAGGTTATTCCATCTGTGGGAAAAATAAGCGCTGTAGATAGCCTTGGTCTCTGTCTTTTGTGGGCTCTCGCAGCCCTGTAATGCCGTGAATGGTCCTCAGTCAAGGCCCCTGCCTGCCCGAACAGTGTGAGGCAGGGGCCAGTTGAGGAGTTGACCCATGATATCGACGACAGCAGCGGATAGCGGTTTTGCTTGCACCAAGGCACTGGGCCATTTGCCCATCATCCAACGTCATACCCTTCAAACCTGGGGCTGCGGGCCGGCGCGGGCGCTGCCGTACGCGTGTATCCACCAGGCATTCGAGGCGCACGCCGCGGCAACCCCCCATGGGATCGCCGCGCTCTGCTCGGGCCAGAGCATCAGCTATGAGCAGTTGAACCGCCAGGCCGATCGGCTGGCCCGGCACCTGCTCGCGCAGGGGGTGATGGCGGGCGATACGGTGGCGTTGTTTGTCGAGCGGTCGATCCCCATGCTGGTGGGGATGCTCGCGGTGTTGAAGATCGGCGCGGCCTATGTGCCGCAGGATGCCAGGATCACTCCGCCGGCGCAGTTGGCGATGATCCTTGAGGCGCTGTCGAGTGCAGTGGTGCTGACCTTGTCGGGGTTCAAGGACCAATTGCCGCTGGCAGCGGGGCATTTGTGCGTGTGCCTGGACGAGTTCCTGGCGCAACAGCCGTGGGTGGCGCAGGCCTGCGAGCTGAATGTCGCCGCGCCAGACCCCGCCAGCCTGTGTTTTGTGCTGTTCACCTCCGGCACCACAGGGCGGCCCAATGGGGTGCGGGTGACGCACCGCAATGTGTGCAACATCGTGCTGACGGCACCGGGCAACCTGGGCATCAAGCCGGGCATGAGGGTTGGGCAAATCCTCAATATCGCGTTTGACATGGCCGCCTGGGAAATCCTCGGCTGCCTGGCCCACGGGGCGACGTTGTATATCCGTCAGCAAGATATCGGCGAAACGGCCCGCCATTGCCAAGTGCTGATCGCCACCCCGTCGATTCTCGCCACCCTGGACCCACGACAGTGCGCCACGCTTGAGGTGGTCGCAGTGGCGGGCGAGCCATGCCCGCAGGCCCTGGCGGATCGCTGGGCGGCCCATTGCACCTTCTATAACGGTTGCGGACCCACGGAAACCACCATCGTCAACACCTTGCACCGGCACGTACCGGGGGCGCCGTTGACCATCGGCCAACCGACGCCCAACAACACCGTGTATGTGCTGGATGAACACGGCCAGGCCTGCGCGCCGGGGGAAGTGGGCGAGATGTGGGCCGGGGGCGACGGGGTGACGGCGGGCTATCTGCATGACCCGTTGTTGACTGCGCAGCGTTATCGGCCTGATCCGTTCCTGGGGGCGGGGCGGATGATGTTCCGTACCCGCGACCTGGGGCGCTGGACGCACGATGGGGCCCTAGAGCATCTGGGGCGGGTCGACGATCAGGTCAAGGTGCGCGGTTTTCGCGTGGAATTGGACGCGCTGGCCAGCACGCTGGAGGCCAGTGGCGCCTGTAGCCGGGCGGTGGCGTTGAAGTTCGACAGTCAGCACCTGGTGGCATTCGTCACACCGGCCACGGCGGACATTGCGGCAGCCAGGCAGTTCTGCGCGCAGCGGCTGGCCTACTACTGTGTGCCGGCGGTGATTTTTGCCCTGGAGCACTTGCCCCTGACGGCACGCGGCAAGATCGACAAGACCCTGCTGCGGCAATGGGCCTGTGACAGCGAGGAGGGTCGCCAACTCGCCCTCAAAGCAGGGGGCCGAGCATGATTGAGCGGTGGATGGCGACGGTAGTGCCCGCCTTGCCTGGCGGGTGGCGGCGGTGGCGTGGCTTGCCGATATTTTCCCATTACAACCGGCTGGTGGCGTTGGTGCTGCTGGGCAACGGGTGGTTTGCACTGTCTGGCTTGAAGCTGCCCGTGATCGACGCGCAGCAAGTGTCGATGCTGGTGATGATCAACCTGTCCCTGGCGATCCTGGTGCGCCAGCAGTACGTGATCAACGGGCTGTTTTGGCTGGCCACGCGCATCCCGCTGAGCTGGCCGCTGTACCTGCGTCGCCATGCTGCCAAGGTCTATCACCTGGGCGGGCTGCACAGCGGCGGTGCGCTGGCGGCGACGCTGTGGTTCGCGCTGCTGGTCGCCAGCCAGGGCTGGCGTTACCTGCAACAGCCGCAGAGTGTTTCTGCGCCGTGGTTGTTGGTCAGTGCGGCACTGTTGGGGGTGTTGCTGTTGATGGTGGTCATGGCGCAGCCGGGGATTCGCAGGCGTTTTCATAATGGCTTTGAGCGCGTGCACCGCTTTGCGGGGTGGGCGGCCTTGCTGTTGTTCTGGGTGCAGGCACTGCTGGCCGAGGCTCATCCGGTTGCATTCGGGATGCTGTTGGTGCTGACCTTGAGCATTGCCCTGCCTTGGTTGCGCTTGCGCAAAGTGGCAGTCAGTCATCAGCGGCCTTGCGCTCATGCGGTGATCACCACATTGCGCCACACCACGCCCTTTGCCGGCTCGTCGACGGCGATCAGCCTGCAGCCCCTGCTGGAGTGGCATTCGTTTGCCAATATCCCGACCCCGGGCCAGCCGGGCTTTCGCCTGATTATTTCCAGGGCCGGGGACTGGACGGGGCGTTTTATCGAGCACATGCCAGCCCATGTCTGGGTCAAGGGCATTACCACGGCAGGCGTGGCGAATATCGAGACGTTGTTCAAGTCGGTGGTGTATATCGCCACCGGCAGCGGGATTGGCCCGGTGATGCCGCACTTGCTGGCCGGGCAGGTGCCGATCCAGTTGGTGTGGTCCACCCGCAGCCCGGCAAAGACCTATGGTGAAGAGCTGGTCGCCGAAATCCTGCGGGCGCAACCGCACGCAGTGATTTGGGACACCGACGTGCGCGGCAAGCCTGACCTGGTGCAGTTGGCGTACGCTGCGGTGCAGGATTTTGGTGCCGAAGCGGTGATCTGTATCGCCAACCAGGCGTTGACGCTCCGGGTGGTGGCGCAAATGGAGGCGCGGGGGATCCCGGCCTATGGCGCGATCTGGGACTCCTGAATCACCCGCTGCGAAAAAGCCTACGGCCTTGGTGGAATAAGCCTGCGTGAGCGGCGTCTCATTGCACCTTCCACCTGTGGCCGTTGGCCTCGGAGCACTTCATGCCAGATCATCCATCGCCACCCCGCACGCCGTTGGGGCGCGCCAGCCTGGTGCTGCGCCTGGCCGCTATCGGCGTGGTCGTCGGCGTCGTTGCCGGGGCCTTTGCCTACGTTAACGGTACCCTCGACCCACAGCGGTTGCGCCCCAAGACCCTGGTCAATGCCCTGGAAACCAACAACGGCCTGCACCCTGGCTACCGGCGCAACCATGCCAAGGGCGTATGCGTGGCGGGTTATTTCGAAAGCAGCCCTGCGGCGCGTGCCTATTCCAGCGCGCAGGTATTCAGTGAAGCGCGCACCCCGGTGATCGGGCGTTTCGCCCTACCCAGCGGCAACCCCTATGCCCCGGACAGCAGCGTGCCGATCCGCAGCCTGGCCGTGCAGTTCAACCAGGCCAACGGCCAGCAATGGCGCAGCGGGATGAACAGCATGCCGGTGTTCCCGGTGGGCACCCCCGAGGCCTTCTACCAGATGCTCAAGGCGGGGGCTGCGGACCCTGCGACCGGCAAGCCCAACCCGGCCAGTCTGCCGGCGTTTTTTGCCAGTCATCCCGAGACCGCGCCGTTCCTGGCCTGGGTCAAGACCGCCAGGCCTTCGGCCAGCTATGCCAGCGAAACTTACAACGGCATCAATGCGTTTTACCTGATTAGCGCCAACGGGCAACGCCAGGCCGTGCGCTGGGGCGTGGTGCCGATGAGCCAGGACGCCAGTGGCGCCGTTGCGCCAGGAGGGGCGGATTTTCTCCAGGCCGACCTGGAGCAGCGGTTGGCGGCCGGACCCTTGCGCTGGCAATTGCAGATCACCCTGGCCAACCCCGCGGACCCGGTGGATGACGCCAGCAAGGCCTGGGCCGGCGCGCACACGGTGCTGAACGCCGGCACCCTGGTGCTCGAACGTAGCCAGCCGCAGTTGGATGGCGATTGCCGCGATATCAACTTTGACCCGCTGATCCTGCCCAGCGGTATCGAAGCGTCCAATGACCCGCTGCTGGCGGCACGTTCCGCTGCCTATGCCAGTTCATACCTGCGCCGTACCGGTGAAGTCAGCCAGTTGCCCAGCCCCTCTCAGGAGTCCCGGCCATGAATACTCAACCGCAGTTTTTTGCCCCGCTGGCACGCCTGCTGCACTGGCTGATGGCGCTGATGGTCATCGCCATGCTGTTTATCGGTGCTGGCATGGTGGCTTCGGTGTCCCAGCGCCATGAATGGTTGTTGCACCTGCACAAGCCGTTGGGTATTGCGATTCTGCTGTTGGTGATCGTGCGCCTGGCGGTGCGTTTTTCTACCCGTCAGCCAGCGTTGCCTGCCGATTTACCGGCGTGGCAGGTGTTGGCGGCCAAGGCGTCGCATCTGCTGCTGTACGGCTTGATGCTGGTGCTGCCGCTACTGGGCTGGGCGATGATTTCGGCGGCGGGTGACCCGGTGATGCTGTCCAGCGCGCTGCAGTTGCCTTCGTGGGTGCCGGCCAACGCGCAGTTGTTCGCGGTGCTGCGCACGGCCCATGGGTATCTCGCTTATTTGCTGTTCCTCACGGTGCTGCTGCATTTGGCGGCGGCGTTGTTCCATGGCTGGGTTCGCCGGGATGGCGTGCTGCAAAGCATGCTCGGCAAGGACTGAGGCCCCAGGGTCGCCCGCCAGTACACCAGCGCCAGCAGGTTGATGGCGGCGCCCAAGGCACACACGCCGAGCCAGCCGGCCCAGGCGTACATCAGGGTCGCGCCGAGCGAGCCCAGGGCGCTGCCCGCCGAGTAGAACAGCATGTAGCCGGCTGCCAGGCGGCTTTGGGCTTCGGGGCGTACGCTGTAGATCAGGCTTTGGCTGGTGACATGCACGGCTTGCAGGCCGAGGTCGAAGGTAATTACCCCAAGCAGCAGCGCCCACAACGAAGACTGGGTCAAGGCGATGGCCAGCCATGACAGCAGCATCAGCACCAGGGCCGCGCCGCTGGTCCACTGGGCGAGGCCGCGGTCTGCCAGGCGCCCGGCATGGGCCGCGCCCAATGCGCCGGCGGCACCGGCGAGGCCGAACAGGCCGATCTGGGTGTGGGACAACAACAGGGGCGGGGCGCTCAAGGGCAGCACCAGCGGGGTCCAGAGCACGGTACCCGCGGCAAAAATCAGAAACGCCAGCACTGCGCGGTCGCGTAGTACTTTTTCCTCACGTAACAGGCTGAACACTGAAACCAGCAACTGGCGATAGGAGCCTGACGCCCGAGGCTGCTCGGTGGTGGGCAAGACACGCCAGAGCAGCAGTGCCATCAACAGGGTCAAGCCCGCCGACAGCAGATACACCGAACGCCAGCCGGCCAGGTCCGCCATGATCCCGGACACCGTGCGCGCCAGCAGCAGGCCAACCACGATGCCACTGGTCACCAGGCCCACCACATGCCCCCGTTGCTCGGGCCGCGCCAGGTTGGCGGCGTAGGCCACCAACACCTGGGCCACCACGGCGAGCAGGCCCGTCAGCAGCAGGCCGGCCAGAAACCCGACGAGGCTGTTGGAGAGGCCGACCAGCAACACCGCACCGGTGGACAGCAGTAACTGCCCGACGATCAAATGCCGGCGATTGAGCAGATCGCCCAGCGGCACCAGCAGTAACAGGCCAACGCCATAGCCAACCTGGGTCAGGCTGATCACGATGCCGACGGTGGCGGGGTCCATGGCGAACGTCATGGCCATGGCATCGAGCAGGGGTTGGGCGTAATAGACATTCGCCACCGACAGGCCACAGGCAATGGCAAACAGCAGCACCACGGCGGCGCTTAACGATGATGGGGGCATGCTCAATTCTCAATGTGGTTGCTAAATGAAACTGGTTGTACGGTAGGTATTGCGGTTTTATATTGCAACTACATTTTTTGTCAGGCAGGCGTTACCCATGGTCAGACTCACCCGCTTTGAAACTGCCGAATGCCCGGTGGCGCGCTCACTGGAGGCGATTGGCGATGGTTGGGCGCTGCTGATCATTCGCGATGCATTCGATGGCATCCGCCGCTTTGGCGAGTTCCAGCGCAGCCTGGGCATGGCCAAGAACATACTGGCCACGCGCTTGCGCAGCCTGGTCGGCCACGGAATTTTTGAGATTGTCCCGGCCTCGGATGGCAGCGCTTATCAGGAGTACGTGTTGACGGAAAAGGGCAGGGGGCTGTTTGCGGTGATCATTGGGTTGCGGCAATGGGGCGAGGGGTTTTTCTACGCCGAAGGCGAGGCCCATTCGGTGCTGTTGGACCGTGAGCACGGTCAGCCGCTGCAGGCTTTGCAGGTGCATGCGGCGGATGGCCGGGTGCTCGGACCTCAGGACTGCCTGCGGGTGGCGGCGCAGTCCGAGGCTTAGGGTTAGCGATACTTATTGGGGCAGGGTCAGCGCAGTACGTTGACTATGTCCGCCACGGTGCTCAACACGTCCTTGCCCAGTTGCCGGGAGCGTTTGCCAGACCAGCCGGTACGCGGATCGGGCGCATCGTCGTTGTCCTTGAAGGGCATTTCGAGGGTCAGGGACAGGCAGTCGAATTTCTCGCCCACGCTGTTGCAAGCCAGGGTCATATTGGCCTGGCCAGGCAGGTCGCGGGTGTAGCCATGGGTGGTCTGGAAGTCGCGGGTCAGCTCGCTCAAGTGGCTGCGAAAGTGTTTTTCCAGGCCTTCGATACGCGGGGTGTAGCCGGGGTTGCCTTCGCACGCTGCGGCGAACACGTAGGGGATTTCCTCGTCGCCATGGATATCCAGGAACAGGTCTACGCCGTACTTCTCCATCTGCTGCTGGACGAACAGCACTTCCGGGCTCAGTTCCTGGCTTGCGCTCTGCCAGGCGCGGTTGAGGTCCTGGCCCATGGCGTTGGTGCGCAGATGGCCATGGAACGCGCCATCCGGGTTCATGTTCGGTACCAGGTACAGGTCGGCGGTGGCCAGGAGTTTTTTCAGCTCATCATCACCGTCCTGTTGCAGGCGTTCGATGATGCCTTCCATAAACCACTCGGCCATGTGCTCGCCGGGGTGCTGCTGGGCAATGATCCACACTTTGCGCTGCCCCGCGTCCCCCTTGCCACGGCGGAGCAGGGGGATATCACGGCCCTCGACACTCTTGCCGGTGGCCAGCAGTTGCGTACCGGCGCGGTTCAGCGCCTGGTCGATCAACCAGGCGTGGCGCGCGCGGCTGTAGGGCTCGAAGTAGGCGAGCCAGGCGTGTTTTTGCTCGGTTTGCAATTCGATGTGCAAGGTTTCGCCATCAAAGCGCGTCGGCACCCGGAACCAGTTGATATGGTCATAGGACGCCACGGCGTTGTAGCCGCTCCAGGCATGTTTGTAGGAAGACTGGCCAGCGTTGCTCAGGCGGAAGGTATGGGTATGACCAATGTGCATCCCTTCGGCCTTGAAGTGGAACCATTGGAAGTGCTGGCTGCGGGTATCCGGCTTGATTGCCAGCAGCAACTGATGGGCATCGCTGGTGTCGAGCACCTGGATATTGCCGCTGTCGAAGTCGCTGCTGATTTTGATGGAGGTCAAGGCCACGGTCATAGTCTGCTTGCCTGAATTTAAATGGTGTGGCGGGCAGTTTACACAGGCGCGGGGTAAAATCTGGACGCAAATTAATGCGAAAAAGAAGGGGGCGTCATCCTTGACGCTGCAGCAGCTTAGAGTCTATGAGATTGATTCTCAAGTGCTAATTTGGAAAGATCCGGGCTAGAGCGCTTTATCGGCTTTCTTTCGGCGATGGTCTTTTGCTACCATGCGCGCCATCAAGCAACACACAGTCTTCATTAGCCTGAAGCCACGCCAGAATAACTGGCAAAAAAAAGACCCGGCCAAAGAGCCGGGTCAAAAACCGTGATTAGCCTGATGAGGAGATATTCCAAGAGTCCGACCTAAGGTCCCTTGGTCTATCGACTGATCTCGCGACCAGTTGCATGCAATAATAATCATTATCATTTGCAAGTCAAATGTTTTTATCTGCCAGATAGAAATATTTTTCCTTCTGTTCCTGCACGCCTACCGGGTCAAGGGGTTTTCCCGCCGACCAGTTGCAGTGGACGCTCCAGCATGGCCTTGGCCATATCAATCAGATACACCACCGAAAACGCCAGGTCCCGGGTGCCCCCCAGCTTGTTGTTCGCCAGCTCATACGCGATGGCGGCGGCGCTGCGTAGCAGGTCCGAAGCGTGGACCAGGGCTTCTTCATGGCTGACAGTGGGGCTGGCCTCGAACCAGGCCACATCGTCCGATGTGGGCTCGGCGTCTTCTTTGAAGTAGTAGTCCAAGGCGCGCCGGGCTGCGTCGCTGCCCTGCAAGCACTTAATTTCATCGTCATCAGGTGTACCAGGCAGGTGATCCGGGGTTGTGGTCATGTGGTCGGTGCTCTGGGTGGGAAGGTGAACAGGTGGAGCTGATAATAATACGATCTGTATTTATGTCATTTGATTGATTACTACAAACTGTTTATTGTCGCCGCGAATACACCCGGTATTGTCATGCCCCATGGATAAATGGATAGCGTTGGTCAAAGCCAACATGAAGGCCCGCCAGGTCACGCAAAACCAACTGGCCACGCGCCTGGGCATGTCCCAGGGCGGTGTTGCCCATTGGCTGGGCAAGCGCCGGGTACCGAGCCTCGACGACATGAACCGGGTGCTCGAGGAACTGGGCCTGGGTTACCTGGAAGCGGCACTGGTAATCCGCGAGAAGGGCGAGGCCCCGGCCGACGAAGCCGCGCCGGCCGTTCAATACAACCCGTATTTTCGCTACCCCGTGAGGGACTGGAAGCAGCCCGGCCGGGTCCATGAATCGCGGCCGGCCTACGGCCCTGCGCGTTTTGAGGCGAGCGACTACGACGCCGATGGCGAGGCGTTCTGGCTGCAGGTGAGCGGTGATGCGATGACGGCACCGAGCGGGCCGAGCATCGCCGAAGGGATGATGATCCTGGTGGACCCGGCTCTCGCCGCCGAGCCCGGCAAATTGGTGGTAGCCCAATGGGCCGGCAGCAGCCAGGCGACCTTTCGCAAGTTGATCGAGGAAAGCGGCCAGCGTTACCTGATGCCGCTCAACCCGACCTACCCCAAGGCCCTGCTCACCGATGACTGTCAGATCATCGGCGTCGTGGTACAGGCCACGGTGAAGTTCTAGGCCAGGGCCTCCAGCTCCACCAAGGCGCTGCCTTCGCCGACCATTTCGCCTTCCTGGCAATACAGCGCCTTGACCACCCCCCCATGGGGCGCGCGGATGCTGTGCTCCATCTTCATGGCTTCGAGCACCACCAGTTGTGTGCCAGCCTCGACCGTCTGCCCGACTTCCACCAGCACCCGCACGATGCTGCCGTTCATCGGCGCAGTGAGGCCGCCCTGATGGGCCTGTCCGGCATCGACGGCGGCGATCGGATCAAACAGCGTCACGCCGCGCATCTCACCCTGCCAGCGCAGGAACAGCGTCTGCCCATGGCGCACGGCCAGGTGCGAGCGGCGGATTCCGGCATCCGCGATCACCAAGTGTTCGTCGCGCAGTTGCGGCACAGCGTGCGTTTGCAGCGTTACCAAGCGGTCCTGGCCGTCGCAGCTCAGGTGCAGTGAAGTCTCGGCGGGCAGGCCCGCACGAAAGCCCTGCGTCGCAGCCCACGGCGAGGCGGGGTCGTCGTCCCGCAGCCGAGGCAGTTGGCTTTGCATAAACGCGTGCCCAGCCGCGTGCCAGAACTCATCGCTCAAGGCGCTGGCGCCTGGCAGCAATTGCTCCTGATAGCGCGGGATGAAGCCGGTATCCAACTGCGCCGCAGCGAATGCCGGGTGGCCGATGATGCGCCGCAAAAAGCCCAGGTTGGTCTTCAAACCGCCGACCGCAAACTCGTCGAGCATGCTCAACAGGCGCAGGCGCGCCTGTTCGCGGTCCTCGCCCCAGGCAATCAGCTTGCCGAGCATCGGGTCGTAGAAGGGCGAAACGTCGTCGCCCTGCTCGACGCCACTGTCCACCCGGCGTCCCGGGCCTGGCGCTGATTCACGGTACAGCGCCAGATGCCCGGTGGCCGGCAAAAAGTCATTGGCCGGGTCTTCGGCATACAGCCGCACTTCAATGGCATGGCCGCGCAACGGCACCTGCTCCTGGGTGATTGGCAACGGCTCGCCTTGCGCCACGCGAATCTGCCAGGCCACCAGGTCCAGGCCGGTGATGGCCTCGGTCACCGGGTGTTCCACCTGCAAGCGGGTGTTCATCTCCATGAAGAAGAATTCACCGCGCGCATCCAGCAGAAACTCCACGGTGCCGGCGCCCACATAGCCAATCGCTTGGGCGGCACGCACCGCTGCCTCGCCCATGGCCTGGCGCAGGGCAGGGCTGAGGCCGGGGGCCGGTGCTTCTTCGACGACCTTTTGATGGCGACGCTGGATCGAGCAGTCGCGTTCATTGAGGTACAGGCAATGGCCGTGCTGGTCGGCGAATACCTGGATCTCCACGTGGCGCGGCTTGATCAGGTATTTCTCCACCAGCATCTGCGCGTTGCCAAACGACGACAGCGCCTCGCGCTGGGCCGAGGCCAGAGCTTCGGCCAGTTGGCTTTCGTCCTCGACCACTTTCATGCCCTTGCCGCCGCCGCCGGCCGTGGCCTTGAGCAGCACCGGGTAGCCAATGCGCGCGGCAGCCTGGCGGAAGGTTTCCAGGTCCTGGCCGGCCCCGTGGTAACCCGGCACCAGCGGCACGCCGGCGGTTTCCATCAATGCCTTGGCCGCCGACTTGCTGCCCATGGCATCAATGGCCGAGGCAGGTGGGCCGAGGAAAATCAGCCCAGCCTCTTCAATCGCCCGCGCAAAACCCGGGTTTTCGGAAAGAAAGCCATAGCCGGGATGAATCGCCTGGGCGCCGCTGGCCTTGGCCGCGGCGATCAGTTTGTCGATCTGCAGGTAACTGTCGGCGGCCTTGCTGCCGCCCAGGTCCACCCGGATATCGGCTTCGCGGCTGTGGCGCGCATCGCGGTCCGTAGCGCTGTGTACGGCAACGGTGGTCATGCCCAACGCCTTGGCCGTGCGCATGACCCGGCAGGCGATTTCGCCACGGTTGGCCACCAGTACGCAGGTAATCAACGGTGCACTCATGAGCGCGGCTCCTGGGACTGCCAACTGGGCGCACGCTTGTGCAAAAACGCGCGCAGGCCTTCCTGGCCTTCGGCGCTGACGCGGATGCGTGAGATGGCATTTTCGCAGTAACGGCGCAACGCCGGGGTGAGTGCGCCGTTACCCACTTCGCGCAGTAGATCCTTGCTGGCGCGCATGGCGGCCGGGCTGTTGAGCAACAGGTTGGCGGTCCATAGTTCGACTTGCTGATTCAGCGCCTCAAGCGGGTAGCTTTGCGCCAACAGCCCGATGGCTTGCGCCTGTTGGCCGTCGAAGCGTTCTGCGGTCAAGGCATAGCGGCGTGCCGCACGCTCGCCAATCGCCTGCACCACAAACGGGCTGATGACAGCCGGTGCGAGGCCGATGCGTACTTCTGACAGGCAGAACTGCGCATCATCGGCGCCAATGGCCATGTCGCAGCAACTGATCAGGCCCAGGGCGCCGCCATAGGCCGCGCCCTGGACCACCGCCAGTGTCGGGATCTTCAGCTTGGCCAGGTTGTACATCAACTCCGCCAGCTCGCGGGCGTCGTCGAGGTTGGTGTGGTAGTCCAGCTCGGCCGACTGCTGCATCCAGGCCAGGTCCGCGCCGGCGCTGAAATGCTTGCCGCGCCCGCGTACCAGCAGAAAGCGCAGGGAGGCATCGGCCTGCACCTGGTCCAGGGCAATGATCAGCTCGCGGATCATTTCGGCGTTGAACGCGTTGTTCTTGTGTTCCCGGCTCAACCACAGCGTGGCAAAGCCACGGGGGTCGTTGACCAGTTCAACGGTGTTGAAATCGCTCATGGGTGCAGCTCCAATTACATGCGGAACACGCCGAAGCGGCTCGGCTCGATGGGGGCATTCAGCGCGGCGGACAAGGCCAGGGCCAGCACGTCACGGGTCTGCAAGGGGTCGATGACGCCGTCATCCCACAGGCGGGCGCTGGAGTAGTAGGGGTGGCCCTGGGTTTCGTACTGGTCGAGGATCGGCTGCTTGATCTGCGCTTCGTCCTCGGCGCTGAACGCCTGGCCACCGCGTTCGGCCTGCTCGCGCTTGACCTGCACCAGCACGCCGGCGGCCTGTTCGGCGCCCATCACGCCAATGCGGGCGTTGGGCCACATCCACAAAAAGCGCGGGTCATAGGCGCGTCCGCACATCCCGTAGTTACCGGCACCAAAGCTGCCGCCGATGATCACCGTGAATTTCGGCACCTTGGCGCAGGCCACCGCCGTGACCAGCTTGGCGCCGTGCTTGGCGATGCCACCGGCTTCGTACTTCTGCCCGACCATAAAGCCGGTGATGTTCTGCAAGAACAACAGGGGAATCCCGCGCTGGCAGGCCAGTTCGATAAAGTGCGCGCCTTTTTGCGCAGCTTCAGCGAAGAGGATCCCGTTGTTGGCGAGGATCGCGATGGGGTAGCCATGCAAATGGGCAAAGCCGCAGACCAGCGTGGTGCCGAACAGCGCCTTGAACTCATCGAAGACCGAGCCGTCCACCAGTCGCGCAATCACTTCGCGCACATCAAAAGGTTGCTTGGCGTCGGCCGGGATCACCCCGTACAACTCGTCGCTGGCGTACAGCGGCGCGACCGGCGTGCGCTGTTGCAACTGCCCCTGCTTGCGCCAGTTGAGGTTGGCAACGCTGCGCCGGGCCAGGGCCAGGGCGTGTTCGTCGCTGTCGGCGTAGTGGTCGGCCACCCCGGAAATCTTGCAGTGCACGTCGGCCCCGCCAAGGTCTTCGGCGCTGACCACTTCGCCGGTGGCGGCCTTCACCAGTGGCGGGCCGGCGAGGAAGATAGTCGCCTGCTGGCGCACCATGATCGCTTCATCGGCCATCGCCGGTACATAGGCGCCGCCAGCGGTGCAGGAACCCATGACCACGGCGATCTGCGGGATGCCTTGCGCGCTCATGTTGGCCTGGTTGAAGAAGATCCGCCCAAAGTGCTCGCGGTCGGGAAACACCTCATCCTGGCGCGGCAGGTTGGCGCCGCCGGAATCCACCAGGTAGATGCACGGCAGGCGGTTCTGTTCGGCGATGGTCTGTGCGCGCAGGTGTTTTTTTACGGTCAGCGGGTAGTAGGAGCCGCCTTTTACCGTGGCATCGTTGGCGACGATCATGCATTCCACGCCTTCAACGCGGCCGATCCCGGCGATCACGCCAGCAGCCGGTACGTCTTCACCGTAGACCTGATATGCCGCCAGTTGGCTGAGCTCAAGGAACGCCGAGCCCGGGTCGAGCAGGCGGTTGATGCGCTCGCGCGGCAGCAGCTTGCCACGGGAGGTATGACGCTCCTGGGCCTTGCTGCCGCCGCCTTGCTGGACCTGGGCGAGCAGGGTGTGCAAGGCATCGACCTGTTTGAGCATCGCCGCGCTGTTGGCGGCGAATTCTGCCGAACGCGGGTTGAGTTGGGTGTGCAGGGTGGCCATGGTGCACTCCCTCAGCGGGTTTCGTTGAACAGTTCGCGACCAATCAGCATGCGCCGGATCTCACTGGTGCCCGCGCCGATTTCATACAGCTTGGCATCGCGCAGCAGGCGGCCAGCGGGGAATTCATTGATGTAGCCATTGCCGCCGAGAATCTGGATTGCATCAAGGGCCATCTGCGTTGCGCGTTCGGCGCTGTACAGGATCACCCCGGCGGCGTCCTTGCGCGTGGTTTCACCACGCTCGCAGGCCTGGGCCACCGCATAGAGGTAGGCGCGGCTGGCGTTGAGCTGGGTGTACATGTCGGCGACCTTGCCCTGGATCAGCTGGAACTCACCGATGCTCTGGCCGAACTGCTTGCGGTCGTGGATGTACGGCACGATCAGGTCCATGCAGGCCTGCATGATCCCGGTAGGGCCACCGGAGAGCACCACGCGTTCGTAGTCCAGGCCGCTCATCAGCACTTTGACCCCGCCATTGAGCGCGCCGAGGATGTTTTCTTCGGGCACTTCGACGTCATCGAAAAACAGCTCGCAGGTGTTGGAGCCGCGCATGCCCAGCTTGTCGAACTTGTTGCTGCGGCTGAACCCTTTGGCGTCGCGCTCGACGATAAACGCGGTAATGCCGTGGGCGCCTTTTTCCAGGTCGGTCTTGGCGTAGATCACATAGGTGTGGGCATCGGGGCCGTTGGTGATCCAGGTCTTGCTGCCGTTGAGCACATATACGCTGCCACGCTTGTCGGCGCGCAGCTTCATCGACACCACATCGGAACCGGCATTCGGCTCGCTCATGGCCAGGGCGCCAATGTGCTCGCCGCTGATCAGCTTGGGCAAGTACTTGAGTTTTTGCTCGTGGTTGCCGTTGCGGTTGATCTGGTTGACGCACAGGTTGGAGTGCGCGCCGTAGGACAGCGCCACCGAGGCCGAGCCACGGCTGATTTCTTCCATGGCCACCACGTGGGCCAGGTAACCCAGGCCGGCACCGCCGTATTCTTCCGGCACGGTGATGCCCAATAGGCCCATGTCACCGAACTTGCGCCACATATCCACGGGGAACAGGTTGTCGATATCAATCTGCGCTGCCCGTGGCGCCAGCTCCTTGGCCACGAAGGCCTGCACCTGGTCGCGCAGCATGTCGATGGTTTCACCGAGGGCGAAGTTCAGGGTCGGGTAACTCATGGGAGGGCACCTATAAACATTATTGTTGTGGGGCTGGCGACGCCATTGGGCGATCACCTTTACGTTAACGTAAACTTGCGTTGCATGACTGTCAATCGTAGCTTACGTTAACGTCAAGCTCGCGCCTGACCGGCGCACCGTCCACCTACAAAAAAGACAATAGGGGTCGTCATGGATCAACCGAATCAGAGCTACAGTCGTGGCCCACAGGACAAGGCCCTGTTGGCCATGACCATCGGCCAGGCATTTGACCGCACCGTGGCGCAGCACCCGGAGGGCGAGGCCCTGGTGGTGCGCCATCAGCAACTGCGCTACACCTGGCGGCAACTGGCCGAAGCCGTGGACCTGCATGCACGCGGGCTGCAGGCCCTGGGGTTACAGGCCGGGGATCGCCTGGGCATCTGGGCGCCGAACTGCGCCGAGTGGTGCATCAGCCAGGTGGCCAGCGCCAAGCTCGGGGTGATCCTGGTCAACATCAACCCGGCCTACCGCAGCAGCGAACTGGAATACGTGCTCAAGCAGTCGGGTTGCCAGTGGTTGATCTGTGCCGGCGCGTTCAAGTCCTCCGACTACCACGGGATGCTGCAGGCGCTGGTGCCGGAACTGGCGGAGCAGGGCATCGGCCAGTTGCGCTGTGACCTGTTGCCGCAACTGCGCGGGGTGATCAGCCTGGAGGCGCGACCGCCCTCGGGGTTCCTGCCCTGGTCGCAATTGTCGGCTCTGGGGACGGGTACACCCCAGGAACAATTGCACCACCGCGAGGCCAGCCTGCACTTCGATCAAGCCGTCAACATCCAGTACACCTCCGGTACCACGGGCTTCCCCAAGGGCGCCACCCTCAGTCACCACAACATCCTCAACAACGGCTACATGGTCGGCGAAAGCCTGGGCCTGACCGCGCAGGATCGCCTGGTGATCCCGGTGCCGCTCTATCATTGCTTTGGCATGGTCATGGGTAACCTGGGCTGCATCACCCATGGCACCACCATGATCTATCCCAATGATGGCTTCGACCCGCTACTGACTCTGGCCGCCGTGGCCGAAGAACGCGCTACCGGCCTGTACGGCGTACCGACGATGTTTATCGCGGTGCTCGATCATCCGCAACGCAGCACGTTCGACCTGTCGACCCTGCGCACCGGGATCATGGCCGGCTCCACCTGCCCGATCGAGGTGATGCGCCGGGTGATCAGCGACCTGCACATGAGAGAAGTGCAGATTGCCTACGGCATGACCGAGACCAGCCCGGTGTCGTTGCAGACCGGTGCGGATGATGACCTGGAGCGGCGCGTGACCACGGTCGGGCGCACCCAGCCCCAGTTGGAAAGCAAGATCATCGACGAAGCCGGCAACACCTTGCCGCGTGGGCAGATCGGTGAGTTGTGCACCCGAGGCTACAGCGTGATGCTCGGCTACTGGAACAACCCCGAGGGCACCCGCGAAGCGATCGACGACGCCGGCTGGATGCACACCGGCGACCTGGCGACCATGGATGAGCAGGGTTACGTGTGCATCGCCGGGCGTAACAAAGACATGATCATTCGCGGTGGCGAAAACGTGTACCCACGGGAGCTGGAGGAGTTCTTCTTCACCCACCCGGCGGTGGCGGATGTGCAGATCATCGGCATTCCCGACGAGCGTTACGGTGAAGAGATCGTGGCCTGGATCAAATTCCACCCGGGGCAGGTGGCCAACGAGCTGGAACTGCAGACCTGGTGCAAGGGGCGCATTGCACACTTCAAGACGCCGAAGCATTTCCGGTTTGTCGAAGAGTTTCCGATGACGGTGACGGGGAAGATCCAGAAGTTTCGCATGCGTGAGATCACGATCGAGCAACTGCGAACGCTGAAACCCTGATCGCCCCGATCTAAAGGGTGGGAGCTGGCTTGCCTGCGATTGCGGTTTATCAGTCAACAATTGAGTCGCTGACACACCGCTATCGCAGGCAAGCCAGCTCCCACATTAACGGTGGCGTGTCAGTCGGTATTGTTTTCATCCAGACAGCACAAAGGGGAGCCGAAGCTCCCCTTTAATTTGTTGTTACGTGCTCTTTTTTTATTATTGAGGGGCGGTCTGTTGTTGTTTTTGGCAACCGTGGCCCTTTACCGCTGTTTTTGGCGACCCCCATCCGGGGTCAAGAGCAAACGTATTTTTTTGAGCGCTGATCTGCTTCTTCGCACGCGATCCAACCAGTGGGTAGCTACCTTGAGGTAGTTTTATTGTTCTCTGCCCGGTTGCGAGTGGCGGCTTGCGCCGTACCCTGCGAAGCACATCTTCTCCAAAAAAATCTGTTAGCTGCGTCTCTGCCGTGTTGTTTTTGTTATGTCAGAGTCGTTACGTCTTATTTTTATTAGGTTTGGTGCTTTTTATTCTTGTTATGCCATAGAGATAGCAGGAGCCGTGCCAACTTTTAAAAGTCCTTTAAAATCAATGGCTTGATTTTTATGAGGGAAATTTACTTCAGAAAATGCGACAAGATATGTTCCCGTGTTACCCGATGTGTAGCCGCGAGGTAACACAAGCGCTACTCAACGGGCATTGCGGGCCCTGGCCACGCGTGAGCCGGTAGGGCGGCCCAGGACCGTACAGATCTGCTGGCCCGCCACAATCAACTGGTCCATGTCGATACCGGTCTCGATGCCCAGGCCATCGAGCAGGTACAGCACGTCCTCGGTGGCCACGTTACCGCTGGCGCCCTTGGCATAGGGGCAGCCGCCAAGGCCGGCGATAGAGCTGTCGAACACCTGTATACCTTCCAGCAGGCTGGCATAGACATTGGCGATGGCCTGGCCGTAGGTGTCATGGAAATGCCCGGCGAGCTTTGCCCGTGGCACGTCCTTGCCCACCACCTCGAACATGCGCCGCGTAGCCCCTGCGGTGCCGGTGCCGATGGTGTCGCCCAACGACACCTCGTAACAGCCCATGGCATACAGCTCACGGGCCACGGCGGCCACTTGCTCCGGCGCAACCCGGCCTTCGTAAGGGCAACCCAGCACACAGGACACATAGCCGCGCACACTCACACCATGCTGCTGCGCCGCCGCCATGATCGGCGCAAAGCGCTCCAGGCTCTCGCTGATGGAGCAGTTGATATTGCGCTGGGAAAACGCCTCGGACGCCGCCGCAAACACCGCGACTTCCTTGACCCCGGCCGCCAGCGCGTCCTCGAACCCACGCAGGTTCGGCGCCAGCGCGCCGTAGATCACGCCGGGCTTGCGCTGGATCTGTGCAAACACTTCGGCGGAGCCGGCCATTTGCGGCACCCACTTGGGCGAGACAAAACTGCCGACTTCGATGTAACCCAGGCCTGCCGCACTGAGGGCATCGACCAGTTGCACCTTGTCGGCCACGCTGATCGGCTGTGCTTCGTTTTGCAGGCCGTCGCGCGGGCCGACCTCGACCAGGCGCACATGAGAGGGGAGAGACATGGGATCTACCTTTTTATTGGGGTTGGCCGACCTGGCTCTGGATCGTCTGTTCCAGGGCCTGGGTGCAACGTTCTTCGGCGGTGTCCAGTTCCAGCTTCATCTGTTCGATGTCCAGCAACTGTTGTTCCAACTGCTCGCGGCGTTCGCTGATCTTCGCCAGCATGCTGTGCAATTGCTTTTGATTGCCGCTGCTGGGGTCGTAGAGCTCGATCAGTTCGCGGCATTCGGCCAGGGAAAAACCGATGCGCTTGCCACGCAGGATCAGCTTGAGGCTGACTTTGTCCCGGGGCGAATAGATACGCTCCTGGCCTCGGCGTTCAGGGCTCAAGAGGCCTTGTTCTTCATAGAAGCGAATGGCCCGGGTGGTGATGTCCAACTCGCGGGCCAGGTCGGAGATGCTGTAGGTCGTGCTCATGGTCGCGCTCAAGGAGGGTCTTGACGCTACGCTAATGGCTGCTTGACGTAAACGTCAAGCAAATCACCACCTACGCGTTATCCAACTTCTTCTCGCGCGCCGTGACCTGCTGGCACAACTCGATCATCTGCTCGCGCATCCAGCGGTTGGCCGGGTCCTGGTCGGTACTTTCATGCCAGTACAGGTGGGTTTCCACCGGCGGCACATCATTGACCGGCAGGTTGAATGAGTGCAGATCGTTACGCCGTGCAAAGCGCTCGGGCACGGTCATCACCATATCGGTCTGCTGCAGGACCTGGGAGGCCATCAGGTAATGCTGGGAACGCAGGGCGATCTTGCGCTGGATCCCCATTTTGCCCAGGGCCAGGTCGACGTGGCCCAGGCCATTGCGCCGGCTGGAAATATGGATATGGGTCAGCGCCAGGTAGTCATCGAGGCTGAATTTTTCCTTGCCCGCCATCGGGTGGCCCTTGCGCATGGCACACACGTAGCGGTCTTCCATCAGCTTGACGTGGCGCACTTGCGGGTCGGTGTTGAGCGGCGCGTCCACCGCAAAATCCAGGCGGCCGGCGGCCAGTTCCTTGGTGGTTTCCCGACGTTTGGACAAAAAGCTCTCGATGATCACCGTGGGCGCCAGGCGGCGCAGGCGCTGGAACAGCGGCGGCAGGATCACCGCTTCAGTGAGGTCGGTCATGCTGATGCGGTAGGTCTTGGCCGCCTGTAACGGGTTGAAGATCCGGCTTTCCTGCACCGACACCCGCAGCAACGACAAGGCGTTGCGCACCGGGCCAATGATGTTCTGGGCCATGGGAGTCGGCACCATGCCCTGGGCGGTGCGCACGAACAACGGGTCGTTGAAGGTCTCGCGCAGGCGTGCCAGGGCGTTGGAAACCGCCGGCTGGGTGATGCCGACGATCTGCCCGGCGCGGGTCAGGTTGGCTTCGGTGTAGATCGCGTCAAACACGATGAAAAGATTGAGGTCGACCTTGCTCAGATTCATTTCGTTGCGCTCTTCTTGTTAGGTTTTCATGCGCCGATCATATATCGGTGATGAATGTTAATACACGCCGAGAATAGGCTAGGTAAATTATCAACGCTGTTCTAGCATCGATTGCATGACCTAAACAACCTCTCCAAGAAGGGAGCTGCTCATGGATTTTGCCTATTCGCCCAAGGTTCAGGAACTGCGTGAACGCGTTACCGCGTTTATGGATGCTTACGTGTACCCCGCCGAGCCGGTGTTCGAGCGCCAGGTCAGCGAAGGTGATCGCTGGCAGCCCACCGCCATCATGGAAGAGCTCAAGGCCAAGGCCAAGGCCGAAGGCCTGTGGAACCTGTTCCTGCCGGAGTCCGAACTGGGCGCCGGCCTGACCAACCTGGAATACGCGCCGCTCGCCGAAATCATGGGCCGCTCCCTGCTGGGGCCGGAGCCGTTCAACTGCTCGGCGCCCGACACCGGCAACATGGAAGTGCTGGTGCGCTATGCCAACGAAGAGCAGAAGCAACGTTGGCTGGAGCCGCTGCTGCGCGGCGAGATCCGCTCGGCATTCGCCATGACCGAACCGGATGTGGCGTCTTCCGACGCCACCAACATGGCCGCCCGCGCCGAGCGCCAGGGTGACGAGTGGGTGATCAACGGGAAGAAGTGGTGGACCTCCGGCGCGTGCGACCCGCGTTGCAAGATCCTGATCTTCATGGGCCTGAGCAACCCGGATGCGCCGCGCCACCAGCAGCACTCGATGATCCTGGTGCCGGTGGATGCACCGGGGGTGAAAATCGTCCGGCCGCTGCCGGTGTTCGGCTACGACGACGCGCCTCACGGGCATGCCGAAGTGCTGTTCGACAACGTGCGTGTGCCGTACGAAAACGTCCTGTTGGGTGAAGGTCGCGGCTTTGAAATTGCCCAGGGGCGCCTTGGCCCGGGCCGTATCCACCACTGCATGCGCTCCATCGGCATGGCTGAGCGCGCCCTGGAATTGATGTGCAAACGCTCGGTCAGCCGCACCGCCTTCGGCAAGCCGTTGGCACGCCTGGGTGGCAATATCGACAAAATCGCCGACTCGCGGATGGAAATCGACATGGCGCGCCTGCTGACGTTGAAGGCGGCCTACATGATGGATACGGTCGGCAACAAAGTGGCGAAAAGTGAAATCGCCCAGATCAAGGTGGTGGCGCCGAATGTGGCCTTGAAGGTGATTGACCGGGCGATCCAGATCCACGGCGGTGCCGGGGTCTCCAATGACTTCCCGCTGGCCTATATGTACGCCATGCAGCGCACCCTGCGCCTGGCCGACGGCCCAGATGAAGTGCACCGGGCGGCGATTGGCAAGTTCGAGATTGGCAAGTATGTGCCTAAAGAGCTGATGCGCAGCGGCCAGTAGGACCGCGTCGCCTGCATCGCGGGCAAGCCCGCTCCCACACTGACCTCTGTGGGAGCGGGCTTGCCCGCGATTGCGGTGGGCCAATCAACACCCGTCTGCAGGCTTCAGTAAACCCAGACCTCCACCCGGCGATTCTTGATCCGCCCCTCATCCACGGTGTTGGCCGCTACCGGCATCTCGGCGCCAAAGCCGCGAATATCGCGCAACACCACGCCACTCTTGACCAACTCCCGGCGCACTGCCATCGCCCGCAGCTTGGACAGCAGGTCGGCGCGCTGCGGGTCATCCTTGGCATCACCAAACCCCACCAGTGTGACCCGCTTGTCCCGTTTGTCGTGGCTGCCTATATAAGCCACCACCCGCGCCAGATCCTGGCGTGCCTTGTTGTCCAGGCTGGCACTGCCTTCTTCGAAGCGAAAGTTCACGCTCAGGCGCTGCGCCTCGCGGGCGATGGCCTGGTAGGCCTCGGGCATCGGTGCCCGAGGCTGCACGGTGATGGCCTGGACCTGTTGGGCGATAAAACCATTGGCGGCCACGATGGCCTGGCCCTGGGCGCTTTGGGCAAAGTCCACCAGGGCCTCGGCCCAGGGGTTGCTGTTATTGGGCGGCAGGTAGAAAAACAAGCGGCGCGACAGCGGATAGTCCTCGGTGGCGATCAGGCTGCTCTGCGGCAACATGGCTTGGGAGTCACCGTCAATGATGGCTGCGGCCTTGGCCTGGCGCACGTAGGGCAGGCCGATAAAGCCGATGCCTTGCGGGTCGTGGCTGACCGCATCGGACAATTGTTCGCTGGACTCAAAGCGCTTGGCGGTGCTGTCGAGGGTTTTGCCGCGACGGCTGAGCACCAGTTCCTTGAAGGTGTCGAAGGTGCCGGATTGATCATCGCGGGCATACAGCCGGATCTTCCCGCCGCTGCCGCCCAAGGCTTCCCAGGTGCTGATTTCGCCGCTGAAAATCCTCGCCAGTTGGTCGGTGGTCAGCATCTGCAGTGGGTTGCTTGGATGCAGGATGATCGCCAGGCCATCGATGGCAATCACCTGTTCGGCGCCGGGGCTTTTCAGGTCGCCCAGGGGTTCAAGCTCGACCAGCTCGCGGTCCTTGATCGGGCGCGACGCGGCGGCCAGGTCGGCCTCGGCATTTTTCAGCGCGGCGAAGCCGGTGCTGGTGCCGTGGGCGGCGATTTCCACCAGCACTCGCTTGCCCTGGGGGCTGGTGCCGACGAGGCGCTGTTCGTTGGGACGGCTGGCCGGTTCACGGTGCACGGCCTTCAGGCCCTGTTGCTCCATCAGGCCCTTGACCAACGCCGGTCCCAGCGCCGCGCCAATGGTATTGGAACCCTGGATGCGCAAGGCCGGGCCATGTTCGGGAAAGGGTAGGGGCGTTGCAAGCGCCGCAAGAGGAAAAGCGCCGCAGAGGGCCAGCAGGTACAGAACGCGCAGCATCATGCCGCCACCTTCTCAAGCCAAAGGAAGTGCGGGCAGATTAAGTCAGTAAGGTTGCCAAAATATGACTGAGACCCAGCCTATCCAAATGTGGGAGCTGGCAAGCCAGCTCCCACATTTTATGGTGTCGGCGCAAAGATCAGCTCAGTTCCAGCCAGATCGGCGCATGGTCCGATGGTTTTTCCAGGCCGCGCAGCTCGTAGTCCACACCCGCGTCCTTGACCCGTGGCAGCAGGCCATTGGAGGCCATGATCAGGTCGATGCGCAGGCCCCGCTTGGGTTCATCTTCAAAACCGCGGCTGCGGTAATCGAACCAACTGAAGCGATCGGCCACATCCGGGTTCAGGTGCCGGAAGCTGTCCGTCAGGCCCCAGTTCTTCAGGCGTGCCATCCACTCGCGCTCTTCCGGCAGGAAGCTGCATTTGCCGGTCTTCAGCCAGCGCTTGGCGTTGTCGGCACCGATGCCGATGTCGCAATCCTCGGGGGAGATGTTCACGTCGCCCATCACCACCAGCGCCTGGTCATTGCTGAACTGGGTTTGCAGCAGGTTTTGCAGGTCTTCGTAGAAGCGCTGCTTGGCCGGGAACTTGGTTGGGTGGTCGCGGCTTTCACCCTGTGGGAAATAGCCGTTCATGATGGTGATCGGGTTGCCGTGTTCATCAGCAAAGGTGCCCCAGATAAAGCGGCGCTGGGCATCTTCTTCGTCGCTGGCAAAACCCTTGTGCAGGGCCAGTGGTTCCTGGCGCGAGAGCAGGGCGACACCGTAGTGGCCTTTCTGCCCGTGGTAGTACACGTGGTAGCCCAGGGCCTGGACTTCGGCCAGCGGGAACTGGTCGTCGTGGACCTTGGTTTCCTGCAGGCCGATCACGTCCGGTTGATGTTTGTCGATCAGGGCCGCCAGCTGATGAGGCCGGGCGCGCAGCCCGTTGATATTGAAGGAGACGATTTTCATGGTCGGCAGTCCAGTCTGGCAAAAGGGCGATGCTAGCCGACAAGTCGGACGGGGGCCAGCGTGGCGGTAGGACAGATGCACTGCTAATGTCTCTCAAGGAGCCGATGGCAGGGAACGACTCAGTTGCCCCGGGCTCGTAACAATAAGAGCGCGGCCTTTTGAGTTGCGCCCAGGGGAGATACACCGGATGCCTGATACCTCGACCGCCATTGCCCAGGTTCATATGCTCGACCGCGGCTATTCGCGCGAAGCGCGTTCGCTGCTGTACCACGCCTATCGCCATGAGCCGACCTTCGCCTATCTGTTCGAAGCCGAACGCTCCGGTTATGAGCAGCGGGTCAGGGCCACCGTGCGCGAGCTGGTCAAGCAGCATTTTCTCCAGGAACTGCCGGCGATCGGCCTGCTGGTCAATGACCGGCTGATCGGCATCGCCCTGATTGCCCCGCCACAACGGCGCCTGGGCATCACGGAAAGCTGGGCCTGGCAATTGCGTATGTGGCTGAGCACCGGTGTGCGCTGCACCCGGCGTTACCTCGAATATCATCAGGCGGTGTTGGCTTGCCTGCCGTCCGAGTCGGTGCATGTGTTGCCGCTGCTGGGGATCCACCCGCAATTCCAGGGCAAGCACTACGGTGAACAACTGCTGGAAGCCGTGCATAACTGGTGCGCGCAGGACCCGCATTCACAAGGGGTGGTGCTGGACACTGGCAATCCGCTCTACCTGGAGTTCTACAAGCGCCAGGGCTATGACGAAGTCGGAGAGGTGGCTGTAGGACCCATCTTGGAGCATGTGTTTTTTCACCCGAATCCCCAGGTGTTACAACCTGCAACGCCTTAACACAGAATTATTCAGACAATTCCCGGTTCTAAGGTGCTCCCCAGCTCGTGTAGCATCCGCGCCTATGAAGTTTTCAAATAGATTTACCAGCGGCTTGATTCTGCTGTTCACAAGCTGCGGCGCCCTGGCGCAAAGCGAGTTGGACGTGCGGGTCAAACCTTCAAACGATGCGCTGAAGGCCAATATCGAAGGCTATATCGGCGGGGTTGGCGAGCGTGACGAGGAGGCCTTGCTGCGCTTTAGCCGCGGTGCCGAGGAGCAGGCGCGCAAGGCCGCCCAGGCACTGGGCTATTATCAGCCGCAGATTGCCAGCGAGGTGAAGCCCGGCAAGAACCCGCGCCTGATCCTCAGCATCGACCCCGGCGAGCCCGTGCATTTGCGTAATGTCACGATTCGGGTGGACGGCCCGGCGGCCGAGCTCAAATCCTTTCGCGTACCTGACAGCCAAGACCTCAAGTCCGGCGCCGTGCTCAACCATGGCCATTACGAAGACGCCAAGCGCCTGATCCAGAACCAGGCCTCGCGCTTCGGCTATTTCAGTGGCCGCTTCACGCGTCAGACCCTGTCCGTCGACCCCCAGGCGGGCGTGGCCGATATCGAACTGGTCTACGACAGCGGCCCGCGCTACACCCTCGGCAAGGTCAACTTTGCTGGCGATACCCCGTTTGATGAAGAACTGTTGCAGCGCATGGTGCCGTTCCAAAGTGGCACCCCCTACGATTCCGAATTGATTGCCGAGCTGAACCAGGCCCTGCAATCGAGTGGCTATTTCGAGGGTGTGCGGGTGGATGCCGCCCCGGCCGCGGCGGCCAATGATGTGATCCCGGTGGCGGTCCAGCTGGAAACCCGCAAACCGCGAACCATGGGCCTGGGCCTGGGTTTTTCCACCGACGTCGGCCCGCGTGGCAAGGCCAATTGGACGCGGCACTGGGTCAACCCCCAGGGACACAGCTATGGCTGGGAGGCCGAGTTGTCGGCGCCCCGGCAGAACGTCGGCCTGTGGTACGACATTCCCCTCGATCCGCCGCTGACTGACAAGCTGCGTTTTGCCGGTGGCTACCAGAACGAAGAAATGGCCAACACCGACACCCTCAGCAAGTTGCTCACCCTCGGCCCGGAATGGCACAGCAAGTTGCCCAGCGGTTGGACACGGGTGATCTCGCTCAAATGGCAGCGCGAAGAATATCGCCTGGGGGACGACTCCGGCTTGAGCAATCTGCTGATGCCCGGAATCAGCTATTCCTACCTGCGCAGCGACAACCGCATCGACCCCCATAACGGCTATCGCCTGCAGTTCGATACCAAGGTGGCCAAGGAAGGGCTGGGTTCGGACACCAACTTGCTGTACGGCACGGCGATGATCAAGGGTTTGACCACGGTGTGGGACAAGCACCGCTTCCTCGGCCGTGCGCAGTTTGGCGGCAGCGCCACCAATGGCTACAAGTCGGTGCCGCCGTCCCTGCGCTTTTTTGCCGGTGGCGACCAGAGCGTGCGCGGCTACGAGTACCAGACCCTGTCCCCGGAAAACAACAAGGGCGACCGCATCGGTGGCCGCTACATGGTGGCCTTGAGCGCCGAGTATCAATATTCCATCGCCGAAAAATGGCGGATCGCGACCTTTGTCGACCAGGGCAACTCCTTTAACAGCCTGGAATTGCCGAGCCTGAAAACCGGGGTCGGGGTCGGCGTGCGCTGGGTGTCGCCGGTCGGCCCGATTCGCCTTGACCTGGCCCATGCCCTGGAAGATCCGGGCGGCATTCGTTTGCACTTTTCCATGGGGCCTGAGCTGTGAAGCGTGGTTTGAAAATAGCGGGTCTGAGTGTGGTGGCGGTTGCAGCCCTGGTGCCGCTGGCTGTCTGGAGCGTACTGGGTACGCAAGTCGGCAGTCGCTGGGCCCTCGGCCAAGTCCCGGGGTTGACCGTGGATAACTTCCAGGGCCGCCTGGGCGGGCAATGGAGCGCCGACCAGGTGCTGTGGCAACAAGACAGCAGCCGCGTGGAGCTCAACGCGCCGAAGTTCGATTGGTCACCGGCGTGCCTGTTGCGAATGACCTTGTGCATCCGGCAACTGGATGTGGAGCAGGTCAGCCTGCAATTGCCACCCAGTACCGAAGACAGCAGCGCCCCGATTACCCTGCCGGAGTTGAACCTGCCCGTGGCCATCGAACTGGGCGACGTGCGCGTCGGCAGTCTGTTGTTCAACGGCAGCGAAGAACTCCAGGGCCTGCAACTGGCCGCGCACTGGACGGCCGCGGGGATGCAGATCGACGCGGTGCACCTGCAACGCGACGGCCTGGTGCTGGACCTCAACGGCGTGCTGCAACCCACCGGTGACTGGCCGCTGACGGCGAGCGGTAACCTGAGCCTGCCCTACGCCCCGGGCGGCGCGCCGTGGGCGGTGGCGCTGAACGTCACAGGTGATTTGCTCAAGACCCTCAAGCTCGACGCCGACAGCACGGGCTACCTGCCCGGCAAACTCAGCGGCGAACTGCAACCCCTGGTCGAGAACCTGCCCGCGCAGTTGCGCATCACCGCCGATGGTTTCAAACCCGCCGCCGACCTGCCGGACACCTTGCAACTCAACCAACTGGACCTGACTGCCAAGGGCGACCTGGGCACGGGCTATCAGCTGCTGGGCAAGGCTGTATTACCCGCAGAAAAAGGCCCGGTTGACCTGTTGCTGCAAGGCCGGGTCGATGCCAAGGGCGCGCAGATCGCCGGCCTGGACCTGAACGCCGGGGACAAGCAAAGCCTCAAGCTCAGTGCCCAACTGGATTGGCAGCAGGGTTTAAGCGCAGACGCAAAAATCGACTGGCTGGACTTCCCCTGGCATCGCCTGTATCCGCTGATTGACGAGCCGCAAGTGGTGTTGCGCACCTTCAACGGCGAAGTCTCCTACAAGGACGGCAACTACCTGGGCAATCTCAAGGCCGACCTCGACGGCCCGGCCGGCAAGTTCAGCCTGGTCACGCCGTTCAGCGGCGACCTCAAGCAAGTGTTCCTGCCCGAGCTGAAATTGACCGCTGGCCAGGGCAAGGCCGAAGGCCACCTGAACCTGCAATTTGCCGAGGGCATCGCCTGGGACACGGCGCTGGACCTGTCGGCGCTGAACCCGGCGTACTGGGTCGCAGAGCTGCCGGGCACCCTGGCTGGGCCGCTGCGCAGCAAAGGTGAGTTGAAGAACGAACAACTCAAGCTCAACGCCGACCTCGACCTCAAGGGCCGCCTGCGCGGCCAGCCTGCGGTGCTGGCGGCCAAGGCCGAAGGCGCGGGGGAGCAATGGACCCTGGCCAACCTGGATATCCGCCTGGGTGACAACCGCATCAATGGCAGTGGCAGCCTGCAACAGCGCCTGGCCGGGCAGATCGACATCAAGCTCGCACGCCTGGCCCAGCTGTGGCCGCAGTTGCGTGGGCAGGTCAACGGTCGGCTCGATGTGGCCGGTACGTTGAACGCGCCCCAGGGCAAGCTCGACCTCAAGGGCCAGCAACTGGTATTTGAAGAAAACCGCCTGCAAGCCCTCAGCCTGGACGCGACGCTCGATAGCGCACAGCGGGCGAAGATCGACCTCAAGGGCAGCGGCATCCAGGCCGGGGACTCCCAGCTCGGTACCCTGACCGCCAGTGCCCAGGGCGATATCAAAAGCCAGAAAGTCCAACTGGAGCTGATGGGCCCCCTGGTCAAGCTGGCCCTGGCCCTGGACGGCAATCTTGACAAGGGTAACTGGCGCGGGCGCCTGGCCAGTGGCGATGTGCAGGCCGGTGGCCAGGACTGGAAACTGCAGGCCCCGGCAAAAATCGAGCGCATGGCCGACGGCAAGCTGACGTTCGCCGCCCACTGCTGGGTCTCCGGGCCCGCCAGCCTGTGTGGCGAAGACCAGCGGCTGATGCCTGATCCCAAGCTGCGTTACCACCTCAAGCAGTTCCCCATCGACAGCCTGGCGCAATGGCTGCCCAAGGATTTTGCCTGGCAGGGCAAGCTCAACGCCGATATCCAACTCGACCTGCCGGCCAGCGGCCCCAAAGGCCTGATCGCGGTGGATGCCAGTGGCGGCACGCTGCGGGTCAAGGACAAGGACCAATGGCTGGATTTCCCCTACGACACCCTCAAGCTGGAAACCACGCTCAACCCCACGCGCATCGATACCCAGCTGAATTTTCGCGGTGGCAAGCTGGGTGAGTTGCTGTTGCAGGCGCAGATCAACCCGGTGGCGAAAAACAAGCCGATCTCCGGCAACTTCAGCCTCACCGGCCTGGACCTGGCGGTCGCGCGGCCGTTTGTGCCGATGGTGGAAAAACTCAATGGCAAGCTCAATGGCAGCGGGCGCATCTCCGGCGGGTTGTTGGCGCCGCAGGTCAACGGCAGCATCAACCTGATCGCCGGCGAGATTTCCGGGCCCGAACTGCCCATCAGCCTTGAAGGCCTGAACGTGCAGGCCCTGATCGCCGGCGAAAGCGTGCAGCTCAACGGCGGCTGGCGCAGTGGCAAGGCCGGGCAGGGCAGCCTCAAGGGGCAGATCGACTGGGGGCGGGCGCTGGTCGTTGACCTCAGCCTGCAAGGTTCCCAGTTGCCGGTGACCGTCGAACCCTACGCCAAGCTGGAAGTGGCGCCCGACCTGAAGATCACCCTCAAGGACGACAAGTTGGCAATTGCCGGCAATGTGCACATCCCGCGCGGCGATATCACCGTGCGCGAACTGCCGCCGTCCACGGTCAAGGTTTCGGATGACACAGTGATCGTTGGCAGCCAGACCGAAGAGGGCAAGCCGCCGATGGCCATGGCCATGGATATCAACGTGGTGGTGGGCGAGGACCAGCTCAACTTTGCCGGCTTCGGCCTGACCGCCAAGGTCCAGGGCCGGGTGCACATCGGCGACAACCTGGACACCCGTGGCGAACTCTGGCTCAACGACGGCCGTTACCGCGCCTACGGCCAGAGGCTGGATGTACGGCGTGCGCGCCTGCTGTTCGCCGGGCCGCTCGACCAGCCGTACCTGGATATCGAAGCCATCCGCAAGACAGACGACGTAATCGCCGGTATCCGCCTGAGCGGCAGTGCCGAGCAACCGACCACGCAAATCTTTTCGGAACCGGCCATGAGCCAGGAGCAGGCGTTGTCTTACCTGGTGCTCGGCCGCCCGTTGAGCACTACTGGCGAAGATAACAACATGCTGGCGCAAGCGGCGCTGGGCCTGGGGTTGATGGGCAGTGCCGGGGTGACCTCGGACATTGCCAAGAACCTGGGGATCCAGGACTTTGAACTGGACACCCAGGGCAGTGGCAATAACACCGCCGTGGTGGCCAGCGGCAAGATCACCGAGAAACTCAGCCTGCGTTACGGGGTCGGGGTATTCGAACCGGCCAGTACCATCGCCTTGCGTTACCTGCTGAGCAAGCGGGTGTACCTGGAAGTGGCCAGCGGCGTAGCCAGCTCCCTGGATATCTTCTACAAACGCGATTTCTGACGTTTAGCCCACACCAACCTGTAGGAGCTGGCTTGCCAGCGATATCGGTCTGTCAGGCACTGGAAATAGTGACTGAACTACCGCTATCGCTGGCAAGCCAGCTCCTACAGTTGTGTCGTGGGGTATACCAAGCAACCTAACTATTTGTTTGACATTCGCTGCCTAGGCAGTAATATTTGGTCACATATTCACTGCCTAGGCAGTAATAAGGTGACTTTCGATGAAACACTTCACCCCGGAAAACTTCCACAACTGCCATCTCGGCCTGTTGCTGGGGCGCGCCGCGATTCTCAAAGACCGCATCATCGACACCCATATGGAACCCCACGGCATCACTGCCGCGCAGTTCAAGGTGTTGATCATCATGGCCCAGTTCGGCGTCGATACCCCGGCGGAGCTATGCCGCAACCTGTCCCTGGACAGCGGCTCGATGACCCGCATGCTCGACCGCCTGGAGCAAAAAGACCTGCTGGCGCGCAAGCGTTCCGAACAGGACCGGCGCCAGGTGCAACTGGTGCTGACCGCAGAAGGCCAGCGCCTGGCGGACATGTTGCCGCAGATCGGCGCCCAGGCCCTCAACCAGCTGGCTGGGGTGCTGGAGCCGGGGGAGTTGCAGACGCTGGAATACATCCTGAAGAAAATCCTGATCGCCGCCGGTGACCCCATCACGCTGCAGCGGGTCGGGACTCAATGAACACGCCAGTCACGCGCGCTGAATAACGCAAGGTACTTGTCATGGCTACTGCCCAAGCAAACAACACCGCTCAAACCCAACCCGACGACAGCAACCCGCGCAAACGCAAAATCATGTTGCTGGGCCTGGCGCTGGTCGTCGTGCTCTGCGTCGTGGGCGTCTGGGGCTGGTACGAACTGTATGGCCGCTGGAGCGAAAGCACCGACGATGCCTACGTCAACGGCAACGTGGTGGAAATCACCCCGTTGGTCACCGGCACTGTGGTCAGCATTGGCGCCGACGATGGCGACCTGGTCCACGAAGGCCAGGTGCTGATCAACTTCGACCCCAACGACGCAGCCGTCGGCCTGCAAAGTGCCCAGGCCAACCTGGCGCGCACGGTACGCCAGGTGCGCGGCCTGTACAGCAATGTGGATGGCATGAAAGCCCAGGTACAGGCGCAAAAAGCCCAAGTGCAGACCGCCCAGGACAACTTCAACCGCCGCCGAATCCTCGCACAGGGTGGCGCGATTTCCCTGGAAGAACTGTCCCATGCCCGCGACGCCCTGAGCGCGGCGAGCAACTCATTGGCCAACCTGCAACAGCAACTCAATACCTCCACCGCGTTGGTGGATGACACGGTGATTTCCTCCCATCCGGATGTACAGGCCGCTGCCGCGCAATTGCGCCAGGCCTACCTGGCCAATGCGCGCAGCACCCTGATCGCACCGGTTACCGGCTACGTCGCCAAGCGCACCGTGCAACTGGGGCAGCGGGTCGAGCCGGGTACCGCATTGATGGCGGTGATTCCCCTGGACCAACTGTGGATCGACGCCAACTTCAAGGAAACCCAACTGCGCCAGATGCGCATTGGCCAGCCGGTGGACATCGAGGCCGATCTCTACGGCAGCGACGTGAAGTACAGCGGCACCGTCGACAGCCTCGGCGCCGGTACCGGCAGCGCCTTTGCCTTGCTGCCGGCGCAGAACGCCACCGGCAACTGGATCAAGATCGTGCAGCGGGTGCCGGTGCGCATTCACATCAATGCCCAGGAGTTGGCCGAGCACCCATTGCGGGTGGGGCTGTCGACTCAGGTGCAAGTCAACCTGCATGACCAGAGCGGCCCGGTGCTGGCGCAACAACCGCCGCAAAAAGCTTCGTTCAGCACCACTGTGTATGACCGCCAGTTGGCCGAGGCCGACGCGATGATCACCCAGTTGATCCATGACAACAGTGTGGCCGCGCCGAAGGCTGCGCAACGCTGATGAGCAATAACGCCTCCTTCACGCCGCCCAGCTTGCTGATGGCCACCATTGGCCTGTCCCTGGCGACCTTTATGCAGGTGCTCGACACCACCATCGCCAACGTGGCGCTGCCGACCATCTCCGGCAACCTGGGGGTGAGTTCGGAGCAGGGCACCTGGGTCATCACCTCATTTGCCGTGAGCAATGCTATTGCGCTGCCGTTGACCGGCTGGTTGAGCCGGCGCTTTGGCGAGGTGAAGCTGTTTTTGTGGGCCACCATTTTGTTTGTGCTGGCCTCGTTCCTGTGTGGTATCTCCACCTCGATGCCCGAGCTGATCGGCTTCCGGGTCCTGCAGGGCTTGGTCGCGGGGCCGTTGTACCCGATGACCCAGACCCTGTTGATCGCGGTCTATCCGCCTGCCAGGCGGGGCATGGCCCTGGCATTGCTGGCGATGGTCACGGTGGTCGCGCCGATTGCCGGGCCGATTCTTGGCGGTTGGATCACCGACAGCTACAGCTGGCCGTGGATCTTCTTTATCAACGTGCCCATCGGGATTTTTGCGGTGATGGTGGTGCGTGCGCAGCTCAAGAAGCGGCCGGTGGTCACCAGCCATCAGCCGATGGATTATGTTGGCCTGTTGAGCCTGATCGTCGGGGTCGGTGCCTTGCAGATCATCCTCGACAAGGGCAATGACCTGGACTGGTTCGAGTCCAATTTCATCATCATCGGCGCGGCCATCTCGGTGATCGCCCTGGCGGTGTTCGTGATCTGGGAAATGACCGACAAACACCCGGTGGTCAACCTGCGCCTGTTTGCCCACCGCAACTTCCGCATCGGCACCATCGTGCTGGTGCTGGGCTACGCCGGGTTCTTTGGTATCAACCTGATCCTGCCGCAATGGCTACAGACGCAGATGGGCTACACCGCCACCTGGGCCGGGCTGGCCGTGGCGCCGATCGGTATCCTGCCGGTGCTGATGTCGCCCTTTGTCGGCAAGTACGCACACAAGTTCGACTTGCGGCTACTGGCCGGCCTGGCGTTCCTGGCGATTGGCCTGAGCTGCTTTATGCGCGCCGGCTTCACCAATGAAGTGGACTTCCAGCACATCGCCCTGGTGCAACTGTTCATGGGCATCGGCGTGGCGCTGTTCTTCATGCCGACCTTGAGCATCCTGATGTCCGACCTGCCGCCGCACCAGATCGCCGACGGCGCAGGCCTGGCGACCTTCCTGCGGACCCTGGGTGGCAGCTTTGCGGCATCGTTGACCACCTGGATCTGGATTCGCCGGGCTGACCAGCATCATGCCTACATGAGCGAGAGCATGAGTGTGTACGACTCGGCCACCCGCGATGCCCTGAACACCCTGGGCGGTGCGGGCCACAAGGCCTATGCGCAACTGGACCAGGTCCTCACCAGCCAGGCATACATGATGTCTACCGTGGACTACTTCACCTTGCTGGGGTGGATGTTCATGGGCTTGATCCTGCTGGTGTGGCTGGCCAAGCCGCCGTTTACCGCAAAGGCGGGGCCGGCGGCGTCGGGTCACTGATCTTGAATTGCAATGCAGTAACTGTAGGAGCTGGCTTGCCTGCGATGGCATCACCTCGGTGTGACTGATGTACCGAGGTGCCTGCGTCGCAGGCAAGCCAGCTCCTACATATTGATCGGTGTTGTGTCTGGGTTATGCGCCAGGCAACGCCAACTGCGGATTGACGAAGTCGAATGCCGCCAGCTGGAAACCTTGCTCATCCACCTGCAACGCCCAACCCTGCTTGTCCCAATCCCCCAGCACAATGCGTTTGGCCGCCTGCTCGCCAATCTGCAATTTGTGAATGGCCGGGCGGTGGGTGTGGCCGTGGACCAGGGTGCGCACGCCATGGGCCTGCATTACCCGTGGCACTTCCTCGGGCGTTACATCGACAATATCGTTGGCCTTCATGCGCGTCTGCGCGCGGCTTTCACTGCGCAGCTTGCGCGCCAGCTTATGGCGGGTGCGCAAGGGCAGCTGGCGCAGGATAAACAGCACAAGGGGGTTACGCAGGATGCGCCGCAGCTTCATATAGCCGAGGTCGCGGGTACACAGGCTGTCGCCGTGCATCAACAGCACGGGCTCGCCATACATCTGCACGACGCTGGGGTCCTTGAGCAAGGTCGCGCCTGCTGCTTTGCAGAACGCCTTGCCGATCAGGAAATCGCGGTTGCCGTGCATCAGGAATATTTGGGTGCCGCTGTCGCTCAGCTCACGTAGAGCCGCGCATATCGAACGCTGGAACGGGGTCATGCCATCGTCGCCAATCCAGGCTTCGAAAAAGTCCCCCAGGATGTACAACGCGTGCGCGCCACGGGCGCGGCCGTGGAGTAAATCCAGAAACGCCCGGGTAATGTCCGGGCGCTCCTCTTCCAGATGCAAATCTGAAATCAGCAATATCACGCAATGATCTCGGCTTTCTCGATGATCACGTCTTCTGCTGGTACGTCCTGGTGGCCGGACTTCATGGTGGTGGAAACACCCTTGATCTTGTCCACGACGTCGGTGCCTTCGGTGACTTTACCGAATACCGCGTAACCCCAACCCTGTACGGTCTTGGCGCTGTGGTTCAGGAAGCTGTTGTCGGCCACGTTGATGAAGAATTGCGCGGAGGCCGAATGCGGCTCCATGGTGCGGGCCATGGCGACGGTGTACTTGTCGTTGGAAAGACCGTTGTCCGCTTCGTTCTGGATGCTTGGACGCTTGTCTTTCTTTTCTTTCATGCCTGGCTCGAAACCGCCGCCCTGGATCATGAAGTTGCCGATGACACGGTGGAAAACAGTGTTTTCGTAGTGGCCGGCTTTAACGTATTCGATGAAGTTGGCGACGGTGGTCGGCGCTTTCTCTGCGTTCAGCTCGATGACGATGTCACCGTGGTTGGTGGTCAGTTTGACTTGAGTCATGTTCATTACTCTTTTCAGGGAATTCGTGGGTTCGGCCGCCTGGGCACCTTACCGGGTTGGCTAAATTGCGGCCAAGGCGCGCAGTTTAGCGTGCCCTGCAGGAATTTCGAGGTGGTTTTTCACCGCCCATGCAATAAATGCAGCAGTTTTTGGCCATGCCCTGTCAGGTGCTTGACAGCATCGGCTATGATAAGCCCTTTGTTTGTCTGGCCCGACCCGGCCACGTACCTGTCTGTTCAAGGATCCTATGAGCAAGCCCACTGTCGACCCTACCTCGAATTCCAAGGCCGGACCTGCCGTCCCGGTCAATTTCCTGCGCCCGATCATCCAGGCGGACCTGGATTCGGGCAAGCACACGCAGATCGTCACCCGTTTCCCGCCTGAGCCCAACGGTTACCTGCACATCGGCCACGCCAAGTCGATCTGTGTGAACTTCGGCCTGGCCCAGGAGTTCGGTGGCGTCACGCACCTGCGTTTCGACGACACCAACCCGGCCAAGGAAGACCAGGAATACATCGACGCCATCGAAAGCGACATCAAGTGGCTGGGCTTTGAATGGTCCGGTGAAGTGCGCTACGCCTCCAAGTATTTCGACCAGTTGTTCGACTGGGCCGTGGAGCTGATCAAGGCCGGCAAGGCCTACGTCGACGACCTGACCCCGGAGCAGGCCAAGGAATACCGTGGCAGCCTGACCGAGCCTGGCAAGAACAGCCCGTTTCGCGATCGTTCGGTAGAAGAGAACCTGGACTGGTTCACCCGCATGCGCGACGGCGAGTTCCCGGACGGCGCCCGTGTACTGCGGGCCAAGATCGACATGGCCTCGCCGAACATGAACCTGCGCGACCCGATCATGTACCGCATCCGTCATGCCCATCACCACCAGACTGGTGACAAGTGGTGCATCTACCCCAACTACGACTTCACCCACGGTCAGTCGGACGCCATCGAAGGCATCACCCACTCCATCTGCACTCTGGAGTTCGAAAGCCATCGCCCGCTGTACGAATGGTTCCTCGACAGCCTGCCGGTACCGGCGCACCCGCGTCAGTACGAATTCAGCCGCCTGAACCTGAACTACACCATCACCAGCAAGCGCAAGCTCAAGCAACTGGTCGATGAAAAACACGTGTTCGGCTGGGACGACCCACGCATGTCGACGCTGTCGGGTTTCCGTCGTCGCGGCTACACCCCGGCATCGATCCGCAACTTCTGCGAGATGGTCGGCACTAACCGCTCCGACGGCGTGGTTGACTACGGCATGCTTGAGTTCAGCATCCGCCAGGACCTCGACGCAAACGCCCCGCGCGCCATGTGCGTGCTGCGTCCGTTGAAAGTGGTGATCACCAACTACCCGCAAGACCAGGTCGAGAACCTCGAACTGCCGCGTCACCCGCAAAAAGAAGAACTGGGCGTGCGCAAGCTGCCGTTTGCCCGTGAAATCTACATCGACCGCGATGACTTCATGGAAGAGCCGCCCAAGGGCTACAAGCGCCTGGAGCCGAACGGTGAAGTGCGTCTGCGCGGCAGCTACGTGATTCGTGCCGATGAAGCGATCAAGGATGCCGAGGGCAACATCGTCGAACTGCGTTGCTCCTACGATCCTGAAACCCTGGGCAAGAACCCTGAAGGCCGCAAGGTCAAGGGCGTGGTGCACTGGGTGCCGGCGGCTGCCAGCGTCGAGTGCGAAGTGCGCCTGTACGATCGCCTGTTCCGCTCGCCGAACCCTGAAAAGGCCGAAGACAGCGCGAGTTTCCTCGACAACATCAACCCTGACTCCCTGCAAGTGCTTACGGGTTGTCGTGCCGAGCCATCGCTTGGCGACGCACAGCCGGAAGACCGTTTCCAGTTCGAGCGCGAAGGCTACTTCTGCGCGGATATCAAGGACTCCAAACCTGGTCATCCGGTATTCAACCGTACCGTGACCTTGCGTGATTCGTGGGGCCAGTGATGCAGCCGTGAGCGGCTTGCATAGAGAGAAAAGGAAGCATCGTGCTAACGATCTACAACACGCTGAGCAAAACCAAAGAAGTCTTCAAGCCGCTGGATGGCAACAAGGTGCGCATGTACGTGTGCGGCATGACCGTGTACGACTACTGCCACATCGGCCACGGCCGCAGCATGGTTGCCTTCGACCTGGTGACCCGCTGGTTGCGTTTCAGCGGCTACGACTTGACCTATGTGCGCAACATCACCGATATCGACGACAAGATCATCAATCGCGCCAATGAAAACGGCGAGTCGTTCGACGCGCTGACCGAGCGCATGATCGCCGCGATGCACGAGGACGAGGCGCGCCTCAACATCCTCAAGCCGGACATGGAACCGCGCGCCACGGACCATATCCCGGGCATGCACGCGATGATCCAGACCTTGATCGACAAGGGCTATGCCTACGCCCCGGGTAATGGCGACGTGTACTACCGCGTCGCCAAGTTCATGGGCTACGGCAAGCTGTCGCGCAAGAAAATCGAAGACCTGCGCATCGGCGCCCGCATCGAAGTCGACGAAGCCAAGCAAGACCCGCTGGACTTCGTGCTGTGGAAAGGCACCAAGCCCGGCGAGCCGAGCTGGGAATCGCCATGGGGCGCCGGGCGTCCGGGCTGGCACATCGAATGCTCGGTGATGTCCACCTGCTGCCTGGGCGAGACGTTCGACATTCATGGCGGCGGCAGCGATCTTGAGTTCCCGCACCACGAAAACGAAATCGCCCAAAGCGAAGCGGCCACCGGCAAGACCTACGCCAACGCGTGGATGCATTGCGGCATGATTCGCATCAATGGCGAGAAGATGTCCAAGTCCTTGAACAACTTCTTCACCATCCGCGACGTGCTGGAAAAGTACCACCCAGAGGTTGTGCGTTACCTGCTGGTATCAAGCCATTACCGCAGCGCCATCAACTACTCGGAAGACAACCTCAAGGACGCCAAGGGCGCCCTGGAGCGGTTCTACCACGCGTTGAAAGGCCTGCCGGTTGTAGCGCCGGCCGGTGGCGAGGCGTTTGTCGAGCGCTTCACCACGGTGATGAACGATGACTTCGGCACCCCCGAAGCCTGCGCCGTGCTGTTCGAGATGGTCCGCGAGATCAACCGCCTGCGTGAGAGCGATCTCAGCGCTGCGGCCGGCCTGGCGGCCCGTCTCAAGGAGCTGGCGAGCGTGCTGGGCGTGCTGCAAATGGAAGCCGACGACTTTCTGCAAGCCGGCGCCGAAGGGCGTGTGGATGCAGCCGAAGTCGACGCACTGATCCAGGCCCGCCTGAATGCCCGTGCCAACAAGGACTGGGCAGAATCCGACCGCATCCGCGACCAACTCACCGCCATGGGCGTGGTGTTGGAAGACGGCAAGGGCGGGACGACGTGGCGCTTGGCTGACTGACGGCTGATGGCTGCACGCTGAATAAAAACGCCCCGACTGGTTCGGGGCGTTTTTGTGTGTGCTGGTTTATCAGTCAACGGTGCTCAACTGCATACCGGCTCTGGACAAAGCCATTGTCCGAGGCGCAGGTATCGATGTGGCGAAGGTCATATTCACGACCGTCTTGACTGAACAAGGGAACCCCCTGGCCCAGCAGGATCGGGATGCGAGTGATGATCAACTCATTGAGCAGGCCTGCTTCAAGAAATGCCTGGATGGTCTGGCCACCATCGATATACAGATGCTTCATACCGCGCTCGGCAAGCTGTTCGACGAGTGTGCTCACATCGACGGCCAGCACTTCTACCTTGCCCTGGAGGTGCACAGGAATCTCCAAGGTCTTGTGAGAAAGCGCAATGACCGGCGTGCCCTCATAGGGCCACTCGGGAAAGGACAGTACTTTCTCCAGGGTTTTGCGTCCCATGACCAACGCGTCAACCGTTGCGATGAAGCTGTCATAGGTGATGCCGTTCAAGCCCGAGCTTTCATATTTCGGTCGGTGCAACCACTCAATATCACCGTCCGGGCGGGCAATAAAACCGTCGATACTTGCCGCGATAAAGACGGAACATTTGATCTTCATGGGTGGTAACACTCCTTTTTTACCAAGTGGAATCAGGAAGGTATCACTTTGACGCCTACAAACGGCGGCGGATGGCGCAACGACAGGGCGGTTGGCCGACTGATGGCTCACACTGAATAAAAACGCCCCGCCTGGTTCGGAGCGTTTTTGTGCGTGCTGGTTTGCAAATCAGCACCGCTCAACTGTAGGAGCTGGCTTGCCAGCGATGGCGGACCGGCGATCGCAGACTAATCTGGATGGTGAGTCGGCCTTCCTCTTTCTTGCTCTGTTCCATATTGAACGACGGCGTTGTTTACCAATAGCTCAACGCCTTCGAGCATCCGACAAATTCCTAGTGCCACACGCCGTGCAGTGCCGTCTACTTCAAAAGCCAAATGGGTTGCTAATACTTGAAGCGATGCAAGGTCTTCCGAAGCGTTAATCAACAACACCTCTGCATCTAACCCTTCGCGCACGGTGAAAAGGCGGTGATCTTCAGCAGGCCGCTTGGTTTCGGCAGGAGGGTTCAGGTAGTAGTCAATCGCTCGTTGAGCAGCCCCCTGAAGCGAGGTTGAGTCAAACGGCGGGTTTGGACTGTGTTTGATCATGGTAAAGCTCCCAGAGTTATGGAGCCGCTACCCATCGCTGCGAAACGATACCCGGGTGGCAGCTGTACGCAGGTTCGCAGACCGGGACTCTAGGAACCCGGCATACCCAAAGGTATCCCGCGCACAGCCGCCATAACATCAGGCATAAAAAAGCGCCCGTTATCTTATGGTGGACGCTGTGCGTCTAGAGTTTAACCGGGCTGCGAAACCCGGTCGCTGAATTTGCAGCGACTACCGAAGATTATTGGGGCATCTTCCGAGCAGCAACCCTAAAACGCTGTCGGATAAATCTGAGGGTAGATGCATGTTGGGGCGGTTACCGTTACGTAGCGGCGCGCAACCGCTTGTATAGCGTATTGCGGCTAACCCCCAGCTCCCGCGCCAGATGGGAGATATTGCCGCCGACCGCTGCCAGTCTTTGCTGAAGGTTTTGCCTATCGTCCAGATCGCCCATCACCACCGGCTTGCTGGGTGAGGCGTGCCCCAGGTCGACAAAAAAATCATCCGGTAGATGCTCCAGGCGGATCGGTTGGTCTTCGGCCATGGCCAGTGCCACCTGCATCACGCTGCTGACCTGGCGCAGGTTGCCCGGCCAGGGATGTTGCTCGAACAATTCCAGCACTTCGGCGCTGAGCCCGGCCCACTGCGTAGGTTCGCGGTGCTGTTGCCACAGTTGCTTGAACAGCGCCTGCTTGTCACTGCGCTCGCGCAGGGGCGGCAGCTCCAGGGTCAGGCCGCCGATGCGGTAGTACAAATCCTCACGGAAGCGTCCGATCTGCACCTGTTCGCGTAGCGAACGGTTGGTGGCCGAGATAATTCGCAGGTCCACGGGGAACAATTCGCTGCTGCCCACCGGTTGCACGCAACGCTCCTGTAAGACCCGCAGCAACCGGGCCTGGGTAGGCAGGGGCATGTCGCCGATTTCATCGAGAAACAGTGTGCCTTTGTCCGCCTTGCGGATCAGGCCGATGCTGCCTTTTTGATTGGCGCCGGTGAACGCGCCTTTTTCGTAGCCAAACAGTTCCGATTCCACCAGCTCCGCCGGAATTGCCGCACAGTTGACCGCGATAAATGCCTGCTGGCTGCGGGAACTGGCCTGGTGCAGGGCTTTGACGAAGACTTCCTTGCCTACGCCGGTTTCGCCGTGGATCAGCAGCGGGATGTCTTTTTCCAGTAGGCGCTCGGCCTGGCGCACGGCTTTTTCCACGCGGCTGTCGCCAAAGTGCAGGGTCTTGAGGCCGATGACGGTGGGGGCCGGCTCGGTAAAGACCCTGGCCTGCACCGGCACCTGCCTGGGGCGTTTGAGCAGGCATTGGAAACGGTTGCGCCCGGCGGCTTGCAGGGCAAAGGGTAGGCCTTCGGGCTGGTTGAGCAGCTCCAGCAGCGAGACTTTGAACAGGCTGTCGATCATCACCCGTGACAGGCTGATGCCCAGCAGATTGTCGGCGCGGCGGTTGGCCGACAGCACCTGGCCACTTTCATCGAAAATCAGCAGGCCGGCCCACTGGCTGTCGAGGTTGTTCAGGCCGGTATTGAACGTCAGTTGGAAGTGTTCGCCGCCAAACAGGTTGAGGATCAGGCGGTTTTCCACGGTCTGGCTCATCATCTTGACCATGCCCAGGGTGTGGGAGGGCGGCAGGTAGCTGTCGCTGGACACATCCAGTACCGCAATGATTTCGCGGTTGGCATCAAAGATCGGCGCGGCCGAACCGGTCATGAACCGGTTGGCCTTGAGGAAATGCTCGTCATGCTCGATATGCACTGCCTGGGCGCAGGCCAGCGCGGTGCCGATGGCGTTGGTGCCGGTGGCGCGCTCCATCCAACTGGCCCCGGCGCTGAAGCCACGGGCGAGCTTGGGTTCGATAAAACGCTGGGTGCCCCAGGAGGTCAGGACCTGGCCCTGATTGTCGGCGAGCATGATCAGGCAGTTGGAATTGCTGAGGATGTTCTCGTAATAGGGCAGCACTTCCTGGTGAGTAGTCTGGACTAGCGCGTGCTGGCTCTCCAGCAACTGGCTGATGCCCTCGGCGGGCAGTTGGTCGAAACTGGGGGTGCTCTGGTGATCCAGGCCAAAGGCGCGGCAGCGGCGCCAGGAGTCCTGGATGATGGTGTCGTGGGGCAAAAGCGGGGCAGGTGCGGCCATGGTGGTGACCTTCTTTTTATTGTTGTTATGAACCGTGCACCGCTCACCTTGTGGGAGCTGGCTTGCCTGCGATGGCGTCCGTGAGATCGCTATCGCAGGCAAGCCAGCTCCCACAGGTTGAACGGTTTTACTGGGCTTACTCAGTGTTGTTCAGAACTGTTCATTGTCAACCCGCTGGTTGTTCAATTGTTCAGTTGTGAATGTTCATTTCTGTTCAGCACTGAGCACTGGTTTTGCTCAAGTCGCTGGTAAATCAACACTTTTTATTATTGGCACGAAACTGGCTCTGTCCCTGGAAGAACAATTCCAATAAGAAAAAGGGCGTGTCATGTCATTGACCCTGGAACATGTGACCCGTGTCGTCGAAGGCCAGACCTGGATCGACGACGCCAACCTGCGCTTTGAAGCTGGCTCTTTCAATGTGTTGCTGGGCCGTACGCTGTCCGGCAAGACCAGCCTGATGCGCCTGATGGCCGGCCTGGACAAGCCTGATGCCGGGCGCATCCTGATGAACGGCGTCGACGTCACCCATAAGCCGGTGCGCTTGCGCAATGTGTCGATGGTGTACCAGCAGTTCATCAACTACCCGACCATGACCGTGTTCGAGAACATCGCCTCGCCGCTGCGCCAGGCCGGGGTGAGCAGCGAGCTGATCCACAGCAAAGTGCTGGAAACCGCGAAGATGCTGCGCATCGACAAGTTCCTGCAACGTCATCCCCTGGAGCTGTCCGGTGGCCAGCAACAACGCACGGCCATGGCTCGGGCGCTGGTCAAGGATGCCGAACTGATTTTGTTCGACGAGCCCCTGGTGAACCTGGACTACAAACTGCGCGAAGAGCTGCGTCAGGAAATGCGTGAGTTGTTCAAGGCCCGCAACACCATTGCCATCTATGCCACCACCGAACCCAACGAGGCACTGGCGCTGGGTGGCACCACCACCATCCTCCACGAAGGCCGGGTGATCCAGAGCGGCAAGGCCGCCGAGGTCTATCACCAACCGCAGACCGTGCTGGCCGCCGAGCTGTTTTCCGAGCCGCCGATCAACCTGATGCCGGGGCGCATCAGCGGCAACGAAGTGAGTTTCGCCAACGATGTGCACTTCCCATTGAACGTAGACCTGCGGCCGGTTGGCGAGGGCGAGTTCCGTTTTGGCGTGCGTCCCAGCCATATCAGCCTGGTGCCCAGCAACGACGATGACCTGGAACTGGCGGTCACCGTGGAAGTTGCGGAGATCAGCGGCTCGGAAACCTTCCTGCATGTGCGCAGCGAGCATTTTTTGCTGGTGTTGCACCTACCGGGGGTACACGAGTACGACGTGGATGCGCCGATCCGCATCTACATACCGACCCATAAACTGTTTGTGTTCGATGGCCAGGGTCGTTTGGTCCAGGCTCCCGGGCGCCGTGTCGCGAGGGTTGCCTGATGGCCGAGATCCATTTGCAGAACCTGGCGCATAGCTACAGCCCTACACCCACAGGGCCTGAAGACTACGCCATTCGCGAAATGAACCACGTCTGGGAGCAGGGCGGTGCCTACGCATTGCTCGGTCCTTCGGGGTGTGGCAAATCAACCCTGCTCAACATCATCTCCGGCCTGCTCAGCCCTTCGGAAGGCCAGGTGCTGTTCGACAGCAAGGTGGTGAATGACCTGACCCCGGAAAAGCGCAATATCGCCCAGGTGTTCCAGTTCCCGGTGGTCTACGACACCATGACGGTGTTCGATAACCTGGCATTCCCCCTGCGCAACCAGGGCATGGCCGAGGCGAAAGTGCACAGCAAGGTGCAGGAAATTGCCGAGGTGCTCGACCTGCAGAACCTGCTGGGTAAAAAAGCCCGCAACCTCAGTGCCGATGAAAAGCAAAAGGTCTCAATGGGCCGTGGCCTGGTGCGCGATGACGTGTCGGCGATCCTGTTCGACGAACCGCTGACGGTGATCGACCCGCACCTGAAGTGGAAACTGCGGCGCAAGCTCAAGCAGATCCATGAGCAGTTCAATATCACCATGGTCTACGTCACCCACGATCAGTTGGAGGCCTCGACCTTTGCCGACAAGATCGCGGTGATGTACGGCGGGCAGATTGTGCAGTTCGGCACCCCACGGGAGTTGTTCGAGCGTCCCAGCCATACCTTTGTCGGCTATTTCATCGGCAGCCCTGGAATGAATCTGATTGAGGTGCAGGCCGATGCCGGTGGGGTGCGGTTTGCCGGGACACATCTGGCGTTGTCCGAAGTGCAGCAACGGCAGATATCGGAAAAGGACTACAAGAAACTCCAGGTCGGCATACGTCCCGAGTTCATTCATGTGTGGGATGAGCCCAATCCCGACGCGTTGCAGGCCGAGGTCATGCATGTCGAAGACCTGGGCACCTACAAGATCCTGACCCTCAACCTCGACGGCGCGCCCTTGAAGGTGCGCCTGGCCGAAGACAAACCGGTGCCCGAAGGGCGGGCGTCGATCAGCTTCCCGGCGCAGTGGTTGATGGTGTATGCCGATGATTACCTGCTGGAGGCGCGCCCATGAACAAGGTGCAGAACAACAAGGCCTGGTGGCTGGTGTTACCGGTGTTCCTGCTGGTGGCGTTCAGTGCGGTGATCCCGATGATGACTGTGGTCAACTACTCGGTGCAGGACATTTTCGACCAGTCCAGCCGCTATTTCGTCGGGGCCGATTGGTACAAGCAGGTATTGCTGGACCCGCGCCTGCATGACTCGCTGTTGCGCCAGTTCATCTATTCCGCGTGTGTGCTGCTGATCGAGATCCCGCTGGGCATCGCCATCGCCCTGACCATGCCCACCAAGGGCCGCTGGTCGTCCCTGGTACTGATTGTGATGGCCATCCCGCTGCTGATCCCGTGGAACGTGGTCGGCACCATCTGGCAGATCTTTGGCCGTGCCGATATCGGCCTGCTGGGGTCGAGCCTGAATGCCATGGGCATCAACTACAACTATGCCGCCAACACCATGGACGCCTGGGTCACGGTGCTGGTGATGGATGTATGGCACTGGACCTCTTTGGTGGCGCTGCTGTGCTACTCGGGGCTGCGGGCCATACCGGATGTGTACTACCAGGCTGCGCGGATTGATCGGGCATCGGCCTGGGCGGTTTTCCGACATATCCAGTTGCCGAAGATGAAGAGCGTGCTGTTGATCGCGGTGATGCTGCGCTTCATGGACAGTTTCATGATCTATACCGAGCCGTTTGTCCTGACGGGAGGCGGGCCGGGTAACGCAACGACCTTCCTAAGTCAGACCCTGACCCAGATGGCGGTAGGGCAATTCGACCTGGGGCCTGCAGCCGCGTTTTCCCTGGTGTATTTCCTGATCATCCTGTTGGTGTCCTGGCTGTTCTACACCGCCATGACCCACTCCGACGCCAACCGCTGAGGCCGCCAACATGAGCAAGCGCAAGGTCATCCCGCTGCTGATCTACATCCTGTTCCTGCTGGTGCCGATCTACTGGCTGCTGAACATGTCCTTCAAGAGCAACACCGAAATCCTCGGCGGCCTGACGCTGTTTCCGCAGGACTTCACCCTGGCCAACTACAAGGTGATCTTCACCGACCCCAGTTGGTACACCGGGTATCTGAACTCGCTGTACTACGTGAGCCTGAACACCGTGATTTCCCTGACGGTGGCACTGCCGGCGGCCTACGCGTTTTCGCGTTACCGCTTCCTGGGCGACAAGCACCTGTTCTTCTGGTTGCTGACCAACCGCATGGCGCCGCCGGCGGTGTTCCTACTGCCGTTTTTCCAGCTGTATTCGTCCATCGGCCTGTTCGATACCCATATCGCCGTGGCCCTGGCCCACTGCCTGTTCAACGTGCCGCTGGCGGTGTGGATCCTGGAAGGCTTTATGTCCGGGGTGCCCAAGGAGATCGACGAAACGGCTTACATCGATGGCTATAGCTTTCCGAAGTTTTTCGTGAAGATCTTTATCCCGCTGATTGGCTCGGGGATCGGTGTCACGGCGTTTTTCTGCTTTATGTTTTCCTGGGTCGAGCTGCTGCTGGCGCGCACCCTGACGTCCGTGAATGCCAAGCCGATTGCCGCCGTGATGACCCGCACCGTGTCCGCTTCGGGGATTGACTGGGGTGTGCTGGCGGCCGCCGGGGTGCTGACCATCCTGCCGGGCATGCTGGTGATCTGGTTTGTGCGCAACCATGTGGCCAAGGGCTTTGCCCTCGGCCGGGTCTGAGGAAACGATGATGGAATGGATGGCCTGGACCACCCCGACTGCGCTGTTTTTTGCGGCGATTGCCCTGTTGCTGGCGGGCATGACCACGTGGGAATTGCGCTCGCCGAGCATCCCTCGGCGCGGTTTGTTACCGATCAGCACCACCCGTGGTGATCGCCTGTTTATCGGTCTTCTCGGGAGCGCCTACCTGCATCTGCTGGTGATTGGCGTAACCGGCTGGAGCATCTGGGTGGCGTCCGCGCTGTCTGTGGTGTGGCTGTTGTCTGTGATGCGTTGGGGATAGCCACAGGCATCCCTTTTGATCCCAACCAGGAGGTCTCTATGTTCGATAAAAACAATAAGCTGCGACATAGCATTTCATTGGCCGCAGTCTTGGCACTCAGCGGCCTGAGTGCTGCAGCCTGGGCCGATGCCTATGAAGATGCCGCGAAAAAGTGGATCGGCAGCGAGTTCAAACCGTCCACCCTCAGCGAAGCCCAGCAACTTGAAGAGTTGAAGTGGTTTATCAAGGCCGCCGAGCCGTTTCGTGGGATGAAGATCAATGTGGTGTCGGAAACCCTCACCACCCACGAGTACGAATCCAAGGTACTGGCTAAGGCCTTCAGTGAAATCACCGGGATCAAGCTGACCCACGACCTGCTGCAGGAAGGTGACGTGGTGGAAAAACTGCAGACCCAGATGCAGTCGGACAAGAACATCTATGACGGCTGGGTCAACGATTCCGACCTGATTGGTACGCACTTTCGCTATGGCAAGACCGAATCCATCACCGACCTGATGGCCAATGAAGGCAAGGACTTCACCTCGCCGACCCTGGACCTCAAGGACTTTATCGGCATCTCGTTTACCACTGCGCCGGACGGCAAGATCTACCAGTTGCCCGACCAGCAGTTCGCCAACCTGTACTGGTTTCGCGCCGACTGGTTCGAGCGGGCCGACCTCAAGGCCAAGTTCAAGGAGAAATACGGCTATGAACTGGGCGTGCCGGTGAACTGGTCGGCCTATGAAGATATCGCCAAGTTCTTCAGCGAAGACGTCAAGGAAATCGACGGCAAGCGCGTGTACGGCCATATGGACTACGGCAAGAAGGATCCGTCCCTGGGCTGGCGCTTTACCGATGCCTGGTTCTCCATGGCTGGAGGCGGCGACAAGGGCTTGCCCAATGGCTTGCCGGTGGACGAGTGGGGGATTCGGGTCGAGGACTGCCACCCGGTGGGTTCCAGCGTGACCCGTGGCGGCGACACCAACGGCCCGGCCGCGGTGTTTGCCACGCAGAAGTATGTCGACTGGATGCGCGCCTATGCGCCACCGGAAGCGGCGGGCATGACCTTCTCCGAATCCGGGCCGGTGCCGTCCCAAGGCAACATCGCCCAGCAGATCTTCTGGTACACCGCCTTTACCGCTGACATGACCAAACCCGGCCTGCCAGTGATGAACGCCGATGGCACGCCGAAGTGGCGCATGGCACCGTCGCCCCGCGGTCCGTATTGGGAGGAGGGCATGAAGCTGGGGTATCAGGACGTGGGCTCCTGGACCTTCCTCAAGTCCACGCCTGAGAAGCAAAAACTGGCAGCTTGGCTGTATGCGCAGTTCGTTACGTCGAAAACCGTGTCCTTGAAGAAAACCATCGTCGGCCTGACGCCGATCCGCGAATCGGACATCAACTCCCAGGCCATGACCGACCTGGCACCGAAACTTGGCGGCCTGGTGGAGTTCTATCGCAGCCCGGCGCGGGTGCAATGGACGCCGACCGGCACCAACGTGCCGGACTATCCACGCTTGGCCCAACTGTGGTGGAGCCACATCTCGGAAGCCGCCAGCGGCGAGAAAACCCCGCAACAGGCGCTGGATGGCCTGGCCAAGGACCAGGACGCCATCATGACGCGCCTGGAACGCTCCAAGGTGCAGCCGATCTGTGGGCCGAAGATGAACCCCGAGCGTGATGCCCAGTACTGGTTCGATCAGCCGGGCGCGCCCAAGCCGAAACTGGCGAACGAAAAGCCCAAGGGTGAAACCGTCAACTATGCCGACTTGCTCAAGTCCTGGGAGGCGGCACGTAAGTGAGGTAGGGCAGATAGCACAACGGCACCGTGAGGTGCCGTTTTTTGTGGTGTCGCTGCTGCCGCCATCGCGGGCAAGCCCGCTCCCACACTTGACCGTATTCTCATGATGAAACCGGATCAATGTGGGAGCGGGCTTGCCCGCGAAGGCGACGCCAGTGGCACCGCATATCTGCCCCCAGAAACGCAAAACGGCACCCAAGGGTGCCGTTCTGTTTACTGCTTGAGCCTAAGCGATCAACCCGCCATCACCGCATGCTGCACCAGGGTGAGCAACGGTTGTGGGTAGACACCCAGGAAAAACGCCAGCAGGGCAATGGCCAGCAGCATCACGCCACCGGCTTTCTGTTCCCAGTGCAGTTCGGCGTCCACACGGCGCAGGTTTGGCTCGATCAGGTACAGGGTGACCATCACGCGCAGGTAGTAGAACACGCCGATGGCGCTACCCAGTACCAGGGATGCCACCAGCCACCATTCGTGGGCTTCGACACCGGTCGCGACGATGTAGAACTTGCCGATAAAGCCTGCGGTCAGCGGGATACCAGCCAGGGACAGCATCATCACGGTCAGTACGGCGGTCAGGTACGGACGGCGCCAGAACAGGCCGCGGTATTCGTACAGGGCGTCGGCGTCACGGCCTTTGTAAGGCGAGGACATCAGGGTGATCACGCCGAACGCGCCGAGGCTGGTGATCACGTAGGTGACCAGGTACACGCCGATGGCTTCCACCGCCAGGCCCTTGCTCGCCACCAGAGCGATCAGCAGGTAGCCGAAGTGCGCGATGGACGAGTAACCCAGCAGACGCTTGAGGTTGTTCTGGGTCAGGGCCAGCAGGTTACCGAACAGGATCGACGCAATGGCGATCACGGTCAGTACGTCGCTCAGCACACCGGTGTTGGCGGCGGGGGAGATCTGGAACAGACGCACCATCACCGCAAACACTGCAACCTTCGACGCGGTAGCCAGGAACGCGGCTACCGGCGCCGGGGCGCCTTCGTACACGTCCGGGGTCCACAGGTGGAAGGGTACCAGCGACAGCTTGAACGCCAGGCCGATCAGCATCATGGCCAGGCCCAGTTGGGCGATTGGCGCAGGCATGCTGGTGGTGGCCAGGGCGTGACCGATACCGCTGAAGCTCAGGCTGCCGGCTTCGGCGTAGAGCAAGGCCATACCGAACAACAGGAACGCGGAACCTGCGGCCGACAGCACCATGTACTTGATGCCGGCTTCCAGGGAGCGCTTGTTGAAGAAGGCGTAGGCCACCAGGCCGTAGGTCGGGATCGACAGCAGTTCCAGGCCGATGAACAAGCCGGCCAGGTGCTGCGCGCTGACCAGCACGATACCGCCGGCCGCAGCCAGCAGGATCAGCAGGTACAGCTCTTCGCGGTTGCCCGGGTAGCCGGTGCCGCCCTCGCCGAGGTAGGCGTGGGCGAGGGTGACGCAGGCCAGTGTCGCAACCAGGATCAACGCGGTGTACAGCAGCGCGAAGTCATCGATCATGACCAGCGGGGTCACCGCCAGCGGGGCTACCTTGAGTGCCGGGATAATCGACAGCAAGGCCAGGTTCAGGCCTGCGGTGGACAGCAGGAACGTCTGTGAGTGATTGCGGCGCCAGGCGATTGCCAGCATCACCACCACAATGGTGAGGCTGGTAATCAGCAGCGGCGCAAGCGCGATAAAGTGTTGGATCGTGAATTCCATAGCGCTCTTACCGGGCCGAAGCGAGTTGAGTGAAGGCGGTGCTCAACCACTGCTGCACGCCATGCATCGTGGCGGCAGAGGTGTCGAGGAACGGTTGCGGATACACGCCGATATACACCAGCAATACCGCAAGGCCGAGCACCATGATCAGTTCGCGAGCATCCATCCCTTTGAGGACGGCGTCCGACTTGGTCGGGCCGAAGTAGGCACGGTGGATCATGATCAGCGAGTACACCGAACCGAACACCAGGCCGGAGGTGGCGATCGCGGTGATCCATGGCGCACTGACGAAGCTGCCCATCAGGATCAGGAACTCGCCGACGAAGTTACCGGTACCCGGCAAGCCCAGGGACGCAGCGGCAAAGAACAGGCTGATCGCCGGCAAGTAGGCGATACGCGACCAGATGCCGCCCATTTCACGCATGTCACGGGTGTGCAGGCGCTCGTACAGTTGGCCACTGAGGATAAACAGTGCGGCTGCCGAAACACCGTGGGCCAGCATCTGGATCACCGCGCCTTGCAACGCCAGCTGGCTGCCGGAGTAGATGCCGATCAGTACGAAACCCATGTGGGAAACGGACGAGAAGGCAATCAGGCGCTTGATGTCGGTTTGGGCGAAGGCGAGGAACGCACCGTAGAAGATCCCGATCAGGCCCAGGGTCATGGCAATCGGCGCGAACTCGGCCGAAGCATTCGGGAACAGCGGCAGGGCGAAACGCAGCAGGCCGTAGGCCGCCGTCTTCAACAGGATACCGGCCAGGTCCACGGAACCTGCGGTGGGCGCCTGGGCGTGAGCGTCAGGCAACCAGGAGTGGAACGGCACCACCGGCAGTTTCACCGCGAAGGCGATGAAGAAACCGAGCATGAGGATGTACTCGGTGGTCATCGACATCTTGGTTTTCAACAGGTCGGCGTAGTTGAAGGTAATCACGCCGGTGTTGTTGAAGTTGACCAGGACCAGGCCCAGGATCGCCACCAACATGATCAGGCCGGAAGCCTGGGTGAAGATGAAGAACTTGGTCGCCGCGTAGATCCGGGTTTTCTTGCCGTCCGAAGAACTGTGACCCCAGAGCGCGATGAGGAAGTACATCGGCACCAGCATCATTTCCCAGAAGAAGAAGAACATGAACAGGTCCAGCGCAAGGAACACGCCGACAACGCCGCCCAGGATCCACATCAGGTTCAGGTGGAAGAAGCCCACGTGACGCTCGATTTCTTTCCAGGAGCAGAGTACCGAGAGGATACCCAGCAGGCCGGTCAGCAGGATCATCAGCAGCGACAGGCCATCGAGGGCCAGGTGCACGTTGATGCCGAAGCGTTCGATCCAGACGTGCTTGAATTCAAGCGCGAAGGTTGGATCGACACCCGGTGCCGGAGCAAATGAATAGTCGCCATGGGCCCACAGCCAGAGGCCGAGTGCGAGTTCCAGGGACATGGTCAGCAACGCAATCCAGCGGGGCAGGGTAGCGCCGAAGCGCTCGCCCATCCAGCAGAGCAGGCCGCCGATAAAGGGGATCAGGATTAGCCAGGGCAGAATCATGACGGGCTCGTTTCCTTTCGCAAGTTCGCAAAGTTCATATCAGACCGCTACCACTACGATGGCGCCGATCACCAACACGGCACCGGCCGCCATGGAAGCTGCATACCAACGCAATTGGCCGGTCTCGGTGCGGCTCAGGGCGGTGTGGCCGGCCTTGGCGGCACGCGGGATCAAACCGATGGTCTGGTCGAGCGGGTCTTTGCGCAGTACATGGCTGATCGCAAGGTAAGGCTTGACGAACAGTTTGTCGTAGATCCAGTCGAAGCCCCAGGCGGCGAACCACCAGGCCGAAAGGAAGCGGCCAATGCCACTGTTGGCCACGGCGGTCACGAAGCGACGCTTGCCGAGGAACAACATGGCCGCCAGCAGGATACCGGCGATGGCGATGGCGCCCGAGGCGATTTCCAGGCTGTGCTTGGCGTCGCCGCCGGCATGCCCGACGCTTTGTGGCAGTACGCCAGCCAGTGGCGGAGTGATCATGGCGCCGACGAAGGTCGACAGGATGATCAGCACCGACAGCGGCAGCCAGTGGGAAATGCCGTGGCCTGCGTGGGCTTCGGTCTTGGCTTCACCGTGGAACGTGATGAAGATCAGGCGGAAGGTGTACAGCGAGGTCATGAACGCGCCAACCAGACCGGCGTACAGCAGGCCCTGGTTACCGCTGGCAAAGGCTTCCCAGAGGATTTCGTCTTTGGAGTAGAAACCTGCGGTCACCAGTGGCAGGGCTGCCAGCGCGGCACCACCGACGATGAAGCTGGCGTAGGCCAACGGCAGTTTCTTCCACAGGCCGCCCATCTTGAAGATGTTCTGCTCGTGGTGGCAGGCAACGATCACCGCACCGGACGCCAGGAACAGCAGGGCCTTGAAGAAGGCGTGGGTCATCAGGTGGAAGATTGCGCCGTCCCAGGCGCCGACGCCCAGGGCCAGGAACATGTAGCCGATCTGGCTCATGGTCGAGTAGGCGAGGATCCGCTTGATGTCGGTCTGCACCAGCGCGGCGAAGCCGGCCAGCACCAGGGTCACGCCGCCCACCAGGCCCACCAGGTGCAGGATTTCCGGCGCCAGGGTGAACAGGCCGTGGGTACGGGCGATCAGGTACACACCGGCGGTCACCATGGTGGCGGCGTGGATCAGTGCCGACACCGGGGTAGGACCGGCCATGGCGTCTGCCAGCCAGGTTTGCAGTGGCAGTTGCGCCGATTTACCGACAGCGCCGCCCAGCAGCATCAGGGTCGCCAGGGTGATCCAGAAGTCGCCGACCTGGAATTTCTGCGGTGCCAGCACCAGCAGTTCCTGGATATTCAGCGTGCCCACCTGTTGGAACAGGATGAACAGGCCGATGGCCATGAACACGTCGCCGATCCGGGTCACGACAAAGGCCTTGAGGGCCGCGTTCCCGTTGTTGCGGTTGCTGTAGTAGAAACCGATCAACAGGTACGAGCACAGGCCCACGCCTTCCCAGCCGAAGTACAGGAACAACAGGTTATCGCCCAGCACCAGGAACAGCATGCTGGCGATAAACAGGTTGGTGTAGGCGAAGAAGCGCGAATAACCGGCCTCACCGCGCATGTACCAGGACGCGAACAGGTGGATCAGGAAACCCACGCCCACCACCACGCCGAGCATGGTGATCGACAGGCCGTCGACGTAGAGGGCGAAGTCAGGCTTGAAGCCCTCGACCGCCATCCATTGCCACAGCACCAGGGTGTAGTGACCGGCTTCGGGCGGCGCCACGTTGAACTGCCAGATGACGTAGGCGGCGACAATCGCCGACAGGCCAATGGAACCCACGCCGACCAGGGCCGAGAGGTTTTCCGACCAGCGTCCACGGGAGAACGACAGCAGCAGGAAACCGATCAGGGGAAATACGAAAGTCAGAAAGATCATGTTCATCCGCGCATCTCACTGGCAGCGTCGATATCAAGCGTGTGGAAGCGACGATACAGCTGCAACAGGATCGCCAGGCCAATACTGGCCTCGGCGGCTGCCAGGCTGATCACCAGGATGAACATCACTTGCCCATCCGGCTGGCCCCAACGGCTGCCCGCCACGATGAAGGCCAGTGCGGCAGCGTTCATCATGATTTCCAGGCTCATCAACACGAACAGAATGTTGCGGCGAACCATCAGGCCGACCAGGCCAAGGCAGAACAGGATGCCGGCGACCGCCAGACCATGCTCCAAAGGGATAGCAGGCATCGTCATTGCTCCTTGGCTTCGTTGCGGCCCAAGTGGAAGGCGGTGATGGCTGCCGCGAGCAGCAGCATCGAAGCCAGTTCGACCACCAGCAGGTACGGGCCAAACAGGCTGATGCCCACGGCCTTGGCGTCTACGGTGGTGTGGCCGATGGCCTGGCCGCTCTGGTGAGCGAACAGCACATACAGCAGTTCAGCCAGCAGCAGCGCTGCCAGGATCACCGGGCCAAGCCAGATGCCGGGCTTGAGCCAGACGCGTTCCTGGGCGACCGAAGCCGGCCCCAGGTTGAGCATCATCACCACAAACACGAACAGCACCATGATGGCGCCAGCGTAGGCGATCACTTCCAGCACACCGGCGAACGGTGCGCCGAGGCTGAAAAAGGTCATGGCCACGGCGATCAGCGAAATGATCAGGTAGAGCAGGGCGTGCACGGGGTTGGTGTTGGTGATCACGCGAAGCGTGGACACCACTGCAATACCCGATGCGAAATAGAAAGCGAATTCCATCTTTCTTCCTTAAGGCAGCAAGCTCTTCACGTTGATCGGCTCGGCTTCGTTTTGTGCGGCGCCTTTCGGCTTACCGGCAACGGCCATACCTGCAACACGATAGAAGTTGTAATCAGGGTTTTTACCGGGACCAGAGATCAGCAGATCTTCTTTCTCGTACACCAGGTCCTGACGTTTGAACTCGGCCATCTCGAAATCCGGTGTCAGCTGGATCGCGGTGGTCGGGCAAGCTTCCTCGCAGAGGCCGCAGAAAATGCAGCGCGAGAAGTTGATGCGGAAGAAGTCCGGGTACCAGCGACCGTCTTCGGTTTCAGCTTTCTGCAGGGAGATACAGCCAACCGGGCACGCCACGGCGCACAGGTTGCAGGCTACGCAACGCTCTTCGCCATCGGGGTCGCGGGTCAGTACGATCCGGCCGCGATAGCGCGGCGGCAGGTACACCGCTTCTTCCGGGTATTGCAGGGTGTCGCGTTTGCGAAAGCCGTGACCGAACACCATCACCAGGCTTCGCAACTGGGTACCGGTACCCTTAACGATGTCGCCAATATATTTGAACATGGGTCAAATCCTCACTGAACCGCGCCCGCTGGCGTGTTCAACAACACAACGGCAGCAGTCACCAGCAAATTGATCAGGGTCAGCGGCAGGCAGAAGCGCCAGCTGAAATCCATCACCTGGTCGTATCGTGGGCGCGGAATGGAAGCGCGCAGCAGGATAAACAACATGATGAAGAACGCGGTCTTCAGGAAGAACCAGAAGAACGCCAACTGCGGCAGGATGCCGAACGGACCGTGCCAGCCGCCGAAGAACAGCGTGACCAGCAGGGCCGAGATCAAGATGATGCCGATGTACTCACCGACGAAGAACATGCCCCATTTCATGCCGGCGTATTCGATGTGGTAGCCGTCGGCCAGTTCCTGTTCCGCTTCCGGCTGGTCGAAGGGGTGACGGTGAGTCACGGCCACGCCAGCGATGAAGAAGGTACAGAAGCCGAAGAACTGCGGAATGATGAACCACAGGTTCTGAGCCTGGTAGTCGACGATGTCGCGCATGTTGAACGAGCCCACCTGCACCACGATGCCCATCAGCGCCAGGCCCATGAACACTTCGTAGGACACAGTCTGGGCCGAGGCCCGCAAGCTGCCCAGCAGGGCGAACTTGTTGTTACTGGCCCAGCCGGCGAACAGCACCGCATAGACCGACAAACCGGCCATGGCGAAGAAGAACAGCAAGCCGATGTTCAGGTCCGCCACGCCCCAGGTCGGGGTGATCGGGATGATCGCGAAGGCGATCAGCAAGGCGCTCATGGCCACGACCGGTGCCAGGGTGAAGATCACCTTATCGGCAAACGGCGGGGTCCAGTCTTCCTTGAAGAACATTTTCAGCATGTCGGCGGCGATCTGGAACATACCAAATGGGCCAACGCGGTTCGGACCGTAACGGTCCTGCCACCAGCCCAGCAGGCGACGTTCGACGAAGCTGAGCAGGGCGCCCGCGACGACCACGGCCAACAGGATCACGATAGCCTTGACGACCGAGATGATCACGTCGATCACTTCAGGGGTGAACCAGGTCATTGCGCTGCCTCCTGCAGACCGTCAACGGTTTGGCCAAAGATCGCAGGAGGAATCCCGGCGAGGCCTTTTGGCAGTGCAACCAGGCCAGCACCCAGCTCGTCGTTGATGCGCAGCGGCAGACGCAGGGTCTGGCCGGCTACGTTCAAGCTCAGCAGGGCACCGTCGTTGACGCCCAGGCGATCGGCTTCGGACTTGGCCACGGATACGTAGGCGGCGGGAATGCGCTGTTGCACCGGCGCGGCCTTGGAAGAGGTCTCTTCGCTGCCGAACAGGTGGAAGAACGGCACAACCTGCCAGGTGCCCTGGGCCGGGTTGAACGGACGCGGTACTGCAGCGAACCAGTTCAGCGAATCACCAGTGCTTTCGATCAGGCGGGTGCCCGGGTCGCCAGCGCGGATATGACCACCGACTTCGTCCTGGAACTTGTTCCAGGCCTGCGGCGAGTTCCAGCCCGGCGACCAGGCAAACGGCACCTGCTGACGGGGCTCGACCGAACCCGAGTAACCTTCCATGGAGAAGGCGAACGCGGTGTCGTTGTCTTGTGGGGTACGCGGTTCGTGCACGCTGATATCAGCACGCATGGCGGTACGCCCGGAATAACGCAGCGGTTCACGGGCCAGCTTCATGCCCTTGATACGGAACGCGGCGGACGGTGCGGCGTCGACGATACGCGCCAGTTGCGGTGCGCTCGCGGCGACGGCTGCGGTGACGTGGTCGAGCTGGGTCCAGTCGATCGGCTGGTTCAGCAGGGTCGCGCGCAGGGCGTGCAGCCAGCGCCAGCCTTCGTGAACCAGGATGCTGGCGTCCATGTACTTCGGATCGAACACTTGGAAGAAGCGCTGGGCGCGGCCTTCCTGGCTGACCAGGGTCCCGTCGCCTTCGGCGAAGCTTGCGGCTGGCAAGACCAGATGGGCACGGTCGCTTGTCGCGGTCTTCTGGTGATCGGCGACGATCAGCACTTTGGCAGCACTCAGCGCGGCATCGACCTTGCCCGCATCGGTGCGGGTGTACAGGTCGTTTTCCAGCACCACGATGGCGTCGGCACTGCCGTCGATCACGGCTTGCAGGGCGCTGTCCAGGGACTCGCCACCGAGCATGGCCAGGCCAAGGCTGTTGGCTTCCGGCACGATCAGGCTGATGGAGCCGTTCTTCTCGCGCAGCTTGAGGGCCTTGGCGATGTTGGCGGCGGCTTCGATCAGCGCCTTGGAACCCAACGAGGTACCGGCAATGATCAAAGGACGCTTGGCCGCGAGCAGGGCGTCGGCAATACGCTGGGCCAGGGCCACGGCTTCTGCGTCCAGGCCTTCGACGGCAGGGGCGCTGGCGTCGAGGGCGTGGGCCACGGCGAAACCGATACGGGCCAGGTCGTCAGGTGCTGCGTGCACGCATTCTTCAGCGATATCGTCGAGCTTGGTTTCGGCAAGGCTTGCGATAAACAGCGGGTTCAGCGCGTGCTGGCCGATGTTTTTCACCGCAGCGTCGAGCCAAGGCTGTACGCGCATGGCGTCGGCCATTTCTTCGGCCTTGCCTTTGACCGACTGGCGCAGGGACAGCGCGATACGCGCGGCGGTCTGGGTCAGGTCTTCACCGAGCACGAAGATTGCGTCGTGGTCTTCGATGTCGCGCATGTTCGGTACTGGCAGCGGGCTGTCATTGAGCACCTGCAGGACCAGGCGGATACGCTCCAGCTCGCCGGCTTCGATACCGCTGTAGAAGTGCTCGGCACCCACCAGTTCACGCAGCGCGTAGTTGCTTTCGAGGCTGGCGCGTGGCGAACCGATACCGACGATGTTGCGCCCGCGCAGCAGGTCGGCGGCTTTGTCCAGCGCCTCGTCCAGGCTTAGCTTGGCGCCATCGGCCAGCAATGGCTGGCGAGGACGGTCTTCGCGGTTGACGTAGCCATAGCCGAAGCGGCCACGGTCGCACAGGAAGTACTGGTTGACCGAACCGTTGAAGCGGTTTTCGATGCGACGCAGTTCGCCGTAGCGCTCGCCCGGGGAGATGTTGCAACCGCTGGAGCAGCCATGGCAGATGCTCGGCGAGAACTGCATGTCCCACTTGCGGTTGTAGCGCTCGGAGTGAGTCTTGTCGGTGAACACACCGGTCGGGCAGACCTCGGTGAGGTTGCCGGAGAACTCGCTTTCCAGGACGCCATCTTCAACGCGCCCGAAGTACACGTTGTCATGGGCGCCGAATACGCCCAGGTCGGTGCCGCCGGCGTAGTCTTTATAGAAGCGTACGCAGCGGTAGCAGGCGATGCAGCGGTTCATTTCGTGGGAAATGAACGGGCCGAGGTCCTGGTTCTGGTGGGTACGCTTGGTGAAGCGATAACGGCGCTCGTTGTGGCCGGTCATCACCGTCATGTCTTGCAGGTGGCAGTGACCGCCTTCCTCACAGACCGGGCAGTCGTGGGGGTGGTTGGTCATCAGCCATTCGACAACGCTGGCGCGAAACGCCTTGGACTCATCATCGTCGATGGAAATCCAGGTGTTGTCGGTGGCCGGCGTCATGCAGGACATGACGATACGACCACGGGTGTCGTTTTCATCGGTGTACTGCTTGACCGCACACTGGCGACAGGCACCGACGCTACCAAGCGCGGGGTGCCAGCAGAAATAAGGGATGTCGAGGCCTAGTGACAGACACGCCTGTAACAGGTTGTCCGCCCCATCGACTTCGAGCGCTTTGCCGTCTACGTGGATAGTGGCCATGGTTCAAAGTTCTTCGTTGGCCCGTTGTCAGCGGGCGTGGCTAATGGAATCTTGTTATTCATGTGCATCAACACAGCCTTCACGGCGTCAGCACATGACAAGGCGAAGGGCACGGACCCTTCGCCTATTGAAGCGTTACGCGCCGACTACGATCGGCTTTGCCAGAGGCGGGACGGCGGCGCTTTTGGGCGCGATGCCGGCTTCGAACTCCGAGCGGAAGTACTTGATTGCACTGCCCAGTGGCTCCACGGCGCCCGGTGCGTGAGCACAGAAGGTCTTGCCAGGGCCGAGGAAACCGACCAGGCCCAGCAGGGTTTCGATATCCCCCGGCTGGCCTTCGCCTTTCTCGATCGCCATCAGGAGCTTGACGCTCCATGGCAAGCCATCGCGGCACGGGGTGCAGAAACCACAGGATTCGCGAGCGAAGAACTGCTCCATGTTGCGCAGCAGCGAGACCATGTTCACGGTGTTGTCCACCGCCATCGCCAGGCCGGTACCCATCCGGGTGCCCACCTTGCCGATGCCGCCGGCATACATCTGTGCGTCGAGGTGCTCGGGCAACAGGAAACCGGTGCCGGCGCCGCCTGGCTGCCAGGCCTTGAGGGTGTAGCCGTCGCGCATGCCGCCGGCGTAGTCCTCGAACAGCTCGCGGGCGGTCACGCCGAATGGCAGTTCCCACAGGCCAGGGTTCTTGACCTTGCCGGAGAAGCCCATGAGCTTGGTGCCCATGTCTTCGCTGCCTTCGCGGGCCAGGGATTTGTACCAGTCCACGCCGTCGGCGATGATCGCCGGCACGTTGCACAGGGTCTCGACGTTGTTCACGCACGTAGGCTTGCCCCACACGCCAACGGCGGCGGGGAAGGGCGGCTTGGAGCGCGGGTTGGCGCGGCGGCCTTCGAGGGAGTTGATCAGTGCGGTTTCTTCACCGCAGATGTAACGCCCGGCGCCGGTGTGCACGAACAACTCGAAGTCAAAACCCGAACCGAGGATGTTCTTGCCCAACAGGCCTGCGGCCTTGGCTTCGGCCACGGCACGGTTCAGGTGTTTGGCGGCGGTGGTGTATTCGCCCCGCAGGAAGATGTAGCCCCGGTAGGTTTTCAGCGCGCGGGCGCTGATCAGCATGCCTTCGATCAGCAGATGGGGCAGTTGCTCCATCAGCATGCGGTCTTTCCAGGTGTTGGGCTCCATTTCATCGGCGTTACACAACAGGTAACGGATGTTGATGGATTCATCTTTTGGCATCAGGCCCCACTTCACGCCCGTGGGGAAGCCTGCGCCGCCGCGACCTTTGAGGCCAGCGTCCTTCACGGTCTGGACGATATCGTCCTGAGCCATGTCGGCAAAGGCTTTGCGCGCAGCGGCGTAACCGTTCTTGGCCTGGTACTCGTCAAGCCATACAGGCTCGCCGTCGTCACGCAGGCGCCAGGTCAGCGGGTGGGTTTCGGCCGAACGCTTGATCAGGTTGGCCGGGCCAAAGGAAGTCAGGGTCATGGGTAGCCCTCGAGCAATTGGGTGACGCCAGAGGCCTGCACGTCGCCGAATGTGTCGTCGTCGATCATCAACGCCGGCGCTTTGTCGCAGTTGCCCAGGCAGCATACCGGCAGCAGCGTGAAGCGCCCGTCTGCAGTGGTCTGGCCCAGGCCGATGCCCAGCTTGCTCTGGATCGCGTCGACCACTGACTCGTGGCCACCGATGTAGCAGACCATGCTGTCGCACACGCGAATGATGTGGCGGCCGACCGGCTGGCGGAAGATCTGGCTGTAGAACGTCGCCACGCCTTCCACATCGCTGGCCGGGATGCCGAGGATCTCGCCGATGGCGTAGAGGGCGCCGTCGGGCACCCAGCCACGTTCCTTCTGGACGATCTTCAAGGCTTCGATCGACGCCGCGCGCGGGTCTTCGTAGTGATGCAGCTCGTGCTCGATGGCCGAGCGCTCGGTTTCACTCAAGGTGAAGCGGTCTGTCTGGATAAGCGTGCTGTTCATGCTTAGCGGTCCACGTCGGCCATAACGAAATCGATACTACCCAGGTACGCAATCAAGTCCGCGACCATCTCGCCTTTGATCACCGAAGGGATCTGCTGCAAGTGGGCGAAGCTTGGGGTACGAATCCGGGTGCGGTAGCTCATGGTGCCGCCATCGCTCGTCAGGTAATAACTGTTGATACCCTTGGTCGCTTCGATCATCTGGAAGGACTCGTTGGCCGGCATCACCGGGCCCCACGAGACTTGCAGGAAGTGCGTGATCAGGGTTTCGATGTGCTGCAGGGTGCGCTCTTTTGGCGGCGGCGTGGTCAGCGGGTGATCCGCTTTGTACGGGCCTGCCGGCATGTTGCGCATGCACTGCTCGATGATTTTCAGGCTCTGGCGCATTTCTTCGACGCGCACGATGCAACGGTCGTAGGCATCACCATTGGCTGCCAGCGGAACTTCGAACTCGAAGTTCTCATAGCCGGAGTACGGGCGCGCCTTGCGCAGGTCGAAGTCGCAACCGGTGGATCGCAGGCCAGCACCGGTGACGCCCCATTCCAGGGCCTCTTTGGTGTTGTAGGCAGCGACGCCGATGGTCCGGCCCTTGAGAATACTGTTGTCCAGCGCAGCCTTTTGGTACTCGTCCAGACGCTTGGGCATCCAGTCGATGAATTCCTTGACCAGGCGCTCCCAGCCGTTCGGCAGGTCGTGGGCCACACCGCCGATGCGGTACCAGGCCGGGTGCAGGCGAAAGCCCGTGATGGCTTCGATGACCTTGTACGCACGCTGACGGTCGGTGAAGGTGAAGAACACCGGGGTCATGGCGCCGACGTCCTGGATATAGGTACCCAGGAACAGCAGGTGGCTGGTGATCCGGAAGAACTCGGCCATCATGATGCGGATGGTGTCGACGCGGTCTGGCACCTTGATGCCCGCCAGCTTCTCGACCGAGAGCACGTACGGCAGGTTGTTCATCACGCCGCCGAGGTAGTCGATACGGTCGGTGTACGGGATGAAGCTGTGCCAGGACTGGCGCTCGGCCATTTTCTCGGCACCACGGTGGTGGTAGCCGATGTCCGGCACGCAGTCGACGATTTCTTCGCCGTCCAGTTGCAGGATGATACGGAAGGCTCCGTGGGCCGAAGGGTGGTTCGGGCCCAGGTTGAGGAACATGTAGTCCTCGTTGGTGCCGGAACGCTTCATGCCCCAGTCTTCCGGACGGAAGCGCGCGGCTTCTTCTTCAAGCTGCTGTTTGGCCAGGTTGAGGCTGAACGGATCGAATTCGGTGGCGCGGGCAGGGAAGTCCTTGCGCAGCGGGTGACCTTCCCAGGTCGGCGGCATCATGATGCGCGTCAGGTGCGGGTGGCCCGGGAAATCGATCCCGAACATGTCCCAGACTTCACGCTCGTACCAGCTGGCGTTCGGCCAGATACCGGTCACGGTCGGGATGCTCAGGTCGCTTTCCGAGAGGGCGACCTTGATCATCACGTCGCTGTTACGTTCCAGCGACATCAGGTGATAGAACACGGTGAAGTCGGCGCCGCTCGGCAGCCCCTGGCGCTTGGTGCGCAGACGCTCGTCCACGCCATGCAGGTCATAGAGCATGACGTACGGCTTGGGCAGGTTGCGCAGGAAGGTCAGGACTTCGACGAGCTTGGCGCGCGCCACCCACAGCACCGGCATACCGGTGCGTGTGGCCTGGGCGGTGAAGGCGTCAGGGCCAAAACGGTTATTGAGTTCGACGACCACATCCTGGTCGTCTGCCTTATAAGGCGGGATATACAGAGCACTGCCTGTAGTCATGGTTTTTTATCGCTTTCGGTCAACGTAAAGAATGAGGCCAGGTTTTCGTTCTATAAAAGAAGCGGGCTGGATCAGACTTCGTCGGGGCTGCGCAGGTTGGTGACTGCGATTCGCTGTTCGCGGCGCTGTTCCTTTTGCGAAGGCATCTCGGCGCGGTACACGCCTTGATCGCCGACGACCCAGGACAGTGGGCGACGCTCCTTGCCAATCGATTCCTGCAACAGCATCAGGCCTTGCAGGAAAGCTTCAGGGCGGGGCGGGCAGCCAGGCACGTAAACGTCCACAGGCAGGAACTTGTCCACCCCCTGAACTACGGAATAGATGTCGTACATGCCACCGGAGTTGGCGCACGAACCCATGGAGATAACCCACTTCGGCTCGAGCATTTGCTCGTAGAGACGCTGGATGATCGGCGCCATCTTGATAAAGCAGGTGCCGGCGATAACCATGAAATCCGCCTGGCGCGGTGATGCCCGGATAACTTCGGCGCCAAAGCGCGCGATGTCGTGGGGCGCCGTGAAGGCGGTGGTCATTTCCACGTAGCAGCACGAAAGGCCGAAGTTGTACGGCCACAGGGAATTCTTGCGCCCCCAGTTGACCGCGCCACTCAGCACGTCTTCCAGCTTGCCCATGTAGATGTTTTTGTGGACTTGGTCTTCTAACGGATCGGAGACGGTTTCCCGTTCGCCGATGGGGTACTGATCGTTAGGAGCATCCGGGTCGATCCTGGTGAGATTGTATTGCATCGCCAAAGCCTCATTGTTTCAGCTTCGCTTGCCGCTTGCGACGAGCTTCCGGAGCCCAGTCAAGGGCGCCCACTCGAAATAGGTAGACAAGGCCTGCCAACAGAATTGCTATGAAAACGAGGGCTTCGACGAATCCGGTCCAGCCGCTTTCGCGGACGGACACAGACCAGGCAAAGAGAAAGAGGGCTTCGATATCGAAGATCACGAACAACATCGCGACCAGATAGAATTTGGCTGAGAGCCGCAAGCGGGCGCCACCTGTAGGTAGCATGCCGGACTCGAACGGTTCGTTTTTGCTGCGGCCCCAGGCTTTTGACCCGAGAAGGCTGGAGACACCGAGCATGAAGGCGCAGAGGCCGACAACACCGAGGAGGAAAATGGCAAAGCCCCAGTTGTGGGCCATGAGTCCTGTCGCTTCGGTCATGCTGGAAATCCTTAACAGAGAGCAAAGGTCTCTGAGCTCGAAAAAGTAACGACGCAGTGACGATATGTCGCAGCGCAATCAATCGCGGTGATTTTATGGCTAAACACCTAGCAAGTAAAATTCCTGTAGCTAAATTATTCGCTGAAATAAGGACATAGTGCACCTTTATGGGGCTGTAGCCCAGACGCTGCGGGCATTAGCTTGATTTTAATCAATTGTGTTTTGTTTAGGGTGTAACGAAGTTTTATTGCTCTAAATGATAATGAATATTGTTTGCAAGAGTTTTAAGCGGATAATGAGCGGGGCGCAGGGAAAGTTGTTGTTACTTGCCCGTTTGGCGCAAGTTGCCAGCGCGCAACTTTTAACTGATTTTTTCTGGGCGAATACCGCTCTGGATCAAGGTTTTGCGCAAAAAACACCAGGCTGAGCGCATTTTCATTGTGGGAGCGGGCTTGCTCGCGATAGCGGTGTGTCAGCCAGCACTTTCTTGACTGACATATCGCTATCGCGAGCAAGCCCGCTTCCACATTTTGATCTTCACTGGGTCCGGAGCGATTTTTCAGGCAAAAAAACGCCCCGAACCAGTCGGGGCGTCAGATCGTGCGGCACTGCGGTTAGCTTTCTATCGGGCCCGCAATGGCCGTGTACTCAGTTTACTCAGTGGAACTGTTCTTCTTCGGTCGAACCGGTCAGCGCGGTCACGGACGAGGTGCCGCCCTGGATTACGGTGGTCATGTCGTCGAAGTAGCCAGTGCCCACTTCCTGCTGGTGCGCCACGAAGGTGTAGCCTTTGGCGGCGTCAGCGAACTCCTGCTCCTGCAGCTTCACGTAGGCAGTCATGTCGTTGCGGGCGTAGTCGTGCGCCAGGTTGAACATGCTGTGCCACATGTTGTGAATGCCGGCCAGGGTGATGAACTGGTGCTTGTAGCCCATGGCGGACAGTTCGCGCTGGAACTTGGCGATGGTCGCGTCGTCCAGGTTCTTCTTCCAGTTGAAGGAAGGCGAGCAGTTGTAGGACAGCAGTTGGTCCGGGTATTCCTTCTTGATCGCCTCGGCGAAGCGACGGGCTTCGTCCAGGTCTGGCTTGGCGGTTTCGCACCAGATCAGGTCGGCGTACGGCGCGTAGGCCAGGCCACGGGCAATGGCTTGATCCAGGCCTGCGCGCACCTTGTAGAAACCTTCCTGGGTGCGCTCGCCAGTCACGAACGGCTGGTCGTACGGGTCGCAGTCCGAAGTCAGCAGGTCAGCGGCGTTGGCGTCGGTACGGGCCAGGATGATGGTCGGCGTGCCGGCTACGTCAGCTGCCAGGCGGGCAGCGGTCAGCTTCTGTACGGCTTCCTGGGTCGGAACCAGAACCTTGCCGCCCATGTGGCCGCATTTTTTCACGGAAGCCAGTTGGTCTTCGAAGTGCACGCCGGCGGCGCCTGCCTCGATCATGCTTTTCATCAGCTCGTAGGCGTTCAGTACGCCACCGAAACCGGCTTCGGCGTCCGCCACGATTGGCGCGAAGTAGTCGATGTAGCCTTCGTCGCCCGGACCTTTACCGGCTTTCCACTGGATCTGGTCGGCGCGGCGGAACGAGTTGTTGATGCGCTTGACCACGGTTGGCACGGAGTCCACCGGGTACAGCGATTGGTCAGGGTACATGGACTCGGCGGAGTTGTTGTCCGCAGCCACTTGCCAGCCGGACAGGTAGATCGCCTGGATACCGGCCTTGACTTGTTGCACAGCCTGGCCGCCGGTCAGGGCGCCCATGCAGTTGACGAAATCTTTCTCGGGGCGGAAGGACGGCTTGGCGCCCTGGGTAACCAGCTTCCACAGCTTCTCGGCGCCCAGTTTTGCAAAGGTGTGCTCAGGTTGAACCGAGCCGCGCAGGCGGACGACGTCAGCAGCGGAGTAAGCGCGAGTCACGCCTTTCCAGCGTGGGTTTTCAGCCCAGTCTTTTTCAAGGGCTGCAATTTGCTGTTCGCGTGTCAGTGCCATGGGGAAAAACCTCGTCGCGTCTTTTGTGGAAAAACTACTGGGTTGAAAATTCCGTTTGCCAGCCACGTATTCAGTGCGTGGTTATGGCTGCTCGCTGACCAGAAGCTTAGGCGGTCAAGTTGGGCTTGGCGGAGAAGGCGACGGGATGAACGATAGGCTCAAGGGAGAAAGTGAGCAGGTAGAGGCGAACCGAGAACAGTCTTCGGGCGTCGTGGGCCTTGGTACGATCCATCAGTGTGTTGCCGGGTTACCTGGTTAGCTTCCGTCCCTCGGGACAACTTCGTTCCAGTCGCAACCTCGTCAAACACGCCTTGTGGGCGGTACAGACACGAATCGGCTCAGGTGGGTAACTTGGAGCGACGATCCGAAGGCCCTTGCCAGGGCCCCTGATTAGCGGGAGCGAGGCCATCATGCCCATGCTTTTTTGGATCGTCAAATGTTTTGTAGTGCTTTTTTTATGGCACTACATCTTTGGTCTAATACGACTAATCAGTCAGTTTTTGGTGCTTCAGTTCAAGGCCTCGACTTTGACCCGCACTGTCAGGTCATCCCGGCCCTGGGTCGAGTAGGTGCGGGTTGTGCCCTGTTTGTCGGCCTGGGTCTGGCGATTGATGCCGGCCAGGGTGATCCACTCGCCCAGGCGCCCGCTGACGGTTGTGTCGGTACTTTGCACGTTCACTACATCGGGACGTTCCTGGCTCATGCGGTCACGATTGGTGCTGATGCTCAGGTGCACGGTCTCGCCGGTGACGCTGGCGGTCACGTAGAAGCCCTGGGTGACGTTACGGTACTGAGTCTGGTTTTGCGGGCGGCCGTAGGCGTCGGGCTGGGTGGTGGTCAGGGGGACGCTCTGGCCGACCTGGATCAGCGCGGGCACACCTTCGCTGGCCTGGATCTGCTGGACCCCGCCCTCTCGGCTTTCGGTGCTGTAGGTAATGACCTGGCGGTTGGCCTGCTGATTGTTCTCATTAGTGTCGACGGTGATCAACAGGCGCTTGGACGGGGTGTCCAGCTGTGTGAGCAGGGCGCGCAGGCCCTGGATCTTGTCGGGTTCGGCATTCACGATCAGTTGATTGCCGTAGGCGCTGACCGTGCCGTCCTTGCCAATGAAATTCTGCGCCACGGGTAACAGGTCGGCGCTGGTGCGGTTGTTCAGGGGTACGACTTCAGTGGCTGCCATTGCTGAAAAGCTGGCGGCCATGAGCAGGCTGGCGACTAGGGTGCGTAGGGACATGTCCGTTATCTCTGCAAGTCATTTGGGCTTGATGGTGCCAGTTTATCGGCCCGGTGGGGCGCGAGTTGAATCGTAGACGGCAAAAGGCCCTGGCATCGGGGGATGGCAGGGCCTTTTTGGGGGGCTGCTAATGACGCCTTCGCGAGCAAGCCCGCTCCCACTTTTGACCACATTTCAGAGGTCGAGCTCGATCAGGTGTGGGAGCGGGCTTGCTCGCGAAGGGCGCGACTGGGTCTAAAGTCAGCCTTCGCGCTCCATATCAACATGGGGAATCCCGACTTCCAGGAATTCCCCGCTGACGATCTTGAACCCCAGCCGCTCATAGAACGGCGCGGCATACACCTGTGCGCTGAGGAACTGCCGGGTCTGGCCGCGTTTTTCGGCCTGGCCGATCACTGCTTCCATCAGCTTGTCGCCGACTTTCAGCCCGCGCCAGTCCTTGAGGACCGACACGCGACCGATCTCGCCGCTGGGTAGCAGGCGCGCAGTGCCAATCGGAAAGTCGCCTTCGAATGCGAGGAAATGCATGGCCCCGGCGTCGTCTGCGTCCCATTCCAGCTCAGGTGGAACCGATTGCTCAGCGATAAATACCGCTTCACGAATGCGCCGGATCTCGGCGATATCCTTTTGCCAGTCTGCGACACTTACGTGAATTTTATTCATCGGCAAACCCCAGGCTTCCTTGCTTGACCAGTTCGCACAGCAGGTCGCGGCCATCTTCATCGGCCAGCCACGGACCCAGGTTGTCGACGTGCAGGGCGTCGGCCGCGCAGATCAGCTTCAGCAGCTCGCGCAGTTTGCCCGGCAGGTAACGGCTCTGGCCACTGGCGAACAGCAGTACATCGTCGTCCACTTCCGACCAGGCCAGACGTGCGCTCGGATTGCGGATCAGGACTGCACCGTCTTCCAGGCTGCTGATGACTTCATCCTGCGCCAGCTCTTCAGGGCCGGCGACCAGTTCCGGGTAGCGTGGCTCGGTCATGAATTGGCCGAACCAGGTCAGCAGCATGCGTTCGTCGGTCATGTGCTCGGCCAGCAGGCTTTTCAGGCGGTCGAGGGCGTCGCTCTGGATCTGGTGCGGGTCGCTGACAGGCTGGGCGTCGGCGTCGGTGTAGCGCTCCTCATCTGTCAGGTACTGGCTGAGGAAGTCGGTGAAATGGGTCAGCACTTCAGCGGCGCTCGGTGCGCGGAAGCCTACCGAGTAGGTCATGCAGTCATCTTCAGCGATGCCGAAGTGCGCCAGGCGCGGCGGCAGGTAGAGCATGTCGCCCGGCTCCAGCACCCATTCGGCGCTCTCTTCGAATTCGGCGAGGATGCGCAGGTCGGCGTGTTGCAGCAGCGGGCTTTCCGAGCTGCACATCTGGCCGATCTTCCAGTTGCGCTTGCCCTGGGCTTGCAGCAGGAACACATCGTAGTTATCGAAGTGTGGGCCTACGCTGCCACCGGGGGCGGCAAAGCTGATCATCACGTCGTCGATGCGCCAGCTTGGCAGGAAGCGGAACTGCTCCAGCAACTCGGCCACTTCCGGTACGAACTGGTCGACCGCCTGCACCAGCAGGGTCCACTCGCGCTCTGGCAGGGTGCTGAAGGCGTCTTCGGCAAACGGGCCGCGGCGCAGTTCCCATGGGCGCTCGCCGTGCTCGATCACCAGGCGTGACTCGACTTCTTCTTCCAGCGCCAGGCCGGCCAGTTCGTCGGCGTCGATCGGGCTTTCGAAATCAGGGATGGCCTGGCGGATCAGCAGCGGTTTTTTCTGCCAGTAGTCGCGCAGGAATTCCCGTGCCGTGATGCCGCCCAGAAGTTGAAGAGGAATATCAGGATTCATGTGTAACCTATTGAAAAAAAGCACTTTTCAGACGGGAATAAAAACGCCCGGCGCTGCCGGGCGTCTCAAGGGATCAAGCCGCAATCAGATGCGTTTGGCTTGGTCTACAGCGTTGCCGATGTAGTTGGCCGGGGTCAGCAGTTTCAGCTCGGCCTTGGCCGCGGCTGGCATGTCCAGGCCGTCGATGAAAGTTTGCAGCGCCTCGGGGCTGATGCCCTTGCCGCGTGTCAACTCTTTCAGCTTTTCGTAGGGGTTTTCGATGTTGTAGCGGCGCATTACGGTCTGGATCGGCTCGGCCAGGACTTCCCAGCAAGCGTCCAGGTCAGCGGCGATTTTCTGCGCGTTGAGTTCCAGTTTGCTGATGCCTTTGAGGCTGGCTTCGTAGGCGATCACGCTATGGGCAAAGCCCACGCCGAGGTTGCGCAGTACGGTGGAGTCGGTCAGGTCGCGCTGCCAGCGGGAGATCGGCAACTTGCTGGCCAGGTGCTGGAACAAGGCGTTGGCGATGCCCAGGTTGCCTTCGGAGTTTTCGAAGTCGATCGGGTTGACCTTGTGCGGCATGGTCGAGGAGCCGATTTCGCCAGCGATGGTGCGCTGCTTGAAGTAGCCCAGGGAGATGTAGCCCCAGATATCGCGATCGAAGTCGATCAGGATGGTGTTGAAGCGCGCAATGGCGTCGAACAGCTCGGCGATGTAGTCGTGGGGTTCGATCTGCGTGGTGTACGGGTTGAAGCCCAGGCCCAGCTCGTCTTCGATGAAGGCGCGGGCGTTGGCTTCCCAGTCGATCTCAGGGTATGCCGACAGGTGCGCGTTGTAGTTGCCCACGGCGCCGTTGATCTTGCCCAGCAGTGGCACGGCAGCCACTTGCGCGATCTGGCGCTCCAGGCGGTACACCACGTTGGCCAGTTCTTTGCCCAGGGTGGTCGGCGAGGCCGGCTGGCCGTGGGTGCGCGACAGCATAGGCACATCGGCGAAGCGGATGGCCAGTTCGCGGATGGCGTTGGCGGTCTGGCGCATCAGTGGCAGCATCACGTCATCACGGCCTTCGCGCAGCATCAGGGCGTGGGACAGGTTGTTGATGTCCTCGCTGGTGCAGGCAAAGTGGATGAACTCGCTGACCTGGGCCAGTTCCGGCAGCTTGGCCGCTTGCTCTTTGAGCAGGTACTCGATGGCTTTGACGTCGTGGTTGGTGGTGCGCTCGATCTCTTTCACACGCTCGGCGTGCTCCAGGGAGAAGTTTTCCGCCAGGGTGTTCAGTACAGCGTTAGCCTCGGCGGAGAACGCCGGCACTTCGCTGATGGCAGGGTGAGCGGCCAGGCGCTGGAGCCAGCGCACTTCAACCAGTACGCGAGCACGGATCAGGCCGTATTCGCTGAAAATAGGGCGCAGGGCCTGGGTCTTGCCGGCGTAGCGGCCGTCAACAGGGGAAACCGCAGTGAGCGAAGAGAGCTGCATGGGGTGTTCTCGGACAGTCGGGCAACGAAATGGGGCGCGTATCATACATGAAAAAATCCGCCGGTCCGTTGCCAACTGACCGGCGTATTACGCGTAACGGCTTGAAAATAGCCCGCGGCTGCGACTTATTCGTTGCGCATCAACGGGTAAAGCTCTTTGAGCAATTTGCGTCGGCTGATGACCAACTGCCAACGATGACCGCCCAACTGTCGCCACAACCGCGCTGAACGGATACCGGCCAAGAGCAGGGCGCGGATTTTCGAGGCGTTGTTGGGTTGTTGCAGGTTGCGCATGTCGCCGTGGACCTGGATCCGCTGGCGCAAGGTGCTCAAGGTGTCCTGGTACAAGGCGCCACAGGCCGCGATCACGTTCTCGTGGGCCGGGCCGAAGTGCTCTACCTGGGACTGGATCTGCGGCAGGCGCTTGCCGATGGTTTCCAGCAGGTCGTCGCGCTTGGCCAGTTGCCGCTCAAGGCCGAGCATCGACAGCGCATAGCGCAGCGGCTCGCGCTGCAGGGTGCTGGGGTCGCGCTCGAGGGCGCCGATCAGCGCGCGATAACCTTCGCGCAGGCTCAGGTCATCGCCACCGTACACATCCAGGGTGTCCTTCGGGTCGACCACCAGCAGACTGCCGAGCATGCAGGTCAGGCCCGCCTCGGTCACCTGGCCGGTCTTGGCGATCTTGTCCACCAGTACTGCGGCGAGAAACACCCCGCCCAGTGCTGTCAATTGCTCCTGGGTCGGGCTCATGCCGGGGTGCTCCAGGGTTCGGCGACTTCAATCACGCCGCCCCCCAGGCAGATCTCACCGTCGTAGAACACCACGGATTGGCCGGGCGTGACCGCGCGTTGCGGGTCATCGAACGTGGCACGGTAGCCATTGGCGGTTTTTTCCAGGGTGCAGGGCTGGTCGCTCTGGCGATAGCGCACCTTGGCGGTCAAGCGGCGTGGGCTGCTCAGGTCGATCGGGTTGACCCAATAAATCTCCGAAGCCAGCAGCGCGCCGGAGAACAGCAGGGGATGCTCGTTGCCCTGGCCGACGATCAGCACGTTGTGCTCCAGATCCTTGACCAGCACGTACCACGGCTCTTCACCTGCGTCTTTCAAGCCGCCGATACCCAGGCCCTGGCGCTGGCCGATGGTGTGGTACATCAGGCCGTGGTGACGGCCGATGACTTCGCCTTCAGTGGTCTTGATCTCGCCCGGCTGGGCTGGCAGGTATTGCTTGAGGAAGTCGCTGAAGCGGCGCTCGCCAATAAAGCAGATCCCGGTGGAATCCTTTTTCTTGGCGGTGGCCAGGCCATGTTTCTCGGCGATCTTGCGCACTTCGGGCTTTTCCAGTTCGCCCACCGGGAACAGGGTCTTGGCGATCTGTTCACCGCCCACGGCGTGCAGGAAGTAACTCTGGTCCTTGTTCGGGTCCAGGCCCTTGAGCAATTCGGTGCGGCCATCGATATCGCGACGGCGCACGTAGTGGCCAGTGGCAATCAGGTCGGCGCCGAGGATCATGGCGTAATCGAGGAACGCCTTGAACTTGATTTCGCGGTTGCACAGGATGTCCGGGTTCGGCGTACGACCGGCCTTGTATTCGGCCAGGAAATGTTCGAACACGTTGTCCCAGTACTCGGCGGCAAAGTTGGCGGTGTGCAGCTTGATGCCAATCTTGTCGCACACGGCCTGGGCGTCCGCCAGGTCGTCCATGGCGGTGCAGTATTCCGTTCCATCGTCTTCTTCCCAGTTCTTCATGAACAGGCCTTCCACCTCATAACCCTGCTCCATGAGCAGAACGGCGGAAACGGAAGAATCCACGCCGCCGGACATGCCGACGATGACGCGCTTCTTTTGTGTGTCAGAAGGGGCTGGATCACGCATAGGATTTCAACGGGTGTCTTGAAAAAGGACGCGATTCTAGCAGGCCCGAGCCCGCAAGGCTAAAGAGAAGGGCGGATCAGCTCGAGACTATGGCGCTGACCGGCCAAATAGTCGTCGATACAGCGAATGATCAACTCGCTGCGCCAGTCGTCGCGCAAGGCTATCAGCTCGTCACGGCTCAGCCAGCGGGCGCGCACGATACCTTCGTCCAGTTGATAGTCCGGGTGGTGTCGCAGGGCCTTGGCGATGAAGCACACCCGTTGGTAGGTCACGCCATTGCTGGGGGCGGTGTACAGGTAGATGCCGACGATGCCGGTGGCTTCGACGTCCCAGCCGGTTTCTTCGAGGGTTTCGCGCACGGCGGCTTCGGTCAGGGTTTCGTGCGGGTCGAGATGGCCGGCAGGCTGGTTGAGCACGGCGCGGCCGCCCTTGAGCTCTTCGACCATGAGGAAGCGGCCATTGTCTTCGATGATGGTGGCGACGGTGATGTGGGGTTGCCAGGTCATGGAGTGCCTCGGTTCAAGGGATGGCGCTGTTTTTGGACAGGGTTGCTATCAATGGGGGAGCGGCAAGCCAGCTCCCGCATTCTGATTCGGTTTGCGCAGTGGGCAGGTGGTGCATAAGCAAAATGCATGCTGCGCCGCACATTATATGATTTTACCGCTGGCAAGCCGGGGCGCAGTTTACCTCTCCAGAACAGTCGTTATTGGAGAGTGTCATGAAGCCGATTGCCCACAAAAGCTACGAAGTGCGTCTTACCTCCCCGCTGCCCATTGCCTTCATCCTGCTGTGGAGCTCTGGTTATATCGGTGGCGCTTTTGGTGTGCGTTATGGCGAGCCTTTCACCATGACGTTCTACCGTTTTGCTCTGGCGGCCTTGGTTTTCCTGGGGGTTGCGCTCGCCATCAAGGCTGAGTGGCCCAGGCGGCTTACACCTTACCTTCACGCGGCAGCCGTGGGCTTGCTCTTGCAGGCTCTGCAATTTGGCGGCCTATACACCGGGATAAGTCAGGGCGTCCCGGCTGGGCAAGCTGCGCTGATTGTCGGGTTGATGCCAGTGTTCGTGGTAATCGGTGCCTATTTCTGCCTGGGTGAACAATTAAGTTGGCGTGATCTGCCGGGCTCGATCCTGGGCGTGGGCGGTGTCGCCATCGTTGTGGCCAACAGTTTTTTTGGCTCCGGGGCGTCAATGGGCGGTTACGGCGCAGTATGTCTAGCGCTGGTCGGGATTACGCTTGGCACGCTCTATCAAAAGCGCTTTCTGGGTGGGGTCAACCTGTGGGTGGGCTGCTTCATTCAGATGGTCACCGCGTCGTTGGTAATGCTGGCGCTGGCCTACACCACAGAAACCATGCACGTCACAGAATGGGTGCCCTTCGCCGCTTCGGTGGCCTGGATCACCCTGATGAACTCGGTAGGCGCACTGACGTTGCTGTACCTCATGATTCGGCGAGGCGAGGCGAGCAAGGCCACCAATCTGTTTCATGTGATTCCAGCGGTCACTCAGATCATGGCCTCGGTGACGTTGGGGGAGGCTCCAGGTGCGCTGGCGATTGCAGGTTTTGTGGTGTCCGGAGTGGGTGTTTACCTGATGAACCATGCGCACACCCGTTAGGGAGGTTGGCGTTCTTGACAGATCGGGGTGCCACCTTGCACTAATGCTCGGGCGCATTTACTCATTCGCTTCGGTGTGCCATGAGAGTCAATCTTGATGTTCAGTCCCTGCGCAGCTTCCTCAAGGTTGCGCAGTTGGGCAGTTTTACCCGGGCTGCCCAGGCGCTGAGTCTGATGCAGCCTGCGATTAGTCAGCAGGTCCGGCGTCTGGAGGAATTACTCGGCGTCGGGCTTTTTGTCCGCGATAACCGCCAAGTGTTGCTGACTCTCGAAGGTGAGCGACTGATCGGTTATGCCCAGCAGATCCTGGAGCTCAACGACAAGGTCGGTGGGCTGTTCGATGTCAGCCGTAGCCAGGAGTCCGTGACGCTCGGCATCCCCGAATATTTTTCCGAGCAGATCCTGCAGCGCGTTATCGCAGCGGTGGCCGTTGAATTGCCGTCAGTCCGGATCGGGGTCAAAGTGGCGCGTTCCCTGGTGCTTGCGCAGGCGTTCAACGAGGGCGGGATTGATATTGGCCTGATGATTGACGAGCTGCCCAAGGTCAGCGGGGAGCCTTTGCATGCGCTTTCACTGAGGTGGCTGGGTGGCGAGCATGCTGGCGTGCCTGCCGAGGGGCAGGAGCTCTTGTTGGCGTTGTTCAAGGCGCCTTGCATATTCAGGAGTCTGGCGATCCGGCGCTTAGAGGAGAGTGGGATCAGATGGCGCTGTGTGTATGAGTCCGAGGACTTGGTGTCGTTGCGTTCAGCAGTCCAGGCCGGGGTTGGCGTGACGCTGCTGCCCTGGTTCGCCCAGGTGCAGGGCCTCAAAAGCCTGGAGGCGCTTGCCCATCTGCCGCAGCTACCCCGGTTTGGCGTCGAGCTTAGGCCGCGGGCGGGTTGGGAGCCGTGGTACAGGTCGCAGTTGCTGGCGATTATCGAGAGCGCCTGGCGTGCGGAGTACGGCGCGGTTTTAAAAGGCTGAAAACACAAACCCCGGCACATGGCCGGGGTTTGTGATGTCGCCCTACAGCATTACTTCAGTGCAGCGATGGCCGCATTGAGGGTAGCGCTCGGACGCATGGCCTTGCTGGTCAGCTCAGGATTCGGCGCGTAGTAGCCGCCGATGTCCACTGGCTTGCCCTGTACGGCGTTGAGTTCGGCAACGATGGTTGCCTCGTTCTCGGCCAGGGTTTTTGCCAGTTGAGCGAACTGCGCCTGCAGCGCGGTATCTTCAGTCTGGGCGGCCAGGGCTTGTGCCCAGTACAGCGCCAGGTAGAAGTGGCTGCCGCGGTTGTCGATGTTGCCGACTTTGCGCGATGGCGATTTGTTGTTGTCGAGGAACTGGCCGGTAGCCTGGTCGAGGGTTTTGGACAGTACCAGGGCTTTCGGGTTGTTGTAGTTCACACCCAAATGCTCAAGGGAGGCTGCCAGGGCCAGGAATTCGCCCAGGGAGTCCCAACGCAGGAAGTTTTCTTCCAGCAGTTGCTGCACGTGTTTTGGCGCCGAACCGCCAGCGCCGGTTTCGAACAGGCCGCCACCGTTCATCAGCGGCACGATCGACAGCATCTTGGCGCTGGTGCCCAGTTCCATGATCGGGAACAGGTCAGTCAGGTAGTCGCGCAGTACGTTGCCGGTCACCGAGATGGTGTCCAGGCCCTTGCGGGTGCGTTCCAGGGTGAACTTCATCGCGTCGACCGGCGACATGATGCGGATGTCCAGGCCTTCGGTGTTGTGGTCTTTCAGGTAGGCCTGGACTTTCTCGACCACTACGCCGTCGTGGGCGCGCAGCGGGTCCAGCCAGAAAATGGCCGGGGTGTTGCTGGCGCGGGCGCGGTTGACGGCCAGTTTGACCCAGTCCTGGATCGGCGCGTCTTTGGTCTGGCACATGCGGAAGATGTCGCCGGCTTCAACCGACTGTTCCATCAGCAGCTTGCCCTGGCTGTCGGTGACGCGGACTACGCCGTCGGCCTTGATCTGGAAGGTCTTGTCATGGGAGCCGTACTCTTCGGCTTTCTTCGCCATCAGGCCAACGTTTGGCACGCTGCCCATGGTGGTTGGATCGAAGGCGCCATTGGCCTTGCAGTCTTCGATGACCGCCTGGTAGATGGTGGCGTAGCAGCGATCCGGGATCACGGCCTTGGTGTCGTGCAACTGACCGTCAGTGCCCCACATCTTGCCGGAGTCACGGATCATGGCCGGCATCGAGGCGTCGACGATTACGTCGCTCGGCACGTGCAGGTTGGTGATGCCTTTGTCGGAATTGACCATCGCCAGGGAAGGGCGAGCGGCGTAGACCGCCTGGATGTCAGCTTCGATCTGCGCTTGCTGGTCGGCCGGCAGGGCCTTGATGCGGGCGTACAGGTCGCCGATGCCGTTGTTCAGGTTGAAGCCGATCTGCTCCAGCACGGTAGCGTGCTTGGCCAGGGCGTCTTTATAGAACTCGGCAACGATCTGGCCGAACATGATCGGGTCGGAGACCTTCATCATGGTGGCTTTGAGGTGGACCGACAGCAGCACGCCTTGTTTCTTGGCGTCTTCGATTTCGGCGGCAATGAACGCGCGCAGGGCGTTCTTGCTCAGCACGGCGCTGTCGAGGATCTCGCCGGCCAGTGCGGAGGTTTTTTCTTTCAGGATGGTGGTGCTGCCATCCTTGCCGACCAGCTCGATTTTGACAGCATCGGCGGCTTCGATCTGTACGGCTTTTTCGCTGCCGTAGAAGTCGCCGTTGCTCATGTGAGCCACGTGGGACTTGGAGTCAGCGGCCCAGGCGCCCATTTTGTGCGGGTGCTTGCGTGCGTAGTTCTTGACCGACAGTGGCGCGCGGCGATCGGAGTTGCCTTCGCGCAGGACCGGGTTTACGGCGCTGCCCTTGACCTTGTCGTAACGTGCACGGGTTTCTTTTTCCGCGTCGGTGGTTACGGTTTCCGGGTAGTCCGGCAGGGCGTAGCCCTGGGCCTGCAGTTCCTTGATCGCGGCTTGCAGCTGCGGGGTCGAGGCGCTGATGTTAGGCAGCTTGATGATATTGGCTTCAGGGGTAACGGCCAGGGCGCCCAGTTCGGCGAGGTGGTCCGCAACGGCCTTGGTGCCCAGTTGCTCGGGGAAGCTTGCGAGGATGCGCCCTGCGAGGGAGATGTCGCGGGTTTCCACTTCAATATCAGCGGAAGCGGTGAAGGCCTCTACGATAGGCAGCAGTGAATAGGTGGCGAGGGCTGGGGCTTCGTCGGTGAAGGTATAGATGATCTTCGAGCGGGTGGGCATATTCGGATTAACTCTCTTCTTTGCTAAAAGCGTGCGCGGAAACTCGAGATGCGCCGGGTAAAGCGCGTTCGTTCAAAGTCATCCATGAGCCGAATGTCGATGTTTCTTCGCGGTGATGTTGGGTTGCATCAGTCGAGCGTCAAGCGGGTGGGCTACGGTGGCAGCCCGGCTTTTTCAGGCGCAGGTGCTCGATATAGAGCGGTCGGCCGTCGTGACTCTTTGGTCAGCGGCGGCATTATACATAGGTCGCTATGCTTACGCCGAGCCTTCATACAAAAGGTGGGTCGTCCATTGGTCTAAAGGTCGCAGGGACCGGATTGCGCCTAAAGTCGCACACAGTGCTCAAGTTTGGCGTTTTTCCCTTTTGTTTCAAGGTTGTAGGCGACTAAATCTACGGTTTTCGCAGCAAATGTGCCGGGTGCAAGGTTCCAGTCCACATACAACTGGAGTAGGCTCGGGCACAGCCAGATGTTCAATCCACAAACGGAGTTCAGCATGGGATACAAGAAGATTCAGGTTCCGGCAGTCGGCGACAAAATCACCGTCAACGCAGACCATTCTCTCAATGTTCCTGACAACCCGATCATTCCCTTCATCGAAGGTGACGGTATTGGCGTCGACATCAGCCCGGTGATGATCAAGGTGGTCGATGCAGCTGTTAACAAGGCTTACGGCGGCAAGCGCAAAATCTCCTGGATGGAGGTGTATGCCGGCGAGAAGGCGACTCAAGTTTACGACCAGGACACCTGGCTGCCCCAGGAAACCCTGGACGCGGTCAAGGACTACGTAGTTTCCATCAAGGGCCCGCTGACCACGCCGGTCGGTGGTGGTATCCGCTCGCTGAACGTGGCCCTGCGCCAGCAACTGGACCTGTATGTATGCCTGCGTCCGGTGCGTTGGTTCGAAGGTGTGCCAAGCCCGGTCAAGAAGCCTGGCGATGTGGACATGACCATCTTCCGTGAGAACTCCGAGGATATTTACGCCGGCATCGAGTGGAAGGCCGGTTCGCCTGAGGCCATCAAGGTCATCAAGTTCCTCAAGGAAGAGATGGGTGTTACCAAGATTCGTTTCGACCAGGATTGCGGGATTGGCATCAAGCCGGTTTCCAAAGAGGGCACCAAGCGCCTGGCGCGCAAGGCCCTGCAATATGTAGTGGATAACGACCGTGAGTCGCTGACCATCGTGCACAAAGGCAACATTATGAAGTTCACCGAAGGTGCCTTCAAGGAATGGGCCTACGAAGTGGCGGCCGAAGAGTTCGGCGCAACCCTGCTTGATGGCGGGCCGTGGATGCAGTTCAAGAACCCGCGCACTGGCCGCAATGTAGTGGTCAAGGATGCGATTGCCGACGCCATGCTCCAGCAGATCCTGCTGCGCCCGGCCGAATACGACGTGATCGCCACCCTCAACCTCAACGGTGACTATCTCTCCGACGCCCTGGCGGCAGAAGTGGGCGGCATCGGTATTGCGCCGGGCGCCAACCTGTCCGACACCGTGGCAATGTTCGAAGCCACCCACGGTACTGCGCCAAAATACGCCGGCAAGGACCAGGTCAACCCGGGTTCGCTGATTCTGTCGGCGGAAATGATGCTGCGCCACATGGGCTGGACCGAGGCGGCCGACCTGATCATCAAGGGCACCAACGGGGCGATTTCGGCCAAGACCGTGACCTATGACTTCGAGCGTCTGATGGACGGCGCCAAGTTGGTGTCGTCGTCGGGTTTCGGTGATGCGCTGATTTCACATATGTAAGTCGAAGGCTATAAAAAACGGCCATCCTGATAGCTCAGGGTGGCCGTTTTTTAATGCGCAGTGGCTGATCAGGCCGTTTGCTGCTCTTTGGAATGAGCGGGTTTACCTTTATTGTTGTGCTTGTCTTCGTGCTGTTTCCCGGGTGCGGTCGCGCCTGCTGCACTGATAGCTACAGCATGCAGGCCCTTGGGCCCCTGGATGATTTCAAAGGACACCAATTGACCTGCTTTCAGCGTTTTATAGCCCTCCATGGCAATTGCCGAATAATGCGCAAAAAGGTCTTCTTCCTTGCCGTCTTCATTAATGAAGCCGTACCCCTTGGCATTGTTGAACCATTTGACCTTGCCACTGATCTTGACGCCAGACATACCCATATCCCTCTGCACCAGACTCCATCACTGGAGTATCATCCAGTTTATCCGTCCTAACCCGAATAAATAAGGTTGACTGCGCGGACCTTTTTTACCCACTGTGGGTTCTATTGGTTGTAACACCGTTTTGCCGATAGTCAAGGTGACCAGTCGGTCGGAGTTGAATTTCTGACAGGTCGCCCCCATCACTGTAAATGCACAACAGACGAACCTTTCTTTCCATGCATGCATTCAGCCAGATTCGACTAACATTCAATCAGGATCGCCCGGATCATCTAGAAGACGATGACGGTTCTGCAGGCATCGCTGTTCAGGAGGCCAAGCCTGCTTTACAGGCGCCGCCGATGTACAAGGTGGTTTTGTTCAATGATGACTACACGCCGATGGATTTCGTCGTCGAAGTGCTCGAGGTGTTTTTTAATCTGAACCGCGAGTTGGCGACCAAGGTAATGCTGGCCGTTCACACAGAAGGACGGGCAGTATGTGGAGTGTTTACCCGCGACATCGCCGAGACCAAGGCCATGCAGGTCAACCAGTACGCCAGGGAAAGCCAGCATCCGCTACTCTGTGAAATCGAGAAGGACGGTTAACTCCGACCACTTGGGTATGAGGTGAAGCTATGTTAAACCGCGAGCTCGAAGTCACCCTCAATCTTGCCTTCAAGGAGGCCCGTTCGAAGCGTCATGAATTCATGACCGTCGAACACCTGCTGCTGGCACTTTTGGATAACGAAGCTGCCGCCACGGTCCTGCGTGCGTGCGGCGCCAACCTCGACAAGCTCAAGCATGATCTGCAGGAGTTTATCGACTCCACCACGCCACTGATCCCCGTGCATGACGAGGACCGCGAGACCCAGCCAACCCTGGGCTTCCAGCGGGTGTTGCAGCGTGCTGTCTTCCACGTGCAGAGCTCCGGCAAGCGCGAAGTGACGGGCGCCAATGTATTGGTTGCCATCTTCAGCGAGCAGGAAAGCCAGGCGGTATTCCTGCTCAAGCAGCAGAGCGTGGCGCGTATCGATGTCGTCAACTACATCGCCCATGGCATCTCGAAAGTGCCAGGGCATGGCGATCACTCCGAGGGGGAGCAGGATATGCAGGACGACGAGGGCGGTGAGTCTTCTTCTTCAAGCAACCCGCTGGATGCCTACGCCAGCAATCTCAACGAACTGGCGCGCCAGGGGCGGATCGATCCGCTGGTGGGGCGCGAGATGGAAGTTGAGCGTGTTGCGCAGATCCTCGCGCGTCGTCGCAAGAACAACCCTTTGCTGGTGGGCGAGGCGGGCGTGGGCAAGACCGCGATTGCCGAAGGCCTGGCCAAGCGCATTGTTGATAACCAGGTGCCTGACCTGCTGGCCAATAGTGTCGTCTACTCCCTGGACCTGGGGGCGCTGCTCGCCGGGACCAAGTACCGTGGCGACTTTGAAAAGCGTTTCAAGGCTTTGCTTGGCGAGCTGAAAAAGCGTCCGCAGGCGATCCTGTTCATTGATGAGATCCACACCATCATTGGCGCCGGTGCGGCTTCCGGTGGGGTGATGGATGCGTCCAACCTGCTCAAGCCGCTGCTGTCTTCGGGTGATATCCGCTGCATCGGCTCGACCACGTTCCAGGAATTTCGCGGGATCTTCGAAAAAGACCGTGCCCTGGCACGGCGCTTCCAGAAAGTCGACGTGTCCGAGCCTTCGGTTGAAGACACTATTGGCATCCTGCGCGGCCTGAAAGGACGCTTCGAAGCACACCACGGCATCGAATACAGTGATGAGGCGCTGCGTGCAGCCGCCGAGCTGGCTTCGCGCTACATCAATGACCGGCACATGCCGGACAAAGCCATCGATGTGATTGACGAAGCGGGTGCCTACCAGCGCCTGCAGCCGGTAGAGAAGCGCGTGAAGCGCATCGAGGTGGCCCAGGTCGAGGATATCGTGGCGAAAATCGCGCGTATTCCGCCAAAGCACGTCACCAGTTCCGACAAGGAGCTGCTGCGTAACCTGGAGCGCGATCTCAAGCTGACGGTATTTGGCCAGGATGCGGCGATTGATTCGCTGTCGACGGCGATCAAGCTGTCCCGGGCCGGCCTCAAGTCGCCGGACAAGCCGGTGGGTTCGTTCCTGTTCGCCGGCCCTACCGGCGTCGGCAAGACCGAAGCCGCGCGGCAGTTGGCCAAGGCCATGGGCATTGAGCTGGTGCGGTTCGACATGTCCGAATACATGGAGCGCCACACTGTGTCGCGCCTGATCGGTGCGCCTCCGGGCTATGTCGGCTTCGACCAGGGCGGCCTGTTGACCGAGGCGATCACCAAGCAGCCGCATTGCGTACTGTTGCTCGATGAAATCGAAAAGGCTCACCCGGAAGTCTTCAACCTGCTGCTGCAGGTGATGGACCACGGGACCCTGACCGACAACAACGGGCGCAAGGCGGATTTCCGCAACGTGATCGTGATCATGACCACTAACGCCGGTGCCGAGACGGCCGCGCGGGCTTCCATTGGCTTTACTCATCAGGATCACTCTTCCGACGCCATGGAAGTGATCAAGAAGAGCTTCACGCCGGAATTCCGCAACCGCCTGGACACCATTATCCAGTTTGGTCGCCTCAGCCATGAGGTTATCAAGAGCGTGGTGGACAAGTTCCTTACCGAGCTTCAGGCGCAGTTGGAAGACAAGCGCGTACAGCTGGAGGTGACGGAAGCGGCACGCAGTTGGATCGCCGAGGGTGGTTACGACGCGGCAATGGGCGCTCGTCCAATGGCGCGTCTGATCCAGGACAAGATCAAGCGGCCGTTGGCCGAAGAGATCCTGTTTGGCGAGCTCTCCGACCACGGCGGCGTGGTGCATATCGATTTGAAGGACGGCGAGCTGACCTTCGAGTTCGAGACCACTGCTGAAATGGCCTGATGCTTCGCAGCAGTAGAAAAGGCGCCGAAAGGCGCCTTTTTGCTGTCCGCCAAATCCCAGGCAAGCCAGCTCCCACACTCATTCTGCGGTGCTGGTTAAATCCCACACACACAAAAACGCCCGGCATAACCGGGCGTCTTGTATTGACTTGTTTAGCGGGCGCGGTAAGTGATGCGCCCTTTGCTCAAGTCATAGGGCGTCAGCTCGACGCGCACTTTGTCACCGGTAAGAATACGAATGTAGTTCTTGCGCATCTTGCCGGAGATATGCGCGGTTACGACGTGCCCATTTTCCAACTCCACACGAAACATGGTGTTGGGCAGGGTGTCGACGACAGTGCCTTCCATTTCGAAGCTGTCTTCTTTCGACATGCAGTAAAGCCCTCGGTATCCAGTGAATGGCCCGGTGCAACTGCGCCAGGCAAAAGCGGCGTGCATTGTGCCCGAAAAAGGGTGTTTAAGCCAAGGGGTTCTAGTTAAGCGTGACCCATCTTTGATTAATTAGTAGCTCAATGGGCCGATATTGGGTCTTGTAGTTCATCTTTTTGCAGTTTTTGATCCAGTATCCCAGGTACACCGCTTCCAGATTTTGCCTGGATGCTTCACCGATCTGCCACAAAATGGCAAAACGCCCCAGGCTGCGACGCTCCTCGGCGGGTTCATAAAAGGTATAGACCGCCGACAATCCATTGGGCAGCAGGTCGGTGACCGCGACCGCCAGCAGCCTTCCCTCAAGGCGGAACTCGTAGAAGCGCGAGAACGGCAGGTCGCGCACCAGGAACGTGGAAAACTGGTCGCGACTGGGTGGGAACATATCGCCGTCGGCGTGGCGTTGTTCGATATAGCGCTGGTAAAGATCGAAGTACTCTTCGCTGAAGCCGGGCTTGGCGGGGGTCACGATCAGGTCGGCATTGCGCTTGAGGATGCGTTTTTGATTACGATCCGGCAAAAATTGCGCTACGGGGATGCGCGCCGGCACACAAGCGTTGCAGTTCTGGCAGTGCGGCCGGTACAGGTGGTCGCCGCTGCGCCGAAACCCCATCTCTGACAGATCGGCATACACATGCACGTCCATCGGCTGGCTGGGGTCGAGGAACAGCGTGGTGGCCTGTTCTTCGGGCAGGTAGCTGCAAGAGTGGGGTTGAGTGGCATAAAACTTCAAGCGCGCCAACTCGGTCATGATCAACCCTCGGATAAGCTTTGAAATAAGTGTAAGCCAGGTGCGCGCAAGTCGCCTAAGAAACCCATTGCCCACTGCTGGCTTGATCAAGATGGTCGCGCAGGTAACCGGCAAAGTCGCTGCGGGGAATGGCGCGGGCACCGAGGCTGTGCAGGTGATCGGTGGGCATCTGGCAGTCGATCAGCACAAAGCCCCAGGCCTGCAATTGCCTGACGAGCGTGGCAAAGCCGTATTTCGAGGCGTTGTCTGCTCGACTGAACATCGATTCGCCAAAAAACAGCTGGCCCATGGCCAGGCCATACAGGCCGCCGACCAGTTCGCCCTGGTCCCATACCTCGACGGAATGGGCATAGCCCCGTTGGTGAAGTTGCAGGTAGGCATTCTGCATGGCCTCGGTGATCCAGGTGCCGTCTGCATAGCTGCGAGGCGCAGCGCAGGCCTGGATGACGGCGGCGAAGTCCTGGTCAAAGGTCACCTCGTAGCGTTGCTGGCGCAGCAGCTTGGCGAGGCTGCGGGACACGTGCAGCTCTGTGGGGAACAGTACCGTGCGCGGGTCTGGCGACCACCACAGGATGGGCTGGCCTTCGGAGAACCAGGGGAAGCAGCCATGGCGATAGGCCTGGACCAGGCGGTCGGCAGACAGGTCGCCACCGGCAGCCAGCAGGCCGTTGGGTTCACGCATGGCTTTGGCCAGCGGTGGAAACGTCAGGGTGTTGCGTTGCAGCCAGGTGAGCATGGGTAGTCAGGCTTACGGAAGGGGAGGGCGGTGACAGGCCAGGGACCGTCGTGTAAGCAGTGATTATTGTCGACCCGGCGCCACTCGGCCAGCCCGATCATGTAATCAATGCCTTGATGCATGAGCGCGTGTTTCTGCAACTCTATAGCGGTGGTGCGGTCGTAATCGCGTCATGTCGCCATCCGTTGGGCGGGAATGCTGGGTAAAGCTTGTCCAGTCTGATAAAAACAGCTCATAAGCCTTTGTCAGTAAAGACAATGCATGCTCAAATTGAAGCGTATGAACAATGCGCTTGTCTATGCTCCATGAGCGAGGCCGGCAGCGTGGCAACGGGCACACAAACCCGTACAATGGCGGCACTATGTCCTTGTGGGCCGGCATTAACGCCCGTTCATGAATGAGTCACGAAGTGTTAAAGGACGTTTGACGACGCTCGTTCACTTTTCATCTGCCCGGATTGGGCAGTATTTTTATAGTCATTCAATTGTTGGACGCGCTTAAGGCGCAGGAAAAGACCCGTTTTGAAGAAATCCGCCGCAGCACCCAAAACAGCAGTGGTACCGGCCTGGCGCCAGCACCTGCACTATCGGCTCAAGGAAGGCGCGCTGATTGCCATCGGTGCTTTATGCCTGTTCCTGATGATGGCCTTGCTGACCTATGGCAAGGATGATCCAGGCTGGAGCCATAACAGCAAGATCGACGATGTGCAGAACTTCGGCGGGCCCGTGGGCTCCTACAGCGCCGATATCCTGTTTATGATCCTCGGCTATTTCGCTTATATCTTCCCGCTGCTGCTGGCGATCAAGACCTGGCAGATCTTCCGCCAGCGCCATGAACCGTGGCAGTGGAGCGGCTGGCTGTTCTCCTGGCGCCTGATCGGCCTGGTGTTCCTGGTGTTGTCGGGCGCGGCGCTGGCACATATTCATTTCCATGCGCCGACTGGCCTGCCGGCGGGTGCGGGTGGTGCCCTGGGCGAAAGCCTGGGTGACCTGGCGCGCAAGACCTTGAATATCCAGGGCAGCACACTGATGTTCATCGCCCTGTTCCTATTCGGCCTGACGGTATTTACCGACTTGTCGTGGTTCAAGGTCATGGATGTGACCGGCAAGATCACCCTCGACCTGTTCGAGCTGTTCCAGGGCGCCGCCAACCGCTGGTGGGCCGCCCGTGTGGACCGCAAGCGCATGGTTGCGCAATTGCGTGAAGTCGATACCCGGGTCAACGAAGTAGTGGCCCCGAGCACGCCGGACCGCCGTGAACAGGCCAAGGTCAAGGAGCGCCTGATCGAACGCGAGCAGGCCCTGACCAAGCACATGTCCGACCGCGAGAAGCAAGTGCCGCCGGTTATCGCCCCGGTGCCGGTCAAGGCGCCCGAGCCAAGCCATCGCGTGCAAAAGGAAAAGCAGGCGCCGCTGTTTATCGACAGCGCCGTCGAAGGCACCTTGCCGCCGATCTCGATCCTCGATCCGGCGGAAAAGAAACAGCTCAACTATTCCCCGGAATCCCTGGCGGCGGTCGGCCATCTGCTGGAAATCAAACTCAAGGAGTTTGGCGTCGAGGTGTCGGTGGACTCGATCCACCCGGGCCCTGTGATCACCCGTTACGAAATTCAGCCGGCCGCTGGGGTCAAGGTCAGCCGTATTGCAAACCTGGCCAAAGACCTGGCGCGCTCCCTGGCCGTGACCAGCGTGCGCGTGGTGGAAGTAATTCCCGGCAAAACCACCGTGGGTATCGAGATTCCCAACGAAGACCGGCAGATCGTGCGCTTCTCCGAAGTGCTGTCGACCCCGGAATACGACAACTTCAAATCGCCGGTCACCCTGGCTCTCGGGCATGACATTGGCGGTAAGCCGGTGATCACGGACCTGGCGAAAATGCCTCACCTGCTGGTTGCTGGTACCACCGGTTCCGGTAAATCGGTGGGTGTGAACGCAATGATCCTGTCGATCCTGTTCAAGTCCGGCCCGGAAGACGCCAAGCTGATCATGATCGACCCGAAGATGCTTGAACTGTCGATCTACGAAGGCATCCCGCACCTGCTGTGCCCGGTGGTGACCGACATGAAGGACGCCGCCAACGCCCTGCGCTGGAGCGTGGCCGAGATGGAGCGGCGCTACAAGCTGATGGCGAAGATGGGCGTGCGTAACCTGTCTGGCTTCAACGCCAAGGTCAAGGAAGCCCAGGACGCCGGTACGCCATTGACCGACCCGCTGTACAAGCGCGAAAGCATTCACGATGAAGCGCCGCTACTGACCAAGCTGCCGACCATTGTCGTGGTGGTCGACGAATTCGCCGACATGATGATGATCGTCGGCAAGAAGGTCGAAGAATTGATCGCGCGTATCGCGCAGAAGGCCCGTGCGGCCGGGATCCACTTGATCCTCGCGACCCAGCGGCCGTCGGTGGATGTGATTACCGGCCTGATCAAGGCCAACATCCCGACCCGTATGGCGTTCCAGGTATCGAGCAAGATCGACTCACGGACCATCATCGACCAAGGCGGCGCCGAGCAACTGCTGGGCCATGGTGACATGCTCTACATGCCGCCCGGCACCAGCCTGCCGATCCGTGTTCACGGCGCCTTCGTTTCCGATGACGAAGTGCACCGTGTGGTCGAGGCTTGGAAACTGCGCGGCGCGCCGGAATACAACGACGATATCCTGGCGGGTGTCGAGGAGGCCGGCAGCGGCTTCGACGGTGGCAGCGGCGGCGACGATGATGCCGAGACCGACGCGCTGTACGACGAAGCGGTGGCGTTCGTGCTGGAAAGCCGTCGCGCCTCGATCTCGGCGGTGCAACGTAAACTGAAGATCGGCTACAACCGCGCCGCGCGTATGATCGAATCCATGGAAATGGCCGGCGTCGTCACGGCCATGAACACCAACGGCTCGCGCGAAGTGATCGCGCCAGGGCCGATGCGCGACTGACCTCGTGCCGCGTGGCAGCATGCGGCGCGCCTTTCACATTATTCTATGAGGACTCCCATGCGTCTTATCCGCATGCTGTTGTTGCCGGCATTGGCCCTGACCGCGTTTTCGGCCCACGCAGACCAGGCATCCGTCGCGAGCCTGACCAACCTGCTGGACAAATCCAAGACCCTGACTGCGCGCTTCTCCCAGTTGACCCTGGACGGTGGCGGCACCCAGTTGCAGGAAACAGCCGGTGAAATGGCCGTGCAACGCCCAGGCCTGTTCTTCTGGAAGACCGACGCGCCCAACGAGCAGACCATCGTCTCCGATGGCAAGAAAGTCACGCTGTGGGACCCGGACCTGGAGCAGGCGACCATCAAGACCCTCGACCCACGCCTGAGCCAGACCCCGGCCTTGCTGCTGTCGGGTGATGTGTCGCAGATCAGCGAGAGTTTCGAGATTACCTCCAAGCAACAAAGCAACGTGATCGACTTCACCCTCAAGCCCAAGTCCAAGGACACGTTGTTCGACAGCCTGCGCCTGTCGTTTCGCAATGGCGTGATCAACGATATGCAACTGGTCGACAGCGTCGGCCAACGCACCAATATCTTGTTCACCGGGGTCAAGGCCAATGAGCCGGTCCCGGCCTCCACGTTCAAGTTCGACATCCCCAAGGGTGCCGATGTGATCCAGGAGTAAATCGCTGCCAATGGACCTGTTTCGCAGTGACCCGATTGCCCAGCCCCTGGCCGCGCGCTTGCGCTCGACCAACCTGGATGAGTATGTCGGGCAAGAGCACTTGCTGGCCCGCGGCAAGCCCCTGCGTGAGGCCCTGGAGCAGGGTGCCCTGCACTCGATGATCTTCTGGGGGCCGCCGGGCGTGGGCAAGACCACCCTGGCGCGACTGCTGGCGAAAGTCTCGGATGCGCACTTTGAAACGGTCTCGGCGGTATTGGCCGGGGTCAAGGAGATCCGCCAGGCGGTGGAAGTCGCCAAGCAGCAGGCGGGGCAGTATGGCCGGCGCACTATCCTGTTCGTCGACGAAGTGCATCGTTTCAACAAGTCGCAGCAGGATGCATTCCTGCCTTACGTGGAAGATGGCACGTTGATTTTTATCGGCGCCACCACGGAAAACCCCTCGTTTGAACTGAACAACGCCTTGCTCTCGCGGGCACGGGTGTATGTGCTCAAGAGCCTCGACGAAGCCGCGATGCAGAGGTTGCTGCAGCGGGCGCTGGGCGAGGACAAGGGGTTGGGCAAGCGCCACCTGAGCCTGGGTGACGAGGGTTTCAAGATCCTGCTGGCGGCGGCTGACGGCGATGGCCGACGTTTCCTCAACCTGCTGGAAAACGCCTCTGACCTGGCTGAAGACAATAGCGAGATTGGCGTCGACCTGCTGCAAAGCCTGCTGGGCGATACCCGGCGGCGTTTCGACAAGGGTGGTGAGGCCTTCTACGACCAGATTTCCGCGCTGCACAAATCCGTGCGCGGTTCCAACCCGGACGGCGCGCTGTACTGGTTTGCGCGCATGATCGACGGTGGCTGCGATCCGTTGTACCTGGCCCGGCGTGTGGTGCGCATGGCCAGCGAAGACATTGGCAACGCCGACCCGCGGGCCCTGAGCCTGTGCCTGGCGGCGTGGGAGGTCCAGGAGCGTCTGGGCAGCCCGGAAGGCGAGTTGGCGGTGGCGCAGGCCATCACCTACCTGGCCTGCGCGCCGAAAAGTAATGCGGTTTACATGGGCTTCAAGTCGGCGCTGCGTGTGGCGTCCGAGCATGGCTCGCTGGAAGTGCCGCTGCACCTGCGCAACGCGCCGACCAAGCTGATGAAACAACTGGGTTACGGCGACGAATACCGTTACGCCCACGATGAACCAGATGCCTATGCCGCCGGTGAAGACTACTTTCCCGACGACCTTGAGCCACAACCGTTCTACCAGCCGGTGCCTCGTGGCCTGGAGTTGAAGATCGGGGAAAAGCTCAACCACCTGGCGCAACTTGACCGCTTGAGTCCCAAACAGCGGAGAAAACCATGATTCCCTTGGTGATTGCCGTTTCCGTAGGCGGTGTGGCCGGCACCCTATTGCGCTTTGCCACCGGCAATTGGATCAACGCCAATTGGCCGAAACACTTCTATACCGCGACGCTGGCCGTTAATATCGTGGGCTGCCTGCTGATCGGGGTGTTATACGGCCTGTTCCTGTTACGCCCGGAGGTGCCTGTTGAAGTGCGCGCCGGGTTGATGGTGGGCTTCCTTGGCGGCCTGACGACTTTTTCATCCTTTTCACTGGATACCGTGCGCCTGCTGGAAAGCGGGCAAGTGCCGCTGGCTTTAAGCTATGTGGCCATCAGTGTATTCGGCGGGCTGCTTGCCACCTGGGCTGGCCTGTCCTTGACCAAACTTTGATAAACGAGAGACCGACATGCTCGATTCCAAACTGTTACGTAGCAACCTTCAGGACGTAGCGGACCGCCTTGCATCCCGTGGCTTTGCCTTGGATGTTGCGCGCATCGAAGCGCTGGAAGAACAGCGCAAGACCGTCCAGACCCGCACCGAAGCACTGCAGGCTGAGCGCAATGCACGTTCCAAATCCATCGGTCAGGCCAAGCAGCGTGGTGAAGACATCGCGCCGTTGATGGCGGACGTCGAGCGCATGGGCAGCGAGCTGTCCGACGGTAAAGTCGAGCTGGACAAGATTCAGTCCGAGTTGGATTCGATCCTGCTGGGTATTCCCAACCTGCCGCACGAGTCGGTACCGGTTGGCGAAGATGAAGACGGCAACGTCGAAGTACGCCGCTGGGGCACGCCAAAAACCTTTGATTTCGAGATCAAGGACCACGTCGCCCTGGGCGAATTGACCGGCGGCCTGGATTTTGAAACCGCGGCCAAAATGTCCGGCGCGCGCTTTGCCTTGCTGCGCGGCCCGATCGCGCGCATGCACCGTGCCCTGGCGCAGTTCATGCTTAACCTGCACACCGGCGAGCATGGTTACGAAGAGGCTTACACCCCGTACCTGGTGCAGGCGCCGGCGCTGATGGGCACCAGTCAACTGCCGAAATTCGAAGAAGACCTGTTCAAGATCAGCCGCGACGGCGAAGCCGATCTGTACCTGATCCCGACCGCCGAAGTGTCGCTGACCAACATCGTGGCCGGCGAGATCCTCGACGCCAAGCAATTGCCGATCAAGTTCGTCGCCCACAGCCCGTGCTTTCGCAGCGAAGCCGGTGCCTCGGGGCGTGACACTCGCGGCATGATCCGCCAGCACCAGTTCGACAAGGTCGAGATGGTGCAGGTCGTCGAGCCATCGACCTCCATGGAAGCCCTGGAAGGCCTGACCGCCAACGCCGAGCGCGTCCTGCAACTGCTGGAGCTGCCGTACCGCGTATTGGCGCTGTGCACCGGCGACATGGGTTTCAGCGCGGTGAAGACCTACGACCTCGAAGTCTGGGTGCCGAGCCAGGACAAATACCGCGAGATTTCCTCGTGCTCCAACTGCGGTGATTTCCAGGCCCGACGTATGCAGGCGCGTTTCCGCAACCCGGAAACCGGCAAGCCGGAGCTGGTCCACACCCTCAACGGCTCGGGCCTGGCGGTAGGGCGGACCCTGGTCGCGGTGCTGGAAAACTACCAGCAGGCCGACGGTTCGATCCGCGTACCTGAAGTGCTCAAGCCGTACATGGCGGGCGTTGAGGTCATTGGCTAAATGGAATTTCTGCCACTGTTTCATAACCTGCGCGGCAGTCGTGTGTTGGTCGTCGGTGGCGGGGAGATTGCCTTGCGCAAATCCCGGCTGCTGGCCGATGCCGGCGCGTTGTTGCGGGTGGTTGCTCCCCTGATCGAAGACCAGTTGCGTGAACTGGTGCAGGGCAGTGGCGGTGAGCTGATTGTGCGTGGTTACCAGGAGGCGGATCTTGATGGCTGCACCCTGATCATCGCTGCAACCGACGACGAGCCGCTGAACGCGCAAGTGTCCAGCGATGCCCGGCGCCGGTGCGTACCGGTCAATGTCGTCGATGCGCCGGCACTGTGCAGCGTGATCTTCCCGGCGATTGTCGACCGTTCGCCCTTGGTGATTGCAGTGTCCAGCGGCGGCGATGCGCCGGTGCTGGCGCGCTTGATTCGCGCCAAGCTGGAAACATGGATTCCGTCCACCTACGGCCAATTGGCCGGGCTGGCCGCGCGCTTTCGCGCCCAGGTCAAGGGTTTGTATCCTGATGTGCAGCAACGCCGGGCTTTCTGGGAAGAGGTTTTCCAGGGCCCGATTGCTGATCGGCAACTGGCTGGGCAAGGCGATGAAGCCGAGCGTTTGCTGGTGGAAAAAGTCAACGGCAAGCCGCCCCATGCACCAGGTGAGGTGTATCTGGTGGGCGCAGGCCCTGGTGACCCGGACCTCCTGACCTTTCGCGCGCTGCGTTTGATGCAGCAAGCCGATGTGGTGCTGTATGACCGCCTGGTGGCGCCAGCGATTCTTGAACTGTGCCGGCGCGACGCCGAGCGCGTGTATGTCGGCAAGCGCCGCGCCGATCACGCGGTGCCGCAGGACCAGATCAACCAGCAACTGGTAAACCTGGCCAAGCAAGGCAAGCGTGTGCTGCGCCTCAAGGGCGGCGATCCGTTTATTTTTGGGCGTGGCGGTGAAGAGATCGAGGAGCTGGCGGCCAATGGCATTCCGTTCCAGGTGGTGCCGGGGATTACCGCGGCCAGTGGTTGCGCGGCTTACGCTGGCATCCCTTTGACCCATCGCGACTATGCGCAATCGGTACGCTTCATCACCGGCCACCTGAAAGATGGCACCTCGGATTTGCCCTGGAATGACCTGGTGGGACCGTCGCAGACCCTGGTGTTCTACATGGGCCTGATCGGTTTGCCGGTCATCTGCGAGCAATTGATTCGCCATGGTCGTTCGGCGGACACCCCGGCTGCGCTGATCCAGCAAGGCACCACGTCCAACCAGCGTGTGTTTACCGGCACCCTGGCCGACTTGCCGCGCCTGGTGGCGGAGCATGAAGTGCATGCGCCGACGCTGGTGATCGTAGGCGAAGTGGTGGTGTTGCGTGAGAAGCTGAAGTGGTTTGAAGGCGTCCAGTCCCAGGTATAACCTGTTCGCCCGGCTGCACACAGACCCACTGTGGGAGCCGGGCTTGCCCGCGATGAGGCTGGCGCATCAGCGCCAGATCTCTTTACCGCTCAATCCTTCTCGATCATGTTTGCTATCAAACACCTGCAACGGCCCCTTCGGCACAATCCCTGTCGGATTGATCGTCCGGTGGCTGGCATAGTAATGCCCCTTGATATGCGCAAAATCCACGGTCTCGGCCACCCCCGGCCATTGATACAGCTCCCGCAGCCAATTCGACAGATTCGGATAATCCGCAATCCGCCGTAGGTTGCATTTGAAGTGGCTGTAATACACCGCATCAAAACGAATCAGCGTGGTAAACAGTCGTACATCGGCCTCGGTCAGGTATTCACCGGCCAGGTAACGATGCTTGCCCAGGTGTTGTTCCAGGTGATCCAGTTCGGCAAACACCTCATCAAATGCGCTTTCATACGCCTGCTGCGACGTGGCAAAGCCTGCGCGATACACGCCATTGTTCACGGCGGGATAGATCCGCTCGTTCAGCGCATCGATGGTGGGGTGCAGTGGTTCGGGGTAGAAGTCCAGGTTATTGCCAGTTAGCCCGTTGAACGCGCTATTGAGCATGCGGATGATCTCCGCCGATTCATTGCTGACGATGCGCTTGAGCTTCTTGTCCCACAGCACCGGCACCGTGACACGCCCGGTGTAGTCGGCGGTATCGGCGGTATAGCGCTGGTGCATGTAGGCAAAGTCGTCGAGTCTGTCACCGGTTGAGCCATGGGCCTTGTCGAAGGTCCAGCCATTTTCCAGCATCAACCAACTGACCACCGACACGTCGATCAGGCTTTCCAGGCCCTTGAGCTTGCGCAGGATCAGGGTGCGGTGCGCCCACGGGCAGGCTAGTGAAACATAGAGATGGTAGCGGCCGGCTTCGGCCTTGAAGCCACCATCACCGCTCGGGCCAGGTTGGCCGTCGACGGTGACCCAGTTGCGGCGTTGCGCCTGTTCCCGTTGGAAGGCGCCATCTGCGCTACTTTCGTACCACTGGTCGTGCCAGCGTCCTTCTATTAGCAAACCCATGACTGACTCCTTGGCTATTAAGCGTTGGAGTGCAGTCTAATCGTCTGGGTTCGAACAAATAGCGCAAAGGGTCGGGGTTAATGATCGATTAAATCGATCTGTCCCGCGCGTCCCAATACTGTTGTGCCAGTGCGAAGGCCTGTTCCCGTGGTTGCCCAAGACCGCGCAAGGCCAGGGCCATAGTGGCAATCAGCGCCAATTGCGGGTAGCTGTCCTGCACCTCGCCGCGCCACATCGCCTTCAAATGCTCGGGGTCGAGGCTGGCCGGCTTGACGTGGCGCTGGGCGGAGAGGGCTGGCCACTCCTCATCCCAGCTTGCGCCGCCGGTGGTGCCGTACAAGTGGCTGGTGGTGTCGGGATTGATCTCGATCTCGCCGCCATCACCCTTGATCACAATGGTGTTGTCACCTAGCAAACCACTGGCATCGCGGTGTACGCCCTGGTAACCGGGATGGAAGATACTTTGCAGGCCGCAGCGTGCGCCCAGCGGGTTGAGGATGCGGGCCAGGGAGTGGATGGGCGAGCGCAGGCCGAGGATATTGCGCAGGTCAATCATGCGTTGCAGCTGTGGGGCCCAGTCGCCCAGCGGCATAAACGCCAGGCTGCCTTGCTCCAGAGCGGTCTCGACCTGTTGCCAATTGCGGCACAGTGGAATCTGCAGTTCACCCAGCAACTGTTCGGTGTACAGCCGGCCGGCCGTGTGTGCGCCGCCGCCGTGCATGAAAATCCGCACGCCGCTCTGCGCCAGGCACTTGGCGGCCAGCAGGTACCACGGCAGGTGGCGCTTTTTCCCGGCGTAGGTGGGCCAATCGACATCCACTCTCAGAGATGGCGGGTTGAGGCGCTCGCGCAGGGCCTCGGTGAAGCCTGCGAGTTCCTCCGGGCTTTCTTCCTTGTGGCGCAGCAGCATCAGGAACGCACCGAGCTGGGAGTCCTCGACTTTCTCGTCGAGCAGCATGCCCATGGCTTGCCGGGCTTCTTCGCGCGTCAGGCTGCGGGCGCCACGCTTGCCTTTGCCGAGGATCCGCACAAACGGCGCAAAGGGGTGTTCGGCGGGAGTTTCGGTGATCAACGGGGCAAAGTCGGTCATAAGCAATTCGTCGGCCTGGGCAGGCCCGCCAGCTTGGCGGCAAGTTTGGCGGGAGTGCCTTTGAACAGTCGGTTGAGGTGCAGGCTGTTGCCCTTTTCCGGGCCCAGCTTCAGGGCGGTGTACTTGATCAGTGGGCGGGTGGCCGGGGACAACTGGAACTCCTGGTAAAAACCCCTGAGCAGCTCAAGGATTTCCCAGTGTTCGTCAGTCAGCTCCAGCGCTTCGGCGCTCGCCAGGGCGTTGGCCACTTCGGTCGACCAGGCATCCAGGTCAACCAGGTAACCATCCTTGTCCAGCTCAAGGGTGTGTGTGCCTACGGTCAGGGTGTTCATAGCCAGGTGTTGACCTTGTCATGCTCGATCGACAGCTGCACAAACCCCGGGTAGTCGACACTCTTGGCCCACTGCGGCAACACCAGGCCGCGGGCCTGGGCATCTTCGGCCAGTACAAAGATGCCCAGGGCCTTGGCTTGCAGGGCCTGGAAGGGCGCGCTGCCGGCTTGCAGGGCATAGGTTGCATCGCCGCACAGCAAGATCACATCTTGCGCGCCACACAGGCGTAGGCAACTGTCCAGGCGGGTGTCGGAAAAAGGGGAGTGGGACAACACATGCAAGGTCGACATCAGAGGGTCATCACCTGGTCGTAACGGTCAATCATCTGGGAAATCTGTGCGCTGCTTAGTGGCTGCGCGCTATCAGGGGCGGTCAATCCACGCTCCGCCAGGCTGCAGCTGCAGGCGAACACGTCGTCGATGCCAAACAGCGAGAGTGCCTGCAGGTTGGCCGTCACGTCCTTTTGCTGCAAGGCCTTGGCATCTTGGGCGGTTGCCAGTTGAAACACCCCGTCATCAAGAAACAGCAGGCCAATCGGCAAGTCGAATGCGCCGCCGGCCAGCACCACATCCAGCGCTTCTCGCGCACTGGGTCCGGACCACGGCGCCTGACGGCTGATTACCAACAAGGATCTGGACATTTCATGGCCCTCCAAAGCAGATCAGGCGGTCGGCATCCTGGATGGCATCATGCAACTGCCCAAGGCCTGACAGCGCCCACGGCGCATCCAGATTCACCGCACTGCGCTGGTAGCGCGCAGCTTCTTCAGCATTCAACACCCCACGGCGCAGCGCCGCAGCGATACAGACCACGCCATCAAGCTGATGCTTGCTGACGAAGGCGCTCCATTGTTGAGCGATATCCTGCTCATCCTGGGGCGTGACCACCGAATTGGCGGCGCTGTAGACGCCATCCTGATAGAAAAACAGCCGCACAATCTCATGCCCACCGGCCAGCACAGCCTGGGCAAACTGCAGGGCGCGGCGCGAGGAGGGCGCATGGGCGGCGGAAAAAAGCGCAATCGCGAACTTCATGGAACACTCTGTAGGCAAACCTTTGCCAATGATAAAGCCGCAGGCAACAAAAAGCCCGCCGAAGCGGGCTTTTTGATAAGGCAGGGATCAGTCGTCGCGGCTCATGATGCCGAAGATCTGCAACAGGCTGACAAACAGGTTGTAGATCGATACATACAGGCTGATGGTCGCCATGATGTAGTTACGCTCGCCGCCATGGATGATAGCGCTGGTCTGGAACAGAATGCAGACCGAGGAAAACAGCACGAAACCTGCGCTGATTGCCAATTGCAGGCCGCTGATCTGGAAGAACATGCTCGCCAGCACAGCCGCCAGCAACACGAAGAAACCTGCAGTGATGAAGCCGCCGAGGAAGCTCATGTCCTTACGGGTAATCAGCACATACGCCGACAGGCCACCAAACACCAAGGCCGTCATGGCAAATGCCGAGCTGACCACTTCCGCGCCGCCCTGCATGCCCAGGTAACGGTTAAGGATCGGGCCGAGCAGGAACCCCATGAAACCGGTCAGGGCAAACGCCGACACCAGGCCCCAGGCCGAGTCGCGCAGCTTGTTGGTGAGGAAAAACAGGCCGTAGAAACCGATCAGTACCACGAAGATATTCGGGTAGCCGACACGCATCTGTTGCGCCACATACGCCATCACGCCGCTAAATGCGAGGGTGAGGGCGAGCAGGCCGTATGTATTGCGCAGGACGCGGCTAACCTCTAGCTGCTCAGCCTGCACGTTGCTATTAACTGCGTAATCCTGTTCGCGCATGGCGACACTCCTTCAGTTTTGAAACGTTCAGTCGCAAAGATCATAACAGACGCTCTGTAACAAGCTATGCAGAGAGTTTGACAGTGTGTTTCATTCGGGTATTATGGCGCCCGCTGAGACAGGATGGGCTACTATAATCCTGTGTTGCACAAGGGAAATTGGCAGAGTGGTTGAATGCACCGGTCTTGAAAACCGGCGAACGTTAATAGCGTTCCCAGGGTTCGAATCCCTGGTTTCCCGCCAAGATTCATACGAAAGCCCCGCTTATGCGGGGCTTTCGTGTTTCTGGGGTTCGGCTGTGGCTGGCTTGTATTTGCTCGGTGTTCCATAACTATTATGGAACCGTTCCATAACTTTTCTATTTTGACGGCTTCGTAGTGGCGCCGGGCCTTCTGTCAACGCGCTTTGTGATTTCCTGATTGCTCTGCCCCAGCAGCAGGCTTGCGTTGCCGATATCCACGATTTCCGACGCCGCCTTGGGTCGAATATCTTGCAACTGAAACCCGCCGATCTTCGCGGCGAGCGTCGAATCTCCTTGTTCGATAGTTTTCTCGCAAGCCATCTCTCGTGCCTTGTCCCAGCGCAAGCGCAACATCCCCTTCGTCATCCTTTTTCCATACTTTTTGATCAGCAGATCCTTGGAAGGGTGGGCGGCATTCCTCTCTGAAATTTCCCGAACTAGCCTGCCTCTTCTATTCCGCTGGCCGGCAGTGCGAGCCAGGACTGTCGGTGATTACGGCGCTGGCAGTAAGATCCACCTCAGCCAGCGCGCAATGGATCGTTAGGCAGTAGGTCTGACCCGGAAGGCCAGCAACCCTCCTGATGATAATGAGCTTCTCGCAGCGCTGCGCTCGAAAGAGTCCCACCTTTCTGACCGGGGAGTGGGGGCGTTAAGAGCTAACGGTCTCTGTTGATTAGTCAGGCGTCATAAGGACCGCCAGGGTCAGCTTGTTGAACTCTTCGTTGCGGTCGATGGTATCCAGTGCACCACGCACGTTGTCGGCCATTTCGGTGCCGCCTTGCTGCTCAACCCAGTTCGTAAGCTCCATGATGGCTGCTTCAAGGGCGAGTTAGTTTTCGTTGATTTTGGACAGCAGGGAAGGGAGTAAGTCAGCGTTCGGCATCGGTGTTCCTCCTTTGAGTGAACAGCGTAGGCTGATGATGGCGCAGATGTGCTTTTCGTGGAAGTCGATGGATTTCAGCGAGGGTTGGTTAACATAGAAAAACTCTAGTTCACGCATACGGATTTTGGTGTTTACGCGATCAGTAGTGGAAGCAGGATAGCCTCCTGCTTCCACGAGTGGATTGCTAGTTAATTGGTTTGCTGATCAATCCCGGCCTGTAACGCCTGGCGATCACTGTGCCCGCCGACTCTCAGCGGTCCAAGGTTGAAGGCTTGATCCTTACGTATGGCGTCGTCCTGTTTCTGGGTCAATTCGTCCTTGGCGCCCAGCACCAGGTTGACCGGTGACTTCGACAGGTTCAGCCCGACATCCGCTCGGTAATCGCTGCCGGCCAACGTCGTTGCCGTCACCTTGGAACCACCCAGGTCGACCTTGCCCTGGTCCGCGCTGATCCGGGCGCCAGTCAGGTGGGTTTCGCCACTCACCTGCAGGTTGACGCCTTGCGTGCGGATGCCCGACGCTTGAGTGACGCTGTCTTTCACCACATGGCTGACGTCCAGATTCAACGTCGGGGTGTAGGACGTGTTGCCGCTCTTGTCGCCGAACAGCACGTTTGCGGTGGTATTGGCCACCGAACTGCCGGTGGTGTTTTTGCCGCTGACGGCGTAGCTGTCAGTGGTTTTTGGCCAGGCCTTTTCCTTGAGGTCGGACAGGCGAGTACCCACGGCATCCTTCTTGTCCGCCAGGTAAGCCTTGGCCTTGTCCACGCTCGTACCGAAGGCGCCGCGGGGCTCGGGGTTCACGTCGTAGCTACCGCTGCGGGTGAGTTTTTCGCCCAGGCGTTCCTTGGCGTTACCAACGCTGTTGACCACGCTGTCCTTGGCCGAGGCCAGGTGCCCGGTGCCCTTGTCCACGGCGTTCTCGAGCTTTTCGCGGTGCTTGTCAAACGCGCCCTCGGCCTTGGCTTGCACCTTGTCCTTGAGCGGGCCGCTGGCCTTGGCCAGTTTGTTGACCACGCCGGGCTGGTTTTTCTCGACATCAAGCTTGGCGTCGACGTTGACTTGGGTGCTGCTGACTTGATCCTTGCGGCTCTCAATGACGAGGTCGCCGCCGACATTGCCACTGACCTGCTCGGCCTCAATCCGCGCGCCGGCCAGGTGGGTGTCACCGGCACTGTTGATCACCACCTTATTCGCCTTGATCAGGCTGTCGTGCTGGGTGGTGCCTTGCAGGTGATCCACGTCGACCTTGGCCCGCGCATTGATGCCGTGCTGGGTCTTGGGGGTGTCGTGTTCACCGGCGTCGGCCAGGGTGGTTTTGCCGCCGCTGCCGCCTGCGCCCAGGGTCACGCCCCAGCTGTTATGCGCCTGGGTCGATTGCGCCGACTCTTGCAGGATGCCGCCGTTTTGCGCATCCAGATTGACGCTGTCAGCCACCACCTGAGTCCCCTGCAGGTGGATCGCATCCGCCGCGTTGGCGCCGCTGGTGAGGCTCACCTTGCCGTTGCTGTGCAACTGCCCGACGCTAACGCCTTGGTCGTTTTCGGCGACTTTGCCGATGTTGAAGTTGGCGCTCAGGCTGCCGGTGGTGCCGCTACTTTCAGCGCTGCTGGTCTTGCCGGCACCGACCGTCAGGCCGCCGCCCAGGTTGCTGCCGCTGCTCACGTGAGTATCGGTGGCTGCTTGCAGGTTCAGCTTGCCGCCAGCGTTGAGGCTGATGTCACCGGTCTTCGCGGTGCTGCTGCCGACCTTGGTGCCTTGCAGGGTCATGTCGCCACCGCTGCTGAGCTGGATCGGGCCGTTGCCCTGCAGCGTCGCGACACGCGCCTGGCTGTCCTGGGTGTTAAGGCGCTTGTCGTCCAGTTGCACACCGGCACCGAGGTTGACGTTCGTACCGTTGCTGCCCGGCGCCGTGCCCACGGTCAATGAACCGCTGCCACGCAGGCTGTTATTGGTGCTGCTCTGGGTATCGCTGGCCTGGTTCAGCGCCAATTCGCCACCGGCTTTGAGGTTGACGCCCGCCTGGCCGCCGTTGAACTGGCTGCCTTCATAACGCGCGTCGCCTTGGGTCTCGATGTTCACACCCTGGGTCCCGGCGTAGCTGCCGACCACCGCCGTGCTGCTGGATTCGCGCACATCGCTGCTGCCGCCTGCGCCATTGCCGCGCACGTTCAAGTCTTCACCGGTGGTGGTGTAGACGCGCACGCCCACTTTGGCGTCAACGCTTTGCTCGCTGCTGGTGTGGGTGTTGGCGGCCGCCGTGGCGAGGTGCTCGCCGGCATTGATCTTCAGCCCGCCCTCACTGGCGCGGTACTGGGTGCCTTCATCTTTCACGGTGTTGGCGACATTGACCTGCACCGTGCCACCGCTGAACTGGCTGACCACGGCGGTACTGTCCTGCTGTGTGCGGGTCTTGTTGGTATGGCCGACTTCCACATCGAGCCCGACATTCGGTTGCTCGAAGGCATCCAGCAGGCCGGGCTGATGGAATTTGGCCTGGGCCACGCCGTTGACGGCTTTTTCGATCGGCCGGGTGATGCCTTTGTATTCAACATTGGCGCCGACGTCGGCGGTCCAACCGTTCTCTTTGTGGGTGCCGGTCTCGGTGTTATGCGCCGCCTGGTTATCGACCTGCGCCGCGTTGACCTGCAACTCAGAACCGGCCTTCACCTGCGCGCCCTGGCTGGTCAGGGTGTTGCCGGCGTTGATCGTCAGCGTGCCGGCCGACGCCACGCTGCTGGTTTGCGCGGTGGTTTTGTGGCTGGTGTCATTGCTGCTCTGGTGGCTGAACTGCGCACCATTGCCGGCTCGGTCCAGGCCGCCGGTGTAATACACGCCGCCAGCGGTGGTGGTGGTGTCGGTTTGGCTCCGGGTGCTGTCATCGGTCGCCAATAGCTCGACGTTTTTGCCGCTCACGGTCGCATCGCCCTGGGTCGCCTTCAGCTCGGAACCCTTGATGCTAACGTCGCCACCGGCCGTGACGGCCAGGCTGCCGCCGCTGAGGCTGGAAGCTTGCTGCTGGGTGGTGTCGGTCTTGCTGGCGTGCTGCTGGTCTGCATAGTTCACACCCGCGCGGTACTGACGCGTGCCGTCGGCGGTCTCCTTGGCGTAGCCATCGAAACCCCGCGTGTGAGTGCTGGTAGTGGTGTGAGAGGTGTTTTCAGCCGACGCGACTTTGATGTCACCCTTGGCATTCGCTTGCAGTTCGCCTGCCGCAGAGACCTTGGAGCCGCTGACGCTGATGTCTTTGGCACTTTGCAGTTTGAGGTTGCTGTCCGAGCGCAGGTTGCTGGCGACGACGGTGCTGTCCTTGAGGTTCTTGCGGCTTTCATCCTTGGTGATACCAAAGAACTTGCTGTCGTTGCTGTAGCTATTGTCGTGGGAGGTGTTTTGCACGCCGTCGATCACCAGCGAGCCTTTGTCGCTGATGACGCTGGCCTGTCGGCCACCACGCGCCTGGCTGCCGTTGATGCGCACGTCGTCCGCCTTGACGATCAGCTTGCCATCGGCGTTGACCTTGCTGCCGGTGTTCAGGGTCTTGCCCTTATCGCCATCGCCGTTCTTGCCGAAGAAACTGCCGCCAGTCAGGTCGCCGGAGTAAGCGTTGTCACTGCTGCGCTGGGTACGGCTGGCGCTGGTGATGTCGACTTGCCGAGCGGCCAATTGAATGTCGCCCGCAGATTTCAGTTCGGCGCCTTGCAGTTGCAGTTTTTGCTGGCTGGTCAGCTCCAGGGCTTTGCCGGCCTTGAGGCTGCTGGTGACGCTGCGCTGTTCGCTGCTGGAATTGTCCCAGTTGGCTTTCCACAGGTGCTTGCGGTGTTTGCCCTGGTCGCGGGTTTCGTGGGTTTCGGTGGCGGCGCTCAGTTGCAGGTCGGCGCCGCTGTTGACGCGCAATGCGTCGCCCGCTTCGACCTTGCTGGCCTTGATCTGGGTGTTGGCGCCGGACAACAGCGTGGCCTGTTGTTGTGCAACGACGTTGTTGCCGTGCTGACGCGAGTCCTTGTCGGTGGTGGTGCGGTCATAGGTTTCGTAGGTGAACAGGAAGTTGCTGTTGTTCCACTGCTCACGTTTTTCCTGAAGTTTTTTGCTTTCCAGGCTGCTGAGGGTGAGGTTGCGGCCGGCGTCGAGCTTGACGTTGCGCCCGCCGACGTCGGTGGCGGCGAGGTTCAAGTCTTTGGCACTGTGCAAGTCGACATCGCCCTGGCGGCTCTGCACACCGGCGCGGGTGGCGTCGAGGCTGTTGGCGTAGACCTGGCCGCTGATATCGAGGTTGCCGGCCGAGCTGATCTTCACCCCATCACGGCCCGCGACTTGCACCGCACCCACGCGCACCCCGGCACCTTCGGCGGTGCTGATGATGTTGATACGGCCGGCCTGCATTGCCCCGAACAGGCGGGCGTCGATACGCTGGTCCTGGGTTTTGCTCGCCGGGTCGACCTGGCGCACCTGGCCGCTGGCGTAGTCGACCTGATTGCGGCCGACCGTGAGGTTCAATTGGTCACGCGCACTGAGGCGCCCATCGCTGTCGATACGCGGCGCGATCAGGTTGATCGAACCCGCACCGTTTTGCAGGCCCTGGCCTTGCACCGTCAGTTGGCCGCTTGCATCGCGAGTGTTCAAGCCTTGCAGCTTGCCGTCGTTGAGTTCAGGGCGGCCCACTACCAGGTTGGCATTTGGGGTGTTGATGAAACTGCCGCCGTTGACGGAAATGCCATTGGGGTTGGCCAGCACATAATCGGCAGCCCGGCCAAAAATCTCCTGAGCGCCGTTGATGGCCGAGGCGTTGCGGCTCACCACTTCGTTGAGGATCACGCTCGCCGCCTGGCCCTGGAACTGCGGGTTGGCCGCCAGCTGCCCGGCGAGTTGCGATTGACCAGCCTGCAAGGCGTTGTTCAACACCACGCCCTGGCGGTCGACGTTGTAGTCCAGGAACTGGTTATGGGACAGGCCGCCGGCATTCGGCGCGACGATGTTGACGATGGGCACGCCGCCCTGGTTTTGCAGCTGCGGCGTACCGCCAGGCCCTTCGACGACGGTTAAGCCACCGGCCAGTACCAGCTGCGGCAGCAGGAACAGGCTGGCGATGGCCCAGCGCAGTTTGCCCTGGGGTGAAAGGTGAAACGTATGGGTGTCAGTCGGCATAAATAAATTCGCTCTGTGTTGGCTGATCCGCGACGTGCGTTGTTCGTTGCAACGCTGCTGTGGTGGTCAGGTACGGCGGTAAACTCAGGCTAAACAGGTGTTGCTCAAATCTGCACGCTAAGGCGCGTCAGCCAGACCTCCCGCTCCTGGCCAAACCCTGTGGGCGTGTTGAGGTTGCGTTGGTAATCGAGGTCCAGTTGCACGTTTTTCCAGCTCAGGTTGAGTCCTGCACTGGCACCGCTCAGGCGCTGGCTTTGAGCGCCGTGTTCGCGCTTAATCCAGCCGTTGTCCAGGCCCAGGCGCGGGGTGATTTTTACCGGCAGGTCGCTGGTGAGCGGCAGGCGCAAGGTGTTGCGCCATACCGCGCCGATGGCCCCGGACGCGATGTTTTCGCGGTAGCCACGCACCGCCGAATCGTCGGTGCCCAGCAGTTGTTCGATGGCAGGCAACGCATCCGGGCTGTATTGCGCCGACAGCTGGCTCTGCCACTGCCACGGTTGCCCCAGCCATTGGCCGTTGCGCCATTGGGTGAGGTTGGCGCGGTACTTATGGAATTGCGCCTGGGGCAGGTTTTTTTGCGTGTGGTCAGCATCACGGTCGGCGCCGAACCATGTCAGGCCTTGGGCGTAATTGACGTCGAGGTTCCACACTGCGCTGTTGAGCCAGAACAGATTCAGGCCAGCCTCGGCCACTGTCAGCGTCGGGCTCTGGATGCCTAAGCGAACCTTTTGCAGGTAGCTGTCGACGTCCTTGTAGGCCAGCTGCAGGTTGGCGCTGAGTTGATGGCCCTGGTCGCGCCACAGCACGCGGTCGGTGCGCAAACTGACCTGGTCGGTACGGCCGCTGTTGTAAAACGTGGCGCGGCTGAGCTTGTACGGCGAGCGGTATTCGTTGTGGCTGGCGAACAGGCTGTAGGTCCAGTACCCGTAAGGGATGGAATAAAACAGGCTGTTGCTGCGGCTGTAGCGCGGCCCGTGATTGAGCGTGTCGCTGAAGCTCAGGTTGAGCGAATCGTTGAGCGTGAGCGGGCTGTCCAGGCTCAGGTTGATGGCATTGCGATCACGCCCCGTGCCGGCGCTGCCGAGGTTATCCACTCCAAGCCCCAGCCCCCAGCGTGACGCCGTGCTGCGCGAGCGCAGGATGATGCGCGAGGCGCCAGCTTCACTGCCAGGGGCGATGTCGGCGGTGAGGTCCACCGAACGCAGGCGGTTGAGCTGGTCCAGGCCTTGTTCCAAATCGCGCAGGTTCAGCGGCTTGCCGAGCATCCCGGGGAACGCGCCGCCTAACGACACCGGCAGGCTCTGGTCGGCCAGTTCGATGGCTTCGAGGTAGCCCTCTTCGACGTGAATATCCAGCGACTGCCCGGCCGCTGGCGAGCTGATCAGGTACGGGCGGCTGGCGATATAGCCGGCTTGCACATACAGCTGGGTGATCTCGGCCAGCAGGCGGTTGATCTGGGTGACGCCCATGCACGGCGCCACGTAGGGTTCGATGCGTTGGTTCAGCTCAGCCTTGCTGAACAGCGTGACCCCGGCCAGGCGCGTGCCACTTAGCGGCCAGCAGCGTTCATCCTTGGCTATGTCTGTTGGCAAGGCCGGCGTGGCCGCTTGCGTACTGAAACTACCGCGTTGCATCTGCCGTTGGCGCTGCTCCAGGTGTAATTGCTGCAAGTCGCGCTGCTGTTGCTGCTGCAAGCGCAGCGCTTCCTGGCCCGCTTGCCGCCCATCGGCGGCGGCCGGCAGCGCGCACAGGCAGAGCAGGGCGACGCCCAGGCTCTGGATACAACACAGGCGTTGGGTTGAGGGCTGATTCGGCACTCGACATCCTTAACGTAGAAATACACACAATCCATACCCCTAGCCAAACGGTAAACTCAGGGATCTTGCACAGTTGAGCCATCATTAAACTGTCTGCTACATCAGTTGTAGGATTTTTTACGTAAAACGTGGGGAATGCAGCGTTATTCACAAAATAAATGCATAGAGGTGGTGCGGGAGGGCCAGGCGATAACTCCTTGGGCGTTTCATGAGGCGATTTTTACCCTCATTCTGCTGACTCACCGATCAATCCTACCTTTCAGACGTATTTACCCCTTTGCCTTTTACAAATGCCGCTGGGGGGCCATAGGACAAACGCCACGAATCGTGGGCAATTTGGTAGTTTGTGTGCTGGTCGGCAGGACGTTGGGGCGGGGAGTAAATCATTTCCGCAATCTGATGTGCACCCCTTGAGTTGTGGAGCTTTCAGCGTATCGAAATATGGAGGGATGCGGAAGCGCTAAAAAGGTTAACTTGCTGAATTTAAAGAAAAAATCACCAGTTTTGAAAACCGACGAACGTTAATAGCGCTCCTAGGGTTCGAGTCCCTGGTTTCCCGCCAAGATTCAGACAAAAGCCCGGCTTATGCGGGGCTTTTGTGTTTCTGGGGGGCGGCTGTGGCTGGCTTGTATTTTTATGGAACCGTTCCATAACTTTTCTATTTTGACGGCTTCGTAGTGGCGCCGAGCCTTCTGTCAACGCACTTTGTGATTTCCTGATTGCTCTGCCCCAGCAGCAGGCTTGCGTTGCCGATATCCACGATTTCCGACGCCGCCTTGGGTCGAATATCTCGCAACTGAAACCCGCCGATCTTCGCGGCGAGCGTCGGATCTCCTTGTTCGATAGCTTTCTCGCAAGCCATCTCTCGTGCCTTGTCCCAGCGCAAGCGCAGCATCCCCTTCGTCATCCTTTTTCCATACTTTTTGATCAGCAGATACTTGGAAGGGTGGGCGGCATTGCTCTCTGAAATTTCCCGAACTAGCCTGCCTCTTCTATTCCGCTGGCCGGCAGTGCGAGCCAGGACTGTCGGTGATTACGGCGCTGGCAGTAAGACCCACCTCTGCCAGCGCGCAATGGATCGTTAGGCAGTAGGTCTGACCCGGAAGGCCAGGAACACCGGGCCGAATGGGAAGGTACTGACTTCCAGCTCATCCAGTGGGTTGAGCGTGCGTGTGCGACTCCCAGCATTGCTGTAGATCACATGGCTGCTCGATACGGCGATGTTGACCTTGCCGGCGGCTGCCTGGATCAGATTCACCTTGAACCCTTCAGTCACGTCATCACCAATGGTGAGCGTGACGTCAGTATCACTAATGACCAGGATCGACTTACCGGAATCAGCCATGGTCAGGGCCCTGCTGCTGCTGATAGAGACGTTGGTGTGTACGTGGCCCCCAGCGTGGTAGCTGACCATTCGCGGGTCTGCGAAGACGCGGGCGAAGGCGCCGACATAATTGACACTGGCGCGCATGTCATCGAATTGCTCGACCACGTAGGTGCCGATGCTGCCTGATACTTCAGCGTTGGGATCCAGAACCCATTTGCGTCCTACCATCAGCCCGATCTGGGTGTTGGCACGTACGCCGGCACGCATCTCTTCAAGGAACAGCTGACTGATCTGGCCGCCACCCTTACCTTGGACATAGGTAAACCGCGCAATGGAGTGGCTGTCTCCAGTAGGGCTGCCCTGGGAGGTGTCGACCTTGTAGTCGACAAAGTCCGCCGAGACGGTGGTGGTCGTTGTGTTGGCGTTTGGCGCCCAGGTGAAATCCAAGACCCTGCCGGTTTTAACCTGCTCTAACGAGGTGGTGGTTTGCGAGGTGGTAGTAGAGCCTGACTGCTTCAAATCATCGTTCATGTTACTCATCCTTAAGTGAAGTGCGTATGAGTGCAGGCCGAGCTGGCCCGAAGTGTATGATCGCCGTCATAACGCCACTTTTGCTACAAAACCCTGTTGTCTTACTTGATCCGTATGGAACTGTCACCGCGCTCGAGGTGCGCCCAGATCGGCTCTTCGAGTAGTTCGTGTTCTGCATCTTCACCGGCGGCCATGCGTTTTCGTACGGCTACGTTGTGCTCCCGGATTTCCTTGAGGTTGGCCGTGATGGTGCGCTTGTCGGGAGAGAACACGGTTTTGGTGTCGATGACGTCGTCCGGGATATCGTCCTCTTTATCGACGATGACCTTTTCGGGCGCTAGAGCCAAAGTGATCGTGAACAAGGGCCGCCTGATCGTTTTTGTATCGGTGGCCTCTATGTTTTTGCGCAGGTACTCGACGAGCTTGCCGACGGTGTTCTTCCTGGTGTCGGCCATCGCTTGGAGTTCGGCGAGTTTGCCGGTGACCTAATGATCTTGGACACTTCAATCGGGCACTATGATAGCGCCCAAATCGGAGGTGTCTGGATATGCGTCAATCGTATTCGAGTGAGTTCAAGCTCAAGGCTGCCAGCATGGTGCTTGATGAGGGGCAGCCGGTTACCGAGGTCTGTGCCAGCCTGGATATCGGCCCCACTGTTCAACCCAGTTCGTAAGCTCCATGATGGCTGCTTCAAGGGCGAGTTGGTTTTCGTTGATTTTGGACAGCGGGGAAGGGAGCAGGTCTGAGCTCGGCATCGGTGTTCCTCCTTGGAGTGAACAGCGTAGCAGTTGGTGTTTGGTACGCCTGCTTTAGGGGTTTCTCCTTTCGATCAATGGCAGCCTCTCACCGACACTCCGTTTTAGGCGGTTCGACGCCCTTTCCAGTAATCGCTTACCATGGCTCACGGACTTTAATTTTCAATCATTAAATGGTTCTGAGTAATGAAAGGGTTTATATCCAATGCCCTCGTATTGACATTGCTCTATGCACTTTCAAATGGAGTGTCCGCTGAAACACCGAGCACAGCGAGGCGGAGGGTATCAGGTAAGGCCAAGGTGATTTCCTTTTCGAGTGATGGCATTTAGCCAAGATCCTAGCTCAGTAATTTGAGATATCAAATCTCGGCCCTGCATTTCAGCTGCCAGAATCGCTCCTGTTTTTGGAGACTCTCGATGACCGCTTTTGGCCGATTTCTGCCGGTGACAACCGACTGAAAACGGCCAATAGCTGACACTCCGTTTGTCTACAAATCCAGGAGCGCTTCACTGCGTAGCCGATGAAACGACTACTTTTTAAAAACTGCTAATCTTTCACTTCCGTTGATTAAAAGATCGCTTAAAACTCTGATTGATTGACATACTAAATATGGCTCGGTCAACTGTGAAATCTAATGTGTCGGATACGGCGATTAGTGACCTTAATTCTTCAGGGAAGTCTTCGATGCTAGCGCATACCGTTGGAATCAAATATCGAAAGTAGTCTCCAATTTCCGCGTCTCCCTCATAACCAATCGGATTGTCTTCGCTGGACACGTAATCTTCTAGCGCGTGATAAACATAGAAGCCTTTTATTGATGGAAGTGAATACTCCGTGAGCTCTTGATAAAAGTTCGAACTCTCTAAGATTATGCGTTCCATTTCGTCGCGCGACGAGGGTTTGAGGTGCCTGCGAAAACTATATATATCTAAAAGAGTTCGACCTTCCTTGTTTTTTGGATAACTTTGAAACTCACGCGACTCTTCCCACATAAACTCATTTATACTGTCGAGTTTTTCCTCTAGCTCTGGAATAGCCAACAAGCTCGAAGGGATAGGACCGAAACAGTTATTCACCATTACAGCTATACGCCCATGTCGATCCATGGCGAACCACGTGAAGATAGTCCCAAAACCTGGCTGCCAATCTTTATCTAACGGCATTACTTCACCTCTGGTAAAACGTGTATATCGCCTGAGATTATTATCGCCAGTGCTGGATTGGCCCTGTTACAGAAACTTTACTGATCCAGGATCCTACCCTGTGAACTATTACCAGCGCTAGATATTTACTGACGGGATGGGGCAGTGGCATAGGCCTCTGGGTCAATTCGACGTCAGTTTCAACAGGCTCGTGCCTAACGTCCACTTTTTCCTGCTTTTGCACGGTATGATCAACGTCAGCTTGCGGCCAATAGGAGCCGCTGGACAGCTTGGGCAGGTGTTGTCGTTCAGCGTTTGCCTTCAACGTTCGCGGGTTCGCACTGGGTTGGGGCAAAGAGAGCATAGCGGCGGCCTTTTCTCTCTCCCGAAGTGCGCGTGTACAGTCTGTCCTGTTCTGCTGATTCAGCCGTCCGGCGTGTAGATAAGATGCGATACGGCAGTAAGTGACAGGTATGTTGGCTAATTGATAATTAGGGAAAACTGAGTATGCGTCGTTTAATAGCCAACGGGTTTGTGTTTGTCAGCATTGCTATACTCTGTTGCAGCTGCACATCTTATTCGTCCCAGCCGACAATCAACGAACCCGTTGAACCCGAAACACAAGAAATTATCTCCAGCTTCAGTTACGCAATAAATTCTCCATGGAAAGACAGTCGCTTCGGCAAGGACGCATACGCAGCGACACTCAACGTTATTCCCGGTGCGCAGGATAAGAACTCCAGCCTTGCCGCCCCGAGCCTGCCAGCATTAGAAATAAAGATCTCGGAGTTCTCATCTGGCGGCGCTTGCGGACAAGATTACTTGACGGGTCTGAGTCTGGGTTTGATCCCCAGTTGGTGTACGCGGACAAACCTTTTCAAGTTTGATTTTATATTGAATAAGGACCAGCGCTTTTGCAGGCAGAAAACCTACTCGATAAACTCCACGTCGTTTTCACATCTGACGATGATTCCGTTTGCACTTCTCAATACGGGCAATCAGCCATTGACGCTCTATCAGGCGGCGCTTAAAGATTTTCTTCGCAGAGGTCAATGTGCGACGCGTTGAGAGGCTGCTTTTGGCCGTTTGCTGCCTATCATGAGGTCCGCAATCGGCCAAACGCGTACGTTTATATCAGTAGGGGTCATGTAGCAACGTAGACAAGAACCGGCTGGAGGCAAGTGAGCGGCGGTGCCGAATCAAGTATTTCGGTAGGTTCACACCATGGATAGCTGCGCCCTTGAAGCCAGTCCATTATTTTTCGCATATGCTGGGAAGGACACTCCAACATGTGTTCGATGGTAATGGACAGCTGAGTGACCAAGCCGCTTTGCGGTGAAAAGATCCAATGATATTCCCCGCAGCCTACACGTAACTCCCCAGTCGCTTTTGTTGACATGCCAACCAGCCATTTGCACTTATGAACATTGGCGTCGGGCTTTGGCGCGTCACCGAGGCAGAATGTATAAACGTTCTCATATTGCAGGCTAAAGCTGCGTACTAGTACTTCAGCAATATCTTCGCGCCCCTGGACGTTGGGAGGAAAAAGGACGTTGCCTCTCTGCACTAGCACGTTAAGAGCTGCGTCTAGACTGAAAGCATGTTGCAATAAGTCGGGCCGATTTCCGTCCTTACCGAAAATGTAGCTCTCAATCGCTCTGGTGGCATTTTTCATGGACAAATCCTAATGCTGCTACAGATTGGCGGAATCTGGATTCCGCGTGAATTATGGGTTAACCGAAACTTCCCCCTTCGCGGAATTTGGTACATCGAACATCCTATCGAAGACCCACTGAAACGCCAGCGCGTAAAAGAAGAAGAAAACGAACAGCCCCAGATCGGTGACCAGTGCAGCCCACCAAGAAATCTCCAGCCACCATGCCACCAGTGGTACCAACATTAGAACTAGCCCACCCTCAAAGCCCAGTGAGTGCAGCAAGCGTCTGCCCAACGTGCGAGCACGCTGTGGCTGACGCGCTTCCCAGAGTTCAAAAGCGTAGTTAAACAGCACGTTCCACAGCAGCGCGCATACAGATAACATCACCGACAGCGCACCCGCATGGGCCAAACCTTCGTCGTATATCAACGAGATGCTAGGCGATAGCACCGCAACAGCGATTGATTCATAGAGGATGGCTTGAAGAATTTTTCGCGAAGGTCCTTGCATGGTTTTTTCCCAAGGGTGGGGAGATCGAATACCTGCGACGGTATCGCTGCGTACACACCAAGAAAAATGAGATAAATTAAATATTCATCAATTCAATTCATCTAGGGAACGATGCGTGTTTTCGACTCTTCCGCTGAACGCGCTGCGCACCTTCGAGGCGGCTGCGCGACTGGGTAGCTTTAAAGCGGCAGCTGAGGAACTCTCAGTCACCCCCGCGGCCATTTCCCACCAGGTCAGGATGTTGGAAGCCCGCCTCGGAGCGATGCTGTTCAAGCGAGCTGGACAAGGCGTCGCATTGACCGAAGAGGGCGAGTTGCTATATCGCCAGACTCACCGCGCCTTGTTAGACATTCGCCGCAGCCTGGAGGCTTTTTATCCGGACACCGTTCCCCAAACCCTAACCATTTCCACTACGCCGGGCTTGGCCGCTGCCTGGCTAATTCCACGACTGGGTGGTTTCTATCGAAGCTTTCCACAAGTCAAGGTGCGGGTCGATACAGGTAACGAACTAGTCGATCTACTGCGTGATTCCAGTATCGATGTCGCTATTCGTTCAGTCAGCCGCGACGACCCGAAGTTGTTCTGTCAGGAGCTAATGAAAGAGCAATTCTCTGTTTACGGCGCCCCAGGCCTGGTGGCCTCGTTGAATGTAAATCAGATCGAACTGATCAACTTACACTGGAAAATTCCGGGAGCATTCTCAATCAACTGGGAAAGCTGGTGCGCGGCCGCAGAATGCCAGACCTGGCTTGAAACGGCGCAGATGCGTGAGTTCGACGATGAGTATTTTGCCTTGAGCGCTGCGATTGCTGGTCATGGGCTGGTGCTGGCAAGCAATGTACTGGTCGCCGACAGCCTCAGGCATGGAGAATTAGTGGCCTATAGACCAGAAGTAAGCCTGCTTGGTCCGCGTTACGTTGCGGTGTGCGTGCCAGGACGGGAGCGGCAGGTGCCTGTGAGTGCGTTCCTTATGTGGCTGGCAGGAGCCGCTCTGCAGGACGGCTGACGATACTCGGCCTACACCTTTTTGAGCGCGGGCATACGATAAGTCTCAGGACTCGTGTGCTATTCGGGAGCTTGTGTTCTGTCGGCAGGACGCCGGGAAGGGGGTCAAAACAGTTGAGTAGGTAGCACGTTGAACCGCAAGGGTATCAGCTAAACAATCGGCGCAATCACTACTTGTTTTACAACGGGGCAATGAGCCATTAGCACATCTGTGCTAATTCCCCAGTAAGGGCATCAATGCTAACTTTTTTACTTTGTTTTTATTGTGAAAGAGGTTTTATGTTTAATCGCATCTCGAAGGTGTTGCTGGTTGCCACAATAATTCCGGTTATCTTGCTTGTTAATGGTTGCCGGGTGATTGCTCAGGAGCGATGGGTGGGAAGGTCAGATCAGGAAGCCTTGAACCTATTTGGTAAACCAGCAGCAGTCAAGAAGGTAAAGGGCGCGAATGGAGAGGAACTTATTGTCCTGACATGGGAGAAGTCTTCAAGCTGGACCAATACCGAAGCTGCAGGAACCTCGATGAATCATACCGGTAACGGCATGGTGTACACGGAGTATTATGAAACTGTAGGGCACAGTTCTGATTGTACGATTGAGGCCACCGTCAACCCGTTTGGCAAGATTGTGGATTTCAAGATTGATAATGGCCGTATAGTCAGTAATAAGTGTAAAAATATTCCTTACGTCCCTGGTTACATTCCGCCGGGGTTCTAGAGTATCTGCTACATCTTTACGGGGTCGAGCATCCCGCGCCCTGTTACAGAGCAACAACTAAGGATGGTGATCATGAATTACAAATGCCTGTTGCCCATGCTCCTGCTGGCTGGTTGTGTTTCCCAACCTAATCACCAAGGTATCAACTGGGGGGAGGGAGCCTGCCCAAAACCCGCTCCAGAAAGCATCTCCGCCACCCATCATCTGGTGATTGAAGACGGTAAGACGCTGAAGTGCCAAATCCGTCCTTATGTCTGGAACATGGCTTGCCAAGGGATTGTTGACGGGGAAACTGAAGGTGTGGTTTGCCAGGATAATGGGGGGAACCAGATGATTTTCCTGTTTGACGACAAAGGCGTGCTTACTACGCATCGCAGCTTGAAGGCAGGTTAGGGGGGGGCCAGCTGTTCCAGCCAGTCATCTCAAACCTGGAAAAACCGTCAATAAAATGCGGCGCCTGTTATGACGATGCCTTTCGTATTGCTGGTTTTATAAATCTTGACTAAACCCTTATTGCTGTCGCCACTGAAGTGACATATTTTTATTTCCTTGTTTAGCTCTGGCTCAAAAATCTCAATGCCGCGGCAGCTATTTCTACCGCCAGGGGATTGTGTATATGCCGTTGTGTAAGTGCTTTGAGTTCCGTCGGATAAATAAATTAAAAGTGAGAGCGGAATTTGTAGGGTTAGCAGGCACACTAAAAATAATGCCAGTGGAAGTGCTGTAATCTTTTTTAGGGTGTTTATGAGGTTTCCAGACAATATGTCTTTTTTAAAGATGATAAAGCCTAACGAGCTTATAGCTGCCAAGATTAATGAGCTGGTGATATAGATTTTTTGAAAGTTCGGCTTGAAAAAAATCACTGAGTAAATATGGCTACGCCATGCGAAAAGCAATGAAATAGTCAGCATCGTTCCAAAAATCATAGGCACCAAATAGAGGTACGAGTTCTTTTTCAATTTTTGCTGCTCTCTATCCTCGGTGCCAGAATTATAGGCATCTTGTGCATTCAGTTTCCTCCCGCAGATCGCTCGCCACGAGTCCTGAACCAGTATCCCGCGATCTTAACAGCGTTGATTTCCTGAAACAGAATGCCGCCCATCATACGGGGGAGACGTTTTATCAAAGTAGTTCAGGCAGCTATGGTTGCGGCGCGCACCTGCGGGTTCCGGAATCCAAGCCTGAGTAACCTCTACCGAAAGCGGCCGGATTTCGGGCTCACATGCCCAGCGTAGGAATGGTCACCTCGCCACACTCTATGAGTTGGCCAGCGGTCAGTTGAAGCACATCATTGGGTTTTGCGGCGTACCCGGCAATAAAGCCGATGGACACCAAGGCGATACAGAGCAGGGATCTTCTGAAAATCATTGGGAATTCGCTGAGTTGTTGGTGTGAAAACATGCAGCACTGATTCCCGATTGTGCAAAAGGTTCCTGGCGCGCTGGCTCTGCAAGGCGCCTCTTACGACAGCAGCACCACACGAGCACTCTCGAAAAGCACGGGCCGTACAAGGATTTTGTAGCTGTCAGCATCGAACGACTGCGATGGAAAGGCCGGCGCCAATCGGGCCTCGGCCTCGCAGGCGTAAGTCCCGATGTACCGCCAGTTATCCACGACGTGGTATTGCTCCAACTGGCCATGGCGTTCGTGCAGTGCAATGGCGGCGGGGTATGGCCAGCGATGGACGGCCCAGTGGGCCAACGCCTGCAGCAAACGCTCGGTGTGGGCTGCATGGGTTTCATCGCCCCGGCATGCCCCGGCGCATTTACGGATCTGCGCACGGAAACAGCCCTTCGCGCTGGGTGGTTCTATACCCAGCAGGCTATGGCAGAGGCGGTGCTCGTCGGCGAGCAGGATCAACGCTTCGATTGCCATGCGTCGGCTGCGAAACAGCCCGTACAACTGCGGCCCCTCGGCCAGCGCGGTGGTGTCGATGATCTGCAGTTTGCCCCCGTGCAGGCGTAGCGAGCACAGGCGGCGCTGCCGGCGCAGGCGCTTGTTCTTCAAAGGCTGCATCTCTTTGATCAGGCGCGACTCCAGCAACAGCGCACCGATTTCTCCCGCGGTTTGCTGATATTCGATCCGCTGTGCCTGGCGCAACATGCGCGCTTCTTCGGGGGTACGCAGGTGCGCCAGCAGGCGGCTGCGGATATCGACACTTTTACCGATGTACAGCGGCATCGATTCACCTTGCGCGTAGAAAAAATACACGCCGGGCGCACGCGGTGCCGCCTCGGCCTGGGCGCGAAGGTGGGCAGGGTATTCAAAGGGTGGGGCGGGGAGAGTCGGGCGTAGAGGCATGCCGGATATAGTGCGGCATCAACTGGCTGAAAGGGTTGCCGCCGGTCGGTCCAGTCTCGCGGCAGTCGATAGTGATCAGGCTTGCGGGGCCGATTTTAATGCGCTGATCGCCGTGGGAGAGGGGGCATGATACCTTTGCGCGCAATGTGGCTAATTGGCATCAGGGAGTGATGGAATGGAATACAACACGGCACTGCTGGTCGCTGCCGGGCTTAACCTGCTGGTGGCGCTGATGCATATCGGGGTCATCATCAAAGGGCCGTCCTGGTATCACCTGTTTGGTGCGGGCGAGCGCTTTGTACGTGCAGCCAAGGCCGGTCGCCGCTTCCCGGCGGTGGTGACGGCGGGGATTGCCCTGGTGCTCGCCGCGTGGTCGGCCTATGCGCTGTCCGGCGCCGGAGTGATCGACCCCTTGCCCCTGCTGCGCCCTGCGTTGTGCGTAATCACCCTGGTGTATCTGTTGCGTGGTCTGCTGGGCCCGTTCGTGTTGGCCGGCACGGGCCGTAGTACGCGCTTTATCATGATCAGCTCGGGGATTTGCGTGGTGTACGGGCTGGTGCACCTGGTGGGGTTGGCGCAGGTGTGGAATACCCTGGCCTAGGGCTGGCAACGCGTGCGCTATCGCAGCCTCGGCCAGTTTTGCTGTACGGGCAACCAGGGCATCTCGGTGGTTGATTCTCGTCAACTCCATGCAGCACTATTCTTGCGCTTTTCAGGGCCGACGGGCGCAACTGTGTAGAGGCCGTCACCATTTCCAGGGGAAAACCAATGAAGTACCTGCGCACCTTGAATGTCGCAATGGAACGCTTTGTGAGGCGGTTTACCCGCACGCAGTTCCTGTGCGCTGCCATTGCGTTCACCGCGCTCAACTTCTTATTGGACTACACCGTTGCTTCATATACCTCCATCTACCTGTCCATGCTCAGCGGTTGGCTGTTTGCCATGGGCTTTGTGAAGTTCCCGCCTCAGCCATGATGTGTCTATTTGATCAATACCTGGAACGATGGGACCTGACCGTCGATGGCGATGCATTCGCCTCGCGCAACGGCAATCTATTGCCTGTTCGCCAGGACGGTGTGCCGGCCATGCTCAAGGTCTCCCAAGTGGCCGAGGAGCAAGCCGGCAGCGTGCTGATGGCCTGGTGGGACGGTGACGGTGCAGCGCCGGTGCTGGCCTATGACGGGGAGGCCTTGCTGATGGTGCGTGCGCTGGGCTCGGCTTCGCTTGTACAGATGGCCAACGGCGGTCGCGATGAAGAGGCCACGCGCATCCTTTGTGGCGTGGCCGCGCGCCTGCATGCGCCACGGGCCAAGCCGATTCCCGCGCTGGTTCCCCTGGCGCGGTGGTTCGAAGCGCTATGGCCGGGGGCGGCGAGGCACGGCGGGATCCTTGCGCAGTGCGCCAGCACCGCCCGCGATCTGCTGGCGGCGCCCCAGGATGTCGCGGTACTGCATGGCGACATCCACCATGGCAATGTCCTGGATTTTGCCGCGGCCGGCTGGCTGGCTATCGACCCCAAGGGCCTCTACGGCGAGCGCGGCTTTGATTACGCCAACCTCTTCTGCAACCCCGATCAAAGCGCCCTGGCTCCCGAGTGCTTTGCGCGGCGGATCGAAGTGGTCGCCAAAGCCTCTGGAATCGAGCGGCGTAGGCTCCTGCAATGGGTGCTCGCCTGGGCAGGTTTGTCGTCGACCTGGATGCTCGAAGACGGTGAAGAGCCGGGAATCACCCTCGGGGTGGCGCACCTGGCGGCGGCGGCACTGGGCGGTGATTATCGTCAGGCTTAGTTGCACATAACAGAAAGGTAATCTTTAAGCTACCTTGGTGAAAGGGTCGGTTAGTTAATCTCAAGTCTGGAAAAATGACTTGAGAGATAAATCTGATGAACCTGTTGAAACTAAGTATTGCTGCATTGGCGTTGTCATTATCCACGGTCGCGTTCGCCACAAACGGCGGTGATCGTGGGTATGAGAAGTTGATGAGCGATAACCAGCAAGCCATGGCTGCTTATGCGCTAAAACAAGGTAAGGAACAACCCCAGGTCCAGGACTATCGCTATGGCATGAAACTGGACATCGCCAAGGTGGTCAACGTGACCCCTAAGATCAGCTCCTGCGACATCGTCCCGTCGCGCATGACTTACGAGGACTCGAGCGGCAAGCTCAACACTATCGAATATCAAGTCATGGGGCAGTGCCGTAATAATGGCCGCTGAAAGGTTGCCCTATGACTGCGCAGGCACCGTTGATTGACCGCGAGCTGGCGCAGCGTTTTCTGACATGCGCACGCTGTGCCAGCTTTCGCCAGGCTGCCCGTAGCCTGAATATCCGTACTGCAGAACTGCGCAAGCAACTGGCCCAGTTGGAGGGGCGGCTGGGTAGCCCGCTGTTTGTATTACGAGAAAATGCCCTACGCCTGACCCTCAAGGGGCAGCGCCTGCAAGCGCTGCTGATAGCGCGGTTTGGCGATGTTCAACCACAAGTGGGCGCCGTGCCTCAACCGCTGTTGCGTCTGGCCGTGGAAGACTCCCTCATGCACGACCTGCTGGCGCGTGAGGTGCTGGATTTTATGCGCAAGCACCCGGCAATGCAGTTGGAAGTCATCCCGCTGACGGGCGAGCCAACACGCCAGGCGGATGTCATGGTGTGGTTGGCGGATGCTGACCGTCCTCGTCCAGCGCCGGGGTTTGCCATGACCACGCCGCAACGTCTGGCGCGCATTGACTTCAGCCCGCATATGGCCAAGCGTTACTGTCGCGGCAACCGTTTGCCGACGCAAATTGCGCACTTGTCCGACTTTATGCTGGTGCAAGGCCGTACGAATGCGCCGGTTGCGGCGTTTGCACCCTGGAACCGCCTGGTCAAACAGCGCCAGCGCGCAGTGGCCCAGGTGCATTCCCAGGCGTGGGTGCAGGAGTGGGTCAGGCACAGTGCCTGTGTCGGTTTGTTACCGGACTACATCGGCCATTTGGATAAAAACCTGCTGGCCCTGACCCCCTTGTTTGGTGAGCCTATGGAACGGCTGGCATGGCTGTCCACGGCGCCCTTGACCGCTGAGCAACCCCATGTGCAAGCGCTGGTGGCGTTGATTCACAAAGTGTTCGAAGAACGGCGTGACTGGTTTGAAAGAGTCATCTAAGTTGGTATTGGTTTTAACCATTCTGAAATATTCGATGTGAATGCCTGTGTAACTTGTAATTCCCTTGTTTATAAGGTCCTTGTCGCGGTTAAAGGGCAAGAAATATCCATGGTCACAAAACTGTCTTGTGAATAAATCCAAAATGTCATTTGGTCTTTGGAAACTCCCCGTCGCCAAGTAATACTTAACGATAGTGAGGGGAAGTTGATGTCGATTAGTTATTCAAAGTGCGTTCGGTTAACTCAATTCAGCCTGGCGGTGGCGGGCAGCGTATTGGCCATTTCGGCGCAGGCAGGCACGGTAACCACCGATGGCGCCGATATTGTGCTCAAAACCAAGGGCGGCCTGGAAGTGGCCACTGCCGATAAAGAGTTCAGCTTCAAGCTGGGCGGGCGTATCCAGGCCGATTACGCCCGGTTTGATGATTACTACACCCGTAACGGCAACACGGCGGACGCCGCGTATTTTCGGCGTGCCTATCTGGAGTTTGGCGGCACGGTCTACAAGGACTGGAAATACCAGATCAACTACGACCTGTCCCGTAACGTGGGCAATGACAGCGCAGGTTACTTCGACGAAGGCAGCGTGACCTACACCGGGTTCAATCCGTTGAATGTAAAAGTAGGGCGTTTCTACACCGATTTTGGCTTGGAGAAAGCCACCAGTTCCAAATGGGTCACGACCCTGGAGCGTAACCTTTCCTACGATGTGGCCGAGTGGGTCAACGACAACGTCGGCATGGGCGTACAGGCCAACGGCGTGGTGGGACAGATGGCCTATTTGTCCGGCAGTGTGTTCAGCGAAAACAACAACGACACTGACGGCGACAGCGTCAAGCGCTACAACCTGCGCGGCGTGTTTGCGCCACTGCACGAATCCGGCAATGTGTTGCACGTAGGGCTGCAATACGCCTACCGAGACCTCAAGGACGCCGCCATCGACACGCGCATCCGCTCACGCATGGGCATGCGTGGCGTCGAGACCAACGGTGGCAACAGTGCCGGCACCAATGGCACCCGCTCGGTATTTGGCGGGAGTGCGGCCCAGCAAGGCTTATGGCAGGACGACTCGGTGTGGGGCCTGGAAGGTGCTTGGGCGCTGGACGCGTTCTCGGTGCAGGGTGAGTACCTGCGACGGACCCTCAAGGCCGATGCAGCACAGAGTGACATCAAAGCCAGCGGCTACTACGCACAACTGGCCTATACCCTGACCGGCGAGCCTCGCATCTACAAACTCGATGGCGCCAAGTTCGACTCCATCAAACCGCAAAACAAACAAATCGGCGCCTGGGAGGTGTTCTACCGCTACGACGCGTTTACCGTCGAAGACGATAATGTCGTGGTCAGCACCAATGTGCGCCAGGTAGGTGACAGCCAGGGCAAGGCGCATACCCTGGGCGTCAACTGGTACGCCAATGAGGCGGTCAAGGTCAGCGCCAACTACGTCAAGGCCCGCACGGACAACGTCAGCAACACCCTGGGTGATGACACCGGTGATGGGGTGGTGATGCGCCTGCAATACGCTTTCTAAGCCACAGGTTCCGAAATCAGATGAGCCAGGGCGAGTCGGCGATACTGTCGATTGGTCCGCCGTCATCCCCTGTAGGAGCGGGCTTGCTCGAGAGGGCGGTGGTTCAGTCACCATTGTCGGTGGCTGACCCAACGCTATCGTTGGCAAGCCAGCTCCTACATTTGTTGTGTAGCGCAATCAGTCAATCCGCGGATGCTGTTGCGCCAGGTTCTGGCGCTTGGCTTCCAGCTCGGCGATCTGTTCGTCGAGGTCTTCGATCTTCTGTTCGATATTGTCGTGATGCTCCTGCAACAGCTCCCGTGCCTCTTCCATGTCCGACGCTGCCGGGGCCGCGCCGCGCAGGGGTTTGTTGGCGGTTTCCTTCATGGTCAGGCCGGTGACCAGGCCCACCACGGCAATGACCATCAGGTAGTACGCAGGCATGTACAGGTCGTTGGTACTTTCCACCAGCCAGGCCACGGCGGTCGGGGTCAGGCCGGCGATCAGTACCGAGATGTTGAACGCACTGGCCAGGGCGCTGTAGCGGATGTGGGTAGGAAACATCGCGGGCAGGGTGGACGCCATCACGCCGATAAAAAAGTTCAGCACCACCGCCAGCATCAGCAAGCCTGCGAAGATCAGCCCGAGCTTGCCGCTGTTGATCAGCATAAAGGCCGGAATAGCCAGGGCCAGCAGGCCGATACTGCCGGCGATGATAAAGGGCCGGCGCCCGACCTTGTCGCTGATAAAGCCGATCATGGGTTGCACGAACAGCATGCCGACCATGATCGCGATGATGATCAGCACCCCGTGGTTTTCGCTGTAGTGCAAGTTGTGCGTCAGGTAGCTGGGCATGTAGGTGAGCAGCATGTAATAGGTGACGTTGGTCACGGCCACCACGCCGACACAGGTCAGCAGGCTGCGCCAATGCTGAGTGGCGACCTCCTTGAACGATACGCGCGGGCCACGTGCCAGGCCTTCGCGGTCGCCCTGTTCAAGCTTTTCGACATGCTGTTGGAAGGCTGGGGTTTCTTCCAGGGCGTGGCGCAGGTACAAGCCGATCATGCCCAGGGGCAGGGCGAGGAAGAACGGCAGGCGCCAGCCCCACTCCTGGAACTGTTCTTCACCCAGCACGCTGGAGATCGCCACCACTACGCCCGCACCGAGCACAAAGCCTGCGATGGAGCCGAAGTCCAGCCAACTGCCGAGGAAGCCGCGCTTGCGGTCGGGGGCGTATTCGGCGACGAAGATCGAGGCCCCGGTGTATTCACCACCCACCGAGAAGCCCTGGGCCATCTTGGCCAACAGCAACAGGATCGGGGCCCAGATGCCAATCGAGGCATAGGACGGAATCAGGCCGATGGCAAAGGTGCTGATGGACATGATCACGATGGTGGCCGCGAGGACTTTCTGCCGCCCGTACTTATCCCCCAGCGCACCAAAGAACAGGCCACCCAGTGGGCGGATCAGGAACGGCACGGAAAAGGTCGCCAGCGCTGCGATCATCTGCACGCCAGGGTCGGCGCCGGGGAAGAACACCTTGCCCAGCACATAGGCCACGAAGCCATACACCCCGAAGTCGAACCACTCCATGGCATTGCCCAGTGCTGCGGCGGTGATCGCCTTGCGCATCTTGGCGTCGTCGACAATGGTGATGTCTTTCAACCCGATTGGGCTGACACTTTTCTTGCGTGATTTCATACAGGTCACTCTGTCACTGAACGGTGTCGATGCCATTGTTTTAATGGCATGGTCTACTCGGTCAGATACATGAGGACACGAAATAATTCACCGCTTAATGTTTTTTTTCCTGTAGGAGCCGGCTTGCCGGCGATATTCGTCAACGCTGACGCAGCACAACTGCCCTGATACCCACCGCACAGCGCTCCGTTATGGGTCGCCCACCCGCAGACAAGGGTGCTTTTAGTCCCAATCCTATTTGCTTCTTTTTTGCCACTGATAAGCTTTTTTCCTGGAAAAGTATCGGGAAATTCTTGTCATGATCGTAAATGCCGCCGTACCCAACGAGTTCAACGCCCTACGCGTTATCACGTTGGCAACCGACGCCACCTGTGCCAATTGGCTGTCCGGCGCGTTGAGCAGTATGGGCGTTACAGCGCTGGCCAACGCTAAATCCTTGAGCGACGTAGAGGCCTGGCTGGTCGACCAGCCGGTGGACGTCATCTGCTGCGAAATTCGTCCGGGGTCTGATGATGGGCTGATGCTGCCAAGCCTGCTCAAGGGGCTGCACGAAGCCGGCGCCGTGGCGCAGTTGCCGAGCATCTTCTGGACCGGTGAAGCCACCTTGAATGCGCAGGTGCGTGCTGTGGAAGAGGGCGGCGTGGCTTCCCTGCATGGCGGCACCCCGCAGCGCTGGATCAAGCACATGGGCGGGGTCGCCATCAGTGCGTTGGAGTCCCATGCCCGATTGGCCCGCGCCGCCGGGATTCTGGTGGAGATCCTGCGCGAAGGCGCAACCCTGGAACTGGGCGATGCCTTGCGAGCCGTGATGCTGACCCGCGCGAAACCGGACCCGCAGTTGCACATGACCACATTCGACGCCTTGGCCGAGGATGAAGTGATCAATGCGCTGACCACGGGGGAGGGCTTGCGCTTTGTGTTCCAGCCACAATTCGAGCTGTTGAGCCGGCGTGTAGTGGGAGCCGAGGCATTGGTGCGCTGGAAGCACCCGCGCTTTGGTGAAATCCCGCCGTCGGTGCTGATGCCGTTGGTTAACCGACTGGGCCTGGACCTGTTGCTGTTCAGCCTGGTGGAAATGTGGAGCATCCGGGCGATGCTGGCCCTCAAGCGTGAAAACATTCTGATCCCCATCGCGGTGAATGCCTCGGCAAAAACCATTTGCACCCCATATTTTGCCGACCGCCTCGCCACACGGATGCAGCAGGCCGAATTGCCAAACCACTTGCTGAAAATCGAGCTTACCGAGGACGTACCCGAACCGGACGAACTGCATCTTTCCGCATCGCTGACGGCAATCCGCGCCAAGGGTTTCCAGGTGTCCCTGGATGATTTTGGTACCGGCGCGGCCACGTTGAACCTGTTGGCGAACCTGTCGTTCGATGAGATGAAAATCGACGGCTCATTCGTGCGTGCCGTAGAGCAGCACTCGTCATCACGCAAGGTGATTGCGGGTATCGTCAGTTGGGCCGGCCTGCTGAATCTGAACCTGGTGGCCGAGGGCATTGAGGATGAGTCCACGATCCCTCTGCTGCATCGCCTGGGCTGCCGCGTCGGGCAGGGTTATGCGCTGGCGCGGCCGATGGAAATCGAGGCCTTTTTGAGCTTCCTGATTGAGCGGGGGAAACACCCGTAAACATACTTCTGTCTGTGTGGCTCTGGGAGGAGGCGGTTTTTAGGAGTGCTCTTATTTCAATTGTTTCGTCATGGCTTTAAATTTCCATCATCGATTTTTTTAAATTGTATGCCGCTGGAGTTAACTGCTCTGCCCATTCGATAACCACTGCTGGATGTCTTGAATCTCAAAAAGTCGACTACTTGCCTGGCAACTTAAAGTTTGCCGGTGGGTGTTGTATTGCCTGATCGAAAGTTCGCCTGTTTGTTTTTAATGTGCGATGGCTCAGTTGCACGGATGGAATTGATGTTGTAGGTCCGTCTTCCCTGACGGCAACTTACCAATGATGAGATAGCGTTATTTTTCATCTTTTTGCTCGTTATACAGAGTGTCCTGTGATCTATGAAACGCTTACAAATTGCTTTGCTGGATGATCATGCAATCGTGCGACATGGCCTGGTCAATCGATTGCTGCAGGAACCTGATTTTGAAGTGGTCGGTGTCTACGCCCGTACGCGTGAACTATTGGCAGGGCTGGCCAAGGACCCGGCGCAGGTGCTGTTACTGGACTATGTCCTGGGGCCCAGCGAGTTGGATGGCGTGTTACTGATTCGAGCGTTACGGGTGAAGTTTCCACAATGCCGCATCCTGGTGTTCTCTACGCACCATGACGCCGCCACCGTGATCCTGGCCTTGCGTGCCGGTGCCCGGGGATTTCTCGGCAAGGGTGAAGATATGGGTCAGTTGGTCGACGCCGTCCGGTTGGTGGCGTCGGGGGCGGTTTACCTGAGCCCGGACATGGCCTACAGGGTTGCCGAAGCCACTGCGGTCAACTATGACGGCGAGGCGCGCAATCGCGAGGACGCGTTGCGCTTTGTCAGTCTGTCTGCCCGTGAGCAAGAAGTGATTCGCTGTTATCTGACGGGCATGACCATCACCGAAATTGCTGAGAAATTCAGCCGTAGCATCAAGACCATCAGCTCCCAAAAGGCTTCGGCTTTTCGCAAGTTGGGTGTGATATCGAACAACGAGCTATTCAAGATCAAGCACCTCATTGAAGGTATCTGAACCTGGCGGGTTGGCGCCGTGTCATTTGCCGCTTGTTGCATATACTGTTCTATCGTTGGGTATCCCTGTTTTCGGCAGCGCGGCTTGCGCTGGGTTGAGTGGGCTCGATCATAATGAAATCTATACGTATTGCTTTGTTGGATGATCACGCGGTTGTTCGACATGGTCTGGCCAATACCCTGGCGGCCGAGGCGAACTTTGAAGTGGTAGGCATTTATGAGCGCAGCCGCGACCTGATCGCCGGTCTCGCCACGGCGCCTGCAGACTTGTTGCTACTGGATTTCTCCCTGAGTCCCGAGGAGTTGGACGGCGTCTCATTGATCCGTGCCTTGCGAGTCAAGTTTCCCGCTAGCCACATCCTTGTGTTGTCCGCCCATCACGACCCGGCGACCGTGGGCCTGGCCATGCGTGTCGGAGCCCGCGGGTTTGTCGGCAAGGGTGAGGACATGGACCAGTTGGTCAAGGCCATCCGCAAAGTGGCATCGGGGGCGGTGTACCTGAGTCCCGACATGACCTATCGCCTGGCCGAAACCGTCACCAGTGATACCCGCAAAGGCTCTGACGAAGTGCCGGACGCCCTGATCCTGGCGGAGTTGACCAGTCGCGAGCAGGAGGTCATTCGTTGTTACCTGGCGGGCATGACCATCACTGAAATTGCCGAGAAGTTCAATCGCAGCATCAAGACCATCAGCACCCAGAAAACCTCGGCGTTTCGCAAGCTGGGGGTTACGTCGAACAACGAACTGTTCAAGCTCAACAAAATCATTGGCTCGCCATGAGGCGGTGGTGGTTGGGGGGCTTGTTGTTGTGGTCGCTGGGAGGGGCCGTCTTCGCTGCTGGCCCGGTTCAACTGAGCGAGCAGGAGCAGCGCTGGATACAGCAGCATCCGGTGTTGCGGGTGGGCGTGGTCGAAGACCTGATACCTTTTGAGTACATGCGTGATGGCACCCTGCAGGGACGCTCAGTGCATTACCTGCAATTGGTGACCGATGCCACCGGCCTTGAATTCACCTATGTTCCGGGAAGGACCATTGAGATACGCGAGCAAATGCTCCTCGATGGCCAGGTGGATCTGCTGTCCTCTTACTTGCGTTTCAGGTCTGAGCCGGCCACCAAGGGCCTTGCCTTGCTGACCTACCAGACCACCTCGCCGATCATCGTGACGCGTTTCGAAGGCCCGGATATTTTCGACCTCGACCAACTGCATGGCAAAACCGTGATGGTTCCTGACGTGGATCATTACGAAGAGATCGTCGGAGCATCAGGAATCGAGGTCACGCTGATCAAAAGCAAATCGGCCCTGGAGATGCTGACCCGCGTCCAGGACGGCAGTGCTGACGCGGCCGTTGCCACGGAAACCTTCCTGATGCCTTATCTGTACCGCCAGTTCCAGGGCATCCTGGAGGCTTCAGGTGTGGTCGGCAGCCAGATGCTGGATGTCAGCATGGCGGTTCGCTCGGACCAGGCACTGCTGCATTCGATCCTCGAAAAAGTCCTGGGCTCGATCACTGCCGAGCAACGCAATGACATGTACGACCACTGGTATCACGAGCTGGATCTGGATGTTCCAACCCTGCTTGCCATCTCCAGCCACTACTGGCATGTCCTGATCATGGGGGCGTTGGTGCTGGCCAGCCTGTGTGTGCTGGTCTATCGCGGCCATCGCAGGCGGCGTCAGGCTGTGCGCAACGAGCAGGAAAAAACCATGTTCCTGGCGGTCATGGGCCATGAAATTCGTTCGCCTATGAATGCCGTGCTGGCGGCCATGGAGTTATTGGGGCACACCCGGCTCAATGAGCAGCAGCGCCACTTTGTGCACCTTGCCAATGGCGGCGCCAATGCGTTGGTGCGTTTGCTGGATAACGTGCTGGACACGCCAGGCTCGGGTGCGCGGGCGTTGCGCCTGAGCATTGAACCGACCGATGTGACGGCGCTGGTGCAGGGCGTAGTGGGCTTGCACCGCCTGCGCGCCCGGGAAAAGCACCTGAGCCTGAATGTGAGCATCCACACCGCGCTGCCCTTGCTGTTACTCGACAGCTCCCGCCTGACGCAGATTCTTCATAACCTGCTTTCCAATGCCATCAAGTTCACCGATGCCGGCGGTGTCGACATCAAGCTGTGCCTGTTGGACCTACCGGCCGGTGGTCAACAGTTGCAAGTCAAGGTGCGCGATACCGGGATCGGTATCAGCGAAGCGGTACAGGCGTCGTTGTTCCGGCCATATGCCCAGGCCAGTCAATCCTACAAGCGCTCCGGTGGTACCGGGCTGGGCCTGGTGATCTGCCAGCAACTGGCGAACTTGATGCAGGGGTCGTTCACACTCAGCAGTGAGCCGGGGGTTGGCACGACCTTCATCCTCTGCGTGCCGGTAACGGTTGCCCCCCAGACTGCTGAACCACCGCAGATTCAGCAGTCCGCGCCAGAGGCCGAGACGGGCGGCCTGCAAATCCTGGTCGTGGAAGACACTCTGGCCAACCAGGAAGTGCTGCGGGCGCAGATCGGCGGCTTTGGCTGCGAGGCGGTGATCGCCGCCGATGCCGCCCAGGCCCACAGCTTGTTCGCGCAGCAGGCCTACCAATTGATCCTGATGGACTGTGACCTGCCGGACCAGGACGGTTACAGCCTGGTTCGCGAACTGCGTGAGTTCGAGCGCGGCTTGGGGCGTCCACGCTGCCCAATCATTGCCATTTCTGCCCTGACCGGTGAACAGCACCTCAAACGTTGCATGGATGCTGGGATGGACGCCGCATTGAGCAAGCCGATACGCCTTGGGCAACTGCGCGAAGTGATCGAGCGTTGGTGCGACGTCACCCTGGCTGCACCCCGTGCGAGCCTGATGGCCCCACAGCTGGATCAGGCGGCGATCAATCGGGAGATGGCCAGTGACCTGGGGAGCCTGATCAAGGCCATAGCGCTCTGTGACCGCCCCAGCGCCGTCCACGTTGCCCATCGTCTGCACGGTGCTGCGCTGATTATGGAGTGGCTGGCCCTGGGGCAGAGTGCCGAGTATCTGGAGCGCCTGCTGCGTGCGCAGGAGGGCTGGGATAGCCCGGCCTACGCCCAGGCCCTGCGGGCGTTGGTTGAGCATTGGCGGGCCTTGGGCGGGGATGCTCCCCTGGAAGTGCTGCCGCCCGCGCGTGCCACGCGGGTGACCCAGCGATGAACGCCAAATTGCTACGCCTGCTGCTGATAGCGTTCGTGCTGGGAAACCTGGGCGTCGGGGTGCAGGCCGGCCCGACGCCGCTGGAGTTGACCCAGCAGGAGCGTGATTGGATTGCTGCCCATCCGGTGCTGCGTGTTGGCGTATTCGATAACTTGCTGCCTTTTGAATACATCAGCAATGGCCAACTCAGAGGGTTGTCAGCCAAATACCTGGGGTTGATTGCATCGCGCACGGGCCTGTATTTCGAACCCGTCACCACCACTACGCGCAGCGCCCGCAAGGACATGCTGATCAGCGGCGAAGTCGATATCTTGTCCACCCGGCGCCGGGACGATGACCCGGCAAAGGATCTCGGGCTGCGTTACACCACGCCCTACAACACCAGCTCGACCGTTATCGTCAGCCGTTTTGGCGATCAACCGTTTGCCGACTTGGAGCAACTCGCCGGCAAGCGGGTGGTGATGCTGGGGCGCGAGGAGGATTACGTCGCTTTTTTGAAGCGTAAGGCCCCGGGGATAACCATTGTTTCTGCCCTGAATGCGCTGGACATGATGGCGATGGTCAAGGACGGCCGCACGGACGCGGCGATTGCTTCGGAATGGCTGCTGATTCCCTACCTGTCCCGCCAATATCATGGGGTACTGCAGATTTCTGGGGTGCTGCCGTTGCTGCATACCGGTGTGAGCATGGCAGTACGTGACAGCGATGTGCTCCTGCTGTCTATTTTGGACAAGGTGCTGGCGTCCATCAGCGGCGAAGAGCGCAAGGCGATCTATGACGCCTGGTTTGCGGATATGGACCTGGACATTCCTACCGTCAAGGCCATTGCCGAGCACTACCAAGGTGAGCTGTGGTTGCTGCTGGCCGTGGTGGCAGTGCTCGTCGGACTGGTCGTGCAAAGTCGCCTGCAACGGCGCCAGGCCATGAACAGCGAACGGGAGAAGGCGATGTTCCTGGCGGTCATCAGCCATGAAGTGCGTTCGCCGATGAACGCAGTGCTGGCCGCCGTGGAACTGCTGGAGCACACCCCGCTCGATGAGCAGCAGCGACATTTCACCGGCTTGGCCAATAGGGGCGCCAATACCTTGCTGCGGCTGGTGGATGATGTGTTGGATATCTCCAAGATGGAAGCCGGGCAACTGGCCCTCAATCTTGAACCGGTGGACCCATGGGCGCTGGTCTTGCGGGTAGTCGACGAGCATCGAACGCAAGCGCAGGAAAAGGGCATTGAGCTGCTCGTCACCGGCGAGCGTCCCGGCGCCCCATTGTTGCTGGACGAACTGCGTCTGGCGCAGGTGCTGCGCAACCTGATCTGCAACGCCGTCAAGTTCACCGATGTGGGTCGGGTAGAGGTGCAGTTGCTACAGCTGGAAAAGCCTGCGGTCGAGGTGCGACAACTGGTGATCCGGGTCATCGATACGGGCATAGGCTTGTCCAAGCAGGCGCAAGCCTCGCTGTTCCGGCCGTATGCCCAGGCCACGCAATCCTATCGGCGCACTGGCGGTACCGGCCTGGGCCTGGTGATCTGCCGGCGCCTGGTCAGGTTGATGCGTGGCAGGTTGGTGCTCAGCAGCTTGCAGGGGGTCGGTACCCAGGTCGAGGTACGGTTGCCAGTTGAACGGGCTGTTTCCCCGCAACTGCCGGCACCTGAGCCTGCGCCGAGCGCGGAATCGGCTAACGGTTTGCAGGTGTTGGTGGTGGACGACTCGCTACCCAGTCGGCAAGTGTTGCAGGCACAACTCGACAGCCTTGGTTGCGCGGTGCTGCTGGCGGCTGATGCCGACCAGGCGGTGGCGTTGTTCAGTGCGCACCGGGTCGATATGGTGCTGATCGACTGTGACTCGCCAGAGGGCGACGCCGAGCGCATGGTCAGCGCGTTTCGTGAGTCGCAGCTCCAACAGGAACGCTCATATTGCCCGATCATCGCGCTCTCGCAATTTAGCGGGAATGAATACCTGCAACGTTGTTTCGATGCCGGTATGGATGGTGTACTGAGCAAACCGCTCCAACAGGTCATGTTGCAGCAGATGATTGAACTCTGGTGCGAAGTAACCCCGGCGCCGCAAGTTGCAGAGTACCTGGAAACTCCAGGGTCGCCGGAGGCCGTGCGCCAGGAACTTAACAGCCTCATAGAACTACTTGCCCTGCGCGATCGCGGCATGGCGCTGGAGGCGCTACACAGGCTGCGCACTGCCGCGTTGGACGTCGGTTGGGAGGACTTCGCGGCCACGACGCAGCGTATCGAAGTGCTGTTGCAGGACGAAGTGAACTGGCCAGCAGAAGCGGTTGCGGGTCATGCCCGTAGCCTGCTTGAGCACAGGGCCGGGCTTCCCTGCGGAGCCTAGGCAGAGTAGGGGCTTCACAGCAGGACAGGTTGCTCTGGGAATGATGCAATCGCCGCGAATTGCATGCCCTGCCGCAACATATGCCTCACCGCCTCGATAAAGCTCGATGGCGGCCACCGGTTGTTCGCAGCTTCTCTATTGATAAACATTGCAGCGCCTGTTTTTAGGAGTGCTCCTATAGACGGGCTATTAATGTTTTTCCATTAAACAGTGCAGTGCAACAGTAAGTTTTATAGTGGTTTTAATTGTTGGGGATTTACCGTGCTCAATTGTTTTTCAGAGCACTCCTATATTGAGTTCGATGTGGGCTCCCTAAACTTAGCCCCGCAACAGCACAGAAGCTCTCCGATAAACGGAGGCTTTACAACTTACTGTAGAACATCGCTCTCTCGGAGTTACTCATGAATTACAAAGCCCGCGCCCTCGCTGTACTGGTCGCTGCCACCGCCTCTACCGTTGCTCTGGCTTCAGACGGCAAAATCGATTTCAACGGCGAACTGAAAGCCGAAACCTGCAAGGTTGCGGTTAACGGCGCGGCTGGTGCGAGCCCGTCGACTGTCACGCTGCCAACCATCTCTACCGCTGCCCTGGGAGCAAAAGGCCAAGTGGCAGGCCAGACCGGTTTCAATATCGAGCTGAGCGATTGCTCTGCCGCGCTGAAAACAGCGGCTGCATTCTTTGAGTCGAGCGGCAGCGTTGATGCAACCAGCGGCAACCTGAAGAACGTGAGCGGTACTGCCACCCAGGTTCAGCTGCAATTGGTTGACGCAACCAATGGCAACGCGATCAAGGCCGGCAACACTGCGCAGGTCACTTCCACCAGCCGTATTGCCATCAATGCAACCTCCAAGGCCGCCATCCTGCCATACGCTGTCCAGTACTACGCTCAAGCCCCGACCACTCCGGGTACCGTAGTTGGCTCCGTGACTTACTCCATCAATTATCAGTAAGTCGCCGCTCATGGATACACGCCCTGTTCAGCAACAAAAGGGCGTGCTTCCAGGCAGCAACGGGATTACGTAATGCCTTGCACATCTGCCCTCAGACAATTGCTCCTGGCAAGCCTTGTGACACTGACGTGTTCCCAGGCTATCGGGGGTGTAGTGATTACCGGAACCCGCCTGCTCTACCCGGCGGACCAGAAAGAAATCACGGTAAAACTCAACAACAATGGCACGCAGCCAGCGCTGATCCAGTCGTGGATCGACACCGGCAGCGTCGAGTCGACTCCGACCAGCTCCAAGGCGCCGTTCCTGCTTTCACCGCCGGTGGCGCGCATCGATCCGACCAAGGGCCAAAGCCTGCGGGTGTTGTTTACCGGGGCTCCAATGGCCCAGGACAAAGAGTCGGTGTTCTGGCTCAACGTATTGGAAATTCCACCCAAGCCCGAGGCGGGTGCAGATATCAATACGCTGCAAATGGCATTCCGTTCGCGGATCAAATTGTTTTATCGCCCGACCGGCTTGCCAGGCACTGCCAGCGAGGCGATCGAGCAGGTGCAGTGGCAATTGGTGCCCGCACGCGATGGGCAAGGCTTGGCCTTGCAGGCCTTCAATCCGTCGGCGTTCCATGTTTCGCTGATCGAGTTGGAACTGGTGGCTGGCGCCCAGCGTGAGCGCAGTGAAGACGGCATGATCGCTCCGGGTGAAACCCGCCAATTTGTGCTCCCAGCGCTCAAGGTCCGACCGGCTGCGGGTGCTCAGGTGGAGTTCAGCGCCATCAACGATTACGGCGCACTGATCCCGACCCGTAAAGCACTCAAGCCCTGATTAAACCTCAAGTTTTTTAGTCGCGAGTCATTTATGTCGACCTCTTCCAGCTGCAGGCTTTCTCTGCGGGCGCGGCCTTGCTTCGCCTTGAATCCGCTCTCTGCCTTGATCCTCAGGGTATTGGCCATCGCCCCAGGTGCATGGGGTATACAGGGTGCGCTGGCGCAAGAGGTGCAGTTCAACGATGCGTTCCTGCCTGAAGACTCGCGCAATCTCGACTTGGGCGCCTACCAGACCGGCAACCCGGTGATGCCCGGGCAATACCGTGCAGACGTAGTGCTTAACGGCCAGTTGAACAGCCGCCAGGACATTCGCATCGACGCCCAGGCCGACGGCAGCAAGCCGGTGGTCTGCATGACGCGTAGCTTGCTTGAGCGTCAGGGCGTGGAGATGAGCAAGCTGTCGCCTGAAAGCACTTTGGCGCTGGACAGCCAGGGCTGTGCCGCCGTGGGCAGTCTGATCCCGGGTGCAACCGCGAATTTTTCCCCGGAAAACCAGGCCCTCGACCTGAGCATTCCCCAGGCGGCGCTGCGGCGCAATGTCCGGGGATACGTCAGCCCGGAACTGTGGGATCGCGGCGTGACCGCAGGCATGCTCAGCTACAGCTTCAATGGCAGCCGTAACCGTACCCGCAGTGGCAACTCTGACTCGGCATTCCTGGGCCTGCACACCGGCCTCAACCTGGGTGACTGGCGCCTGCGCCACAACGCGTCGATGAGCTGGCAGTCACGTCAGGGCAATAATTACCAAGCCCTGGACTCCTATGCGCAACGCGACATCACCGTGTTGAAAAGCCAACTGACGGTGGGCGAGTCCAACACCACCGGCGAGATCTTCGACACCCTGGCCTACCGTGGTGTGCAACTGGCCAGTGACGACCGCATGCTGCCCGACTCCATGCGCGGCTATGCCCCGGTGATCCGCGGGATTGCCCGCACCAACGCCCGTGTGACCATTCGCCAGGCCGGCAATATCCTGCTGGAAACCACCGTGGCGCCCGGGGCATTTGTGATTGATGACCTGTATTCAACCGGCTATGGCGGCGACCTCAGTGTCAGCGTGGCGGAAGCCGACGGCACCGAGCAGAACTTCATCGTGCCCTATGCCTCGGTCAGCCAGTTGCTGCGCCCCGGTACCTCGCGTTTCAGCCTGACCGCAGGCGAGACCCGCAACAACTACGTCGACAAGCAATCGCGTCTGCTACAAGGCACTGTGCAATATGGCCTGAACAATACGTTCACCGGATTTGCCGGGATGCAGTCCAGCGATGACTACACCGCCGTGCTCACCGGCCTGGCGTTTGGCACGCCGATCGGTGCCATGGCCATCGACTTGACTCACGCCCAGACCGACCTGGCCACTGGTGCCGCCAAAGGGCAGAGCATGCGGGTGTCCTACAGCAAAAATGTACTCAGCACGGGCAGTAACTTCACCGTTGCGGCTTATCGTTTTTCTACCAGCGAATACCTGGACTTCAGTAACGCCATGCAACTGCTCGATGCCGAGAAAACGGGGTGGGACACCAGCATGTTCGGGCGCCCGCGCAGTCGCTTTTCGGTCACCGCCGACCAGAGCCTGGGGGAGTGGGGGCAAGTGGCAATCAGCGGCTATGCGCAGAACTACTGGAACCTGCCGGGCAGTGATTTGCAGTACCAGTTCAGCTACAGCAAGCAGTTCAATCGCATCAGCTTCAGTGTGAACGCCAACCGCAGCCGCATGGGCCTGGGGGACATGGAAAACAGCTTTTTGCTGACCATGAGCATGCCTCTGGAATTTGGCGGTCCAGGCTTCAGCCCGCAAATGACCGCACAGGTAGGACGTGACTCCCAAGGCAACTACAGCGAGCAGGCCGGCATCAGCGGCACCGCTGGCGAGGACCGTCAATATGGCTACGGCGCGACAGTCGGCCATGACGGTGCCAGTAACAGCAAGAGCGCGGCCCTCAATGGCCAATACACCGGCGCGCGCGCCATGCTCAGCGCTGCCCTGGGACGCGGTGATGGCTACACCAGCGCCTCGGTGGGCGCGAGCGGCAGCGTGGTGGCGCATGCCGATGGGGTGACCATGACTCCTTATCGCGGTGAAACCATGGCGGTGGTCAGTGCCCCGGGTGCGCAGGGGGCCAAGGTGTCCGGCTACCCTGGCCTCAAGCTCGACAGCCGCGGCAATGCCGTGGTGCCGTACCTGCGGCCATATGAGTTGAACGAAGTGGCAATCGACCCTATTGGTAGCTCGCTGGACGTCGAGCTCAGCGAAACCAGCCAACAGGTGGCCCCGCGTGCCGGTGCGGTGGTGCACCTCAAGTACACCACCAACCAGGGCCGCGCAGTGTTGCTCAACGTACGCCTCGACGATGGCAGCAGCCTGCCCTTTGGTGCTGGCGTGACAGATATCGACGGCACCTCGGTCGGTGTGGTCGGGCAGGGTGGCCAGCTCTACGCACGGATCAAGCCACAAACCCGTCAGTTACTGATCAACTGGGGAAGCAAGACCCATCAACAGTGCGCACTGGTCATCCCGGCGGGCCCCGGCGAAGGGCAGCAATTGCAACAGGTAGACGCGGTTTGTGCGGCCGGTAAGCAAGTCGCTGGCAGCGTGCAGCCCAACACTCTTCAAAAGGTACAGTTATGAATATTGGCGCTTTGATCAAGGCGGGCCTGGCCGTCGCGGCATTGTGGGCGGCGGCGGGGACGGCCATGGCGGTCACCTGTACCTACATGGAGGGTATCCAGCCGGCCGTGGGCTCCATGCCATTGCAGATTTCGGCGATCACTATCGGGCGCGATCTGCCGGTGGGTACCGAGGTATATCGTCAGCGCTTCAGCATGGCTGCGGGCCAGGCGCCCAAGCTTGAATGCCTCTATGCCCCGTATCAGCAGTGGACTGAGATGACAGTCGACTCCAGTTATGCCATGGCCAATGTGTCCAGCGGGACCTACGCCAACAAGGTCTATAGAACCAGCATTCCGGGGCTGGGGGTTGCCTTCAACAGCTCGGGCGGCCTGCTGCCAAGGCAATCTGGCAAGGCATGGACCACATGCACATCTGGCTACAGGTGTTTGGTCCCATTTGACGGGCCTTCGAACTTTGAGCTGATCTTGATCAAACTGGGCGATGTAACGCCTGGTGTATTGGTGGGCAGTACGTTGCCGGTCGTCAGTCTGTTCGGCAACTTCGGCGATGCGAGAATGCGCGGCTTCAGTATGGGGATCTCCGGCAATATCCAGATTGTCTCGAGTACCTGCCGTACACCGGATGTCTCGGTGCCCATGGGCTCTCATCTGACCTCCAAGTTCACCGGGCTCAACAGCAGCACGGGCTGGACGGATTTTTCCATCGCTTTGAATGACTGCCCGGCGTTCAACGGGATCTATACGACAACGGGGCCGGCCTGGTCATCGCAAAGTGGCACGTCGCCTCTTGGTACGAACGTCGATAGTGGCTCTCTGGTGCGTAACACCCTGCAGTACCGCATCGACCCCGCGCGTACGGCGATCAACACGAATAACGGTGTACTGAGCCTCGACCCTGGCGCCACGGGCAGTGCGCCCGCCGCCACAGGGGTTGGCGTGCAGGTGCAGAACCGCAACGGCAACTCGGTCATCCTTGGGGCCAACCAAAGCAGCGGCCTCACCCTGCGCCCCAACGAGGGGAGTTATACGATCCCCTTGCGCGCCCGTTACCTGCAGACGGCGAGCACGGTAACCCCCGGCCCGGCGAATGCCTCGGCGACGTTTACGATTATTTACCAGTGATTGCTCCTGCAAGGCCTGCGTCAGAACCGATCCAGCCGATAGGCCGCCAATGCCGGCAATCCCTGGGGCTGGGGCAGGGAGATCGGCGATACCAACTGGGCGACCAGCTCGGCAGTGACGGCCGCTTGCGTCAACCCCAAATGTTGATGCCCGAAAGCGAGCAACACCTTGCCGTCGCACACCCTGTCGATGATCGGCAGCGAGTCCGGCAACGAGGGCCGAAAGCCCATCCACGGCGTGGCGTCCTCAGCGCTCAGTTCGTCACGCAACAGGCCGTGGCTGAGCCGGTGCAACTGCCAGGCGCGCCGCATGTTCGGAGGGCGGTCGAGGCCGGCGAATTCCACGGTGCCGGCCAGCCGTAGCCCACCGCTCATGGGCGTCATGATGAACTTGCGTTCCAACGAGGTGACGGCGAAGGGCAAGCGGTCTTGCTCGTGGGGCAGCATCAGGTGATAACCGCGCTCGGTGTCCAGGGGCACCTTTTTGCCGGTCAGCGCCTGGGTGAGCCTGGCCGAGTGGGCGCCGCAGGCGATCACCACCTGGCGTGCGGCCAAGCGGCCCTGGTCAGTGATCAGTGCAACGCCCTGGGCCTGAAGCTGGCCGTCCTGGACCTGGCGCTTGAGAAAGGTCACGCCGCTGGCCTTGGCGGCCTTGACCAGTTCGCACACCACGCGATACGGATCGAGGAAATGCCCGGTGCGGGGAAAGAACAAGCCCCCCTGGATCCGCTCGCTTAATTGCGGTGCCGCCTGTTGCACGGCGCTGGCCGACCAGCAATCCACCGGCACGTTTTGCTGGGTCATGCGTGCTTGCAAACCTTCAATCGCTTGTCGCGACTCGGCACGCTCGAACACCAGCAGCGAGCCGTCCTCGCGCATCAACTGGGGCCGGTCGATGTTCGCCAACAAGCGCTGCCAGGCGCCCAGGCTGCTTTCGTTGAGGGCACGGATACCGGCGACCGTGCGCTGGTAAGCGGCCGGGCGCAGGTTTAACAAGAGGCGAGCAAACCAGGGCAGCGCACGGGGCAGGTATTTCCAGTCCAGGCGCAGCGGGCCCATGGGGTCCATGAGCATCGCGGGCAGGCGCATCAGGATCGACAGGTCGGCGATGGGGAACACCTGTTCGGTGGCCAAATGCCCGGCATTGCCGAACGAGGCGCCCATCCCCGGTTCCTGCTGGTCGATGACCACCACGCGCCGGCCCTGGCGTGCCAGTTGCAGCGCGCAGGCGACGCCGATGATGCCGGCGCCGACCACCGCGATGTCGATCTCGGGTTGACGGTTGTCTTGCATGTTCAGGCTTCTCTCTGGCCGTCGAGCAAGCGTCGCAACGCCAGCGGGTTGTCTTGTTTCAGGGCTGCGGGCAGCAGGCTGTCGGGGAAATCCTGGTAGCACACCGGTCGCAGGAAGCGCCGGATCGCGGCGGTGCCGACCGAGGTCGAGCGCGAATCCGAGGTCGCGGGGAAGGGCCCGCCATGCACCATGGCATCACACACCTCGACCCCGGTCGGCCAGCCATTGACCAACAGCCGGCCAGCCTTGCGCTCAAGGGCCGGCAGCAATGCCCGTGCCTGCTCAAGATCGTCCTGATCCAGGTGCAAGGTGGCGGTCAACTGGCCTTCGAGGTGCTCGGTCACTTGGCGCATTTGCGCGTTGTCGGCGCACTGCACCAGGAGCGAGGCGGCGCCGAAGACTTCGGCCTGCAAATGCGGGTTGGCAAGGAAGTCTTGCGCGTGGGTGGTAAACAGCTGCGCCTGGCATTGGTTCGGCCCTTGCGCCGGCAACCCGCTGGCTACGCAATGGGCATGCTCGGCCAGTGCGCCGACGCCCGCTTCATAGGCCTGGAAGATGCCCGGGGTGAGCATGGTCTGCGCCGGGCTACGTTGCAGCAAGTCGCTGGCGAGGCTGACAAACTGCTGCAGTTGCGGACCTTGAACCGCAATCACCAGCCCGGGATTGGTGCAAAACTGCCCGGCGCCCTGGGTCAACGAGGCGACAAACCCTTGCGCCAGCGCTTCGCCGCGCGCCTTGAGGGCGGCCGGGAACAGGTACACCGGGTTGATCGAACTCATTTCCGCATACACCGGGATCGGCTCCGGCCGCGCCTGGGCCGCCTGGCACAAAGCGATGCCGCCACTTTGCGAGCCGGTAAAGCCCACCGCCTTGATCCGTGGGTCGCTGACCAGGGCAATCCCCACTTCGCGGCCAGCGCCGTACAGCAGCGAGAACACACCTTCGGGCAGGCCACACTGCTTCACGGCACGGGCCAGCGCACGGCCCACCAGTTCGCTGGTGCCGGGGTGGGCGCCGTGGGCCTTGACGATCACCGGGCAACCGGCGGCGAGGGCTGAAGCGGTATCACCGCCGGCCACCGAGAACGCCAGCGGGAAGTTGCTGGCGCCGAATACGGCCACCGGCCCCAGCGGCACCTGGCGTTGGCGCAGGTCGGCACGGGGCAGGGGCTGGCGGCCTGGTTGGGCGCTATCGACGCGCACGTCCAGCCATTCGCCGGCGCGTACGGTGCGGGTGAAGGTGCGCAGTTGCTGGCAGGTGCGGCCCCGTTCGCCCTGGATCCGCGCGAGGGGCAAGCCGGTTTCGGCCACGGCACGCTCGATCAACTCATCGCCGAGGGCTTCGATTTCATTGGCGATGGTTTCGAGAAACTCAGCACGCGCCGCCAGGGATGTCTCGCGGTAGCTGTCGAAGGCTGACCACGCCAGCGCGCAAGCCTGGGCCACCTGCTCGGTGGAACCGCCGGGATAGGCCGGCTCCAGCGCAGCATCGGTGGCCGGGTTGATCGCGCGGATGGCTGCGCGGGTGCCGGGAATGGAGTGCTGACCGATCAGCATAGTGCCTGTCAGAGTCATGGCCTGTTCCTGAAATAAGAAGGAACGCCGCTGTGCAACAGCGGCGTGCGAGCAGTCAGTCGACGTTCTGTTCTGCCGACCAGTTGGCGTACCACTGGCGGAACAGCGCGTACTGATGCTCGGCATACCGGCGTTGGGCATCGCTCAGTACATCGCTTTGGTTGAAGTGCAGGCTGTATTCCAGGTCGCCATTGAGCACCATCAGGTGCTTGTAATAGAGCACCAGGTCGCAGCCTTCATCGAAGGACGACAGCACCGCCAGCGCCGCTTCCAGCTCGCGGGCCTGGCGCCGGGCCTTGGCATCGCCCTTGGCGGCCTGCTTGCTCAGGGCCACCAGTTGCAGGACTTCCCGTGGCAGGGCGTTGCCGATGCCGGTGATCGCGCCGGTGGCGTTGCAGTTGACGAAACCGTGCACCACCTGGGTATCGACACCGACCATCAGGGTCACGGCATCGTCCTTGGAGGTGATGTGTTCGGCGGCGTAGCGCAGGTCGGCGCCGCCGCCGAACTCCTTGAAGCCGATCAGGTTCGGGTACTCGCGGCGCAGTTCAAAGAACAGCTCGGCGCGGGTGGCAAAGCCGTAGTAGGGGCTGTTGTAGATCACTGACGGCAGGTTCGGCGCGGCGCTGAGGATCGCCGCGAAGTGGGCTTTTTGCGCGCTGGCTGAAGCGCCACGGGACAGCACCCGTGGGATGACCATCAAGCCATGGGCGCCGACCTTGGCCGCGTGGGCCGCATGGGAGACCGCCTCTCGGCTGTTGACCGCGCCGGTGCCGACGATGGTCGGGATGCCCGCCGCCACCAGGCGCGCCACGCCTTCCTGGCGCTGGGCTTCGGTGAGCAACGGCCAGTCGCCCATGGAGCCGCAGTACACCACGGCGCTCATGCCGATATCGATCAGCTCGCGGCCCTTGGCGACCAGGGCGTCGAAGTCCGGCTGGCGCTCGGCGGTGCACGGGGTCATCAGGGCAGGGATGCAGCCGGTGAAGATGTTATCGCTCATGGTTCTAGCTCCTTGGAAGGGTCTGTTTAAAAGCTGCCGGGTGCTCAAATGCCCCAGGCGAAAGGGTCCTGTTCGTCGATCAGCAAGGTGCTGTCGGCGGTCATATAGGCGCGGCCGGTGATGAAGGGGCGGATGTGTTCGCCCTCCCATTCAAAACGGCCTTCGAATTGGCTGGCGGTGATGCTGGCTTGCACCCAGGGCTCACCGGCCTGAAGTTTTCCGTCGGCGGCCAGGCACGCCAGCTTGGCGCTGGTGCCGGTGCCGCAGGGCGAACGGTCGTAGGCTTTGCCGGGGCACATGACGAAGTTGCGGCTGTCGGCCTGCTCGTCATCGGCGAATAGTTCGATGTGGTCGATCAACGCGCCGTCTGCGCCATGGATGCCTTGGGCTTCGAGGGCCTTGAGCATGGCCCAGGTGAAGTCGGTGAGGGCCTCGACATTGGCCATGTGCACACCCTGGCCGTGCTCGGACACCAGGAAAAACCAGTTGCCACCCCAGGCAATATCGCCGTAGATCCGGCCATGCCCCGGTACATCCACGGGCACCTGCTGGCGATAGCGATAGGCGGGCACGTTGCGCAGGGTGACCGCGCCGTCCTCATGCAGGGTGGCGCTGACCTGGCCCACCGGCGTGTCGATGCTGTGCACCCCTGGTTTGATGCGGCCCAGGTAGTGCAACGAGGCGACCAGGCCGATGGTGCCGTGGCCACACATGCCGAGGTAGCCGGCATTGTTGAAGAAAATCACCCCGCAGGTGGCCCCCGGCGAGACCGGCTCGCAGTACAGCGCGCCGACCAGTACATCGTTGCCACGGGGCTCCAGCAGGCAGGCGCGGCGCCATTGGTCGTGTGTGGTGCGCAGGCTGTCTAGCTGCTCGGCGATGGTCTGGCCGGCCAGCTGCGGGAAGCCATTGATGATCAGGCGCGTCGGTTCGCCGCCGGTGTGGGAGTCAATCACATGCAGTCGTTTCATCCAGCTATTCCTTGGTGATTGGCCAGTTATGCGTTCGCCGGGTGCATGCCGCTCGCGGGCAGCACGGCTTCGCTTTCGTCGTCTTCGTGTTCCAGTTCCACCAGGTGCGCCGGCACGCCGGTGGCGGCGCCCCAGTAGTAGATGCCCAGGGCGCAGGCGGCGACGACCAGGGTGTCGAAGGGATGGCTGAGCACACCCAGGCCGCCAAAACTGCCGAGTTTTGATAGCACCATGGTTACGGCGTAGAAGCCGATCAGCCACGCGCTGGAACGCACTTGCTGGGCGATGTTCAGGTGCTGGGTCGGCACCAGGCGACGGCACAGCAGGTACACCACAAACATCACGATTTGCAGGCCCAGCAGCCAGGACACGGTGCTCCAGCCCGACCAGTAGACGATCAGCGCGGCGATGATGAATGACAGCGGGCCCAGCACACTCATCCACTTGACCCGGAACGGGCGCGGCATGTCCGGCGCATTGCGTCGCAGCGCCGCCACGCACACCGGGGCCACGGCGTAGCTCAACACCAGGGCGGCGGACACCACATTGATTAGCGCCTCCCAGGACGGGAACGGCAGGGTCCAGAACACCGACAAGCCAAAGGTCAGCCACAGCGCCGGGCGCGGGATGCCGGATTTCTCATCGATGCGCGTGAAAATCTTGAAGAAGGTGCCTGTCTGCGCCCAGCCATAGATCACCCGTGGCGTGGCGTTCATGTAGATGTTGCCGCAGCCGCTGGGGGAGATCACCGCGTCGGCCACCACCAGGTAGGCCAGCCAGCCCACGCCCAGAGCCAGGGCGATATCGCGATAGGGCAGGGCCAGTTCCTTGCTGATGCCGGCCCAGCCATTGGCGAGCATTTCGGTGGGCACGCCGCCGAGGAAGGCCACTTGCAGCAGCACATAAATTGCCGTGGACAGCAGCACCGAAAGGATCAGGGCAATGGGAATGGTGCGTTGCGGGTTTTTCACTTCGCTGGCCACCGAGATGATCGGCGTCAGCCCCAGATAGGCAAAAATCACCCCACCGGCGGACACTGCCATTTCAATCCCCGACAGGCCGAACGGGGCGAACCCCTGGGAGTGGAAGTTGGCCGGCTTGAAGAAGGTGAACAGCACGCCGATCACCAGCAGCGGCACGATGAACTTGAAAATGCTGACCAGGTTATTGGCGATGGCGAAGGTCTTGACGCTGCGGTAGTTGAGCACGAAAAACAGGCAGAGCAGGCCGAACTGCACCAGCCAGCCGAGGGTGGTGGGGTCGCTGGAGCCGGCCTTGGTCAACTCGGGAAACCAGGCGGCGGCGTATTGCCTTGAGGCGACCACTTCAATCGCCACCAGGCTGGAAAACGCGATCAGTGTGATAAAGCCCATCAGGTAGCCCAGCAACGGGCCGTGGGAATACACCGGGTAGCGCACCACGCCCCCGGCACGGGGCAGGGCCGCGCCCAATTCGCAATACACAATGCCCAGCAACAGCACCGCAAAACCGCCGAGCAACCAGGAAAAAATCCCTGCCGGGCCTGCGATGGACGACACGTGACTGGCGGCAAACAACCAACCGGAACCGAAGATGGCTCCCAGTCCGATAAAAGTGAGGTCGATCAGAGACAGCTGTTTCTTGAACTTGCCTTGGGCTGACATAGCGGCGCCTTCTTGTGGGTTATTGGATAGGCATGCAGTGGCGCTACAGTGAACCCATCAGCCCGCTGGCGATTGATGTTTTGCGCGGTCATCAATGACGAATTCAGCACAATTGCCGGATGCGCAGCGGTGCTCGACAGGGCCATGGCCATCGGGCAATCTGCTGGCCCGGCGAGGCGATAAACGAGGCGGTGAGCGGCATGATGCACAACGCGTTTGCAACCCTGTGCCAAGGTGGCGAGCAGCGGCCACACAGCCTCGAACAGCTGCTGGCGGGCGTGGCCATGCTGTTGCCGATGCTCGACGTGATTCCCAATGCGACGATGTTTATCAAGGATGTGCAGGCGCGCTATGTCATGGCCAACCACACCCTGGTACAGCGTTGTGGCTTGAAAGACCGGCGCCCGCTACTGGGCAAGACCAGCGCCGAGGTGTTCCCCGCGCAGTTGGGGCCGGGCTACACCGAGCAGGACCGGCGCGTGCTCGAACAGGGCCTGGTGCTGGAGGATCAACTGGAGTTGCACCTGTACGGCAGCCGCGAACCCGGTTGGTGCCTGACCCACAAGTGGCCGTTATACAACCGCGAGGGCGCGATCATTGGCTTGGCGGGGATCTCGGTCGACCTGCAATCCGCCAGCGAGACCCACCCGGCCTATCAGCGATTGGCGGCGGTGGACGAGCACATCCGGGCCCATTTCAACCGGCGCGTGACCTTGGGTGAACTGACGCGCATCGCCGGCACGTCGGTGGCTCAGCTGGAGCGCTACTGCAAGCGCGTGTTCCACCTGACTCCCCGGCAAATGATCCAGAAAGTACGCCTGGAACATGCCCATCGCCTGTTGCATACCGAGTTGCCGATCACCGAAGTGGCCTTGCAATGCGGCTACACCGACCACAGTGCATTCACCCGCCAGTTCAAGGCGTTGACCGGCTTTACGCCACGCCAGTATCGCCAGGCCACCCGCTAATGAGTGGGCGCAAGTCCCTGTAGGAGCTGGCTTGCCAGCGATAGCGTCGGGTCAGCCAACATCAACTCCAGCAATGCCGCCGCCATCGCAGCCTCGCCAAGGCTCGACAGCTCCTACATTGGTCCTCAGGGTTTGGAGGATTGCATTTCACTGCCACCGCAGGATGCATACGGTACTCAATGTACTGAAGATCCAATGTAGGAGCTGGCTTGCCAGCGATAGCGGCGGGTCAGCCAACATCAACTCCAGCAATGCCGCCGCCATCGCAGCCTCGCCGGGGCTCGACAGCTCCTACATTGATCTTCAGGGGTTGGAAGATTGCATTTCACTGCCACCGCAGGATGCATACGGCACTCAATGTACTGAAGATCCAATGTAGGAGCTGGCTTGCCAGCGATAGCGTCGGGTCAGCCAACTTCCATTCCAGCAATGCCGCCGCTATCGCAGCCTCGCCAAGGCTCGACAGCTCCCACCTTGATCCTCAGGGTTTGGAAGATTGCATTTCACTGCCACCGCAGGATGCACACGGTACTCAATGTACGACGATCCAATGTAGGAGCTGGCTTGCCAGCGATAGCGGTGGGTCAGCCAACTTCCATCCCAGCAATGCCGCCGCCATCGCAGCCTCGCCGGGGCTCGACAGCTCCTACATTGATCCTCAGGGTTTGGAGGATTGCATTTCAGCTGCCAGTGCAGGATGCATACGGTACTCAATGTACGACGATCCAATGTAGGAGCTGGCTTGCCAGCGATAGCGGCGGGTCAGCCAACATCAATCCCAGCAATGCCGCCGCCATCGCAGCCTCGCCAAGGCTCGACAGCTCCCACCTCGATCTTCAGGGTCTGGAGGATTGCATTTCACTG